>CATKXR010000152.1 GCA_949840805.1 uncultured Lachnospiraceae bacterium | reverse complement strand
CCGCACTGCTGTTTCCCGAAGGCGAATCTATCTGCACACACCAATAGGGCACCAGCTTATACTGTTCCTTCACTTCCCAGTCCGGTACAACCACATATTCCAGCCATATCCGAGAGATTGTAACCTGCGAGTTCAATATGGTATTCACATAAATTTCCTTTACCGCTTCCAGTGCTGCCTCCGCTGAGATAATCGTCTGCGCCTCTGCTTCCGGGCTGGCGTCAAAAATTCCACCCCTGCTGGCTATATATCGAATCCCATCCTTATCAAGCAGCATAGTGATTCGGGTTTCAGCCGTCCAAAAGGTTTCCACTGCCATGGATATGCCAGGCTCATTGACGCCGCTGTAAATTGGCAGACCATCCTTCGTCAGTTCAAACTCCATATAGTATATCTCATCTTCGTCCGACCAGCCATCGACCGCAGTTTCTTTCCCTCTCTGTGCATCTTCTTGGTATTTCTGAGTCTGCCTATACTGCTCCTCCAGTTCTGTCAGTATTTCCCGGTTCAGAGCATAAGCAGCAATGACCTCCGAATCCTGTCCTGTCAGTTCCTTAATCCTTTCCTTCCCCATCTGAATGGCATCCCCTGCGTTTAGGAAGGACAAATCCGGTATTTCTTCCTTTCTGAAAGAACAACTGCCGGCATTATAATATGCGGATTCCACCAAATATACGATGTAGTCGTCCCTTTCCTCTTCCTTAGCATATGTAAAGTTTCCATAGGGATCCGTACTAAAGTATCCGCCCTCTTCCGTTTCTGCAGAATATGCCCCTACCCATTCCGGGTGAACCGTTACGACAGCTTCCGACACTCCGAAAAAAACATCTAAATCCTCTCTCGGAAACGCCTGCTTTGTCAACGCATACACGCTATATACCTGCTCTTCCGGCAAAACTACATCCGCATCAATTACCAGCATATCGGACAGCTTCTCGCTGATATGGTTTGTTCCAGATTCTGCCCCTCCCACGCTCTCCTGTATCGTCTCTATGCTGCTTCCCGTCGGTGTACTCTCCGAGGGTTCTGCTGCCGTACCGGAACAGCCAGTCAACAGCATACCGGCAGATACAAGCACAGACAACGCAAACATCTTTTTTGATGCGCCCTTTTTCATAATATCTCCTCCGTTTGATCAACAATATTTTCTTTTTCCGTTCTGTGAAATCAATGACAATTTCCATTATCCCTTTTTTTGCCGCAATTTCAACCTTCCCTGCATGAAACGACATTTTTTGCCCTTTTTTGGTCATTTCACAAATATTCGTCTCATCTTTCCCAAAATCTATAAAAAAATGTCTTTTCATGCAATTTCTATTCATTTTCCGGCTTAGATGTTATATAATTTTAATGCTGCATGTTGCAGCAATCGTACTAAGGAACTGTCAGTCAATAACTTATTTATCAACAAAGGAAGTACAGTGCTTTTAAGGAAACCTATCTTCTCTACTTGGAAAGTACACGGTAATAGAAATGAAAAATGTTGTTTATTATTTGTTTTGCTTTTTTGTAGAAGCTGTCATTCTTTGGCAGTATTCTTCCAGCCTGTTTTCAGCCAAGAAAAGGACACGCACAAGGATTATCGTATTGTGCGGACTTTATTTTATCCTGTTCTTTGTATCGCTGTATAAGTCTATATGGTTGAATACAGCTTTATATTTTGTGCTTAATCTTATTTTTTTATTTACTCAATACGATTTGAATTTTTATACTGGACTTTTTC
>CATKXR010000151.1 GCA_949840805.1 uncultured Lachnospiraceae bacterium | reverse complement strand
AAAGGTTTTTTCCCTGTTTTTTTATCCGGCAGGATCATATCCACAAAATTTACATAAAACTGCACATATTCCAGTTTTTTCTCTTTCAAAATCTTCCTCATCTGATGCAGCATCTCCTGCCGGATATATTCTCTGGAAGCGCTGCTGTCTGTTTCCGCATACATTTCAAAGGTATCTTTTGTTGTCTGCCGGAACTGGTAATCTTTCAAGCCTTCAATACAGAACCCTTCAATCGCTAAGGGATGCAGAAATTCCCGTTCCCCCGTTCTATTCTCAAACCACAGCACATCGTCATTTCTTCCCAACAGGCCTACCGCTCTGGTAAATGGCGGTTCGCCTTCCCTGGCAGCCTCCAATGTCAGATGGTCCAAAAGGCGGTAACGGATCAAGGGCTGTGTGTAATTGTACAAGCAGGTCAGATACATCACTCCGTTTTCCACTTCAATCAGGTTCAAATCATCAAAAAGAACCATTCCCTTTTCCGGATCTGTCTCTACCCCCAGAGCCAAAGACTCACTGGCACCGTAGATATTTACAATCGTTGTCTGAAATACCTTCTCCAGGTACTTCCGCAAAGTCTCATTAAGCGGCTCTCCACAGGAGATTACCCTTTGGATGTCTATGGCAACATCCCCCTTTTCCATAAGCTGCGCCAGAATCTTAATGGCGGACGGATACCCGATAACAATATTCGGTCTAAACTCCCTGATCTGTCTGATCCATTCGGCAACTGGTGTCTTAATATCCAGATACATCTGCTCCGCTCCTACCCCGCAGGTTCCATCTCCCACTGCCATAGCACCGCCATACCTTCCGTCCGTGGCAGCGATATAGACAATTTTGGGGCGTTTCATCAGAAGCCTCAAAATCCGTGGCATGGACATATCCCATAGAGCCGCCCGGATAATACCCAGAAGCATCTGATTCCAGGCATCTTCATCATATACAAAATATCCGGGCTTTCCGGTGCTTCCGGAAGAATGAACCACATGATACTTTCCCTGATAGGGCTTTCGGTCTGTCGCCTCCTCTGCGTCAAATTTCCGTAAGTCTTCCTGTTTTAAATCAGGTACTGTGACCAGTTCATCGAAATGCTCCAAAAGCGCCGGCTTGTCGATGGCAGGAAAGCAGGAAAGAGGCAATGTATCCAGCTGTTCTTTCGCAATTCCTGCATTTTCAAAAGCTGCCCTGTAATAAGCGGAATGTTCCCATGCGAACCTGAGAATCTTTCGCAGTTTTTTCTCCTGCAGAGAACGCATCTTGCCGGCACTTAATTTCACATTCTTTTTCAGTCTGTATAAATCCTTTAAAATCTTTAAGTAGTTCATTTCCTTCCTCCTGATAAAAATGCTGTGTAGATTCACCTATTCTACCGAAACGGCATATGCCGCTCCATAATTTTCCCTGTGATAATAAATCAGTTCCTTTGCTTCTTGATTCATAACAATGCTCCATTCGGTAGTTTCAAGCGGACACTCGGAATCCGTTTCACTCCTTCCTCGTGAACGCATCCCACCTTGCGGGATGCGTTCAAACTCACCAAAATTGTCCTTGCTCACACTGTCTAATGCATCTCGCACTTCTGTTTCCGTCATTGCCCCTCGTTCTTCCAGTGTCTGAGTAAGGATTTCATACCGGGTATGGGACTGGGCGGTTCCGATTCCCTGCTTCTCTCCATCAGCCAGATAAAAGTTGGTAACAACCGGCGTTTCAATCACAATCATCTCATTGTCTACATATTCCACAGCCACGCTCCTGCCGTCCGCATCCGCCAGAGC
>CATKXR010000150.1 GCA_949840805.1 uncultured Lachnospiraceae bacterium | reverse complement strand
GTCTTCCGCAGTCTCCCGGCTGCCCAGTTTAAAATAGCAGTAGCGGTAAATTTTATCGTACTGCGCTTCCAAATCCAAATTTCCATCCACTCCCGGAACCTCCTCTCATACTGTATAACGGATGTGCCGTGGGAAATGTGCGCGTCCGCTGAAATTTTTTCTTATTATTTTTTCTTATGATGTTTTTTTATGATGTTTTCTTGTTTTGTTTATACTGATTTCGCATCTGCCCCTATCCCATGGGGCTGGTCCCAAAAGGCTGGGCAGGTCGGAAAAAATGCCGACTTCCCCGGAATTCATCATACCTTTTTGAGCAGCAGATGTAAATCTGTTCCTTTGAACCCGGGACGGCTGTGCGCGAAATCACTGTTCCTGCGATTTCTGTGCATCTGTTCGTGTAAACGGAGGAAGCGCAAAATACCCACGAAAACACCTTGCGGAGGCCTCTGTAAACAACAGCTCCATTGACGTAATTGTCTCGCAAAATTGCATGGAAATGTATCCACGGACACATTGCAATGATTGACTTCGCGTGAGAGGCTGTCTGAACTGTTACACGCAATTTACACAATTGACACAATTTGTTTCAATAATGGTTGACACCATGTAGTTTTAATGGTAGAATAAATAAAACTACATACAATCAACCAACGGAGGTGCCTCATGGAACAACAGATTTCCATTTCGGAATCGGAGTGGCGGGTGATGAAAATTGTCTGGAATGATCCTCCCCGAACACTTCCCGAAATATTGGATAAACTAAAGGAAACGGCCTGGAGCAAAACCACTATTCAGACTTATCTGGCCCGTCTGGTCAGGAAAGGCGCCCTGTATACAAAACGTCAGGGCAAAGGATATTTATACTATCCTGCAGTGTCAGAAAACGAGTGCCAGCTTGCGGAAAGCCGCAATTTCTTGAGCCGTGTGTATGACGGTTCTCTTTCCAAAATGGTGATGGGATTTGTAAAAAACGGGAATCTTTCAAATGAGGAATTAAACGAATTGAAAAGCTTCCTTGCGGAGGAGAAACCAGATGCAGATATTAGGTAATCTCTTTAATGCGGTTCTTTTTGTGTCTGTCATCGGCAGTATCTTTACTGTGATATCGCTTTTTGTAAATCATGTGCTCCGCTGCGCTCTGCCCTTATGGTTCGCTCTCTGCGGCATGCTCTTTTTTTGCGTTCCCTTCCTGTCGCCGGATGTATTTTTCATATCCCCGGAAACACAGGATTGGGTACATGGTTATCGGATTGCCAGTATCCTGTGGGCGTCCGGGTGCGGCGTTTTGCTTGCCCATGATCTGATCCGTCTTTTCCTGGCAAGGGGGGCGCTTATGAATATAAGATGCAGTTTCACAGACCGGCAACCTGGGGCATGCTCCTTGGCGTAACCATCTATGCATTGTTGGATACTTATCCCTCTGCCCGTAATTTGGCTCGTCTGGAGTTTTTGAATGAGCCTGCTTACTTTGTTTATCGGACAATGCGCCTCAATGGTCTTGTTCTGCTGTTCGGCCTGCTGTTTCTGCTGGCAGAACGTTTTCCTCTGGACCATAAAACAGGGATGAAACTGCTGCTTATGTCCCATGCCCTGCAAAAATGGCAGTATATCTGGGGAAAGCTGTTGGGGGGATTTCTGTATACTTTTTCAATATTGTGTATTTTCCTTGCTTCCAACACGGCAGTTTATTTCGCGGCGGCTCCTTTCCCCGTACCCTTATCTGCCTGCATGGTTCCCCTGGTGAAAGCAATCCTTGTTTCCGCCCTTCCGGTAAGTCTGTTTGTCAGTTTTTGTTCGGCTGCACTGCCGGGAATGATAAATC
>CATKXR010000149.1 GCA_949840805.1 uncultured Lachnospiraceae bacterium | reverse complement strand
CTTTCCTGGAGGTGAGCTGCCGGCAATTTTACAAGCCGCGGCACAGATTACGCTGAACTGCCTGTTCCTCTATATCGCTGTTCTGCCGGTCATCGCCATTGCCGCCCGTATTCCAAACGGGCATCTGGTTGGTGCAGTGGTGGCCTTTGTCTACGGCTATGGCGGAATGTTTGCAGCAGGAAACATGACTTTGGCGAATTTGTATCCCGTGACCGCAAGTATGGGGCTGGTTGGATACCGCAGCTATGACGAGGCTGTACACTGGAATCCGTTCATCTGTATGTTCAGTCTATTGACCGCCCTGCTGGTCTCTACCGTTTTAGTAGTGACCACAAAAAGGAGCGCATCCACAAAAACAAATAAAAAGCCCAAAAAAGTGATTACGAAAAAGGGCTGGTAAGGAGTGTAAAACATCATGAAAAAACAAATAAAAATTGCAACAGGTGCCGCCGCTGTCCTGCTCATTGGCCTGATCGGATTTTGCGCATGGTTCCTCTCTGGCTCCGGCAGCACCGGGTATTACTCTCAAATCGACAACAGCAGGGTGGAGCAGGTGGATGCGAAGGGAGGCGTAATCAGCTTGAAAGGCAATCTCCCCTATTCCTATACGCTGCTGTCATATGATGAAAAAGGCAGCGAGAAGGAGATCACCTTCGGAACCTCCCGAGAACTGAAGGAAGGGGCCTTTATCCGTCTGACCGTCATGCCGGTTCGTGGCGTCCTGGACTGGAGCGAGGTACAGTATGACGAGCTTCCCCCGGCAGTGCAGGCGCACTATACGGCCCCAGTGGAAGAATAAATCCATCATAATCTGTCAACCCGGCAGCGAGGCCGCCGCTAGAGCGTGTTTGAAAAATCATTTCTGTCACCTGCACGCCCCACTTTGCGTGATATTTGCGTCAAATTCAGTCGACGTAGCCCGCTACGCCTCCTTCATTTGGCACAAATCTCCCACAAACTGTGACGCACATCTGACGGAAAGCATTTTTCAAACACGCTCTGGGCTGACACTTTTCCCTGATTGCTGAAGCGATACAATTACTCACAGGTTTATCGGCTCTTCATCTTCATCGCATTTTACATCATTGTATCATCCCGCAAAACCTCAGCTAAGTTGATCTTACGTATATTACGCCAGCCAAGATAATATGCAAATGCCACAATTCCCCAGATAGCCAGCATAAAAATCAGAATCGGAATGAATGGCGCTTCGGCAAGAAAGGCTTCCACCTCAACATAACTTATTTTCAGCAAATACCCCACTGTAATAATTGCAAGTGGAAGGGTGATCAAAATCGGACGCCCTGCAATGGCAAGCGCCTCCACGCAGAACATTTTTTTAATTTCCCCCTGTGTCATTCCAACAGACATATACCTTGCAAATTCCCTTTTTCTCTGACGGACAAAGCCCAGCGTATTGGAAAACACATTTCCAATGCCGATCATCGCAAGCAGGACACAGAAACCCCCAAAGATTGTCATCATTCCCTGTATCTGTTTATCGTTCACTTCTGCTTCCTGAATACGGTTCTCACTTTCTGTCTTATAGTTTCCCGCAATCAGGCTGTCTACCTGCCCCTGCAGAGCATCCAATTCCTCTGCTGTCACATTTTCCCTGCCAAGCATACAGATATAGGTATCCTCCTCGCTGCCCCCAATCTGCCCCTTGATTTCTTTCCACAAAGATACGGGCATAAAATGCACCAGTTCATAATAATCAATCGTTGCATACTCCTCTCTTAAAACAGGCACTTTCTCCGTATAGGACAAAACCGGGATCTCCACGGAAACATCTGTTAAGTTTCCGTTGTCATTCTCTTCCTTGCCGGACTGTCTTAAAATACTTACTGCATTTTCCCCTTTCACATAGGGCATATATCGTGGATGCCTGAAATCCGGATTTGTAACATCACGTATCTGATTCCATATGACTGCCCCATTAAGCTGCGGTGCGATGCCAATCTGTTCACAGTACGCTAAAAAACTCGCATCATCCAGTATGACAATGGGAACATTTACAAGCCATCCCCCATCCGTCTTCCTCACATATTTATCCCCGGCTACAGCAAAACCGCCGAAGGACTTCATATCTTCGCTTATTTCATCCTCTGCAATGATTCTTTTTGCCATTGCTTTCTGATATACAATGGCACTTCTTATTCCGGAAATCGCCCGTAATTTTTGTGCCTCACTAAAAGAATCCACATCCGTGTCCTTTACTGTAACCATAATGTCCCAAACACTCTGATAACGTTCAAAATAAGTTTCCCTTGTACTGATTCCTGAAAGTGCAAAAAAGGACTGCATAATGGTAAAGGCAAGAAAAGAGAATATCAGACTAAGCGATGCTGTCCGTAAGGCTCTTTTCTGTACTTTCAATGCTCCACCTGCCAATTCTCCTTCCAATCCAAAAAGACAGGTAAGCAGCGGAGATTTTTTCTTACGCTTTAATTGTAATTCGCCTGTATTTTTAATCGCTTCAAGCGGCGTCAGTCTGCT
>CATKXR010000148.1 GCA_949840805.1 uncultured Lachnospiraceae bacterium | reverse complement strand
CTTTTTTGCTTTTATTGTTCCAAATCCATATAACCATTGCCGCCGTCCAATACATTAAAAAGGTGATTCCGTAAATCCCTGTTACCGTTACTATTTGTAGCAGGTATAGATTTTGGTATTGTGTATAAGCGTCAGACAACCCGCCCAAAATAGGATATACCAAATACATGATATATTCTATTGATACCATTATACTTGCAAAAATAACAGTATCTTGAAATCTCATTTTTGATTTAGACCAATAGATATATGGTAGAATCTTCAGAAAAGCTATCAAAAAAGCTGCCACGATACATATTTTTATATCCATTCCGATGGCTCTTTCAAACTGGAAAACAAACCCGATGGCATATATTGAGCCAATTATAAGATATGCTTTTCGGGTATGATTGAGAGAAAGCATATGCAAAAACAAAATTGGATAAATCCATGCAAAAATCGGGATACACCATTCTCCATTGGACATTACAAAAATTAAAAAAGTTAAGATTATGAAAACTGCAAATCGGTTATTTTTCAAAAGATTTTTCATTGCCAAACTCCTTTATTATTAAAAATATAATACTTCATTCCTCCCATTCGTTCCTCCAATTGAATGGCTAAACTTGAAGGCGGCTCAATTATCATAGTAAAATACAACGGCATTGTCCAATGCTTATGTGGGATTGCTGCGAGGTGGTTCATTCCTCTAATGAGCTGCCTGGTAATCGAGCACAAAAGCATCGATATCAGAATAATGTTTTGCCTGCAGCCCCGCTTTTCTGTATTCTTTCAGATATTCGCTCAAAATACCGTCGAACCCTGCGGCCGTCTTGCGCAAGTCTTCCGGATCATATGCTCCCAGCACGTCATATCTGTCAATCGCCGCTTCGCTGTGGATTTCATCGAACATTGCCTTTGCGCTGACCAGGCTCATAAATGCAAGATGCCGGTTGCCTGCTTCCGCTGCCGCATGCATCTTATTCCGCCAATTTGAGTACATTTCTTCGTAAGTGCCGTCAAGTTCATCTGGGGATGCCGGTTTCTTCCGGAGGGCAAGGGTTTCTTTTACATGGTGGAACGCGGCCATGGTTTCTTTCATCAGCGCGGACAAATGGGTGCGCACTGACGTCACGGATGTGGCCGAGAGGACAGCATCTATCAAGCCGCAAAGATTTTCCGGCCGATTTTCCATGGCGTTCAGCTCCTCATAAGCCCGTTTTACGCCGTAACGGAAATACCGTTTATTTAACATTGCAATCGCGTTTTCGACATAATAAATGACCCTGCCCGCCCCGTCCAGCACATCAGACTGCTGCTCCGAAATCATGGCCAATGTGTAATAATGCTCCGCCTCTTTTAATAGCTTCTCTGCTTTCGTATAGTCTTCCTCAGAGAAAGGGGCCGTCAAAATGCCGCTGGCCTTTTTCCGCAGATTCTCCAGCCGTTCTCGGTACTTCTCGTCTGCGCAATAGACGATTTTGGCATCCATCAGCTTGGAAATATTGGGGTGTTCATATTCGGCATCTTTCTGCAGACGTTCCCAGGTGGTACAGTAGATGTCATGTCCGACCTGTAAGTCGTCCTGGATAAAGGTACAACCCAATTGCCAGCCTCTGTCATCGTTGATCAGGATGAGCAGGTCCAAATCCGACCTCTCATAATAGTCCCCCGTCATAAAGGAACCGTTTATCCCTATCAAAGCCAGCGCGCCCGGACACGCAATAGCTGCTTTTTTTATGACTGCATCGATTATCTTCTGGTTTCTTTCCTCTAAATGGTTCATTCCGTTATCTCCTGGCTATGTTATTTGTTGTTTCCATTCATTTTAGCAAAGGCAGAAGACAAGCGCAAGGAGTAATTTGCTATAGTATGTTTTCGATGTTTTCCATGTTTGTAATCGTTTCGATTGTTTTCGGTAGCAGAGTTCTGTGGAGTTCTGCAGCGCGCAGCGAAAACTATGCTCTTTCAGCTCAGGAGAAAATGTGCTACAATAGGAAAGGGCATCCTCTGCGCCGCATTCGGTTGCAGAAAGCTAAGATAAGAATTATTCAAGAGCGTTTGCCCCGGAAAGCCAGGGCTGGCCTGTGGATACTGCCCCGGAAATGAGTAGCGGTACCGCGCAGGGCATGTGGGGAGGTTTTTGATGATATTACCAAAAGTATTGCAATCTCTGCAAAATGTACATATAATCATACAAAGGTGGGTAGACCATTTTCTGCCAAACCCGGAAAAACGCCAGGCGCGGGAGATTCTGCTGCTCATCTGCCGGAAATGCCATGAGGAAGAGACAGGGACAGAAAGCGGAACAGATGCGTCAAAGAGGAATCTGCCAGGGAAGCGAAAACGCTTTCTGCACATCTCATGGGAAGAATGGAAAGAGCGCAAATGGCTGTCCGTTATCTGCCATCCGGTTTTTCTGCAAAGGCAGTACAGCCCGGAAGTCCTGGCAGGTCTCTGCGGCTTTCTGCAGGAAGAAAGCCAGGTTCGTCCGGAAGGGATAGGGCAGGATCTGTATTTTGCCCTGTGCATGGCATATGGATTTTTCACGGATGGCGGTGGTACGGCGGACGGTGCGGCGGCTGCTGACAGGCAGGCGAAGCTGGCGGCATCGCCTGGGGCGGAAAGCGAGTATGACCGTATGAAAGGGCTGCTTGCCGCACACCCCAGTCACAGGGAGTATGTG
>CATKXR010000147.1 GCA_949840805.1 uncultured Lachnospiraceae bacterium | reverse complement strand
GGGGTTTTTACCATTGCCGTATAAAAAGGCATGGATGCCGTAAAATCCTTGTCCGCCGCATATTTCGCAAATGCCATGAGCGCAGCCCTCCGCAGGTTCCGGGTTTTCACCGTACAATGCCGCTTCTCCTCCAGATACGCAAGGAAACTGTCAACAGTCCCGCCGCCGAGCAGCTCAAAAGTCACTTTGTCCGGCTGGATGTCTCTTTCATCTGAGAAATATGTAAACAGGAGCCGGAATGCATACTGGTACGCTTCCAGGGTGTTGGCGCTGACCCCTTTGGAGGATGGGAGATAATCTGTGAAGAATCCCTCTAATAATGGCAGTATTGATCCTTTTTTCATTCGAAATCCACCTCCGGGAAAATATCTCCTATGGACTGTTCCATCCTCTCCTGTGAATCTTTATATAAAGTATAGTCTGTAGCAAGATACCTTTCCGTTTCCAAAAGCGACCTGTGCCCCAGGTATGCAGAAAGGTATGGGACAAACTGCTCCAGCGTCCGCCCTTTTGATTCTGCCTGAAGGAAGGATTTATAAGTAAAATAGTGCCGCAGGGTATGCGGGGATATTCCACGCCCATACTTTTCCTGCCGCCCATTGCTTATTCCCGCCTGTTCCATGACTGACAGGAACCAGTTACGGAAAGTCCATCCCAGGTAAGGTGTACCGGGAACACGGTCGCTTTCAAAAACATAAACAGAATCCGGGTTTTCAGAAAGCCTGCGTTTTTTATATATTTCCAGCAGGCTTGTCAGGGACGGGTCCATCGGGACGTCACGCTCCTTATCATTTTTCGCTTTCCTGATGTGCAGGATCCCTGTCCCAAGATCTACATTTTCCCAACGGAGCGCAAGCGCTTCCCCAAGCCGCAGCCCGCATCCGTAAAGAATGCGCAGCAGCATAGGGAATGCCCGGGATGACTTTGTGCTTTCACGCTGGTTCCCTAAAAATTCATCCGCCGCATGGATGATTGCAAGGAACTCGTCATCAGTAAAAGTATAAGGTATAAAATCAGAATGTTCCCTCATGTACTCAGGCTCAAAAGCCGGGATTTCCAATGCCGTCAGGTATCTGGAGAATACCCGGATATGGGTTATACGCCGGTTTTTTGACTGCGGCTTGCAGGACAGGGAATCCAGCCAGCTGCCCACGGTTTCCTCTGCCAGCGCCTTCTCCTGTCCGGGAATTTCCGAGAGAAAGGCGTCAAGGGACTTAAATGTCGCCTCATATCCCCGTGTCTGCTGTCCGGCATCTCGGATCATGCCCAGGAAACTTTTAAATTCTGATGCAAAAATGCTTTGAAATATATACGCCATAAATTCATTCCTCCTTAAGGTAATCTGCAAATTTTCCAGTCGCTCCCGGCACCGGGAGTGCACAGGAACGCAGGCTTTCCGTTGCCAGTGCTACATAATGAGATATTGATACATTATCCTCATGTCCGAGAAGCCTGCTGACAGCTTCAAAAGGTACATCTTCGGCAACCAGTTCGCTTGCAAAAGTCATGCGCAGTGAATGTGAGCCATGATGGCGGTCTCCCAGATCAATCCCAGCCTGTTTAAAATATTTGTCAGCAATCAATGAAACGGCAGACCGTGACAGCTGCGTTTTCCTATAAGTCAGGAAAATGTATGGCTCATCCGTTTCCGGGCGTCCATTCTCAACATAATCCCGCACTGCTTCCTCTACTTCCGGAAGCAGTGAAAGGGTTTGTGGGACACCGGTTTTAAACTGGACATAAGAAATTTTCCTGTTTTTAAAATCGATATTTGGGAAACATATCAGCCGGATATCGGAAGCCCTCATGCCCAGTCGGACAGCCAGCAGGAGGACTGCATAATCCCGTTTTCCCATCGGGGTGTTGCGATCCACGCATGACAGCAGTTTTTCTACTTCTTCATATGTGTAGACGGATGGCACCCTCTGTGGATAGCGTACCGTAGGGAGTATGCCTGAATAATTGGCGGCAGTAATTCCCTGTTCCACAAGATAAGCAAAAAACTTTCTGGCATATGTAGCGAATATCGCCCTGTTTGCCGACTTCCCAAAAGCCTGCTGCACACAGTCAGCATTGACAGCTTCCCAGGAAGTAATGCCGTTTTCCGAAAAGCAGCGGAGCATTTTTACAAGCTGAGTGTGGTATTGGCGTATGGTAATCTCTTTGTAACCTTCATCACGGAGGGTCTGGAGGAAAGCCTCCAGTACACTCTCAAAACCTTCGGGGCATTGGTAAAAAATCCTGAGACGGGCAAACGTATAATTTCTGCCGTTTATGTACTCATCAAGGCGGCGGATCACGGTAGCTTTAAAGCTGAGCGCCTTTGGGTTCCATTCCCTCAGCCGGGCTTCGGACTCTAAAAAAGCCTGACCGATTTCAGGGGAGTATTCTGTATAACCCAATGCATTGGCATAACGGATAAGAAAGTCAATCTGCCCCCTGTAATGTGTAAAGGATGATTTGCTATAGCCTTTTTCCCGTAAAAAATCTATAAAGTCATCTTTTAGCTGATACCAGTAACTGTTTTTTTCGTTCATTTTGAACCTCCTATGAAATGGATTTGATCTTAATCAAAGACCATACATAGGATTATACCGCAGCAAAAAAGTTATCCGAGTAAACCATACATTAAATGCCCGAATTTGATATAAAAACTAAGATTAGGAAGATAACTATGAACAAAGCATATGGCTACCAGGCATGGCAGAAGAATTTCAACCGCCATGTAAACAAGGGGGAAAAGGGAATCCGTATCCTGGCCCCGGCCCCGTACAAAATCAAAGAGGAACGGGATAAGTTAGACCCTGTGACCGGGGAGGTCATGCTGGATAAGGACGGTATGCCGCAGACGGAAGAGGTCGAGGTTAAAATCCCCGCTTTCCGTGCCGTGTCCGTCTT
>CATKXR010000146.1 GCA_949840805.1 uncultured Lachnospiraceae bacterium | reverse complement strand
TTCTGCAGTAAGATTGATAATACTTGATTTTCTTCCCATAAGTACAATGCCTCCATCAATTGATATATACATTGTACTATGGAACAAAAATATAGTCCAGTTATTTAAAAACTATTATACTACTTCTTATTTTATTTTTAATTTCGCTTGGAACAGGTGAAAATTTAAAGAAAATAGAAATTGGAGAGGTATCAGCAATTTATAATACTATAGTGGCTTTTGTACCCGAGAAATATTTGATGGCTTTACAAAGAATAAGTTTTCCAATTGGAGTCTTATTGGTAATATCTATAATATTATTTGCATGGAAGAAACGAATGAATGTTCTGTGTCATGTATCATTAGCACACGGAATGGCTCCGCTATCTCCTAATGTAAAAAAAGAATATTATATAAAGGAAGAGAATTTAGACATTGTAGGGTATTCTTACCCTAATGATCTTCATCAGATTATTACAGAACAGGATTCAGCAATAAAAGATTTTACTGCTACAAAAGGGATACATAGTTACTATGGAATAGCTCATACTCCGCTAGTTTTTAGAGCCGGATATATGTATGGGGATCAGCAAGAAATACATTTGTTTCACAGAGCGCATAATAATAGTGCAAACTTTGAAGAGTGGGATACTTCTGCAGATACAAAATGGGAAACAAGTTTTAGAGAGATACAAGAAGAAAATAAAAGTTGTAAATCAAATAATTTGATTGTTGCAATATCTACATCATTAGAAATTAAAAACATAGAGATAGCCTCTATCACAGATACGAAATGTCATATTATTAGATTTCAACTTCAAACTTTAGAATTTGATATAATTGGAAATTATGCACAAGCGGAAAATCTTCGAAAGCAAATTTTATCAAAAATAAGAGAAATCGTTAAGAAATATGATATTCAATGTATTCATATGGTAATCTCATCATCAGTAGCTTTTACATTTTTTTCAGGTGCAGGGTTCAGTTCTCAACATGACCCTAATGTCATTGTTTATCACTATGATAACGGAAAATATGTATGGGGAATTGATATGAAAAGAAATGGTTCGGATGCCGTAATAATTCCGTGAGTGTAATTATAAAGTATAAGAAGGTTATTGCAACATTAAGTTATCAAAAAACAATAATGTTACAATGGCCTTGTCTTATATAAAATATCACAGGTTCTGCCGGATGATCCGGGTAATGATCCCCACAGCCACGCCCCGTTCTTCATCAATCCGAGTGACGGCAAAGCTCACATCATCCTTCTTGCCGGGAGTCCGGTAGTCATAGCAGGAGTGGGCCACAGCGTTCACGCCGTTGGACAGCCGGATATAGACCACGCCTTTATGTACGTCCGTGACCTTGCCGGCATACTTGCTCTGGATGCGGCATTTTTTCAGGTTGTCATGGTTGGTGTTCTGGGACACGCTCTTGATGTCAGCCTTAATGCCCATATCCTCCAGACTGTCACGGCGCACGTTCAGGATGCGCACAAGCACCTGGTCGCCCACGGAAAAACGCTCATGGGCATCCCCAATCCATTCCCAGGCCAGGTCGCGGGCCATGATGGAGCACTCCACTCCGAATACCTCCACCCGGATGACCTTCTCTGCCACGGCGATCACACGGGCCTGGGCAATGCGGCCCTCGTAAATGCGGTACATGCCTGCCGCATCCGTATCCAGATAGAAGGTCTGCCGTTTCCTGAGCATGGCTTCCTTCCGGCTGGCGACCACGCTGCGGGTTTTGGAATCAATGCCTTTTACGATAAAGTCAATTTCCGCCCCCAGCATGTTGCCGAGGATCTTGTTCTGACGCAGCATCAGCTCCGCATATTCCTGCCCGGAAGGGCTGCGGCCTACATTGATCATCATCTCTTTTAAGGGGATCACGATCCGGAAGCCCTTATAGTCTACGATGGTGATGGTCTTGCCGTTGTCCGTCTGCTCAATCCCGCCGAGCTGCCCGGTAAGGATACGTCTGGTACGGTAGGCATTGTGGATCTCATGCCAGATGGCATCCCCGCGGGATTCTTCCGTCTCCACTTCCCCGCGTACCTCCAGTGTCAGTACCGGGGCCTCATCCTTCCTTCCTCTGGCGGCGGTACGGCGGGAGGGGGATGCTGCAGGGGGAACCGCAGTTCCGGCTGTGTCTTCAGCGGAGGGGAAAGGCGTATCTTTCAGCCCGGATTCAGTGGGTTCTGTTTCTTCCTGGGGAATGGTTTCCTCCGCTTTCTCTGCGGCATCATCGGCCAGCCTGCTCTTATCGGTATCAGCAGCGGCCGCCAGGGGATCGGGCACGCTGTCAGCTACGGCTTCCATGCCCTCCGGCGTTTCTGTTTCTGCTTTTTGGGAATCCCCGTCCATTTCTGCGGAGGGTTCCTCTTTCTTTCTACGGGTGGTGCGTCTGGTCTTTGCAGAGGCGCTGCCTGTTTCTGATAAAGCTGCCTGTTCCGGCTGTGCTTCCCCGGAAGCATCGTTTTCCCCGTCAGCGCCATGCGTGGTGCCGGTGCCCTCGAAACTTTCCGGTTCATCTCCAAAAATTTCTTCCTCTGTAAGTTCCGGGAGATCCCCTTCTGCCAGATCCGGTGCGGCAGCCGGTTCCTGATCCATGCTGCCAAGCAGCTCATTTAAGTCCATGCCGTCCCCGTCCGCTTCAGGCGGCGTGCCCTCTCCAGGGAAGGCCACGGCCTCTGTGCCCGTTCCGTCCAAAGGGTTGTTTCCTTCCATAGAAGGGTTTTCCAGTTCCATAAGTTCCTTTTTTCTTGCCATGTGTTTACCTCCATAGTGTTGTTGTTCTATTTCACAGCCCCAGAACGGGCCGTTCCATAGCAGTTTCGTTTCAGGACATGATGGAATCCTTGTCCGCGGATATGATCCCGGCAGGCGTGCCGAAAGATACGGCAGGGGCAGCCTTTCCCAATCCGGATGCCGGAGGGGACGGCGTTTTCTGCTGTGTGCCAGGTGCCGGTGCCTTTAGCGCCCCTTTTGCCCCAGGCTTTGTCCCTGCTTTTTGGGCTGTCGTTGATGCTGCTTTCGTTGTCTGTTTTGGTGCCTGCTTTTGTGGTGCCGGCTTCGCTGGTTCCGGTGCGGCAGCGGCCTCCATTTCCAGGCGCCTCCACTCCGGGATGTGGGCGGATGCCTTGCAGGAGCGCAGCAGGGGGTATTCCGGGTGTTTGGAATAATCCATCTTGTCCACCTTTA
>CATKXR010000145.1 GCA_949840805.1 uncultured Lachnospiraceae bacterium | reverse complement strand
ACGGAAAAAAGCGTGCAGGACGGCATGGACCGGCTGATGAAAGGCAGGACGGTATTTGTGATCGCTCACAGGCTTTCCACAATCAAAAATTCGGATGTGATCATGGTGCTATGGGAGGATTGTGGAGAGAGGTAACCATGACAGCTTATTGGCGAAGCGGGGAATGTATTATCAGCTTTATACCGGGAAACTGGAACGGGAATAGGTTTTATCTGTCATGCTTCAGATGATCAGAGCTGGATTGAAAAAAAGTATAAAGTAAAGAAAGGATGGTGCTTATATGGACACAATGGCAAAAATTAAATTATTGGAAGATAGGCTTCAAAAGCTGTCTTCCAGTGAAAAAGAAAATGGCGGGGTATGCAGAAAGATTAAGAGGAATATTAGGAATCTACAAAAGGGGATGGCAATTCGTATATAGAATTGTTACTTCGAGGGACAGGGGCTGCTGCGGATATTTTGATAATTATGTGGCTTACGAAAAAGGTGTCTGCAGCATTCCGAAACCGCCAGTGTCTTGATATTGGTTTGCGGCTCCGATTTCCAATGTGATCAGTAAGCTGTAGTCTGGGGTGAAAAGATGTTAGAAGATAATCAGAAAATTAATGCGATAGCGTGGGAGGCAAAAAAACGTAATTTTTCATATGGCGTATTCAGTGCTATGATGACTGAAGAAAATAAAAAACAAATTTATAAAGAATTTGAAGAATATCTGACGGCAAGGAAGGAGGCGGAAAAAGCAAGGATTAAAAAATATTCCAAGGGCAAGAAAAAAAGAAACATTTCACAATAGAATACTTGGTATATGGGAATTGTTACATCTTGGCTATTGTAGCAATTTCTGTTAAATATGCAGGGCAAGAGATTCTTGCCGGAACAGGTCAGTCTGCCTTGTGTAGATTGGCCTTTTTAAATTAGGCTGTCGAAAGTTGTCAAAATATAAGGGCTATTATTCAAAGTTTTTATCGGAAATGGCAGTTTCATATATATATATGTTCACTATTGGTGGTGGATACAAGGAAAGAGGTGTATATGAGATGCGCAGGAAGAAGGAGGGACAAACTTATGAGATAAAGAATAGAATGCGTCCATCTGGCTACCCAAAATGTGGGCGTAGGATTATGGATGTGTCATTAGATGCGAAAATGAGGTTCGTTACCCCGAAGAAAGGGCGGCATCCGGATTTTATAATAAAGTGCTGGCACTGTGGCGCAGAAATCGGGGTAGTAAAACAGAATAGCGAACGATGGACTCGCTCCGAGCCGGAAGGCCGGGAGCTGACCGGAGATACCGCCACGGCAATACGGCAATCCCATAAGGAATGTATATGGGACAGGGAAACGGATGGCTAAACCGGGACAGGGGTTCACCCGTTTGTCTGAGCATGATGCACGGTGGGGAGATTTCATTCCGAAAAAGCGGTCAAGCCACCATGATACCGCTTGAAAGATAGCGGAGACGATATTGAGCCTGGCAAGCGGCACTTTTTTGTGCTGCTTGCCAGGCTCTTTTTTGTTTGTTGCGGCCATAAGTGCCGCTTGCCGGGCTCCGGAAAGGAGAACGGCAAAAATGAAAATCAACTACACATTTGCGAACGGAGAAAATTTGGAGGTGGAAGTCAACGTGGAGATTGGCACATTCATCCTTGATTCCAGACGGGAGGAGGACAACCTCGGAAGGAAGGAGCGGTACCACTGTTATTCCCTCGACGCAGCAGAGTTTGAAGGGGAGGAAATGGCGGACTGTGAAACACCGGAAACGGTATTGATGGGACAGCTTGAAAACCACCAGATTGAGGAGTCGCTCGGCTGTCTGTCCGAAGTACAGAAACGGCGTATTCTGATGCTGGCACAGGGGCTTTCCGTCCGTGAGATTGCCCGCAGGGAAGGTAAGGAGATCAAGACAATCCGTGAGTCCATAGACGACGCAAGGAAAAAATTTAAAAAATTTTTCTGAAAAGTACCCCCTCAAATCTCCGTATAGTGAAGGGCATCAGAATACAGCCCTTCGGAAAGCGGAGGTGACAGGATGAGGCACACATTACAGATCAGTGTTTCAAAAAGGCCCGTGAACGGCGGTGCGGTCAGTGTGCGCCGTGTTTCCATAAGGGAGCGTCTTATGCGTTTCCTTTTTGGGGATACGGTCCGGCTGACGGTCATTGTTCCGGGAAATTCGGTGGAGGAACTTTCTATCAGGGAGATTGCGGAAGGAGGGCTGGTACATGAGTAAGATCAAACTTTTGCTGGATGTGGTTCAGGATATTCGTTCCCTTGCTGACAGCCTGCAGGCCGTTGCGGATGCGGTGGCGGATAATGGCGCAGCGGAGGTGGGGCTGACGACCACAAAGGAGCCGGAGAAAGCGGGCAAGGCCGAGAAGCCGGCTGCAAAGAACACGGCAAAGCAGGAGCCGGAGGAAAAGACGCTGACGCTGGAGGAAGTACGCGCAGTGCTGGCGGAGAAGTCCCGTTCCGGACACACGGAGGAAGTACGGGAGCTGCTTGCAAAGCATGGCGCGGATAAGCTGTCGGAGATCGACCCGGCGGAATATGCGGCGCTACTTGCGGAAGCGGAGGTGCTGTGATGGGGAGACACGCTTTATTATCGGCATCCTCCAGCCATCGGTGGCTTGCCTGCCCACCGTCTGCAAGGCTCTGTGAAAATTATGAGGATACGGGCAGCGAGTACGCGCAGCAGGGCACCGACATCCACAGCCTTTGCGAACACAAGCTGAAGCTGTCCCTGGGCATGGGTAGTGTCACAGTATAGTTGAAGCATCGAAATCTCTGCCCCAAAAGAATACATTGATAAAGGTGCCAATGACGGCCTTATGAATCTCTTCGTTCTTAGAAAAGCAGATGGTTTTCCGGCAGAGCCTTTTGATACGGGTTCGTAAAGTCAGGTGATCCCTCTCGATTTTCTGTGTGTTCCTTTTCCCTGTGGTATGTTGTTCGGCAGGAATTCGTTTATGGTAAGCAATGTTGTTGTCGGTATAAACCCGCCTGATGGGAAATGGCTGCAACAGTGCCAGAAGGTCATCCAGATTTTTATGCTCCCGTGTTCCAAATGTAAACGCAAGCGGGGTATTGGTTGCATGATCTATCGCCCACCACAACCAAATCTGATGAGATTTGTCATGATAAAAACTCCACATTTCATCCATCTCTGTGGATATTGTTTTACAAATTAACACATCTATCGGATTTTCAGCCTCTATCTTCTTTAGATACTCTTCGTGTACCTGCTTGACGAATT
>CATKXR010000144.1 GCA_949840805.1 uncultured Lachnospiraceae bacterium | reverse complement strand
CGTACGACCTGACGGCGTACCTGTGTGAGTTCTCCGCTATTCAATTTTCGTAAATCTACGTGTTCCATGCTGTCTATTTTACCACTTTCTGCATCTTTTTTCTAGATTGTTTTTCAGAAGTAATACCTCAACAGGGAGAGCGGCGGGACGGCCTATACGGTGGACTATGCCAGGAAGAATGGGCTGGAGATCATCAACCTTGCCACTTGACAGGAAAAGACGTACCCTCCATCAAGAGACATTTAGGAAAGTTTGTCGGATTGAAATCCAGTTCCGCTATTCCGGTTACTTGAAAAAATAAAGAACCTTGGCTATAATAGAATCAGTTCTCTTATAAGGAGGAACCCTTATGATGTTCTGGAAACACGATGAACCCAAGTTTGAAGTACGCCCACTCTACTCCATCCGTGAGGAACTGGAACTGATCAGGGAGTTTTGCTGGCAGCCCAAACTGGAGGCAGGCAAAATCTACACAGAGGAAGAAATAGACGCAGTAGAAAAACGGCTGAACTTTAAGCTGCCGCAACCTCTCCGGGAACTTTATCTGGTGCTGGGCGACTATCTATGCGATAAGAAAGATACCTGGTTCTGCCGTCCGGAGGAACTCCATTGGAACGGTAAGTATCTGTTGGTGACAGCTATGGAGAGAACCAATAGTGGATGGGGGATTTACCAAAAAGACCCTTATCTTTCCGTTTATCACTGGCGGCGGAGCGAGGTCAATATCTACGGCGAGGAGCAAGCGAAAAAGCCGAAATCAGAGGTGATCAGTAAAAGCGCACGTAATCAGTATTTCTCGAAATCCTGCTTTTATTGGGACATTTTTATTATCCATCATGTGCTGGATAAGGTACGACAGGACTGGTGGGATCTGCACCAGACCCGAATGACAGGGGAACTGTCCCCTTTTTACATCGGCTGCTCCCTGCCAAAGAAATTAGACGAATTGCGGAAAGTCCGCCAAAGAATGGAAGAGTGGCTGGTTCCCATCACGTCAAAGGCGGAGCTTCTAAGGGTGGACATATTTGGAAAGAATGTAGGGCCAGAGGATTATGTGGTCTATGCTTATACGAATCCGGAGAAGACCCTGCTGGTTCTATCCTTTAGCGCCCAGGAAAACTATGGGATGATCACCAGGGAGCCGGTTCCCTATTCCTTTGCCGAACAGGTGGAAGAAAAAACCGGGATGCTGTTCTGGTCATGGAACGGGCAGGGCCGGGAACGGATGGAAGAAAAAGAAAAGGAAATGCAGGCGGCGGGCCTGTTTCAAAGGTGAGACGATGTATGCGATTGAAAAGGAATTAAAGATACTTAGACAGTTCATCAGCCCAAAGCATATGGATGGCTTGAAAAAATGGAACTGTTATTCAGAGGATGAAATCTCTGCAACAGAGAAACGGCTCCATGTAAAACTCCCCATTCCCATCCGGGACATTTATCGGCACATGGCAGACCTGTTGGTCACCGGTGGTTATCTGCGTCCATTGGAGCTTCTTCATTGGGAGGGAAAATATCTGGGATTTTTTCTTGCCCCTGGAGAGGGAGATATTATCGGGATAAAGAAAGGCAAAACCTCTGGTGATTTATACATATGGGAAGAAAATGATCCCAAAGAAATGGCTTGGGAATATGAGGATGAACTGGAAACCGCCTGCGAAGCGGGGGACGAGGATGGAAAGCGAAAGGCTGTGGCGGCTTATCAGAGTTATTGGAAAAGGCGGAATATCCCTTTCATCCATGCTCCTTTGAACATCCATAAGCAGGACTGCGGCCCCCGGTTTAACCACAGCCTGGACGGATATGGATTATTTCTGGCAATCCATGCGATCCGGGAATGGGAGGAAATGATGTGGCATGAACACACGGATGAAGCAACCTGCCTGTTCAGCGATTTCTTCCCTGTAAAGTTTTCAAAGGAATATTTTCAAAACATAGCAGATCGAATCAAGGATGATTTCAACCCTCTCTCTGATCATTCGGAACTGATAGATCTGGGCGATTTTCCTCTACGGATGGCATATGTCCACAAAAATCAGGAAGCCTTGCTGATTCTGGGGCAGGAACCGGTCTGTTTTATGCTGCTGACAAAGACGGCGGCAGGGGGTAATCTTCTTGAGCGGGTGCAGGAACAGACTGGTCTGGCTTTTCATGTGGGATTTTAGGAACAACTAATGCTATCAGTCTTATAAAAAGATACAACAAAGCGGCGGTGACAATCCCGCCGCCCTGTCCGTCACCATTCCATATCCCACGCCCGCCGGTCACGCACTTGCCCTTATCCTGTTCTTTAGGAGAGGCCAGGTGGCGGGGGCAGAGCCACCGCAAAACCTACCGTCAGCCGCCGCAGTAGTGCAGACGGTTTTGCCGTTAAAATGAAGCGGACGAAAGCGGGGGGCAGGATTGTCAAATCCTGCCCCCCGTTTTCAACGGGAAAGTGTGCTACACTTGGGTTGTTGTTATATAAATTCAATGTTTCAAGGGGGTGGATTATATGTGGAGCATTTGTTGGGATTTGACAAATAAGGTAAAATGCGCTGATGCGAAAAAAATTATCGAACTTATTGAAAAAATAGATAGAGAATATAGGCAAAAACAGCCCGTAATAGTTGAAATTGAGTCAGAAACTTCAAAGTCTCTATGTATAGGGGTCGGAAGCTCAGACGAACTTTGCTGTCTTGATTTTTTCCCTACTGCTGATGGCTTGGGGTCTATACATCCTGTTTCACAAATCAGAGAACATACTTTGGGTAGCATTGTGTTTTGGATGGATTCTTATGATTGTGAGTGGGAGAGAGATTTGTTAATCCCATATAAAGACGCAATAAAAGAATTACAACATTTTTTGAAATATGACAATATCAGCAATAACCTTATTTGGGAATTGGACTGAAAACATTTTTCCAATGCTCATTGTTATGGGCTTTTGATAATCTCTCCTCATTGATGTCTCTCCGTAAACGCTCGTCCACAGAGGCTTTAGCGTTCAAAATGTCCATGCCTATGCCGCCCTGTCCGTTACCGCTCCATATCCTGCGCCCTGCGTGGCTGCTGCTCCCGCTGTTCCTGCCGCAAGATGTTGTAAACGCTCCTGCGGATTTGCTCGGCTTCTTTCACTTCCCCTTTCAGCGCAAGATACCGCCGGTTGAGCGTTTCCCGTTCGGCGGTCAGCTTGGCACACTCCATTTCTCATACTTTTACCGGCAGGGCGGTCTTGCCGTTCATCACAAAAGCAAGGGGCGGGGCGCAAGCCCGTTACCCTTG
>CATKXR010000143.1 GCA_949840805.1 uncultured Lachnospiraceae bacterium | reverse complement strand
ACTTTATTCAGTTTTCAAGGTGCATTTATAAAAATCGCTCTGTAAGCGTTTTTTAGCTCTGTTTGGGCGATAATCCTACGTTTAAAATCCTGTTATCGCCTCTCAGGGGTTTTCGGACAGTCTCCCCCTTTTCCAATCTGACCCCTCTGAATGTTATCGAAGGAGCCGCTCAGATACGCTTGAAAAAAAGCAGATGCTTTAGTATAATGGAACCATGGCAGAGACAGGAATCTGATAGGATGTCTGCCATTCATGAGAAAGGCGGTAGATGCCATTGAAAGCAGATACGATCACAAAGGATTATGTTAAAGATGCAGGCGTGTTTGCCGATATTTTTAATTACTATATTTACGGAGGGCGGCAGGTGATCCTGCCGGAGCAGCTTACAGAGCGTGACTCCACTAAGATCGCGCTGCCATACGGTGCGGACGGCGCAGTGGTTCCTGTCCAGAAATTCCGTGATGTGCAGAAGTTGTATGCGGCAATGACGGACGGAAAGATTGAATATGTCCTTTATGGAGCGGAGAACCAGGCCGAAATTCATTATGCCATGGCTGTGAAGAACAATCTTTATGATGCGCTGGAGTATGCAGGGCAGGTGGAAGAGGTGGCAAAGTCACACCGGAAGGAAATGAGGCAGAAAAAAGAACAGGGAAAAACATCCGCTGATGAGGATAGGAAAACACTAAGTGCAGGTGAATTTTTAAGCGGTTTTTGGAAAGAGGATAGGCTGATACCATCCATTACGGTGACTATATTTTTCGGCCCGGAAGAGTGGGATGGGCCGTTAAGCCTGTTAGAAATGATGGATGTGTCAGATCCGGATGTGCTTGCCAGCATGGATAATTACCATGTGCGAATGATAGCCCCTGCACAGATGTCTGATGAGGAGATTATGAAGTTCCAGTCCAGCCTGCGGGAGGTCATGCTGTTCATCAAATATTCAAAAGATAGTGAGAATTTAAGCAGGATATTGGAAGCCAATGCGAAGCGTTTTATGGAAGTGGAGCGAAGGGCGGCAGATGTGATTGAAGCGATCACAAATTCTGGAATAAAATATGATGAAAGTGAAGAGGTGGTTAATGTGTGTCAGGCGATTCAGGAAATAAGGAAAGAATCTGAGAAGAAAAAAGCTCAAGAAGTAGCTGGAAACTTGTACAGAATGGGACTTGATATTGAAAAGATAGCACAGGCGGTTGGTTATGCTGTGGAAACAGTAAAAGGATGGATTGGGATTGAGGGAAGTACTCCTTAAGTTGAGACGTTTTTCCTGTTAGCAGGAATAGAAGTAGTTCATTGAGAGAGGCTGATATTAATGTACATTAAGAATAGAGAAGAATACTGTAAGATTCCGATTTCTGCACTGAACTTTTCTACAAGAACGTTCAATTGTTTAAAGCGCGCTAACATTAGCACGCTTTATTTGCTTATTGAGAATATTGAAAATCTAGAAGAAATCCGCAACATGGGATCAAAGAGTATTGCTGAAATCGATGAACTTCTCCATGTAATGGAGCTAAGCAGACACCCTGGTCATGGACAGGCGGGACGAAGGAAGTTAGGACCCCACAGAAATGCGGGCGATCCTGGTAGACACGGGAGGTTCGCTGCCGTAGAAGGAAGGGTATACATAAGGCCATGTAGAACGAAAAACCAAGACGTTCTACTTCTTGTACCCAAACACCTCTATTTTCGTACCAGATACAGAGAAATGTCCATCCTCTTGGCTCATTCATCTGAGATATGAAACAAAAAATTCCTTGAAAAATAAGGAAAAAAGACTTGACTTAATAGGGAGGTCATGGGCATGGAACACACATTGAGGATCAGTGTTTCAAAAGAGCCGGCTGACGGCGGGATCGTGAGCTGCCGCAACGTCTCCGTGAGGGAGCACCTGGTTTATGATGCTGTGTCAGGCTTTAGACAGACGTTGTCAGGCAAAAAAGAAACTGAACTTGATAAATGGCTGGAAGAAACGGATTCCCTGGAAATAGATGAATTAAGCAGTTTTATAAACGGGATCAGGAGGGATATTGCGGCAGTAAAAAATGCAATTTTGCTTGATTATAATAATGGACTTGCGGAGGGAAGCGTAAATAAGCTAAAGGTTGTCAAAAGGATCATGTATGGTCGCAACAGCTTTGAGATGCTGAAAGGAAAATCTTCATTGCATTTATACTTTTCGCTCCATTTTATATGCCTTTCGTTCCATGCATCCCAAAATAACACAAAATCTGCCGATAAATTAATTAAGTGATGGCAGAAACGGAAATCAGAGGTGATGAATTTTGAATATAGCAGTGGTCGATGGTGAGGAAGCCATCAGGGAGCAGATTGGCGGATTCATAAAAAAAACGAAACCCCGATTTTAACATAAGTGATTTTGCCACGGGGAGGAATTGGTTGCGGCAGGGGAAGCCGGGAAAAGGAAGGGGCAGAAGGAGCGGCAGATATTCATACGGGCGAAGAACCAGGGGTATACACTGATATTGTCAATATTGGTTGACACTTTTTTTACAAGGATATCAATGCCTGGGCGGCAGCATCCAGAGATTCATAGTATCTCTGTCGTTTGACCATAGGAGGGAGCCCCTTATTGGCGGAGCATATCCTCCTGTTGTTCCAATTTCCGATGAAATATCTAAAGATGAGGGTCTTCACTTACCATAAGGGAGCAGGAGCAGCTCCGAATGACAGAGGGGCCGTCATTAACAATAAAAATTTTATCAAGGAGGACGAAATCATGGCAATTTCAGGTATTGGAAGCAACTACAACAATGTGTATGGGAGTACATACACGGCACAGAAAAATGAGACAGTGAAGAAAACAGGAGAATTATCGGAAGCAGTAGAAATGGAACTGTTCAAGAAGGAATTTTATGCTGAAATTGATAAGATACCAAAGGATAGAACAATAGCGAATGTTGCAATCAACATATCAGAAGAAGCATTTAAGAATATGAAAGCTGATCCAAAGTATAGGGAACAAATGTTATCTGTAATCAGACGTGATATGACTGGTTCTGTTGCTCCCGCTCCAGATTGTTCTATGGTGATTACGGTAGGAGCCACTGCTAAAGATTACAGAGCAGATAGTTGGTCTGTTAACAATGATTCGGAATTTTATGCACGTTCCCAAAACAGCTTTTATAAGAAAACGAGTGTAAAGAAAGACAGGCAGAAGGAGCTGTTGGAGGAATATTTGGAAAAGCGGGCGCAGGTTAAGAGACAGCAGCAGGAAATGTTGAATGAAAAGATTGCAAAGCAGGAGCAGGAGAGAAGCAGGCTGGCAAAGGCGTGG
>CATKXR010000142.1 GCA_949840805.1 uncultured Lachnospiraceae bacterium | reverse complement strand
TGGCAATCCGGGTATCGCGCCCCGCCGTAAAGTGCCTGCCGTATCCGACGTTTTCGCCAGCCTCCACGTTCCTGATCAGCACCACCCGGCTTTTCAGAGAAAGCACCGGACGCAGGTCAGGTTTTACTACGGTGTCATCAGCCGGGGAACTGAGAACGCCATACAAGGCTATGCCAACTCTCACATAATCGCAGGCAAGATCGGGATAATTCAAAAGTCCGTAGCTGCTCTGAATATGTAACTTTGGCAGAATTATCCCACTATCCCTCAAAGAATCTGCCATGTTATAGAAGTTATCAATCTGTCCTCTTGTAAATGCAACATCATCCGGGTGCCTGCTGTCTGAGCAGCACAGATGTGTAAACATCCCGCATATGTTAAGATTTTCCATAAAAAAAACTTTCCGAACCGCAGACAACTCCCCGCATGCTATCCCAAGCCTGTGCATGCCCGTATCTATTTTGATGTGTACTTTTACGGCAATACCCTGATGATTCAGCGCTTCTGCATATTCAAAACTGACAAGAGTCTGCAGCAGATCATATTCTTTCAGTTCGGATGCCCGACTCACCTCGGTGTACCCGAGTATAAGTATTTCCCCACAAACGCCGCCCTTTCTTAAAGCTATACCTTCATCAATCGTGGCAACGGCAAAAGCCCGGACTCCCATCTTATTAAGATGGGAAGCAGTCAGGACGGCCCCGTGCCCGTATGCCTGCGCCTTTACAACAGCCATCAGTTCGCATCCCGGCTGCATGACTTTTTTCAGGACTTCCACATTATGACGCAGATTCTCTATATTTACTTCTATCCATGCACGTCCCGTTTTCAATGACACATTCTTCATTTTCCTGCTTTTTCCCTATAATTCGTATGGTCTGCGAAACAACCGTGCAGCCGTCCGGGATATCCGTGCTCACTACCGCACCCGCCCCCACTTTCACATAGCTGCCAATTTTTACTCCCCCAATAATGACCGCACCTGCCCCAATCAGACAGTTGTTCCCTATGACCGGCGCTTTCTTATTCACTTCGCCAATCGTTACATTTTGATAAATCCAACAGTTTTCCCCAATCTCCGCATATCTTGATATAAAAATCCCATGAAGACCATGCGGAAGCGTCAGATTGTCTTTTATTACCGTGTCAGGGCCGATATATCCTCCATGCCTGTGGGCACAGCGGCTCATCATAAATGTGAGGATATCATGTAAAAGCCCCTCGTCCGTCTTTTTCTGCAATCTGTACAGCCGCCAGAAATGGCGCAGATTATTTCCCCTTGAATAATCAATAATCCTTCTTCTGATACTCATATGATCTCCTTCCCTTCACAGATATAAGCCTATCAGCCTGTCCAGCATTTCCGGAAACGACAGGCCGATTCCCTTCATCATATTGGGATAGCGGCTGTGGTCCGTAAAACCTGGAATCGTATTTACTTCATTAAATATAATTTCCCCGGACGGTGTGTAAAACATATCCACCCTTGCAAAGCCCGAACACCCCAAAGCCCTGTATATTATTACCGCCGCTTCCTGTATCCGTTTTTCCGCTTCTGCTCCAATTCTTGCTGGCATATAAATTTTCGAGGATTTCAATGTATACTTCTCAGTGTAGTCAAAGAATCCTCCTGACAGTTCGATTTCGTCAACCCTTCCTACGGTCAGTGCATCCATGCCGAGTACGGCACAGCCCGCTTCAAACCCGTTTACTTCCTCCTCAACGATGACTTCCGCGTCGTATGCAAATGCCAGGCTTACAGCGGCGTCCAATTCTTTCTTTTCCGTTATCCTTGTTATTCCAAAAGATGAACCGGCACGGACAGGCTTTACAAAAAGCGGATAAGCCAGCTTTTCTTCAATCTCCTTCAGCGCCGCTTCCTTACCCGAACATCTGAAAGTTACTGATTTGGGAACCGATATTCCGGTAAGGCTGACCAGCTTATGCGCCCGGTTCTTATCCATGCAGACTGCTGATGAAAGCGTATCACAGCCGACAACAGGGATTCCCGCCAGTTCGAACAGTCCCTGCAGCGTACCGTCTTCACCGTTTTTTCCATGCAGTACCGGAAATGCCAGGTCTGTTTTTATAACATGGTAACTGTCTGCATCAAGCTCTATAAACCCTTTCACAGAACAACTCTGCGAAACGACAACCGGAAACAGGTTTTTGCCGTCTTCAAACCATGTATTGTCACCTATCTTCTCTTTGTCTCCGGTATAGTGATACCACTCCCCGTTTCTGGTGATTCCGATTGGAATGATATGAAATTTATCCGTATTGATATTGTCCAGAACCGCACATGCAGATTGCAGCGACACTTCATATTCTGCGGATTTGCCCCCGAAAATAACGGCTATCCTTTTTTTATCCATTCTCTACACCGCCTTCCTCTATTTTTATCTCATCTGGAAGCCTGTAAGCTATCTCACACTGATTGACATACAACTCCCTTTCCGTCTGCTTTCCGGTACCGCTGTCCGTTTCCCTGCGGCAGACAGGCGCAATCTGATATATTTTTTTGCCCTTTCTCCTGTAAAAAACAGAAGAATTAAAAACGGAATACGCAAGACCCACATCATGTTCTGACAAAATACGTCCATACATATCGTTATCATCAAAACTAATCTCAATCTGAAATGTATTATCTGTCCCGTTCCGGACTTTCAGGTCAAGCCAGCCTTCGCCCACCGCAGCATCCGTTCCGCATGGAATGTTTTCTTCCGTTGATGGAAACGACTTAACCGCGTGTCCGTGACGTTCAACAATCGTCAACGGCGTATGCAGAAACATCCAGAAAAGCGTATCGCTCAGCATACACAGACCTCCGCCGTATGATACAGCAATTTTCCCATCGATAAGGTTTAATCCGTCCTTGTATTTTTCCTCCCGGTCCGCCCATCTTACGAGCTGCCAGAAAGAAAAAGTTTCACCCGGTTCGATAACGACCCGGTTAAGCGTCCTGGCGGCGAGTTTTAAATTGTGAACCTTGTTTATCTGATATTGCATATCAAATCCGCTGTTTTCATTCAGCATTCGTATTGAGGTTTCAAATACCGTGTAAGGCAATGATTTGTCAGCTGCCCTTTTGGCATACCGGCACCCGTCTTTCCACATTTGTAAATAAAAAAATTTCTTTCTCTGCCATCTACGGAACGGAAGCAGAAAAGGAAATATCTGTGTCAGCCTCTTTCTTGACATATAAACGACTCCTCCTCTTTTTGTACAGCAAACGGAACTGCGATTACAGCAAGTTTACCATAGTAAAAAAGCACTCCTGCTTTTGGCACTATGATTGTACCAATAACAGGAGTGTCGTTT
>CATKXR010000141.1 GCA_949840805.1 uncultured Lachnospiraceae bacterium | reverse complement strand
AAATAAATATGGTATTGAACTGATTGACCAGGGACACCCCGGATACCGCTGATTCCCCGGCATAACTGATAACCAGCGTATCCGCAAGCCCTACAAACATCACCAGAAGCTGCTCTAAAAACAGGGGCACAATCATTTTTTTCAGTTCCTGATTAGAAAACAAATCATTCCCACCCATTATATCGTTCCTTTTCTGTTTCTTTAAGTCTGTACGGAGAATGCCTTATTATAGGCATTCTCCTGTGTGAGATTTAGAATTTCTCCGCGAAGCAGCCATTGCTGCGAGTGGTTAGAAATTCTTCTCACACTATTCTATCATCCCATTTGTCCTCAGCCATTCTTCCACATGGTTTGCCAGTTCCGGGCGTGCCTGCTCATTCTGATCCCTCTGCGCCTCATCCAGTACGGTGTTATAATCGTTGGAATAAGGATTGACAAGTTCTATTTCAAACAGATCCGCCCCTGTCTGGGACTGAATTTCCTCCGCGATTCCCTTCGTATTACCACCCCATGAGAAAAAAGCAATCAGGACTTTTCCATTACCGTCCGCAACATTCTGCATACCAGTACTGGTCACGCTTTCACTACCGCCTGCAATACCACGGACAAGCCGGATTCCAATGTTAAAGCTGCCTTTATCCTCGGCAAACGTTGCACGGTAAGCACTGCGCATATTCTTAGCGAAATCATTCCAGCCTCCGCCACGGTATACCCGCAGCGTTCCCGTTTCTGCTCCAATCGGGTCTGTCACCGCTTCCATAGGCAGGCGGTAGCCGTCTGCTCCCCGATTCCATATGCCAGTCTGCCCTTCTATTGTATAAGCCGGCTCAAAGCCTTCTTTTTCACTCCGGGCATTGCAGTAGCGGATGGCATCTAACCATGTTACATTCTCCACCGGAAGATCACTGCCCGAAACAGTGGACGGATTCTTTTCATCGTGAGCCTCCTTCCTTCTCTTCATTTTTCTGCACAGAGTTTTTTGATGTGGGAATACTTGCGATTCCCTTCGATATATAACAGGCAGCAAAAATCCAAAAGCCCATCATTGCAATATATTCTACAAATACATCCTCCGCACTCTGCTCAAAATCAAAAAACACAAACTGCTGCTTAAGGAACATATAAGAAAAAATATCCTTTCTGCCAAAGAGATACAGCCCGTACATGGCAGGCAAGGCTGCCATCACTCGTAAAATCCATGTAACAGCCTGTGGTCTTTCCCTGCTGCCTGTCAATTTCCGGCACATTCCCAAAATCATGCTCCAATGAAGCCCTAAATGCACACTCATCAGCACAAATCCCCAATAGGAGGCCGCCAAATGCAGCATTCTTGCCGTTGCCATCGGACCATAGATAGAAAGCGCCGCAAATACATGGCGCGACATCACGATCCCACTGAATCCCAGGCACAACATTGTAATCATGACACCGAAATTAACGACAGTCTGTATGATACGAGGCAGCCTGTATTTTCCTTTGAATAAATTACCATACCATTTCATATTCAGGATATTATGCAGCAGGAACAGCAGAAGCTCCCCTGCGCCAAACCACTCATGCAGCTCCTGCCCGGTAATCTGATATGCCATTAACAGGAGAAGCAGCACCGTCATCAATAAATCGATTCCTGTTTTTATTTTCATTTTTGTCTGCATAAGTCGCCCCCTCCAGAACAGAATCCGTTTGCCGCCCCCAAATCATTCTCCAAAATCCAATCCAAGACCGTTTACCCATTCCATAACCGTATCCTGCGAATCGCTGCCATTCAATCGCTTTCCCGGAAGCCAGTCTGCTCCATCTGTGAGCTGCTCCAAATTTGTTGCGGAAGAACCCACGCCACTGCCGCCGGAAGTGCAGAATGGAACAATCGTCTTTCCTGAAAAATCATAGCTCTCCACGAAAGTACTGACAATCCTCGGTGCCTCCCCCCACCAGATCGGATATCCAATGAACACAATATCATACTGTTCCATATCTTCCACTGAACCGGTAATAGCAGGACGGGCATCCGGATCATTCATTTCAATTGTGGTACGGCTGTTATTGTCATTATAATTCAAGTCTGCATCCGTATATGGTTCTTCCGGAACAATTTCGTAAATATCCGCATTTAATCCGTTTGCGATATGCTCTGCTATCCCTTGCGTTGTATTGGTAGCGGAAAAATAAGCCACCAGCACCTTTGTTCCCTGTTCCTCCAAAATATCCGGATTCTCCGATTCGTTCGTCTGTCCTTCAGAAGTGTCCGTGTTTTCTGCATTGGTGCTGTTTTCTGCAGATTCCTCACTATTCACAGTGCCTGCCGCCAGCTTCTCTTCCGTAGACGGCTGCCCGGTCTGACTTGCAGAGTTTCCACAAGCTGCCAAACTCAAAATCATCAACAGAGAAATGAAAACAGTAATCACTTTTTTCATCATAAATACCTCCAATTTTTTATTAGTATAATCCCACTCTCTAAATATGTGAGCGCTGCTTTTTACTGTGCCGGCGAAAAAGTAATCTCCTCCCGGCTGTCAAGGTTCTCAAATACTGCAAGGTCAGAAGTGACACGACCGATAGGAATCACATCTACCGACAGGTCGGGGTGGTCAGTCTGTGCATAAAAAAATCATACTCATTTAGAAATGACAGAACTGCCTGCGGAACATCGGTTGCCCATACCGGGCAGCCTACAAACACCACCTCATATCCGGCAATATCCAGATTGCTTTCCTTAAGCTCCGGCAGATAATTCCGTTCCATCTCGTCATGGTTTACATCCCGCAGTTCATCAAAATCTGCCGTGTAAAGCGTAACCGTTTCAATCAGGTGTAAATCCCCGCCTACTTCATCCGCTATCATATTTGCAATATATTCTGTCGTACCATATCACCCATCTCCATCAGGCACAATACTCGCTGAAGTAGTAGCATCCACATCATCCGGATAATATGTGTTTCCCCGGCGTGAAAAATAAACAATCAGAATATTGCTTGCTGACTGATCTTTCCCTCTGCCGTTTGGTCCCAACGTCTGCTGCGCATCCGAAATATCTTCCTCATATTAAAAATCATCCTTCCCGCTGCTTTCCTGTGCAGAAGTTCCCATGCTTTGCCCACCGCTTCCCTGTGAAATATTTTTCTCACTGCCACAGGCGGCAAAGGAGAAAATGCCTCGTATCTGTATCTCCTTATCATCGCACCTGGTTATCTCCTCAATTCTCTCTTTACTGAAGCCGGCTTTGGAAAGAGCATAGAAATCCGGTTCCATGAAAAGCATCCCCTCCTAAAGCAAAAATGTAAGTGCGGTTGCGAGCTGCCTGCCTCATCCCTGCACTTACATTATAATCATATGTCTGACACATATCAAATACTTAGTCTTTATGGCTCACTCATGCTTAAAAAGCATTTTGCGTATTCTATAAATTTTGTAGCCGCCAGGCTAAATGGCTGTTCTCGTTTCCATGCCAAAACACACGTTGCCATAAGCTCCGGATACAGCGGTCGGCAGACAATCTTTGATGAGTCCCAAAAAGGAACCGCACCTTCAATGACCAAAGAATATGCCAGCCCCCTGCTTACCA
>CATKXR010000140.1 GCA_949840805.1 uncultured Lachnospiraceae bacterium | reverse complement strand
GTCTTCCGCAGTCTCCCGGCTGCCCAGTTTAAAATAGCAGTAGCGGTAAATTTTATCGTACTGCGCTTCCAAATCCAAATTTCCATCCACTCCCGGAACCTCCTCTCATACTGTATAACGGATGTGCTGTGGGAAATGTGCGCGTCCGCTGAAATTTTTTCTTATAATGTTTTTATTATGTTTTCATATTATGTTTTTTCATATTATGTTTTTTCTTATGATGTTTTCTCTTTTTGATTTTTGCCTGTTTTGTTTATACTGATTTTTATTTTTTCCATAATTATACTGCACGCCGGTTGCATTTGCAGTACAACCCGGCTGCAGACCGCCAGCCAGGTACTTTCCACGAGGCATCAATGTAAATCCTGACGGTCTGCAGTATAGTTCTATCCGCATCTGCCCCTATCCCATGGGACTGGTTTTAAAAGACAGGTCACGTCGGAAAAAGTGCCGACTTCCCCGGAATTCATCATACCTTTTTGAGCAGCAGATGTAAATCTGTTCCTTTGAACCCGGGAGGGCTGTGGGCGAAATCACTGTTCCTGCGATTTCTGTGCACCTGTTCGTGTAAACGTGAGAAGCCCAAAAGGCCCAGGAAAACACCTGGCGGAGGCCTCTGTAATTTGTTCCGGAAATGGTTGACACCATGTAGTTTTAATGGTAGAATAAATAAAACTACATACAATCAATCAATGGAGGTACAGCATGGAACAGCAGATTTCCATTTCGGAATCGGAGTGGCAGGTGATGAAAATTGTCTGGAATGATTCTCCCCGGACGCTTCCCGAAATATTGGATAAACTAAAGGAAACGGCTTGGAGCAAAACCACCATTCAGACTTATCTGGCCCGTCTGGTCAGAAAAGGCGCCCTGTGTACGAAGCGTCAGGGCAAAGGATATTTATACTATCCGGCCGTGTCGGAAAGCGAGTGCCAGCTTGCGGAAAGCCGCAATTTTTTGAGCCGTGTGTATGACGGTTCTCTTTCCAAAATGGTGATGGGATTTGTAAAAAACGGGAATCTTTCCAATGAGGAATTAAACGAATTGAAAAGCTTCCTTGCGGAGGAGAAACCAGATGCAGATATTAGGTAATCTTTTTAACGCGGTTCTTTTTGTGTCTGTCATCGGCAGTATTTTTACTGTGATATCGCTTTTTGTAAATCATGTGCTCCGCTGCACTCTGCCCTTATGGTTCGCTCTCTGGGGCATGCTCTTTTTTTGCGTTCCCTTCCTGTCACCGGATGTATTTTTCATATCCCCGGAAACACAGGATTGGATACATGGTTATCGGATTGCCAGTATGCTGTGGGCGTGGGGGTGCGGGGTTTTGCTTGCCCATGATCTGGTCCGTCTTATGTTGGCAAGGCGGGCGCTTATGCATTACCGGACTTGTGACAATGAGCGGCTGAATCGTATTTATTCCAACTGTGCTGCGGCAGCCGCAATAAAGAAAATTCCCGCCCTGTATTGCGGAACTTTGGAGAATCCCGTTTGTGTAACCGGCGTAATCCGCCCGGTTATCCTTATGAGGGAAACCGTCCTGGAGCAGTTGACGGACAGGGAATTAACAGCCGTCTTTTTCCATGAATTGACCCATGTGAAGCGGAAACATGTGCTTTGGGGAAGGCTCTATGATTATGTCTGTATTCTGAACTGGATGAATCCTTTTTCCTGGATTGCCAGGAGAAATTTCTCTTTGCACTGTGAAACAGACTGCGATTCCCATGCCATGAAAAAGCTGCAGGGAACGGTCACGGACACAGAATATGCTTCTGCCATTATCCGGCTTTTGCAATATGCAACCGTTCGGTCTGCAAAACCGGGAACCGGAACAGGCGCCCTTGATTTTCTTTTAACCAAACGGAGAATCAAAAGGATTACTGCAGGCACATCCAAAATCAGGGATGGATTGACAGCGTTCCTGTTGGCTGTTCTCGCGGCCCTTGTGCTCCTTCTTTCCCTGCGGTTCAGCAGAGAGTCTTTTTATCCTTATCCGGCTTATCATACCGGAACAGAATATAGTGCAGGTTTGTCCTGGGATACATGAGAGAATAGAAAGTCAGCGCGGCTTTCCATACCCGGGCAGGATGATACGCAATAAAACTACGCTTGTAGTTATTTTAGCAAATTAGGAGGTTTTGATGAAAGAAAATATTACATTTTGTCATGTGAAAAAGAAATATGCAAATGGTGTCATGGCCCTTGATGACATTGACTTTAGTGTCGGAAGCGGAGTTTTTGGGTTATTGGGGCATAACGGTGCCGGAAAAACCACGCTGATGAAAGCATTGGTTACCGTGCTGTCCCCCTCGGCAGGTACCATCCGTGTCTGCGGATTTGACACCCGGAAACAGGGAAATGAGGTCAGAAAACGAATCGGGTATCTGCCCCAGGAGCTTGTCATGTACCCCTCTCTTTCCGTGTTTGATTTTGTAAACTATATGGCGGAACTGAAGGGCATCTATGACAAAAAGGCAGTACAGGAAGTCCTGGAACAGGTTGAGCTGTCGGCATTTTCCAAACGCAAAATAAAGCAGCTTTCCGGCGGCATGAAGCGCCGGGTTGGAATTGCACAGGCATTGGTGGGCAGTCCCCGGATTCTTGTGGTGGATGAGCCAACAGCCGGACTTGACCCGGAGGAACGGGTCCGGTTTCGGGGTTTATTGTCGCGGTATGCAAGAGAGGGCCGCACTGTCCTGCTCTCCACACATATTGTAGAAGATGTTCACCAGCTTTGCGGAGAACTTGCCGTATTGCGAAACGGGCGGCTGTTTTACGCCGGTACATCCGCAGCGCTTTTGGAACGGGTAAAGGGAAACATAAAACTGCTGCACTTAGAAGACGAAAATCAGCTCATGGAGCTGCAAAAGAAGGCTGTGGTTTTGCAGACCACGTATGAAAACCACGGACTGACCGCGCGAATTATGGACGAAAATTCCGCTTTCCCGGAGGCTGCGTCTGATACGGCAACTTTGGAAGATGCCTATGTGTATTGTATGGGAGGGAAAGCACATGCGTAAACTGATTGCAATTATCCATTATGAATATAAGATGCAGTTTCACAGACCGGCAACCTGGGGGATGCTCCTTGGCGTAACCATCTATGCATTGTTGGATACTTATCCCTCTGCCCGTAATTTGGCTCGTTTGGAGTTTTTGAACGATCCTGCTTACTTTGTTTATCGCACAATGAGCCTCAATGGCCTTGTTCTGCTGTTCGGAATGCTGTTTCTGCTGGCGGAACGTTTTCCTCTGGATCATCAAACAGGGATGAAACTGCTGCTTATGTCCCATGCCCTGCAAAAATGGCAATATATCTGTGGAAAGCTGTTGGGAGGATTTCTGTATACTTTTTCAATCTTATGTATTTTCCTTGCTTCCAACACGGCAGTTTATTTCGCGGCGGCTCCTTTCCCTGTACCTTTATCTGCCTGTATGGTTCCCCTGGTGAAAGCAATCCTTGTTTCCGCCCTTCCGGTAAGTCTGTTTGTCAGTTTTTGTTCGGCTGCACTGCCGGGTATGATAAATCTGCGGCTGTTCTACCTTTTGGCAGCACTATTGTTTGGCGTCAATGCCGCTTATGTCGGTTCCGCAAATCCGGCGCCGTTTTACATGATAACATCGGGAGATTTGATTCGTCTCATCT
>CATKXR010000139.1 GCA_949840805.1 uncultured Lachnospiraceae bacterium | reverse complement strand
AGCTGCTCCCATCGGAGATAGGCCTTTGTTACTGCAACCTGCTCTTCCGTATTGAGAGGAGTCTGAAGGATCTGGAGCCTGAGGAGAGAAAGGAGAGGCGGCTAAAGCAGGAGGTTCCGGTATGGGATGCTTTTTGGGAATGGCTGGGGACCGTGAGTCCGCTTGGTGGAAGCAGACTGGAAAAGGCGGTGAATTATGCCAACAACCACCGGGAGCTGCTGGGCAACTACCTGTTGGACGGAAGATGCGAGATATCAAACAACCGGGCGGAACGGTGCGCGAAAGCGTATGGGATCGGGAGAAAAAATTTCCTGTTTCACAACAGTGTAAAGGGAGCGAAAGCAAGCGCGGTCATTTACAGTCTGGTAGAGACAGCGAAGGCAAACCGTCTGAATGTGTTCCAATATTTGTATACCTTGCTGCTGTACATGCCGGACTACAAAGACAAGCCCGCAGGCGTGGAAGCGATGATGCCATGGAGTGAATTCATAAAGGAGCGGTGTTCCGGGGTGATGGATACGGAAACAGAGAGGCCGGAAAAGAGAGGGCAGCTACCAAGCTGATAACTGCCTTCTATTTGATGATCAATTTTTTATAGCGATGGATAACGGTAGGTTATTCATCGCTTACAAGTGAAATAACCCATAGTAAGCTATGGGCTATTTCACTCTCGCGGCATTCGCCAAATGCTCATGCATACCCATAGGGCATTTCGCATGGCACTTGGCTCATTGCTCACGGAAGTAATCTCCCCCTCGTATATTTTTAAGCCCCCAACTTCTCCCTCCCCTCTCCCCTGCTTCTCCAAGGCCCTCTTTTTCCCTTACAAATTTCTGAAATATTCTTTAATCGAATAGGGAAGGCCCTTTCCCTACTCGCCGCGCGGCCCACACGCCGCTTTAGCGGCATATTCCTCTGTGTGGACCTATGTACTAAAAAAGCAGCCACAAAAATCCCGGCTGCTTTTATCAAATCTCTTTATCTGCAATTTTCCCTAATATTATTTCCCTATTTTCTAAACTTGTACCCCCTCCCACGGATCGTAATAATAAAATCCTTTCTTCCCGAATAGGTTTCCAGCTTTTTGCGTATTTTGGATATGGTTATCTCGACCGTATGATAATCCACCCTCTCCCCGTCCTCTGTGATCTGTTCATAAATCTGTCTTTTAGAGAATACCTGCCCATGATATTTTAAGAGCAAATATAAAATCTGAAACTCCCGATTCGTCAAAGAGATTTCTTCTCCGCAGTAATATACCATCTGCTCCAGAGGATTTACTTTTAAATTTTGATACTCTAATACACCGTTTTCTCTCTGTACCATTTTCATCCCTCCATTGTACTTTCACAGCCCCCTTTATGCAAATAAACCACTCTATTTCTATCATCCATATATTCAAAATGCTGACACTCCACATGGAAAGTGCCAGCACCTGCTATACTGCAAACATCCTTAAGTCATAAAAAACGATTCTTCCTCCACACCAGAACACTTCTGTACTCCTTTACCGTTTCCAAAGGAAATTATGCAGGCTGACCATATCTTCTCCTTCATATGCCAATCTGGTTTACCGCCACCCCGCAAACAAAGGCAAACGCCATGGAAAACCCCAGATACAGGATAAAACGCCGGATACCTAAAACTGTTTTCATGGCTCCCAGATTGGTGATCTTGGTTGCCGGCCCGGTGATCATAAAGGCGGCTGCGGCTCCCATGCTCATTCCTGACTGCAGCCACTGGCGCAGGAGGGGTATGGTCCCGCCTCCGCACGCATACATAGGGACGCCAATGGTGGCTGCCATAAAAATACCAAACCGCCTGTCGGCAGAGAAGAGATCCGCGAATGCCTCTGAGGGTACGTGGATTTGAAACAGCGAGGCCAGCAGGATTCCCAGTAAAAAATATGGGCCGGTTCTCTTTACATTCCGCCCTATGTTTTTCAGCAGGCGGACAAGTAAATTCGGATCCGTATCCCGGTTTTTTCCCGAACCAAACCCTTCAAAGTTGAAAAAACTTTTATTCCTGTAAAAAATGTGGATCAAAAGCCCTGCACAGCATCCACATAAAAAACTGGAAACAAGCCGGGTCCAGAAGGCAGCTTCCCCTAAGGCAGAAGTATAGATCATCAGCTGAGGATTTAACAAAATGGAACTCATCATAAATGCCCCAAGCCAGTCATCAGACATTCCCTGCTCCGAAAAAGAAGCCGCAATAGGGATGGTTCCATACATGCACAGAGGCGAGGCGATCCCCAGAAGGCTTGCCGGGATAATGCCCAGCAGTCCAAACTTATGCTTTCGCATTGCCATAAAAAGTTCATGGATCTTTTTCTTTCCAAACACAGATACCACTGACCCTATGACAATCCCTAAGATCCAGTAGGGCAGGATCTGCCCTAACTGGATCTCAAAGTAATAAGCAAGGTAAATGAGTTCTCTGCGGATAAGCCGGATCATTTGGCGCTCCCTTTACTCATCCAGATTCACCAGACGGTAGTTCTGGCTCCCCAGTCCCATCTCTTCGCCATGCTCCAGGATCAGAAGTCCATTGAGGGACTCGATCCTCTCCACCAATTCATGACCGTCATGGGCATCATAGATCATATCTACACTGGCCGAATCGATGGCCACCGGATCAAGAGAGGCCATGATTCCGATGTCCTCCATAGCAGGGTCAGCAGCCTCCGCCACACAGTCACAGTCCACAGAAATGTTATTCAGCACATTTACATAGGATATCTGGTCCCCAAAATAGTTGTCTACAGCCCAGGCCGCCTCTGCCATGGAGCAGAGGAAGGGATTCTGAGGCCACATCTCCAATCCGTCTTTGACAGTTCCCGCGCTGTGAATCCAGCTCTTACCGCTTCGGGAAGCAACGCCAATGGAAATATTTTTTAACGCCCCGCCAAATCCCCCCATGGGATGGCCTTTGAAATGAGAAAGAGCCAGCATGGAATCATAATTTGCCAGATGATCTCCTACCAGATCTTCTGTAAGGTAAGTACCGCCCTCTACAGGGATTTCCATAGAGCCTTCCTCATCCATGATATCCACCTCAGCGATCTCGGTAAAGCCATGATCCTCCGCAACCTGATAATGCATGGCCGTACTTGCCCTTGCCCTGTCATAAGCAGTATTGCATTCTACGATGGTCCCATCCAGCGACTGTACCAGATCCCCGATCAGTTCCGGGCGAAGATAATTCTCATTGCCCTGCTCTCCGGTAGAGATCTTCACTGCTACATTGCCCTCAAGAGTATGGCCCAGTGCCTCATATACTTTCCTTAGGCCCTCCGGACTCACATCCGAAGTAAAATACACAATCGGCGCGGACTCATCTTCTGTCTTATGATTCACATGAGCCACCATTTCGTCCTCCGGCATTCCGGAAAGCGACATAGCCGAATCCCCGGACCCTTCTTCCGTTTCTGTGGATTCCTCCACTTCCGTTTCCTGCTCCTGACTTTCTTCTGTCGTCTGTTCCGTAGTCGATTCCGTAGTCTGCGCTGTAGTTTCCGGCGCAGAACCTGAGGAACACCCCACTGCAGTTCCCATCATCGCAGCTACCAATAACATTCCTGTGATCTTTCTTTTCATAAAATTCCTCCTTCTTATTCCTATAACTTTTCGGAATCTTAAGCCCTGATTTTATAAGGCTTTCAGACCCTTATTTCAAAAAATCACCCACTTTTTTTCAAAAAACGCTTGACAAATCGCTCAAAATTTGCGGCGAAGCCGATTGAGT
>CATKXR010000138.1 GCA_949840805.1 uncultured Lachnospiraceae bacterium | reverse complement strand
TTATCATGTGCAGAGAGTACATAGCTATGTTTATAGAAGGAGGCGACAAAGCGGAAATCATCGAGTACGAAGATGAAGGTTTCTCCGGTAAAAATACGAAACGTCCGCAGTTTCAGAAGATGATACGCGATATGCAGGAGAAGCATTTCGATTATCTTGTCTGCTATAAACTCGACAGACTTGGCAGGAATCTTGCCGATTTGGCGAATCTGATGGAAGAGTTGAGCCATAAAGGGACTTCTTTTATCAGTATTAAGGAAAAATTTGATACAACGACCCCCATCGGCAAGGCCATGCTATACTTTTCCGGAGTGCTCGCCCAGATGGAAAGGGAGCAGATTGCGGAGCGCGTCAAAGATAATATGATTATGCTGGCCAGAAGCGGACGCTGGCTCGGCGGCAATACGCCGCTTGGCTATACTTCCATGAAGATTGAAAAAGAAATCAGCGCGCTGAAAAAGAAATCCATGTACTGCCTGGTTCAGGACCCGGATGAGATTGACCTTGCAAAATTTATATTTTCCTGTTTTCTGGAAAAGCGTTCGATTACAAAGGTATTGGAATATCTTCTTACAAATGGCATGAAAACCCGGAACGGAAAAGAGTTTGTCGTCTCCGGAATCCGGGATATTCTGGTCAATCCGGTCTATTGTATTGCGGATAAAGAAGCATATCAGTATTTTTATAATCTGGGCTGTCAGGTCTGCATCGATGAAGAAGAACTGGACAACGAATCCGGGCTGATGGGATATGCGAAAACGACCTCTACAATCTATAAAAATCAGAGCACGCCCTGCGAATCCTGGATTATTTCCAAAGGACGCCACAAAGGAATCGTCACCGGGGAAATGTTCGTGCGCGTTCAAAAACTGCTGGAAAGCAATAAGAGCAAAGGAGATAGTTTTAAGAACAGCAGAAACAATATTTCGCTTCTGTCGGGGCTTCTCTATTGTACCTGCGGACACAGGATGCGGCCCAAAAATTATCCGGAATCCAGAGTAACGGAGACGGGAGAGCGCACTTTTTCTTACAGATGCCCATATAAAGATAAAACGCACCGGGAGAAATGCGATAACCGGAATGTACACGGCAATACGCTGGATGCCGCGGTCTGTCGTGAATTGACCGCGCTGGCGAAGCCAGATGCAGGAATCCTGCCGATGCTCGAAGAACTGAAAAGGCAGATCATGGATTCGGATATTGAAGTTTTGTCAGAGAAACAGCTCATGATACAGGAATATGATAAGAAGAAAGAGGAAATCCGCAAGCTGGTAGCCTCTATGAAACAGTTAGAAGCGGACAGCGTTTCTGTCCAATATATTAATGAAGAGATTCAGAAGATCGATAACGAATGTTTGAGCTTACAGAAGCGGATAAAGAGCGTAAAGGAGGATGAACACGAAAAGACAGAAGTATTGGATTTTATCAAAGAGATTTCGGAAAAGATGACAGATTTTTCAAAAGTCTGCAAGGAACTCCCGCTGATGCAGAAAAGAGACTTTCTAAAAGAGATGATTGAAAAAGTCGTTTGGGATGGAGAGACTGCTCATATTTATTTAAGGAACCCGGTGCCTGATAAGCACCGGGATATTTTTGTCCGTTTTTTAAATAACACCTGTTTGACTGATAACACTCGTTTTTGGGGTACATTCAGGCGGCAACAGTATCCAAAGTCTCCAAAACCGAACCATCGCATTACCGCAGCCGCTCGGTCCGACGATCGCCAGAAATTCCCCTTCCGCTGCCCGGAAGGTTATGTTCGACAGGGCAGGCGTTTCCCCGTTCAGATTATGATAGGAATATGAAATATTTTCCAGAGATAAAATTGACTGCATTCTGTAAAAATCCCCCTGCATTTATAAATTATTTTATGAAAGATTTATAAATCCGTTACAGTATGGGGATGTGATTGCTGTGAACTGCAGATGCAACCTTACAGATTTTGGGAAAAATAAGACGAATATTTGCGAAATGGCCAAAAAAGGGCGAAAAATGTCATTTCATGCAGGAAAGGTTGCAGCTGTGGCAAAAATAGGGATAATGGAAATTGTCATTGATTTCACAGAACGGAAAAAGAAAATATTGTTGATCAAATGGAGGAGACATTATGAAAAAGAGCGTTTCAAAAAAGATGTTTGCGTTGTCTGTGCTTATGTCTGCCGGTATTTTGTTGACTGGCTGTTCCGGTACGGCAGCGGAACCTTCGGAGAGTACAGCGATGGGAAGCAGCACAGAGGCGATGCAGGGGAGTGTAGGAGGGGCGGAATCCGAAACAAACCATATCAGCGAGACGCTGTCCGATAAGTTGGTCATTGATGCGGAGGTAGTTTTGCCGAAAGAGCAGGTATATAGCGTGTATACGTTGACAAAGCAAGCGTTTCCGAGAGAAGATTTAGATGTTTTTTTCGGAGTGTCGGAAGCAGTCGTAACGGCTCACCCGGAATGGGTGGGGGCATATTCCGCAAAAACGGAAGAGGGCGGATACTTTAGTACGGATCCCTATGGAAATTTTACATATGCTAAGGACGAGGAAAGGGACGACTACATCGTATATTTGGTGGAATCCGCATATTATAATGCCGGCAGTTGTTCTTTCCGGAAGGAAGAAATACCGGATTTGTCCTTCCTGAACGCAGAGAATGCCATTCAGATGGGAAAGGAAAGGATTAAGGAACTGACCGGACAGGATTCGGAGGTTCTTGCTGTTTATGCTCTGAACCGGGAAATACTGACAGAGTTGGAGGGGGAGTACAGGCAGACTCAGAATTACCAGGAAGATGCACAGAGAGGAAAAGAAACTACGGTCTATGACTGGTCGGACGCAGATGAGATATACTATATGGAGTATGAACTGACGAAGGATGATCTGCCAATCTACAGCGGCATCAATGAGCCGGGCATATCCATGGCAGTGGAAACCTTTTGGACGGCTGAAATCCGAATCACTATGCTGCTTGATAAGGATGGGATTCGCTATATAGTCAGCAGGGGTGGAATTTTTGACGCCAGCCCGGAAGCAGAGGCGCAGACGATTATCTCAGCGGAGGCAGCACTGGAAGCGGTACAGGAAATTTATTTGAATACCGTATTGAGCTCGCAGGTTACAATCTCCCGGATATGGCTGGAATATGTCGTTGTACCGGACTGGGAAGAGAAGGAACAGTATAAGCTGGTGCCTTATTGGTGTGTGCAGATAGATTCGCCTTCGGGAAACAGCATTGCGGAGCGGATCAATGCGATAACGGGAGGCAATCTGTCCTATGGAGAATAAAAGGGCATTGCTCCGTCTGTTTGGTGCTGAATTGAAGAGGAGCCTGGCGGTGAGATTTTTCCTCGTGCCGGTCGGCGTGGTGTTGTGCATCTGTCTGGATACCTGGAACCAGATACCGTTTATGTGGACATCTCCTGAGACTGTGGATGTATACTATTATTGGTGTAATTCTTTTATATTTGGAGGCTTTTATGGTATCTATGTGGTTCCGATGCTGGCGGCGCTTCCCTATGCAGTAAGTTTTTGCGAGGAATACAATACGAATACGCTGAGAGCGCTGCTTATGAAAGCAGGGAAGAAGAAATACTGCATGTCCAAGGTGCTTACGACATTCTTTTCGGGAGCTCTTTCGGTATCGGCAGGCGGGATTACTTTTATCCTCCTGGCCAATTCTTTTGTTCAGTTGTTCAATCGGGTTAGATTGCCGGAGACAGAAGCCTTTCCCTATTATGAGTTTTTGCTGCAAGGCAATGCTGCCTGCTACTTTACAGCGGTTATCTTCCTTTTGTTTTTGAACGGAGGGTTATGGGCAACGGCAGCTTTGCTGGTATCGTCATATTTCCCTAATATCTATGTGACGGCGGCATCTCCTTTGATTCTATCCTTTTTGACGGGCTGGGCTTATTTGGTTTTGAAGATTCCTGTCAGACTTCGGTTGGATTTATGGCTGCAGGGCAGAAGTTCCGCCGGTACAGATCAGTGCACCATTTTGTGTTCTGCGTTGGTGGTGTTGGGACTGACTGTGGGATTTGGTATTCTGTTTTACCGGAAGCTGAAAAGGAGAGTGGAGAATGAGTAAGGGACTTCGGGTGTTTTGCTTTCAGCTAAAGCAGGAATTGGTGCAAGTCAGGGTGCTGATCCTGTTCATGATTCTTGCTGTGTTTATCTATTCCTATCTGGAGCCGGTGGCCGATCTGGCACAGG
>CATKXR010000137.1 GCA_949840805.1 uncultured Lachnospiraceae bacterium | reverse complement strand
CAGAGACGGCTGTTCCAGCCCCTTGGAATCGAAAACCCGCCCTTCCAAAGATGCCCCGACGGTTACTTTTACGGGGCTTCCGGAATGGAGCTGACGGTAAATGAGCTGAGCCGCATCGGATTTGTGCTGATGGACGAGGGCTTGTATCAGGGGACAAGGATCCTGTCGGAAAAATATGTAAAGGAAGCCTGCGGCATCCAACAGATGAACCGGGAGGGCGGGTACGGATATTTCGTCTGGAAATATCAGGACGGCTTCCGGATCAGCGGCAAATGGGGGCAGAGATGCTATATTTTCCCCAGCAGAGGGCTGATGGTCACTTATCTGGCGCACATGGAAGAGGATTCGGGACAATTGGCGGACTGTATGTGGGAAATGATTGGCGATTGTGAGCATTGAAATTCATACCCGGCGGCAATCTTAAGGAGGAGCGGAACATGGACGACAGATTTCCTCAAAAACAGGAAACCAGCGAGAAGCTGAAAGCGAAACAATACGGAGCTGCGGCACTGACCTGTATTCTGGCTGCTGCCATCATGACGGTCATCCGCCTGATATGGGGCAGTGTCATGTTAGGCGGAGAAGCGGATGGAATCTCCCTGGGAATGGCCATTTTTTATGTCCGTAATCCCGTGCTGCTTTTTGGAGCCATAGACCTCGTCTCTGCAATCTATCATTTTATGATTTGGAACCGGAACGGGCGGTGCAGCATGGATGATGACAACAACAGCCTGTTTTCCGACTGGAAAAGCGGGGAACGTTCTCCGGTTAAGGTTTCGCTGGTTCTGATGGCTGGCATCATGGTGCTGGCGCTGGTGATCGTCCTGCAAGGATAAGGATGCCGTTCAGGTGAGTATTGGCGGCATGCCAGGAACACTGCTGGCAACAGCAGCGCTGATGAAGTCCGCTGAAGAAGGAAGTCCGGATGAGGTCTATGAGATGTTTTGCCTGACGGCAAAGAGAGACTTGAGGAGATTACAGGAACAAGTAGGGAATCATACAATTAGTCCTCCTTATGATGAAGATTTGTTAAAAGATGGTTGGATATGCTTTAGGAGAGATGGAGGTATAGTACAGTGATACTGGAGGAACTGTGTAAGATAAAGTCTTTCGGCAGCAATATGGAAAGTTCCGTGACACCACAGGATATCGCAGACAAGGAGGCAGAACTGGGATTCGCTCTGCCCCAGGCTTTCAAGGAATTATACCTGACCTTTCATCCGGATGACCCGGCCTTTTCGGGAAAGGGAAATCTGATTCCTTTTGAGGAACTGAAAATTTATAAACGTATCTACTGGACAGATACCGTGATTACGATTCTGCCCTTTTGCCGGCATGAAAGGTACGGTTATGGATTTGAAGTAAGCCGGTATCACAAAAGCAAGGACATTATGAGCAACGACAATCCGGACGATCCCCCAATGTGGGGTCTCTATGTATCGCCGGAAACACGCAAGGAAGAAAAGCACCTGGAAGGCCATGAAGTGCCCTGTAACCAGTCAAACCTTTCCAGATGGATTGTGGAGTGGCTGGGATACCAGCAGACCCTGGCGCAGTCCAGCGTTATAGCCGTCAACCGGGATAAGACGGAAGACTTTTGGAAAAGACTGAGGGAACTTCCCCTGAATGCTTTTTATCATATCCCATTAGAACAGCTTTCCAGTGTCAGAATAAATTTTAACGTAAACTTTATGGAAGAGCCATTCCGGCTTTTGTGCGGATGCATTACTTATTCAGGAACGGCCTATTTTGGCGGCAAGACCGACAAAGAACTGGAGCAGCTCATGAAGCGGATGGGCTTCAAATATGTCTGGATAAAGAGCCAGGACGGGCATCCCATCTTTCATTCGGCTCCGCCCAGTCCGCCCCAGGAACGGGAACTGGAATCCATTGCCCCGGTATTGCAGTTTCTTTGTGAATTTGCCGGGATGGAGGGCAGGGGAGCAAAGGAGGAAAGCATTGGCCGGGCAGAAGCCCGCCTGGGGACCTCCCTTCCGCTGCCATTGGCAGAGTTTTACCGCTATCTGCCAAGTAAGTTTTACAGTAGTTATAACGTAATCCGTCCTCTTTCCGGCCTGAAACAGACAAAGGATGGCAAGCTGAATTTTCTGGAAGAAAACCAGGCGGTGTATCACTGGGCAGCAGAATGGAACAGCCCATTTCTATACCGCCGTGCCAATGACGGCGTTTCCGGATGGGGCGCATATGGCATTCTGGACGGTTTCCTTGCGGCGGAATTTTTGTGGGCGCTGGCCTGTGATGAGACATTGGATCTGTTTCTTTGGGAGCTTCTGGATTTTGAACCGGCAATGCTGCTTGAGGGCGGGAAGCTGCATCCGCATCTGTCCCCCATTGCGGGCATTACGGACAGAATAGCGGCAGGCAATACCCGGACGCTTTATCAGGCTATGGACGGACAGGCTGTTGGGCTTTACGACAAGGAAGAATGTACCTTTTGGTTCGTGACAAAGGAGGAGGCGGTACAGGAACGGTTGGAAGCATTATTTGATGTTTGAAACAGGTAAGTTTTTATAGATGCGGAACTATAATAAAGGAGAGAAACGATATGGGATTATTCGGTAAGAAGAAAGAAGACAAATCGGCTCAAGGTAAATCGGTACAAAAATCCGGGCAGAAAACGGAACAAGAGCTGGCAGAAAAGCAGCCAACAGAAGAACAGCCAGGAGAAGAACAAGGACAAAACGAAAGGAAGGTATACATCCAGGGCGCTGGAGGAACCATCGTCACGAAGTCCATCCTGGACGGCACATCAAAGCTGAAATGGCTGTTCCGCCAGGAGGGCGGACATGGGAACGGATGGGTGGCATTCGGGGACAGGGACAGCCAGGAATACGTGGATGATGCCAACAACATGGCGATTGTGGATTTCAATACCCTCGCAGACATAGAGCCCACAGTGGTGAATGTGTTCTACATGCCCATGGGCAGCGACCTGGAATTCCGCAGCGACAAAACGGGGAAATATTTCGTGGACACAAGGACGGGAAAGGAGATCCGGGAGCCGGTGAAGCATCCGGCTCAGATCGCCTTTGAGAAGAACCTGAAATTCCTGAACCAGGATACCTACCCGCCAGCTTTTTTCCAGAGCCTGTTTACGGAAAGCCCGAAAATCAAGGTAGTCCGGGCGGGAGAAGCGGACTTCCCCACAGGGGAGGTGGTGCTGGCAGACCCCATTGCCTATCTGGGCAGCCGGTACGAAACAGTTCTGGACAGGAAGATTCCGGCCGGGAGCTACCCCGTGGAGCTGTCGGTGTGCCTTTCCCGGATTGCAGGCCTCCGAATCGCTGCCGCAAGGCTTCCGGTCAGCCCTCAGGCGGCTGTCCGGTATGAGATTGCCATGCCCAAAGGAAAGGAACCGGAAGATTTGGGAAAGCCGGGTATCTTTACCTTTTTCGGCGTGGATACGGGGCTTGCCTGTATTGCGGACGGGAAGGTCTCCCAGGAGAACCGGCTGTTCTTTGAAAAGTGGGAAAAAGAGAATCCGGGAAAGAACAAGTATACAGACTATTTTGCAGCCCTTTTCCAGGAAAGCTTCCAGGCGAATCCGGAATTCCAGAACCAGGGCGGGAGCTTTCTGGAATGGCGGCTGCCGGGGAGCGGCTTAAGGACAGTCCTGTTTTCCAGCGGCATGGGAGACGGCATCTACAGCGGCTACTGGGGGCTGGACGCAGAGGGGGAGATTGCCTGCCTGGTGGCGCTTTTCCTGAATCCGGCGTATTTCTGAGGGGAGACCATTCGGCTGTAAACCGAAGGATTGTTGGTTCGATCCCTACTCGGGGAGTTTGAAAAGCTTGTAAACATCAAGGTTTGTGGTGATAAGGAAGTAATTTCAGATTAGGAGGGATTACCCTATGAGGATAAGGCCATATATAGAGAGCAGAGATTATGAATATATAGAAAAATGGGTTGATAATGAAAAAATTCATGCCTTGTGGTGTGCTAACTTAATTCCATATCCGGTTACAAAGGAAAATCTTCATGCTTTCTTAGAAAAAACTGCGATTGAATGGACGGACAGCGCGTATGTAGCAACGGAAACCAATGGAAAAGTCATAGGTTTTTTCTGCTACTCTATCAATGTTAATGATGATACAGGATTTATTAAATTTGTTGTGGTTGACAATAATTTGCGGAGAAAAGGCTATGGAAAAGCAATGATTAAATTAGCTTTGAAATATGCTTTTGAAATAACAGGGGCTAAATTAGTCCAATTAAATGTATTCGATGAAAATACTGCGGCAAAGTATTGTTATGAAAAAGTTGGCTTTATTGAGGAAAGTATAACCCAAAATGTATTTACCTATAAAAATGAATTATGGAGTAGATGTCACATGGTGGCAACAAAATAGAAGTTGCTCTTTAAAAGAAAAAAGCCGTCGTTCAGTAGATACATATTTTGAACCATCTGCTATGGACAGCTGCTTTGAAAAGCAAGACAAGCCGACGGCATTTCTTGCGTTTATAACGTAACAATATAAAAAAGTTGTTAATTTCGTAAATCCTGCTATAATAAA
>CATKXR010000136.1 GCA_949840805.1 uncultured Lachnospiraceae bacterium | reverse complement strand
ATAAATCTTTTTATTGACAGCATCTGATGGTGGAAGGAATATTCCCCTTCAGCTATCTGTTTGACTTGTCTTTGTAACTTATTAACTATAGCTCTTGTTGCTATATCATTATTATACTAGGAGGAAGGGGCATGTCGATTTTTAAGGGAGCCGGCGTAGCAATCATAACGCCCTTCCATGAAGATGGGAGCATCAATTATATAGAGTTTGACAGACTGGCAGAATTCCAGATACAGAACGGATCGGATGCCATCATTGTAGCCGGGACCAGCGGGGAGGCATCCACGCTCACACATGGGGAGCAGCTGAACCTGATCCGGCACTGTGTCAGGACAGTGGCCGGAAGGCTGTCGGTGATTGCAGGAACAGGTTCAAACTGCACAAATACAGCAGTGGAGCTTTCTGTGGAGGCAGAAAAAGCGGGGGCGGATGGTATTCTGCTGGTTTCGCCTTACTATAATAAGGCAACCCAGAATGGGCTGTATCAGCATTTTAAAACGGTAGCTGAGGCTATTCAGATTCCGGTACTGCTGTATAATGTGCCGGGTAGGACAGGATGTAATATTCAGCCAGAAACGATTGTCAGACTGTGCCGTGAAGTAAAAAATATTGTAGGGGTAAAGGATGCAGGAGGGAATATTTCCCAGACAGCGAGACTTTTGGCTTTGGCAGAGGGCGATGTAGACGTATATTCGGGCAATGACGACCAAATTGTGCCGGTTCTTATTTTGGCATGAACTAATGTAACTATTGTGTACTGATTTCCTATTCGAAAAGTGGGCCTTCATTAACCTTTATGAAACACCGGTTATAAAAGTATAATTATTTGTTATGGAAAACTATTAAGCATAAGTATTTGCTATTTTTACCCTGCTTTCTTATACTAAATCTATGGAGAAACACATTATGAATGTTTATAGTAGTTTCAAATTGAAAAGTAAGCAGGAGGATTTTATGAATACGGAAAATTTTATTTCAGCAATGAATTCTGGTGAAAAGGTGGTGCGTGGCTCAGAGGTTCTTGCATATATGGGGAAACTGAGCCAGGAGGCAATGAAAATAACAGCCCGGATAAATTGCGGCTATCATGAACCGCAGGAACTACGGGAGTTGTTTTCCCTTCTTACAGGACGGGAGATTGATGAGAGCTTCGGACTGTTTCCGCCGTTTTATACGGATTGTGGAAAAAATCTTCACATTGGAAAGCATGTTTTCATAAACGGAGGCTGCCAATTTCAGGATCAGGGCGGAATTTACATTGATGATGGGGCATTGATTGGCCCGATGGTCGTTCTGGCAACTTTAAATCATGAACAGAACCCGCAGCATCGAAGAGATCTTATTCCAAAGCCTATTCATATCGGAAAAAATGTATGGATCGGCGCCCATGCTACAGTATTACAGGGCGTTACGATTGGTGATGGGGCTATCGTTGCAGCCGGGGCTGTGGTAACAAAGGATGTTCCGGCTGGTGTAATTGTGGGAGGCGCACCTGCAAAAGTAATAAAACCAATCGAAACGGATTCAGAGGGAAGTTCATCTGATGAAGCCGTCTGATAAGTTGAGAAATCTGCAAGAATTCATTTAGAAATTGTTTATTTATTTGTTAGCGGCATGTTATCTGCATCCGGTATCCTTATTATAAGCCAAAGGAAAGAACGGGCAGACATAAAAAGTAAAAAATTACTGAACATAATGAAGGAGGAAACATCATGAAAGCAAGAGAAATCAGACAGGAGTATTTGACAGGAGAAAGAGCATTGTTTCAGGGAGCGGATCTGAAGATCTATGACAGCATCTTTGCAGATGGAGAGTCCCCGCTGAAAGAGAGCCATGATATTGAATTGGAGGGCTGCATGTTCAAGTGGAAGTATCCCTTTTGGTATGCGAAGAATATCACGGCCAGAAACTGTACCTGGTTTGAGATGGCTCGTGCAGGGGTGTGGTACACGGACAATATCACGGTGGAAGATGCCGTGATCGAGGCCCCGAAGAACTTCCGCCGCTGCCACACAGTAAATCTGCGCAATGTGAACTTCCCCAATGCAGCGGAAACACTTTGGAACTGTGAGGATGTGACCTTGGAGCATGTATCGGCAAAGGGTGATTATTTTGCCATGAACAGCCGGAATATGGTGCTGCGGGATTTCCAGCTGGTGGGCAATTATTCCTTTGACGGGGTAAAGAATATGGAAATCCATAATGCCCGGATGCTTTCCAAGGATGCCTTCTGGAACAGCGAGAATGTGACCGTATACGATTCTTTCATCTCCGGCGAATATCTGGGATGGAATGCGAAGAACCTGACGCTGATTAACTGCACCATTGAGAGCCTGCAGGGAATGTGCTACATTGACAATCTGGTGATGAAGAACTGTAAGCTCCTGAACACCACGCTGGCTTTTGAGTATTCCACGGTGGATGCCGACATCACGGGAAAGATTGACAGCGTGATGAACCCTTCCGGCGGCGTGATTCGTGCAGACCGTATTGATGAACTGATTGTTGAAAAAGACAAGGTAGATCCGGCAAAGACAAAGATCATCTGCAGGAGAGAGTGGAAGGAGGCGGTATGAGCCTGCTTTTGAAAGGGATTCTGATTGGGCTGCTCTTTGGGGTGCCGGTGGGTGCTGTAGGAGCCATGACGGTACAAAGGACATGGGAGCATGGGATAAAGGCAGGACTTCTCACGGGAATGGGATCGTCCATAGCGGACTGTATCTATGCTGCAATCGGAGCTTTCGGGCTGACTATGGTTTCGGATTTCCTTTTGGAATACCAGACTGCCATCCATCTGGCAGGGGGAACCATTGTCCTGTTTATGGGAATCCGCCTGCTTTTCCGAAAAGGAGAGGCGGCCAAAATCCCGGCAGTGTCGGGAAGAGTGCGGATGTTTCTTTCTTCTTTTTTGATAGGGATTACGAATCCGGCGGCGATCCTGACCTTTCTGTTTGCCTTTTCCTGGTTTGGCATTGCGGGAGGAAGTACGTCTGAAAATGGCTGGCTGGTGGTTTTAGGTGTTTTCATTGGAACCTACCTCTGGTGGGGAGGGCTTACTGCCGCGGTTGCCCTGGCCAGAAAGAAGAAGCGGACGGACAATCTCCAGAAGATGAACCGGATTTTCGGGGCAGTTTTGAGTTTGTTTGGAATCTTTGTTTTTATACGGGCGATTCCGACATAAAATAGAAATCTGAAAAGCGAGGAGCAGATAACGGTGAAAAAATGTTGTATTTTACTTTGTCTTATGGCGGTTGTGCTTTCTTTGGCGGCATGTAGAAAGAATGATACACAGGCAAGGGCCTCGGTATCTGAAGCGGAATCTTCCGTAGCAAAAAGTACATCACAGCCTGACGCTACGGAAAGATTAGAGACTGTAGATGTATCATCCGCCGATATGGATTCCACAGAAACTGTATCAGAAACTATGACGGAGAGCGCCGGATCTGATGAAGCGGAAGGCATGACCGAATCAGCAGTTATGAGTGAGACGGAAATTATGCCGGAAACGGAGCCTGGTGAAACGGCTGGTACGGAAACAGATATTCAGAATAATACGGAGGAAAATGAAGTGACAAATATGAATGTGCAGGTTGGGGATGTGGTATTTTCAGCGACACTGGAAGAGAATGAAGCCGTGTCTGCTTTGGTGGAAATGATGAGGGAAAGTCCTGTAGTAATCCAAATGAGCGACTATTCCGGCTTTGAAAAGGTAGGTCCTCTGGGAACAAGCCTTCCCACAAGTAACAGCCAGACCACAACACAGGCTGGGGATATCGTTTTATACAATGGGAACCAGATTGTTATTTTTTACGGCTCCAATTCCTGGAGCTATACAAGACTGGGGCATATTGATAATCTGACCGGCTGGGAGGAAGCCCTGGGAAGTGGAGATGTAACTGTGACCTTTTCCTTGGAATAAGGTTGTTTGTGAGATAAACTTTGCTAGAAAACTTGGAGGGATAGTATGCCTTACGATTTTGATAAACCTGTCAACAGAAGAGATACCCATTCGATGAAATGGGATGTAAAAGAGCATGAGCTGCCTATGTGGGTGGCAGACATGGATTTCCAGACAGCGCCGGAGATTCAGGCGGCAATTCAGGAAAGGGCTGCCCATGGTGTATTTGGTTATTCTGTGGTGCCGGAAGAATGGTATCAGGCTTATATGGGCTGGTGGGAGCGCAGGCATGGTTTTTCTATGGAAAAGGAGTGGCTTGTGTTCTGTACGGGAGTAGTTCCGGCCATTTCCAGTATGGTGCGTAAGCTGACAACGATGGGAGAAAATGTGCTGGTTCAGACGCCGGTTTACAATATTTTTTTCAATTCCATAGTGAATAACGGAAGGAATGTTATAGAAAATCCATTGCGATATGATGAGAATGGCTATCAGATGGACTTTGAAGATTTGGAGCGGAAACTTTCCGATCCCCAGACTACACTGATGATTCTGTGCAATCCCCACAATCCGGTGGGAAGAATCTGGAGCAGGGAAGAACTGGAACAGGTGGGTGAGCTGTGCAGGAAATATCATGTGACGGTAATTTCAGATGAAATTCATTGTGATTTGACCAGTCCGGGTAAGGAATACATTCCCTTTGCTTCGGTATCAGAAAGCTGCAGGAATCACAGCATCACCTGCATGGCGCCTACAAAAGCCTTTAACCCGGCAGGACTGCAGACAGCGGCAGTGGCCGTTCCGAATCCGAATCTGCGGCATAAGGTCTGGCGGGGACTGAATACGGATGAAGTGGCGGAACCAAATTCCTTTGCGGTGGAGGCGGCGGTGGCTGCTTTCACGAAAGG
>CATKXR010000135.1 GCA_949840805.1 uncultured Lachnospiraceae bacterium | reverse complement strand
GTATACCGCTAAAAGCCGAAAGATCATACTGGCCTTGACAGGCAGGTATTTTTAGTTGCGGAAACGGCTGTTTCCATTTTTCCTTTCCTGCATATTTCTTCCAAAATTTCCGCTCTGTTTCTGTCAGTTCCTCCGGATGCACCAGCCCGATCCTGCCTGTTTCACCAGAGAAGGATTCCAGAGAAATAGTCTCTCCCTTCCCGTCCATCACGCTTCCGTCTTCTTTCAGGGCAAATGCGGTCTGAAGCGCCCCATCCCGGTAATTTCCCCAGAGAAGGTTTCGTGCCATTGCCCGGCCTGCCGGATACTCCTTCATTTTCTTCCAATCAGAGCAACGCCACAGGTAGCTGCTGACAAAGGCACGCAAAAGAGCCGCCTTCTGTCTTTTTATGAATTTTTTATCGGAAACATCACCTGGCTCTTCCTGTACAGGAAGCAGAGCGCAGGCACGCAGCGTTTTCTCCAGTTCCAGCTGCTCATAATCCGGATTTGCAAGTTTCTCATAGATGACCTGGCACTGCTGCTTCAGTTTTTTTAATTTATGCTCTTCATGCAGGAATGTCTGATCGTCAAACCCGCAGAACAGGTAAAGAAATTCCATCCATATTCTCTGCCATTCCGTCTGATAAGAAGAATGATGATGAACAATCACCTCTCCGAGCACTTTTTTGTCAAGAAGGCGGACTGTCGATTCCCGATCCATTCGGACAGCGGCCCTGACTGCATCCGGAGACAGGTTGTACATGCGGTTTGTGGTCATCCCCAGCAGATAAGCGCACATGGTATCCATCGGCTTCCATCCAACGCGGTAGAGAAGCTCCGTGCTGCTTTCATGGGACACCTGCAGGAACCGTTCCCGCATATCCGTAAATCCCAGAAGTGCCTGATATTTCCCGTTAGGATTGATATAACGGTTATATCTTTCCGCCCAGAATATCCTGACAGTGGGGCTCAATTCAAACAGCAGGCTTCTCCAGTCGTTCTGTTTCTCGCTCCCTTCGTCAAGGCTCTGCAATTCTTCCGTCGCATAGTTACGGGGAGCACAGTATTTTGCCATGACCTGCTCCATCTTTGCCAGGGTATCTTCGGTATCCTCCCCCTGCTCCAGTATTGTCAAAAGATAGTTTGGAATCCATCCCCGCAGGTACGAATCACGGAATGCCCTGCGAACCTTTTCAAGCTGCTCTTTTTTCTCATCCATCATCAAAAAATCTCCGTTTCCTTTTCATTCTTATATGCTGTATACAAGCCTTTTAACGTCCTGTTATCAGGATCTCTCCGTCTTTTTAGTCAGGCCGTGGTAATACCGCATGAACCGGCATACTTCCTCATAGGTTTTCCGGATTGCGTTCCGGCGTTCTTGCGCGTCTGAAATCTCCTTTGTTTCCAGAAAGAGCTGTGCATTACGGTACATCACTGCTATGGGGTCTCTTGGATCATTGTAGGCATTGGGGAACTCCTTCAGGTGGTCTTTCATATAATCGGAATTATATTTCACGCATTCGTCAAGGCGCGCATATCCTTCCGCCTCCTTTCCGGTCAGCAGATCCCATACGCCAAACAGATAGTCATCCGCTCTCCAGGGGTCCGGTTTTCCCTCCCCATCCGGATTCCACATAGGCCGGCCAGTTCTCGGATCGTTTGGGCCTTTCTCTGTAGCTTTCAGATAATCCTGGCGCTCTTTTGCAAAGTAGGTCTCCAGGCTGTCGATTTTCTGCCACTCCGGCAACATGCCGTCGGCCAGGAAGGTCAGGATATCATCAAATTTTCCGTTGATGCTCTCCACTGCGGCAGCATCCACGGCTTCCCCACCATACTCGATCACGCCCCATCCATTATGCATCTTTTGAAAATATTCTCCCTGGCTGACATGGCCCGGCAAGCCTAAGATTCCGTACTGTATGGCGTATATGGGACAGAGATAGCAGATGATGGCCTCATATCCGCCGCCCCTGAAATAACCGATAAACTGAATCCGGGATACCAGGCCGTTCCTTTCTCGCACAAAGGTTTTGGGGCCTGCTTTTTTCATACCGTATGCCTTTGTGACAGGGGCTATCTTTGCCTGCAGGTTCTCTTTTAGGCGCAGTTTCAGTTCTTCCCCGCATTCTTTCCACTGTTCGATTGTCCTTGCCTTTTTATAGCTGAACGCTTTCGCCGGTTTCTGGCCGGGCGGCGTTCCCAGCAGGCTCTTCCAGTCAAAAGAAATGGATTCTGTCGGATGTTTCTCCAGATATTCCTCCCAGGAACGCCTGACAGACGCCGTTTTCCTGTGATAGGCTTCTATGGCTTTCTGTCTGTCACGGATCTCCTCTTCCTGTGCTTTTTCCTCATAATAACCGGACGTCTTCACCGGGCGCCCCTGGGTATGGAAATAATAGGCAACACCGCCCTGGGTCTTTGTCATCCAGTAATAGTTTGCACTCCATAAAGCGGGCATAATCCGCCCCTGGTCTCCCCGGGTCAAGGTTTCTTCCAGCTTAAGCCTGTTGCTGTTCCACCAAGTTTCCCACTCCACCGGTTCTATTTCCCCCGCCGCAACGCGCAGAAACATCTGTTTCATCTCGTCCTGAAATCCCATCCTTATTCTTCCTCCCCTTTTCTTTCCGCCACTGCATACTGAAAGCCTGCGCTCATGCCACATGTTCCATTGGAATGTACCTTATAATCTCTGTCAAATTCATCCTCTGGCAACAAATCCAATTCTTCCTTTGACGAGATGTCTTTCACGAGCTTTACTTCCCCTGTTTCCCGGTTCCGGCTGAGTATGTACAGGGCGCCTTCATATTGGGCCATGAAATCTTCCGGCACATGCATTACCGTTGCATAATTACTGTCAGGGCTTTCTTCTGTCACTTCATACACATCTGACACAAGTTTATATATCTGGGTTTCGCTGTTTCCACGGTCAATATGCCATTCCTCTGCACCTTCACTGATACACAGGATATCTTCTATTTCAAAAGGAAGCCTTGATATAACCATAATCCCCTCCTTTTGCATGGAATGAAATCCCCAGGAATCTTCTGGCATTTCTTCCTGCTTTGTTCCCCTGTCTTTAAGGCAGGCCCGCCTCCACTCCCTGAAATATGGGAAGCCTGCGATATCCGGATATTCCACAGAACGGTCTACCCATTCCGCCTCCGGTGAAGCATATACCCGCAGGTTCCACGCAACATAGCCCTCTTCACAGACCGGCCAGTCCCCAGCCTCGAATGAAAGTGAGGTAAGAGGCTGCTTCATGGACAGCCAGGAATTATGGAATTCCACCCGGTCCATCATCGCAAGCAATTCTTCTGCCGCCTGACCCTGGAAATAAAAATCCGCCATATTCCTATGGTCAAATCCTCTCTCCCGCCATTCTGCGGGTGTAGCTGCACGATATCCTGGGGCATTTTCCAGTTGAAATTCAATATCTGTTTTATAAGGTTGCGGCAGATGATACAGCTCTGTAAAGTATTCCTGAAGGACAGCCTCTATTTCTTCCCTCTGGTAATTATCCCAAAGGATTGTCTCATCATTCACATCAATGCCTGCGCAGAACTTCCTGCCTTCATATTCCATAAATACCACCACATTGGAATTGACATAAGGTGCAAAAAAATCATGATACCCCTGAACCCAGTATCCCTGTGGCGAAGCATCTATCCCATATTTTTCCGTGATATAAGCTGCTGCCCTGTCCTCCGCTGTTTTTTCTGCCGCATGGTAGATATGGTCAATTTCCTGCCGTGTCTCCATCCGTTCCCGGCTGCATCCGGTAAGCAGGAACATTGACAGAATCCCTGTTACTGCCATTCTTTTGATTCTGCCGAATACTTCCCCTCTGCTGTCCAATCCCTTTTTTTCCTTCATACCCTGCTCGATTTCCGTTCTCTTTTATATCGCTTCTCCAAGTCCTTCCATGACTTCCATAAGCTTCTTATACCCTGCCTCGCTGGCGGCTCCATAAAGCACTTCCAGATCACCGCAGTCCATGATTACAGCCATATTGTCAGAGGCATTGCTGTAAAAGCTCATATCCATCCCCAGCCAGCCAGAAAGCCCAAAGGGTTGTTTTTCAAGGCCAGTCCGGACGGTTTCCAGTTCTTCCTCCGTAAGCCAATACATAAGTTCATCCCCATGAAAAGGAAAGGCAAATACCGCTTCATAGGCAAGGGCAGCCCTCAGAAATCCGCTGAGCGTTCCGGCACACAAGGTCGATCTTTGGTCATTTATCTGATCCGCAGCCACATAAACCGGAGGGTCCGCTTTGGTCAGGTCTTTTCTTCGGATTCCCGCCCGGCAGCATCCCTGATTTTCAATCAGGATCACCAGTTCCGGCCTTCTGGTGCAGACTGTGATATGATAGTACCCGTCCGGCAAAGACAATATCTGGTCCTGTGGAAAATCCGGATTCCAGTCACTCAGCCAGAACAGGTCTCCAAACTGCAGGGAACCTCCCCTTACCTCCACCGCCAGCCGGATCATCGCAGGCTATCCTGGAAGAATTTCAGAGTAAGTTTGATGTTTATTATGTGCCCACATATTCAGATGAAGGCCCTGTCTTTTTCAAGGACGCTGCCAGCCTGTCAGACCTGGGAACTAATTTTTTCGGCTCCCATCAGATCAGGATGAGAAGCCCCTGCTTGGCCCGAAGTTTCTTTTTGTATTGACGAACAATCTCTTCCGGAGTTTTATTTTGATATTGCATAGCTGCTTTCATGTTTGTTTTCATCCTCTTTTCTTTTATGTTGTACTGGTACTCTCCGTTTCACTATTTCCCATGTCTTTCTTCGGGCAACAATCCATACGCTGCTGTTTCTTCTGTCCATTTTACCCCATGCTGCATAGCTATTGTATAATCAAGCAATCTTTCATAATCACTTCTGCGATACAGCTGTTCACAGGAGACACTGACACGGGCAAGTTGTTCTTTCGTCACCGGCCTAATAGAAGTACATGAATTTTTACATCTCATATTTGGCAATCTAAAACATTTCTCCGCATTTTGGAATTGACCTCGTTCTATATACACCAACCCAGCCAACAATGGATTTTCTTCTTTATTAGCAATATAATATTCCTCCAGTGTTCCATAA
>CATKXR010000134.1 GCA_949840805.1 uncultured Lachnospiraceae bacterium | reverse complement strand
CCCGTACCCCGGGAAACCCTCGAAGAACGTCGGCGCTTAATGAGCCGGGATGCTTTTCCCGGCGAATTTAGCGTCCGCTACGTTCTTCACGGAGCGGGAGCGCGTTTTCCGGGGTACGGGTAACAGACCAGGCGGGCCTTTCGGAATCACTGTAAACAGCGTCAGGCTCCGCACGATAAGGTATAAAAAATAACTTTGCCGTCCTTTTACCCATAAGGAAAAAGGAACGGCAAAGTTATTTTTGATGTTCTGTTTTGATGCTTAATGGTAAATTTTCTTGCTTTCATAAATCGGTTCGGAAGTCAGCTCCAGTCCCAGCCTGGCAAAAAATCTGATATCCACAGGGGAAAGCATGACGGAGGTATGTACCTGGCAGCCCCGCAGCTTGGGAAGCTGCTCCAAAGCGGTTCTGGCATTGGGGTCGGTGGCGGCGCACATGGACAGGGCAATGAGCACCTCGTCCGTGTGGAGCCGGGGATTGCGGCTGCCTAAATACCGGGTCTTCAGCCCCTGTATGGGCTCAATAAAGGACGGGGAAATCAGGTGGGTCTCATCAGGGATACCTCCCAATTCCTTCACGGCGTTTAAAAGGGCGGCAGCCGAAGCTCCCAAAAGGGCGCTGGTTTTACCGGTGACAATACGTCCGTCAGGAAGCTCAAGGGCGGCGGCCGGGGACTGGTTTCTGGCAGCCAGCTCGTTGGCGGCGACCGTTACCGGGCGCTGGCTTGCATTGATTTTTGCCTGCTTCATGAGAATCTCGATCTTATAGACCTCTTCCCGGCTTCCCTCGTCTCTGGCAAGGCGGTTTAAAGCCTGGTAATAACGGCGGATGATCTCCTGGCGGGATGCCTCACGGCAGGCTTCATCGTCAATGATGCAGTTGCCGGCCATGTTGACTCCCATATCCGTAGGAGATTTGTAAGGGCAATAGCCGTAAATGCCTTCAAACATGGCGGCAAGGACCGGGTAGATCTCCACATCCCTGTTATAATTTACGGTAGTGACGCCATATGCCTCCAAGTGGAAAGGATCAATCATATTCACGTCGTTAAGATCAGCGGTGGCAGCCTCATAGGCAAGGTTCACCGGATGCTTTAAGGGAATATTCCAGATGGGGAAGGTCTCAAATTTAGCGTATCCTGCCTTGATTCCCCGTTTGTTCTCATGGTAGAGCTGGGACAGGCAGGTGGCCATTTTGCCGCTTCCCGGCCCCGGGGCCGTGATGATCACTAAGGGCATGGTAGTCTCAATATAATCATTTTTCCCGTACCCGTGGTCGCTGACAATGTGGGAAACATTGTGGGGGTAGCCGTCAATCGGATAGTGGCGGTACACCCGGATCCCTAAGTTTTCCAGCTTGGCTTTAAACTGGATGGCGGCGGACTGCCCGGCATAGCGGGTGATCACCACGCTTTCTGTCCGGAATCCCCTGTCCCGGAATTCCTGGATCAGCCTCAGCACGTCCATATCATAGGTGATCCCTAAGTCATGACGGACCTTATTTTTTTCGATGTCTGCGGCATTGATGGCAATGACGATCTCCGCCTGGTCTGCAAGCTGCAGAAGCATTTTCAGCTTGCTGTCCGGCTGAAAGCCAGGCAGGACACGGGAAGCATGGAAGTCGTCAAAAAGCTTTCCGCCAAATTCCAGATACAATTTGTTGCCAAACTGGCTGATACGGTCCCGGATGTGTTCGGATTGCATGGTGAGATATTTCTGGTTGTCAAATCCTGTCTTCATAGTGGTCAATGCCTCTTTTCATAATTTAGGGAATGATTTCGGCCGGCCGTGGCGGTTTAAGGGGTATCCGAACCGTCACGGCCGGCCAAAAGCTTTCCGTTATTCGGTCTTATAAAACTGGTTGGAATTCAGAAGCTTTTCTTTTTGTATGTCGGTGATGCTGTCCGTGATATCCTTGATAAAGACATAAAACAGCCGGTTCTCTTCTCCCCACTCGGAGTTTTCCAGATGGCCGCAGTCGTCGATCCATCGGATCTGGCCGTCTTTGCGGATGATCCGGTATTGGACATAATCCATATTTCCGTCAGAGCTTTTAATCTGCTGTTCAATATCCCATTCTACCCGGTTCAGATCTTCCGGATGCACCATGCCCTGGAAAGAGCCGTTTACCGTGTCCATGAAATCTTCCATGGATTCACAGCCGAAGATATCCACTACGGCCGGGTTGGCGTAGAGAATCTTTTCATCCTTCATGGCCCGGTAGATAAAGAATCCGTCAGACATGCTGGCCAGGGACTCGGCCATGCGCATCTGCCTCCTGTTTTCCTCCTCCTTCATAATGGCATCGATGCTCCGGATGGTGATGACAGCGGTCTTGGGTACGCCGTTTTCCCGTTCACTGACCGTAACACTGGTCAGGCACCATTCATCCCCTTCTTCACCTGTATTCCGGCGGTATCGGTATTCGACAGAATTCTGGTCCTTAAGGACGGCCCGGAGGTTTTTCAGTGATAAAAACCGGCGCACATTCTGTTCATCGTATTTTAAGATTTTTCCGGTTCCAAAATGGCGGTTGACCACAGCTTCATAATTTCCCCTCTCCATCATATGATTCTCATCCGGATAAATCATACGGCAGTAATTGTCCATTAGGTGAAGGAAATAAACCTCCCGGTAGGAAAGCACCATGCTGTTTAAGGCGCCCTCATGGATCTGCATGTGGGTCACGTCCCGCATCAGGCAGGATACATACCCGTATTCGTACTGGTAGAGGGTCAGTTGAAGGTAATGGCTGGATACGGAGCTGTAGGCATAGTGGTTTAAGGTTTCGCCTAAAAAGGCAGCCTGGTAGGCCTTGGAGAGCAGCTCATTTTGATTGTTGCCAAAGGCCTTCAGGATCAGGCGGCGCAGCCTGTTTTTATCGTCTCCGCATACCTTGGCCATCTCATGATTGATATATATAATCTCATAATCAGCCGGGTTGCCGGAATCATCCAGCAGGATTTTGGAGATACCGTATCCGCAGGGGATATTTCCATAATACTGTTCCAGGCGATGCTGCTCCAGCTCGGTGATCTCCGTAACCTGGGGATCCGGCATCCACCGCCCCTCAGCCTTCTCACGCATGGAGGTCATGTCCACTAAAGAGCCGTAAAATACTTTATGCCCTTCATTTTCCCGCAGGAAAAAGATTCTCATGTACACCCATAAAACCTTGCCGTCTACCCGGAGGTAATGGATATAGCCTTCAGCGCTTTCCGGGTGGTTTTCGTAGGCGCGTTCAAACAGAGAGAACAGAAGAGGGCGGTCGTCGTCCCGTACATGGTTCCAGAATTTTTTGTTGTTGTTCATCTCCTCATTGGAAGAAATGCCGGACATGCGGAAATACTGGTCATTGACCCGTGTGATCTCAATCTGGTTCTCATATACATCGTAAAAAGCGGCGGCTCCTAAAATGTTGTTGACCATGGTGTCGGTAAACAGATTGCCGTCTAAAAATTCCCTTGTGTGGAGGGCCTCCACCTGTTTGCACCACAGGCCGCCAAAATCCAGTTTTCTTTCATCTGATATAAGCAGCTCAAACTGGTCGATGGGAAGGGGCCGGTAGTAATAATAACCCTGGGTGTACCTGCAGCCTATGCTCTGCAAAAATCTCTCGTGCTGAGGAGTCTCCACGCCTTCTACTATGGTGGGGATGCCTAAAAGCCGCGCCATATTGACTATGGACTCTAAAATACTGATTCCTTTTTGCTCGTCCTGCTCATTCATATCAAGGAAACGCATATCGATCTTTAAGACATCCACCTCAATGCTTTTCAGCATGTTTAAGGAAGAGTAGCCGCTTCCGAAATCATCCATCATTACGAGAAAGCCGGCTTCCCGCAGCCGTTTTACGGTGCTTAAGACGGTATCATCCTCTTCCGCGTAGGCGCTTTCCGTGATCTCGGCCTTGATAAGCTTCGGCGGGAGATCGTAGGTACGGATAAGCTCCAGAAGATATTCCGGCACGTTTATGGACAGGATATCAATGCGGGAAATGTTGATGGAGACGGGAACCGGTGAATAGCCTTTGTCGATCCAGCTCCGCATCCACTGGCAGACCTTTTTCCATACATACTTGTCCAGATGGACAATAAAGCCGTTTTTTTCCAAAACGGGAATAAAAGCTCCCGGGGGTATAATGCCTTTGACAGGGTGCTGCCATCGGACTAATGATTCGGCTCCCACGATCTTGCCCGTGGAAATGTCACACTGAGGCTGTGCAAAAAAGGTGAATTCTTCCCTCTCGAGAGCCTGTTTGATCTCTGTCAGAAGCATCCATTCCTGTTCCAGTTTGTTCTCCATTCCGGGATCGTAGACGCGGATCCGGTCGGAAGAACTGTCAGGCACCTGGGAGAGGGCTAAGGTGGCATGGTCGTATATGGTCTCCGGGGAAAGGCTGCAGTCGTCAATCATGCAGATTCCCAGGGAGGGGCGGAAGCCGGCCATGTTGCTCCGCTGCAGGATGCTTTTTGAGAGGTCATCTCTCAGCTTTTCAATCTCTTTCCGATCATAGGGCATAATGATACAGAAATCGTCATTGCCGAAATATCCCGCAAGCCCGTTCTGGCATTCCTGAAGATGTTTAAGGTGGTCGGCTAAGTAGATCAAAAGCTGGTCCCCGGCCTCTCTTCCATAAAACTTGTTGAACAGGCGGAAATGTTCGATATCCATAGCGGCCATGCAGTAGGTATTGGGCGTCAGTTTTTTGATAAACGGCCCTGCCTGGCGGAAAAAACCCTGGCTGTTGTAGAGGCCGGTTAAGGGATTGAGTTCTGTGTGAGGCGGGTGCGTGTATTGTCTGTTATTGGGGGATGTTTTATTTTCCATATATGTTCTCCTGGGTGGTTGTTAAACATATCCATATTGTACTATTTTCCGGAGAGGAAATCAAGAATCGGAATTGTCTTTTCAGGCAAAGTCTGGTAAACTCAATATGGAAAAAGAAGGTTTAACCGGAAAGACGGCAGGAGAAGGAGAACCGGGATGTTTTGGAGACGGAAAAGTAAAAAAGAAGCGGATTATGATAAGGAAGGAAAAATTCCGGTCATACGGGCCAGTATATGCACCGGGGAACAAGTGGCCGGATTTAAAGAAGAAAAAACAGGAAAATTTGAGGAGCTTATGGTCATCAGGGGAGAGAAGGACAGGAAAGATTTTATGAAAATCTATGGGGTGGAGGAAAGGGAGATAAGGAAGGAATGGTAAATGTCAGGATAAACGCATCAATTTAAAGTAGAAATGCAAAAAAGGTCAGTAATCATAAGCTGTTTCCTGCTTATGGCTACTGATCTTTTTCTGTGGTTTATCCTTCAAAATGATCTCCTTTGGTTTTCCAC
>CATKXR010000133.1 GCA_949840805.1 uncultured Lachnospiraceae bacterium | reverse complement strand
GCCAAAATAATCAAACTGCCGCATCAGATTGCTTACAAGCTGTCCCTCCGGCCTGCCGGCTCCCATACAGCCGCCGCCCCTTAAAACCATCTGACTGCCTTTATAGTCGAATTTCGTATTTTCATGGGTTCTGTATTTATCCATCAGCCCCACATAAAGTTCCTGCAGCTGCCGGTTTTTCACGCCCTCCGTACACCAGACGGCGTATATCAGCAGAGCAGGTTCTTCTTCTGTGGACAGATAATTCATAAAATAATCCAGCACCTCTTCTTTTCCCTTCAGCTTTCGGATACAGTGGAAAAGCGCGGTCTTGTCATTCCTGTCCAGTTCTTCCCGGGCCAGAGCTTCCCGCAGCCTTCCCGCGTGGACATCGGGATAATCCTTCACCGCACTGATGGTATGGCAGGCATCCCTAAAGCCCTCTCCCCGGAGTCTGGGTAATATCTCAAATACTCTTTCATACCACGCCTCCTTTACCTCCCAGGTGCCTTCATAGGTAATGACAGAAACCGCTTCCGCATAAGCTCCGTATTCCCACAGCTTTTCAAGCTCCTTCGTCATCCCCGGCACATGGAAACGAGCCAGCATTTTAATCAGCTTCATCCGCACTTCCATATTGGATTCCCGGGCGCAGGCTTTTTTGAAATACGTTTTCTGTTTTCCCGGCAAGGTTTCAAATTTGTAGTAGCTGTCAATAATCTCTATTCTATCTTCCGGATTTTCTGTCTGCTCATACAGCTCCATCAACTGACCGGGATTTCCGTCCAGATTCAGCCCAAATCCGGCTTCCTCGTCATTATAGCCTGCAATTACTTCCCGGAGCCACCGTTCATACCACGCAAGAAATCCCTTTTCCCGCACAAAAAATGGCGGCCCGCAGAAATCCTCGTCATAATAAACCACCTGTCCCCGGTATGGCCCTGCAAGCATAAGACCTGTCATAAGGGTACAACCCTGGCTTCCAATGGGAAGAACTCCCGCATAAGGATGCACCTCTTCCTCCTTTCGCCTGCTGTTGCCTGGCGCGCCCTTCGGATAAGCCACCCGGTCCCATTCCTCATCGCTCATCTTCGGATAGGCCGCCCGGCCCCATTCCTCATCGCTCATCTTCGGATAGATGACCGGTTCTTCTAAGACGCGGTAAAGGCGGGAACCATGGGAATCATGAAGTTCCTTTTCCAGCGTCTCCAGTCCATAAAGCCCATAATAAGGGCCTGCGCCGCCATTTCCTACAAAGAGCAGAAAATCCCTGTATTCTTCCGGCAGCCGGATTCCCTCCTGCGCCTCAAATTTATGTATTGTCTCCTCACTGGCTGGCGGAGACAGCTTATACCTGTGGCTGTAAGCGCCAAACCGCACAAAGTCCGGGTCTTTCGCCTTTGCCTGCTCCAACAGTTTTAAGATACGCTTTGCCCATGAGGGCTGTCCTGTCTTTCCCATTTTCCGCCTCCTGTCAGCCGGTCAAACTCTGCGATTGTAGAAATACTTACCACACAGCAAGGAACGCCTGCCGATTCCCTGTTGTCACTTAGGAGTATCGTTTATTTCGCATATATAATATCCAATCACTTGAAACGGTCTTTCATCCTTTCTTCTTACCTTTTCCGATGATTCCCCGGAAAGCCGCCATTGCAGTAGACACAAAGCGTACCGGCAGTTCCTCCGGGGCACAGGTCAGGCTTTCAGGAACATAATCCCATAGCAGGAAATGCCGAAACCGATAAAAAACCACTTTGTCTATCGTGATAATCTCCAACCCATATTCCGGTCCTCTCCAGATACCGTCAAAGGTAAGCTGTGCACCGTACCCATGAAGAAGGTCTGCCATATGATAAGACATATATCGGTTCCTGTTGCTCCCCTGATACAGCCCCCATTTGCCTGCCGCCGTAATCATGAAAAGCTGTGTTACCTGAATGCCGGTGAACGCTGCCAAGTCATACATCCCCTGACACACAGGCACCTTAAGCTGGGAAAATGGCTGTTTCCATTTCTTTTTCCCTGCGTATTTCTTCCAGATATCCCTTTCCGAGACTGTCAGTTCCTCCGGATGCACAAGCCCAATACGCCCCCGCCCCGAGAAAATCCTGCCGGAAACTGCCTCCCCATTTCCATCTGTTATCTGTCCGTCTTCTTTCAGGGCAAAGGCATTTTGAAGCGCTCCATTTTCATAATATCCCCAAAGCAGGTTTTGTATCATTGTACGGCTGTTCTGATAATCCTTTACTTCCTTCCAGTCGGCATAACTCCATTGATAATTACAGACAAATGCATTTAGCAAAGCCGCCTTTTGCTTTTTCTCAAATTTCTTATCCAGAAGAACCGTTATTTCCTCCTTTGACGGCAGCAAGGCACAGGTTCTCAATACTTTTTCCAGTTCAAGCTGCTCATAATCCGGCTCAGAAAGCCGCTCGCAGATGACCTGGCATTGCTGTTTCAGCTTTTTCGTCTTGTGTTCCATATGCAGAAATGTCTGGTCATCAAATTTGCAGAACAGGTACAAAAATTCCATCCATAGTTTCTGCCATTCCGTTTGATAGGAGAAGTGATGATAAACGATGGCCTCTCCCAACACTTTTTTATCCTGAAGACGGATGGCCGCCTCACGGTCCAGTCTGACAGCTTCTTTTACAGCATCAGGAGACAGGCTGTACATACGGTTTGTGGTCATGCTCAGCAGATAAGCGCACATGGTATCCACGGGCTTCCATCCCATACGGTACAAAAGCTGTACGCTGCTTTCATGGGAAACTCCCATATACCTTTCCCGCATATCGGCAAATCCCAGAAGTGACTGATATCTGCCGTTGGGATTAATATAATTGTTATATCGTTCCTCCCAAAAGGTTCTTACGGCAGGGCTTAATTCAACCAGCAGGCTCCTCCAATCATTCTGTTTCTCGCTTCCCTCATCCAGGCTCCGTAACTCTTCTGTTGCAAATTTGCGGGGCTCACAGTATTGAGGCATGACCTGCTCCATTTTTGACAGGGTATCATCGATGTCATCTCCCTGCTCCAGTATTGTCAGAAGATATCTGGGTATCCATCCTCTTAATTCCGGGTTTTGGAATGCCCTACATACCTTGTCAAGCTGTACTTTTTTCTCTTCCATCATCACATTTCACCTATTCCAGGTTCCTTCCCGTCTTTTTTGCCAAACCATGGTAATACCGCATAAACCGGCACACTTCCTCATAAGTCTCCTGAATCTTATCCCGTCGCTTCCCTGCGTCGGGAACATCCTTTGTCCCAAGAAACAGCTGTGCGTTGCGGTACATCACCGCCATGGCGTCTCTCGGGTCATTGAAGGCTCCCGGGAACTCTTTCAGATGTTCTTTCATATAATTGGCATTGTGTCTCACGCATTCCTCCAGACGCGCGTACCCTTCCGTTTCTTTTCCGTTCAGCAAATCCCATACGCCAAACAGATAATCATCCGCCCGCCATGGGTCTTTCTTTCCTCCCGTATCCAGGTTCCACATGGGTCTGCCCGTCTTTGGATTCTTCGGGCCTGTCTTGGTGGCTTTCAGATAATCCAGGCGTTCCTTCGCAAAATATGTCTCCAGGCTGTCTATCCTCCGCCACTCCGGCAGCACGCCATCCGCCAAAAATATCAGAATATCATCAAATTTTCTATTAATGCGTTCTACCATGGCAGCGTCCACAGCTTCCATACCATACTGGATAACTCCCCAGTCCTTCTGCATCCTCTGGAAATTCTCCCCCTGGCAGATGTGCCCCGGCAATCCTGAGATTCCGTACTGTATGGCGTATATGGGGCAAAGATAACAGACTATCGCCTCGTATCCGCCGCCCCTGAAATAGCCGATAAACTGAATGCGGGATGCCAGTCCGTTCCTCTCCCGCACAAAGGTCCTGGGGCCTGCCTTTTTCATTCCGTATGCTTTTGCCACAGGAGCAATCTTTGCCTGCAGGTTTTCTTTCAGGCGAAGCTTCAGTTCCTCTCCACACTCCTTCCACTGTTCCGATGTCCTTGCATTTTTATAGGGAAACTCCTTTGCCGGTTTCTGCCCGGCCGGCGTCCCCAGCAGGCTTTTCCAGTCAAAATCGATTGTGCCTGCGGGATGACACGCCAAATATTCCTCCCACCGCTGTCTGGCAGATGCGGTATCCTTATGATAACCTTCCATGGCTTTCTGTCTTTCACGCTCTTCCTCTTCCTGCATTTTCTCCTCATAATAGCCGGAAACCTTCACCGGACGCCCCTGGGCGTGAAAATAATAAGCAACGCCGCTCTGTGTCTTCGCCATCCAATAATAGTTGGCGTCCCATAAAGCAGGCATCATCCGCCCTCTGTCTCCCCGGTTGAGGGATTCTTCCAGCTTAAGTCTATGTCTGTTCCACCATGCTTTCCATTCTTTCGGTTCCACTTCCCCTGCTGCCACACGTAAAAACATCTGTTTCATCTCATCCTGAAAGTTCATCTTCATATCTCTCCAAAAACACTCCATCTCCGCTCTGTTGTCAGCCAATCCTGGAGCTTTCAAGAAAATTTTCATATTCCTGCTCTAACTGTCTTCCGTAGGAATCATCCATGGCATTCGCCGCCTCAATCCCCTTTGTATACAAATTCCCGTATCGGCTTGACTGCGGCACTTTTTGAAGCTCTGTCTTTGCCCAGCTCCACAAGCTGGCGCCTGCCTTAGCATCCTTGGCAATAAGTTCAAAGCAGACTTCCAGAATATCCCTAAACAGCCGCAGGGTTCTAATCTGCTTATAATCTGTGGTTTCTATTACCTTTTTGCAAAAACAGAGCGCATTCCCATAATCGCCCATATGTAAGTAATACCTGATTAAATTTTTGTACCCGGAAATAATATCTCTCGTACTACTGTTTTCTGTTGACAAAATCTCTTCAAGCTGTTCCCGGTAGAGCCCTTCATTTTCCATGTCCCTTCCCAGAAATGTATTAAAGTCAATTAGCGGTTTGCGGTTAGAACCTGACCATTCTGCTGTATTCTTCTTCCACTCATCCACCAGGACTCCCATCACATCTTTGTATTCCATTTCCCGGCACAGATAGATGCAGTCCAAAATGCTGTTGCTCTCAAGGTCATCATCCACTTCTTCATTCGGATTATAACCGCAGGCACAATCAAAGTTCGCATTCTTTGCCCGTTCCAGCAAAGCCGTATATCTGCCATCCGCATTGTATTTTCTGATAAGATGCGTCAGTACCCGCAGCGTACTTCCTATTCCCTGAAAAGAATTTCGTTCCCTGTCTTTCAGTTCTTCCTCAAAGAGGCTGGCAATCACCTCTTCATCCTCAACATGGCAGTACAGAAGATAATATGCCAACCGTAAACGGTTCGTATAGTTCTCATCATCCGTGCCCCACTCCCCGTTTTGAAATTCCTTATAACAGACTATGCT
>CATKXR010000132.1 GCA_949840805.1 uncultured Lachnospiraceae bacterium | reverse complement strand
GGGCCTTGTGGCGGCGAAGGAAGCGATGACTGTCACAAGGGAAATCACCCCAATCACCTTCAGACTGACGGACACCAGTTTTTTCAGTTTTTCCTGATTTTTCTCCCCATAGTAATAACTGATCATGGGCGCAACGCCATAAGAATAGCCGGTGTAAAGGGAACTGGCGAACATAAGGACGTACATGATAATCGTCACGGCGGCAACACCGTTTTCCCCGACATAATGCAGCATGGTCCAGTTGAACATCATGGTGATGATACCCGTAACCAGAGCGGTGGCCATCTCGGAGCAGCCGTTGGATGCCGCGCCCGCAAGGACTTTGAAGCGAAAGGCAGGTTTTGTAAAATGGAGCAGACTTTTCCTGCTGCTGAACACAAACAGGCCCACCAGGGCTGTCACGGAATACCCCAGACCAGTGGCCATGGCCGCTCCGCCGATTCCCAGGTCCAGAACGGCGATGAAAACATAATCCAGTACCATGTTCAGCACGCCTCCCGTTACGGAGCAGACCAGGGAAAGGGCTGCCTTCCCGGAGGCAATCATATAGAGGGTAAAATTGTTCATCAGCAGAATGGGAATGGTAAACAGCAGATAGCGGCCCAGATACGCGGTACAGTAGCCCGCCACCTCCCCGGACACCTCCAGGCTTCCGAAAATGCTGCCCATGACCGCATATCCCAGAATGCACATCACCAGACCCACAATCACATTGACCAAAATCAGAAACGTAAAATCTTCCCTGGCCTCCCCTTCCTTATGCTCTCCCATCTTTTTCATAATCACTGCGCTGCCGCCGGTGGCAAGCATGGTGGAGATGGCGGTCACCAGCTGAATCACCGGCGCTGTCAGGTTGATGGCCGACAAAGCCTGCGTCCCGATGAGATTTGACACAAACAGCCCGTCAACCATGGTGTAAAAAGACATAAACACCGACATGGCTATGGTGGGAACGGCAAATTTGAGAATGTTCCCCAGGGTCACCGGTTTCCTGTAAGCATTTTGATTTTCCATAATTTTTCTCCTTATCCTCTTGTTTTTTTCCTGTATATGCCTTATCATAATCCATACAGTAACTGTACGGTCAAGAGGAGATTTGAAAAATGGAGAAAAAAGCAAACTGCTCACCATCGGACAATTTGCGTCCCTGCACGGCATCAATAAGAAGACACTGATGTGGTACGATGAAATCGGCCTGTTTCATCCGGCGTTCATCCATCCCGAAAACGGATACCGGTATTACAGCTACCATCAAAGCTCTATTCTGGAAACCATTCTGCTGCTGCGGGAACTGGATGTGCCCATTGACGAAATCCAGGCATTTATGAAAAACCGCTCCGCGGCAAGCATGGAACAGCTTTTACAGGAAAAAATCAAGGATTTGGACCGGAATCTGGCCCATTTGAAGGCGGTTCGGAAAACCCTGATGCATCACCGGCAAAATATGCTGACCCTTCTGACCATGGACCTGTCTGCCATCAACCTGGTGGAAAAAGAGGCCCACAGTTTCGTCACTGTGGACGTGACCCCGGACACCTCCTTTGACAAACTGGTGGAGCTGATTACCAGTGAAACACAGAAATATCAGCTGCGCCGCCTCCACGACGCCTCCTATGGGACAATGATTTCCGTGGAAAGCCTCTCTGGCGGAAAGTATGATGATTACGCAAAAATGTTTATCGAGATTCCTTTTCCCGTAAAGAAAGAGGGCCTGCACATACAGCCCGCCGGAAAATATCTACAGGCCTTTTACAGAGAATCCCCTGAAAACGCCGTGCTGTGCTACCGGAAACTATTTGATTATGCCGAAAAACACGGGTTTACGCTGTCAGGTTATTCTTATGAAGTCATTCTCAATGAAAACGTGATCGACAAAATGGAGGATGCCCTTGTCCAGATTGAGATACCTGTCACGTAAAGGGAACATACAGGCCTTCTCAAAAAGCCATATCCCGTTTTATTGTACTGGCTTCAAATTCCACGCCTTTCTTCTCTAACCATTCTTCCCATTTTTCGATTGCCCCAAGCTGTCCCAGGGTGATGGCGCCTTCCGAAAAAGCTCCCACTATTTTGGAATAGATCGAAGAATCAAATCCGGAATACAGTATCCCCCATCCCTGATCCGGATCTTTTTCATTCATATATCCCATTCCGCCAATGCCAATTGTCAATATTCCGTTTTCATCCCGGAACGCATATCCGGCAATCTCCAATTCCGCATATGTCATTGCCATTTCCCTGCTTGTTATAAGGGATGGGTAATTGTCCATATATAGATTTGCAAGTTCATCCAATTTTCGGATTTGTTCATCACCGTCAACCAATATACATGCGCCATTTCCTTCCGCGCCTTTTTTTCTGATGGCAGCAATTCCCGTGTATTGATTCGTTGTAATATCATACCGCTCATTTATACAGGAACCCTTTATCTCCTCAACCCCCATAAACTCCTTCAGGGTATTTTCCAGGAAAGCATCCATTCCCCATGCGTTCAGAAGCCCCCCCAGTCTGTCTTCCTGAACCAGATAACGTTTTCCGGTTTCAGAATCAACCTGGACAGTTGTGTTTTGGGGATCGAATTTATAATTTTGCTCTGATGTTTTGTCATATATGCACCAGTGATTTTTTATTCCGTCTTTATGATATACATAAACTGCATAATTCTCATTTTCAACCTTTTCCAGTTCCCTACAGGCCTGTACGCCCAGGCTTTCAGAGATGGGCCTGTCCCTAAGACCTGTATTCATACAAATATACGCATCATAGGGGCTTAACCGGCCACTTCCAACCCGATTCTCCGGCTCATGGGCATCCGCCCTGCCCACTCGCTCAAACAGGGACTTCCCCCTGTCAGCCCCCTTCCTGTTCCTGTACTCATAATGTCTTTCTGTCATCAAAACACTGTTAATTGCACTCATTTCAGGCCTCCATTGTTTTCCATACATTTGCCTCTTTACAGACTGAAAAAGCATTCCAGACATTACCGCCTTGAGAGAGGCAGATACATCCATTTTTCATAGCGTTCCACTGCTTTCTGGTGAATAGAACTGGGAACGCCAACCTTATTTCCTACTTCTTCTATCCGCCCATTTCTTACCTCACATTTGGTTTCGTTAATGATGAATTCCTTACTGGTATCGACTCCTAATTCCTTCAGAAATTCCAACATCATCGGCGTGCTCACCGTTGCCCGATGCAGCGCCGAAAACGCCTGCTGATCGCCGAAATGAATCAATGCGCTCAATCCAAATGCAAATGAACCTGCATTTTGGTAGTCCTCCGCTGTTCCCTTTCCATAACTGTCAATTCTTACTCTATCCCTCTCCACCGTGAACTTATAACCATTGCCGAATTCAAAGACATTTCCCACGCCTATGCTAAGGCGGTTCTTTACAGGATCATAGCCTGTGGGATGTGTGGTTTTATATGGATGATCCAGCCTGCCAAAAACACTGATTTCCTCCGGTGTATATTTTACTGCCCCATTGACAGTAAATACTTTTTCACCATTGATAGAAAAAATACATGTAGTGGCATCAGCCATCTCCGAAGTGATTTCCATTTCATCCCCCTGCAGCGTATCCAGTGTATTTTTTCCCAGTCCCATCTCCTCCATCAGGCTAAGCATCTTTTTAATGCCGCTTTTACGCTGCTGATCAAAACCATTCAGTGCATCAGAATCCTCGCCCTTCAGGTTGTCATTAAAATACTCTACAAATTCATCGTGAGAACCGTCTTTTGTGGACAGTTTCCCTGTTGCCATGTTGTAAATATAAGAATGAATGCTTCCTACTCCGCTAATGCCCATTTTTTTCTCTCCTTTTCATTTATCAGATCGGAATATGTTCCTTTCATTACAATAACGAAATGTACGTCTGTGACATTTTCAGAACTTGCTTATTTTTGTATTTTGCTCATCGTCCACCCCCAATTCCGCCAAACATCATGCACACTTCATCAATGCCCAGACAATCTGCTGTCAACACGTAAACATACTCTCCATACTCACAATATGCATTCACAAATCCATTCAGATATAGCGAAATAACAACCTCTTTTCCATTAACCGTTTCGATAATCTGCTGTTCATATTCTATATCCACAATTAATTCTCCTTGATCCTGAACCATCATCTGATCCCAGGTAATTATCTTTCCATCCTCATTTGTGTATCTCACACTAAACCAGTGCGCCATAACAATCCTTTCCGTCTCCTGGTATCCCTCCGGAATATATCCGGGTTCATTGCATTGAATGTCCCCCTGATCCTGATCTGCAAAGTAAGTGTATAAAATAGAATCTTCCCCAATTGACTTAACAGTCTCAAAAAACTTGATTCTATACGCCTGCACGCCCATTGTTATTACAAACAGAAACCCAAGTGTACAAATAAAAAGAAGTGCCACTTTTTTAGAAATCCTGTTAAATGCCTCCCTTCGGGGATGGCTTTTGCGCCTTATGAGCTTCTTCATTCTGCGTTCAAATCTGTTTGAAAATGGATACGCATAGTCTGTTTCACTTTCAAGCTCCCTTATAATCGCCTCGTCAACAATCGGCATATATTTGTACAGCCATTCATCAGTCACATTTATTGTTTTCATGAACATTCTCCTCCAGTTTTTGCAGTGCATCTTCAATCAGCAGCTTCCCTCTGGCAATCCTCTGTCTCACCGTCCCTTCCTGAATTCCACATAATCTTGCGATTTCCCTGTTTTCCAAATGCACTGAATATTTTAACAGAAAAATATCCCTGTACTTCATGGGCAGTCTTTTTAATACATCCAACACCGCGTTATCCAAATCACTTTCCAGGTAAGTGAATGGCATATCTTCGTCTCCCAATTCATCCATAAGTATCTCCCTCTGTCTCTGTACATTTTTCTTTCTATAGATATCAATCGCCGCATTTTTTGCAATCGTTATTAAATATCTCTTCGTCCGTAGACTTTCAATCTCCCCTATGTCCTCCATATGCACTCCCAGATTAAGAAACGCATTATGCACTGCGTCCTCCGCCGAAAATCTGTCATGAAGCACAGCCATTGCGACTTTCCACATCAGATATTTGTATTTTTCATAGAGAACGGCGAATTTACTCTGATCCTCCGGTGTATCTATCATCAACAAAAATATCATACGTAAGCATTCCTCACTATTGCACCATAGTTTTTCATAAAATCACGCCTGTAATTTTTCATTTCTTCTCTGTCCCTCTGTCAAGAATAACGAACTATATGGTACTATTTGTTACATTTGATGCAAAATTTAATCTTTATTTTTTGTAATGCTTTTCTCTTAATTCAAAGTCAGCATACACACCACCCAAAAAAGAACGCCCTTGTATGGGCGCTCTCCACTTCTGCCTGTATGCCAAGGGCGTCAGCCCTCTCCCTTTTCAGCCTTTTCCATATGCTCCCGAATCTGTGATTCATGCTCCAGACAATAATCATATCCCCATTTCATAAACCTGTCTATGGGCATGGAACGGTACATGTCATACAG
>CATKXR010000131.1 GCA_949840805.1 uncultured Lachnospiraceae bacterium | reverse complement strand
GGGAAAGACAGAGGACAGGCGAAGAACCACTTCCCCAGAGAGTGCGGGAAATGGTTCTCTGCTCATTGTTCCTGCAGCATGGCTTTGACAGCACCGAGAAGGATATGGATGTCCCGGTCGGAGCAGGCCTCCAGCATATGGGAAAGCTGTGCCCGTTCAGACCCTTCTGATGGCTGTTCCGGATAGAAAATACGGTCTGCCGAGATGTGCATGCTATGTATCAGACGGTAGAGAGCAGGGAGTTTGGGAATCTTCCCTTCATTCTCGATGGCGATAAGGTAGCGGCAGCTGATCCTGGCCCGCTCCGCCAGTGCTTCCTGTGTCAGACCGCAGTCCATCCTTGCATTTTTAATTGCTATTCCAAAAAAATCATGTAAATCTTCCACTATTTGTTCACCTCCCAGTAAGATTGTACTAATGGAAGGGAAAAAGTGGAATGAACTAATATTTCAGTTTCTACATGAATAAATAATTCATATGGTTTATGTTAAATTCAAATTTTCCTGCATCATCATCAAAAACTTTTCTGCAGGCTTGGAAAAGACCTGATATTTTTTCCAGATCATATACATCTCAATCTCAATGGACGGTGACAGGGGGCGAAACGTAAGTCTACTGTCACCGGAGGTATTAATGATCCTGTCAAAACAGACAGCGTACCCCAGACCCTCTTCCACAAGCAGGGAAGCATTGAACAGCAGATTGTAAGTCATAATGATATCCAGTTCCGAGAGGCGGCGTTTCATCCACTGGGACATCCTGCCGCCCTCAGTTTCCTGCTGTGATATCAGCAATGGCTGGTTCCATAGGTCTTCCGGAGAGATAGATTCTTTTTCTGCCAATGGCGAATCCTTCCGCATTAGGACACCCCAGATATCCTTTGACGGGAGCTTTAATACTTCATATTTCTTTGTATCCGGCGTTCCGAAGATAATACCGAAATCAATCAGCCCTTTATCCAGTTGTTCCCTGACAAAGGTAGCATTGCCGCTGGCAATATGGTAATGGATTCCGGGATAAAGCTTTTTTAAGCTTCCGGCGGCTCTTGCCAGCAGGCGCATACCGTCTGTCTCTCCGGCGCCAATATAGACATCTCCGATGACCATATCATCAGAACAGGCAATCTCATTTTCCGTTTTCTTTACCAGATCCAGAATTTCCTCAGCCCTTTTTCGGAGTATCATGCCCTCTTCCGTCAACGTAACCTTGCGGGAACCCTTTGTGCCACGGATCAGGAGTTGTTTTCCCAACTCTTCTTCCATGTTTTTAATCTGTGTGGAAAGAGTGGGCTGTGAGAGATGAAGGGATTCGGCAGCCCGTATGATGCTCTGTTCTCTTGCGATGGCAAGAAAGTATTGAAGTACCCGTATTTCCATATTTCCTCCTTTTTGCCCTGTTTTTTAGGCATTCAGATACGGTCCAGGCCGCTTTCTCTTGACACTTCGTGCCAATTTACCTCGTACCCGCAGGGTGGTTTCACTCCTTATTGCTCATTTTAGATAAAAACCTAAAAAAATCCTATCATAATTTTCAATAGGTTTCAACTATGAAAACATATTATATATAAATATTTGCTATTTTATTAGTGCCGATTTATAGTTAAATCAGAAACTCCACAGCAAGCTGTGCGGTTATCAAATACGTTAGGGGGTGCGGGGATGGTAGCTATAGGAAGCAGGGAATCCGTTATACAGAATCTGGAGGATGCCGGATGTGAAACGGAAATGATCCGGGATTTTCTGAGATGGTTTGATAAAGGACAGCAGGCAAAGCAGCTGGAACTGTTGGAACATCAGAGGGAATATCTGCTCGTCAGGGTACACATGGATGAAAGAAGGATTTCCTGTCTGGATTATCTGATCTATCAGATCCAGGGAAAGAAAAAGGATAAAATCTAAGAGAAAGAGGGAACACCCTTCGGGTGCAAGGTGAATTGGCACGAAGTGGCAAGAGAAGGCGGCCTGGGCCGTACCTATATGCCCAAAAGGCCGGGCAAAAAGGGAGGAAAAGAAAATTGAGCAAAAAAATATTAGTGATTTCGACCAGCTTGAGAGCAAACAGCAATTCTGATATGTTGGCAGAGGCATTTATGAGTGGAGCCAGAGAAGCGGGGCATGAGGTGGAAAAGGTGAGCCTGAAAGATAAAACCATCGGGTTCTGTAAAGGTTGCCTGGCCTGCCAGAAAACAGGAAGCTGTGTGATTCGGGATGACACCGGGGAAATTGTGGAGAAGATGCTGCATGCGGATGTGCTGGTATTTGCCACGCCTATTTACTACTATGAGATGAGCGGCCAGATGAAAACCATGCTTGATCGGGCAAATCCTTTATATACGGCAGATTATGCGTATCGGGATGTGTATCTTCTGGCACAGCGGCAGACGAGGACGAACATGCTATAGACGGAGCAAGGAAAGGACTGGAAGGATTCATAGCCTGTTTTGAGCGGGCGCGTTTTGCAGGCTGTGTCTTTGCGGGCGGTGTGGACGCTCCGGGAACAGTAAAGAAACATAGCGCTTTGGAAAAAGCCCGTGAGATGGGGAGGCAGGCATGAAGATTTTAGTCTTAAACGGAAGTCCCCGCCCAAACGGGAATACGGCGGCATTGGTGTCTGCCTTTGTGGAAGGCGCAAAAGAAAACGGGCATGAGGTTACGGTTGTGCCGGTATGCCAAAAGAAGATTGCAGGCTGTCTGGCCTGCGAATACTGCCATACCAAAGGAGAGGGCAGATGCATCCAGCAGGACGATATGCAGGAGGTCTACCCGGTTCTCGCGGAGGCAGAAATGATCGTGCTGGCATCCCCGGTGTATTACCACAGCTTTAGCGGACAGCTACAATGTGCCATCAATCGTATTTATGCCCTGGATAAACCGGCTAATTTGAAAAAAGCGGCGCTGATTTTAAGTTCCGGGAGCGACCAGGTATATGACGGCGCAATCTATGAGTACCGGAATTCATTCCTGGATTATCTGAAACTGGAGGATATGGGAATCTATACAGCGTTTGACAAACAGAATAAATCGGAAGAAAAGCTGGCGGAATTAAAACAGTTTGGAAGAAGTCTGAAAAATGTGGCAGAAAATAATGGATAAAGTATCAATCTGTAAAGTTTAGAAATTGTTTAGATATCTTTGTGAAATCTTTTATCCCGCCATGCTACGCTGAAATACATTACAAGAGGAAAGCTACAGGTGGGATAAAAGATTTGCAGGGAGAACAGGTAAGTGACGATTAAGAAAAAAATCAGATTATCCAATATTATGATGGTTCTGATACCGATTTTGTTTACCACAATCGTACTGATCGTGTGTCTGAACACTTCTCTGGGCAGTTACTGGCATACCTTTATCGATATGTACAGCGATGAAAACGGTGTCCAGTTTGCCCAGAGCATGATTTACAACTATCAGCAGGAGCTGTGGGAAAACAACTGGGGGCACTGTCCGGAGATGGATGCCTGCCAGACAGAGATTCGGCACAGCGATGAGATGACCCATTTGGAAAATAAACTGTCCGGGCTGGGATACCGCTTTATGATTACAAAGAACGGAGAAAGTATCTATTCCAACCTGTCCGATACGGATTTGGAAACAGCGCGGTCTGTGGCGGGGGATGCCATTGACTATGCGAAGATGCTGACAGCCAGCCGCTATGAGGTTTCCGTCATCAAAAGCACTTTCTGGCATGGAGAAAGCATTTTCTGCATTACGGCTGTCCATCCCCAGGAAACCGATGGAACGATGGTAAATTATTTAAAAAACGGTATCCTGCGTTATCTGGCGGCCATTCTGGTTCTTTTTGTGGCACTGACCGTGTGTATCAACGGCATCCTATCCTGGTGGATTTCCGGCAGTATTTTAAAGCCCCTTGGAAAATTGAGCCTTGGCACAAAAGAGATCCGGGAAGGGAATCTGGACACGCCCATGCAGTATGAGAAAAAAGACGAGTTTGGCCAGGTGTGCAGAGATTTTGACGAGATGCGGGCGTACCTGCAGGAGTCCGTACAGCAGCGGCTGAAGGATGAAAAAAGAAGGCGGGATCTGATCACCGGAATCTCCCATGACCTGCGGACGCCTCTGACCACCATTATGGGATATCTGGACGGACTGTTGGATGGCATTGCGGATACCCCGGAAAAGAGGCTGCGCTATCTGCAGGCCATAAAGACGAGAACTGGGAATCTGGTGAGTCTGGTAGACAGCTTATCGGAATACAGCAGGCTGGATGCTGGTTTCCGTTATCACATGGAAGAAACAGATTTTAGAGATTATGTGGAAAAGTATCTGGAGCTTGTGCGTCCGGATATGGAAAATCAACAGGTTCAGACGGAATATTTCAGTGGAAAAGGGGATTTGTTGGTCTGTCTGGACAGGGAAGAATTTAAGCGCATTTTCAATAACTTGTTTGCCAATACGGTGAGATACCGGGGAAAAGAAAATTCGAGAGTGATGATTTCCCTGAAACGGACACTGGAAGGAAACAATGCGGAACTTGTATTCCAGGATGATGGTCCGGGAGTGCCGGAAGAATGCCTGGAACAGATATTTGACAGCTTTTATCGGGTGGATGATTCCAGGAACAGCGCGGAGAAGGGAAGTGGCATCGGGCTGGCGGTGGTGAGGGAAATCATCCTCGGCCACGGCGGGACGATTCGGGCGGAAAACCGGGGAGGGCTGGCGGTGATCGTCACTATCCCGGTTATAGATTGAGAAGGAGACACCACAAGGGTGTACCATGATGCCCTGAAAAGCGGGCAGATTTAGGGAAAGGAATCCGTTGCGATGGAAAGAGTATTGATTATAGAGGACGATGAACTGATCGCGGAACTGGAGCGGGATTATCTGGAAGCCAATGGGTATGAAACCGATCTTGCCTTTGACGGCATCACCGGAGAGGAAAAGGCGAAAACAGAAAAATATGACGCGATTCTGCTGGATGTGATGCTCCCCGGCAAGACAGGATTTGATGTCTGCCGGGAGCTGCGAAAGAGCCTGCGGCTGCCTATCATCATGGTGACGGCCAAAAAGGAAGATATCGACAAAATCCGGGGGCTTGGATTAGGGGCAGACGATTATCTGGTGAAACCATTCAGCCCAACGGAGCTGGTGGCCAGGGTGAAATCCCATATCTACATTCATAATCTGCTATCTGCAACAGAGGAAGAGGAACAGCAGGAGACGGAGATTACCTATCGGAACCTGACCATTCTGCCCAAGTCAAGGAGAGTCTATCTGGATAAAAAGGAAGTGGTTCTGGTCAACAAGGAGTTTGAACTGCTGTTGTTTCTGGCGGAAAATCCTAATCTGGTATTTTCAAAGGATACCCTGTTTGACCGGGTGTGGGGGATGGATTCCCTGGGAGATGCGGCAACCGTGACCGTCCACATCAACAGACTGCGGGATAAGCTGGGAAAGAATGAATCAAAGAACCAGTTCATTGAGACGGTATGGGGAGCAGGATACCGGTTTCGGATTGATTGAGACCAAACGAAAAGTCCAGCTAATAAATGTCAATAGAAAAATAAAAAATATTTTGTCCTAAAAAAGGGCGTACTTATCCCTTGGTGGAAATACCTCTTTTAAAAAAGATATTGATTTGTTGGATTGCAGTATTATTA
>CATKXR010000130.1 GCA_949840805.1 uncultured Lachnospiraceae bacterium | reverse complement strand
TTGAAGAAAGCTATAAACTACAGGAAAAATATTACGGTTAGGTAATCGCTTTTGAGGACTGAAAAGGCCTTTAAATCAAAGGCTTTCAGCCCCTGAGACTTTAGTAACTTGTAAACTTACGCTAAGCGAGAGATTTAGGAAAGCTGACCGTGTAAATGACTAAAAAGTTATCCCGAATATTTCTCTAAGAAATGCCGCTGTCACTGGCTTTCTTTGATGTATTCGGGATAATCTGACTTTCGGTATAACCGGTAGTTTGTATATTTCATAAAAAGGTATTTATACCATTACAGATTAACTGGGTTGCTATTTTAATGATATCTTCAAGCGGAATTTTTTTTCCGTCAGCCCCCACTGCTTGTAGATTGCCAAAGTGCTTTGGGATACATAAGTCATGATAATATTTTGTATATATGGGTTTTCGGAAGCTGATCTGGATTCATTTTTCCAGGTTTGATTCATGATATCATTTGTGATTTTCCGGCTGATATATTTGTAATTGCCGCTGCAGGTAATCCGCTCTCCGACCTTTCCCAATTCTTCGCTGCACAGAAAGAATTCCCTGGTAATCTTATCCATATCCATGGGACGTTTGAAATCTTCCGTTCGTTTTATAAAATCCTGAGCCATTTCATTCTGAAGTTCACGAAGAAGGTCATCTAATGTGTTGTAGTGCAGATAAAATGTTTTACGGTTGATCCGTGCCCTCTGGGTTAACTCCTTGATTGAGATTTGTTCATAATCCATTTCACAGATCATTTCTTCAAATGCCTTGCGGATAGCTTCTTTGGTTTTCTGAATCCGCAAATCTTCTTTTTTATCTGTTGCCATATTTACCTCCGAATAAAATGCTATCGTGTATGAGAAAATTTCGGTTTTAAAATTTCTATATTGAAATAAATTATAATACATATGAGTTGAAAAAACAACCCGTGAGTATTGACGGGAGAGGCATGTCAAACAAGGTACGGCAGGGAAAATGACACAAAGTAATACTGGAGTTATGCCACATATTCTCTGGTTGTGTGGCGTAAACCACATAGGCCGGGGAAATGATGTTGCGTTAAAATTCCTCTTTGCATTATGATACAGGAAAGTCAAATACCCCGCAGCAAGCTGACAGGGCATCAAACTTGTAGCGTAGCATGCTGTGGGGTATTTGACACTCGCGGCATTCGCCAAATGCTCGTGCAAGCACGGCACTTGGCTCATTGCTCGCGGAAATACACAAGCCAATATTTGAAAAAGAAAATATGAGAAAGGATGTGTACAGTAAATGAACCATGTTTCAGCCAATCTGACGCTTTATAATGGAGTAAAAATCTCTGGCCTGGGTTTCGGTGTATGGCAGATTTCTCCCCTGCACACAGCAAAATGCGTAAGGACAGCAATAAAAGCAGGATACCGCAATATTGATACAGCGGAAGGGTACATGAATGAAAAGGGCGTTGGAGAAGGAGTCCGCCAGGCTATGGAGGAATATGGACTGAAGCGGGAGGAAATCTTCGTCAGCACCAAACTCTGGAACAGCCACAGGGGTTATGACAAGGCAATGAAAGCCTTTGAAGAACTGTACCGGGATGGACGGATCAAAGCCATTGGTGTCAGCAATTTTCTTGCACATCACGTTCAGGCACTGACAGAGGACAGTGATATCAAGCCCATGGTAAACCAGATTGAGTACCATGTGGGATTCGGGCAGGTAAAAAGTGCGGAATATTGTCAGGCAAATGGCATTGTGGTGGAAGCGTGGAGTCCGTTGGGAAGCGGCGGGGTTTTAAGAAACGGTGAACTGAACCGGATTGCCGGAAAATATGGAAAAAGTGCGGCTCAAATCTGCATCCGCTGGCTGCTGCAGAAAAATATCGTTCCGCTCCCCAAATCTACCCATGAAAAATATATCATGGAAAACGCGGATGTATTTGATTTTTCGATTTCGGAAGAAGATATGACGGCTATAGACAGGATTCCATACTGTGGAGGAATGATGTTTGATCCGGACAGTGCCAGATCATAAACAGGAGTCAAAGAAAGAATGAGGAGAATTAGGATGATGGCTTTGGGGATTAGCCTTTTGTCTACCCTATGTGCCTGTGGAAATGTGGAAAGTGAAAAAAATATGGTGGAAGCTATTCCCTCTGAGTCCACTGAAATGGAGTATCAAAGAGAGAGAGATTCCAGCCAGATTTATCAGGAAGAGCAGGAAATGGCATTGGTACTGGAATATGAAACAAGAGAGATTCATGTAGATAAAGATGGAATGGATATCTATGGAGTTGTCCATATTCCGTCCGACAGGCAAGGGAAGATGCCTGCTGTCATCATATCCCATGAACTGGGTGCAACTTTGGACAGGGTAAAGGGTTACGGTGAAGCATTGGCGGAGGAAGGCTATGTGACTGTCTGTTTCGATTTCTGTGGAGGCGGATGGGGAAGCCGCAGTGACGGAGAACTGCTTGATATGTCGGTTCTGACGGAGAAGACAGATCTGGAAGCTGTTCTCCATGAAGTAAAGCAATGGGATTTTGTGGATGCCGATTCCATATATCTGATGGGGAACAGTCAGGGAGGGCTGGTTACTGCCCTTATGGCATCGGAACACCGGAATGAAATTCGGGCTGTCATCTTAATCTATCCGGCATTCAGCCTTTATGATGATGTCCATAGAATGTTTGACTCTCCGGAAGAAATTCCGGAAACCCACAGCCTGTTGGGGCTCAGGCTTGGAAACCGGTATTTTGAAGATATATGGGATCAGGAACCTTATGAACGGATAAAGGAATTCGGAAAAAATATTCTCCTGATACACGGTGACAGAGATTCCATCATTCCGGTTTCCTATTCTGACAAACTGGCAGAAACGGTAGATCATGTAGAGTACCATGTAATACAGGGAGCAGACCACGGTTATCTGGGAGCGAATTTTGAACTGGCAGTTTCCTATATCAGAGATTTCCTGAACAAAGAGCAAAATGAGGACAAGAAAGAGGTATCGAAATGACAAGACAATTAGGAGATTTAACGGTATCAGAAGTCGGCATGGGATGTATGGCATTTTCACACGGTTATGGGAAAATACCGCCGGAACAGTACAGCATAGAGGCGATCCGGAACGCATACCGGCACGGCTGTACGCTGTTTGACACTGCGGAAATATACAGTCCGAACCTTGCCGGTATTGGACACAATGAGCGCATCGTTGGAAAGGCCCTAAAAGATGTGCGGAAAGACGTGGTGCTGGCAACCAAGCTGTTTCTGGACAGATCGGAAGTCAGGGGGAAAGGAGGTGTATACAGGGCAATCCGCAGTCATTTGGAGAACTCTATGGACAGGCTTCGGACGGACATGGTTGACCTCTATTATCTTCACAGGACAAATGGCGGAGTAATGATAGAAGATGTGGCCGAGGCAATGGGCCTGCTCATAGAAGATGGCCTGATCCGGGGATGGGGCCTGTCCCAGGTAGATGTGGATATCATTGACAGGGCGCAGAAGGTCACTCCATTAAGCGCAATCCAGAATATCTATTCCATGGTGGAGCGGGATATGGAGAAAGCAGTGATCCCTTACTGCATGGAGCATGGTATTGGAGTTGTTCCTTTTTCACCGATAGCAAGCGGGCTTTTGTCCGGAAAGATTACAACAGAAACAAAGTTCGAGAGGAACGATGATGTGAGGAACTGGGTTCCGCAGCTTTCCAAAGCAAATATAGCCGGAAACCAGCCGATTATTGATCTTTTAAAGGAATATGCAGAAAGGAAGAATGCCACCAGTGCGCAGATCTCTCTGGCATGGATGCTGCATAAATATCCCAATGTGGTTCCGATTCCTGGCTCCAAGAACAAGGAGCGTATCATTGAAAATCTGGATGCATCTAAAGTGGAACTGACAGAAGAGGAATTCCGTTCACTGGAGGAAGCGCTGAACAAGTGCAGGGTATATGGACACAGAGGGTTTAACAGGTAAAAATGCAGAAAGATTGGAGGATATGTGAAATGAAGAAATTAGGGTTTGGGCTTATGCGCCTGCCGCAGACCGATCCGGAGGACTGGTCAAGCGTGGATCTGGAAAAGACGAGAGCCATGATAGACGAATATATGGAGGCGGGATTCACTTATTTTGATACCGCCTATGTCTATCACGGAGAGAACAGCGAGAAAGCCTTCGGCGAGCTGGTAGCAAAACGCTATCCCAGAGATTCCTTTACGATTACTACCAAGATGCCGGTATTTATGACAAAGAGTGCAGAGGACTATGAAAGGATATTTGCCGAGCAGCTTGAACGGTGCCAGGTGGATTACTTTGATTATTATTTTCTTCATGCAATGGGACGGTCTGTGTATGGGGCAGTGCAGGAGCAGAAAGGTTTTGCGTTCATGGCACAGAAGAAGGCAGAGGGGAAGATACGGCATATCGGTTTTTCCTACCATGATGATGCAGAAATGCTGGACCGCATTCTGACTGACCACCCGGAAACAGAACTGGTGCAGCTTCAGCTTAATTATATAGACTGGGAGAATGAGAGCGTGCAGTCCCGTAAATGCTATGAAGTCTGCGTGAAGCATGGGGTACAGGTGACAGTCATGGAGCCGCTGAAGGGCGGCGCGTTGGTGCGTCTGCCGGAGGCTGCGGCGGATATCCTGAAAGAGGAAAACCCGGAGGCAGGCTTCGCTTCCTGGGGAATACGGTTTGCGGCATCCTTGGATCAGGTGATGGTGGTGCTAAGCGGCATGAGCAGTCTGGAACAGGTGGAGGACAATATCAGCTATATGAAGGAATTCCAGCCGCTGACAGAAAAAGAGAAGGATACCATAGCAAAAACGGTCCAGATCATCAATGACAGTATTGCTATTCCGTGTACCGCCTGCCGTTACTGTACATCCGGCTGCCCGAAGAAGATTGCCATTCCGGAATATTTTTCATTGTATAATAACCAGAAACAGTTCGGCCTCCTGGCAGGGCTTGCCACTACATATGGAAATCTGACGGCAGCCCACGGAAAACCGGAGGATTGTATCGGATGTAAGCAGTGTGAGAAACATTGCCCGCAGCATCTTCCGATTGTGGAGGACTTAAAACTGGTGGCAGAGGCATTCCGAATGTGATAGGATGAAATAGATAATAAAGTAATCGGAAGGTTCCATACAAAAAATAATAGAAGGAGAAATATGTCATGGCAAAATTAGTGGTGTTTTATTCAAGGGCAGATGAAAATTATTTCAGTGGAGGCTGCCGCTATGTCACAGTGGGCAATACAGAAAAAGCGGCAAAGATGATTTCAGAAGCGACGGGGGCCGAGCTGTTTAAAATTGAGCAGACGATTCCTTATGCTGCTGATTACAATACCTGTATCGAGCAGGCCAAAAAAGACCTGCAGGCAAAGGCAAGGCCCCATCTGGTTTCCATGCCAGACAGCCTTGATTTATATGATGAAATATATCTGGGGTATGCTGGTGGTATAATAGGACTAAATCAAGAGAAGCCCATAAATCGAGGGTACTGAAAAACTCCCACTTTTTTGCGGGAGCTTTTTCTTTTCAACATATAAATAGCACATATATACAAAAATGCTCTAAAACATACAAAAAAATGCCGCTTTACTGAGCAACAGGCTCAG
>CATKXR010000129.1 GCA_949840805.1 uncultured Lachnospiraceae bacterium | reverse complement strand
GGACAGAACGTTTGAAGACCCTCTTTTCACGTCGGCACTTAGGCTGCGTTTTTTGCAGCCTTAGTACCGCTACGTGAAAAACGGAGTGAGAACGTGTCTGAAAACGTTCTGTCCCTCTTCTCCTGCGGACCCTTCGGGAGAACCTTAACTTAACAATATTACCCTGTGAACAGCAATGCGCGATAAGGTATGCTTTTTTAACCTCTGACCTCCCCGTCATGCTCTAAATAGTGAACCGATACCACATGTTTCACATCCTGCATCGTTTTCACCAAAGCCCCCGCATCCTTTGTTTTCATCCCATAGATGATTTCCGTCTCCCCGTTCCTCGTTAAAATCGTCGTCTGGTGGCAGTAGGAGCAGTTTTTTTTCAAGACATTCTCCAATTCATGATAATCTATGCCCTCGTCCGCTTTTATAATCAATACGGAAGGCGCCCTTGAAGCAGGAACCTTGCCCAGCAATCCAATCATAACGGTCATAACCATGCAGAGAACCGCGGCCAGGACATACAAGCCCACGCCGCATATGATTCCTGTGCTTATTGACCAGAATAAGTAAAGAAGATCCACAGGATTTTTCACTGCCGTCCGGAACCGGACAATGGAAAGGGCGCCGACCATCCCAAGGGAAACCAGCAAATTCGACTGCATGGCAATCATGATTGCCGCCACCACAACGCTCATTCCGGCTATTGTGACGTTCAAGTCCTTTGAATAGAAAGCAGATTTAGAAAATCCTTTATAGACAAAGAAAATATAGACCCCTGCCACACATGCCAGTATAAGGATCAGGCATATCTCGTTAAACTGCAGGCCCGTTTCTCCGGCCAGGCTCTCATATACGCTTGTTTTAATCACATCCTTAACCGACATGGCCGATTCCTCCTGCTTTCGTATATTTCCCTGCAAATCCCGTATTTGGAATGTGACGCCTGAATCATATTTCCCGTTTCGAGAACCTGCATAAGATAACGGGGAATCCATTCATCATATTTCACTTCCAGGACGGCGCCGGCATCTTCCGGAAAATCGTAGCGGATACCATTCTTTCCGAAAAGCTCCCACTGGCTGCTTGCCCTTAGTTTTCTGTCAAAGGTAATTCTCACATTCCCTGCTTCGTGGACATAAGCCCTCCTGTCATATGCAACTATAATTTTAGGCCTCAATCCTCTTGCTTTTATTGCCAGATTGAAAAGAGTCCTTGCGTCGCTTGGATGATTCCTGTCCGGAATTGTCCTGCCTGACATGAGGGCGGACAGTTCCTCTTCTGTGATCTCGGATGAAATTTTAACGGCCCGGTTATACTTTTTTCTTTTCACTTCAAGCCGGACCGGAGAAAGAGAATCATTGTAAATTCTGATCCTGTATTTCTCCCGGAACGGATTGCCATCCAGTGTGTCCGCCAGCATGGAGTCCGTAATATCATCAAAATACAAACTGCTGATCTTATATCCCTCTTTACCGCCCAGGCCATCCATTGGCAGCAGCATTGCAATACGCCGCTCTAACAGGTATAATCGGCTGTCAGGTAACACATACTTATCTTCCACCCGGTACATCTTATATTACTCCGCCTCATATATTATTTTATTTTCTTCATCAATAATGCATAAAGTGCCTCCTTCAAACCCGGTATATATATAAAATCCTATCTGGTCCGAGGGCAGGCCATACGCCTTTTGCACATCCCCGCGTCCGCATTCGTTAGCCAGGTATGCCTTTTGGCCTTCCATGATACCGACCGCCCCATAACCCGGGTTATCTGCCAGGTCTTTGATAAACGCCCATCCTGCCCTGTAAATTCCGCCGTCAACATTATGGCTTTCATCAAGAAACCAGGTAATGCCGTCTTTTACATGCTCATAGCCGGATATATCCGTTACCGTAAATTCGGCGGCAGGTATGTGCAGGGAATTGTTCATCCAGACCGTTCTGTCAAAGAACCAGTCCAGGGCATTCTCCTTCTGTTTATAAAACGGGGCGATAGAAACGTTCCACCTGCTGCTGTCCAGCCGCCAGCTTGCGTCCATATCCTCTCCATAATCTTCTTCAAAATCCTCTAAAAATATTTTTACATTATCACACAAATCCGGAAAAATGTTCTTCCAGCTTTCCATATATGCATTCAAAAACGTATCCTGGCCGAATAATTGAGGAAAATATGACAAACGGCCGCTCCTGCTGTCAGACCATTGGCCCTCCGTCATGAAAATACCGTCAAAATCCCACAAAGGCCCCATTTTCACTTTGCTTGAAGTTGCATTGTTTTCATCAAAATCGTATTTGTAAAAATACATATTGGAACCGCCGCCATCGGAATTCCCCAGGATATCCCTTGCCAGAATCCAGTTGCTGTAAGATTTCTCATCTATATAATCCTGATAGGAAAGATCCCCGCCCAATATCCGATCCTCAAATTCCTGCATATAGCGCTGCAATGCCAAAACAGCCCCTTCTCCTTTGTCCCGGATTTCAGGATATTTGAATGTGTAGCCTAATTCGTAAATCTGGTTGTCTGTTTTAAAATAATCACCGTCAGAGTTCCACCAATAAGTATCATTTTCAAAAATATATCCCGTATCGCCGACCAGCCCGTAAGACGACTCCAGGCATACTGCTTCTGTCAGGCAGTAACACCCTTTCCAGTCTCCGTTCAGGATCACATTTACAAACGCCATCTGCGGCTGCCACTCCATACCGCATAGCGTGCCGATATAATTTCCTATATAAGTATTCAGATTTCTTCCGTTATTGAGAAGAACCCACTCCTTACAGGAACAGCCTTTTTTTCTGTCCAGCAAATCACAGGGATCCTGTAATTTGATTTTATAAGACTTCTTCTCCTGGTCAACGGAAGAGGTATTTCCCCTTACCCGGATCTTTACGCTTCCCGATACGCTTTTAAGCCCTCCTCCTGACATGGCCATTTCACCGGCAAGATATTCGTTGTCCGTGATGGTAGCGCCCCACAAAGAATCGTCCGGCCGTTTTGCCTCGTTATAATCCGGGTCGTCCCCGGAATACGTTTGGATCACCATCAGGGGAATGCGGGGCAGCCGGTCATAATCTAAAAAAAGCGCTCTTTTCTCAATCTTTTCCCCAAAGGAACCGTCTCTGTAGTGGGCGGCCACCGATACGGTATATGCCTTTCCATGTTCTCCGTTTTTATATGACAGCTTCTCTATTACCGGCCATAAATTTCTTTCGTATAGAATGCCGCTTTCATCTGCGACTTGGATCGTTACATAATCACAGATATTCCAACCGGGAGCATTCCATTTTATTATAATAGAATCGTCTATAGAATGTAAAGAGACGCCGGCCAATTCTGTTTTTACAGTGTCCTGCACTTCATGGTAATAAAATCCAATCGTTATCGCAGCCCCAAGACATAAAAGGAAACAGGCCAGCCTTATTGCCGCATGGGGATTATATCTATGGTTTTTCATAAAACTCTTATACTCCGATAAAAATGCTGATGGCGGATACTCCAAAAAAACAGCCATGCCGGCTTCACAGTCTCCGCTTATGCCATGATCCGCTGCTTTTCTTTTATTATGGATTATAACACGCTTTGCTTACCTTTAAAAGGAATTTCTATGCCATGCGCCAAAAAGACACACGCACTTCCAGACAACAACAAAACCACAAGGCGCTGTTTTCTTATTTGCCCTGTGGTATATCCTTTAACAGAATCTGCAATCTGTTCGCCTCTGTTCCATCCGGGTGCGTATCCAACAGAAAATCTCTTGTTACAATTTCTTCACTGGAATAAGGGGAAAGAGAGTTTTTCCGCTTTGATATGAACCTTTTCCACTGTGATTTTTTGTGCAAGAATCATAACGCCCACATCCGCGAAGACAGCCAGATACATACTCGCAATTCCTACAGCTCCCAAAGCCAGACAGGCGAATTGCTTTTGCAATCTTAATCGGATCGTCATCCATCAGCACAATGTCCGCTGCTTCGATTGCCGCATCAGAACCCATTGCCCCCATAGTGATACCAATATCTGCTCTGGAAAGTAAAGAAAAACGGTGCGAAAAAGAAGTAAAAGAACATATCAGCACGATAGGATTCCGCGTCCCTTTCTATACTCCTTGGGCGTACAGCCAAAGCGCTCAATAAACATTTTTGAGAAATAACTCAGGTGGTTAAAGCCACAGGAAAGTGCAATCTCTGTGATGCTCTGCTCTGTGCTTTTCAGCAGATTGCAACTGACCTTTAACCGGTAGTCATTCAAAAAATCAATCGGAGATTGCTGGAGATAACGTTGGAACAGCTGACAGCACTTGCTCCGGCTCATACACCCGGAGGCTGCAATCTCAGCTAATGTCAGCTTCCTTCCATAGTTCTGGTAGATATAGGAAACCATATCTTTCTGCAATTCAACGTCTGTATACGGACTCCCAGGAGTGGGCGGCAGTTCTCCCATTCGCCGTACCAACCTTCCCCAAAGGATGTGCAGCAGACCGATCACTTCCAACTCATAGCCGGCCTGGGATTCATCTTTCAGCGCAGCGATGCGCTTTATAATTTCTGCGGCTGTCTGACCCATGCCATCTGCACCTCTGAAGTGCCAGTATGCTAAACAGGGATGTTCAAGAACCGGCAGCACTTCTTTTTGCAAGATCGCCTCGCTGCCGGTAAACAACGACGGGTGGAAAAGGATACATAAAAACCGGCAGTCCTGTCCACCGCAATGATGTCCAAAGTGAATCTGACGGGTGTTGACAATCAGACTGTCACCAGCAGGGAGAACAATTTCCTGACCATTGATAGAGTAGCCCATAGCGCCATCCAGAACATGAATGTATTCCAAATCATCATGCCAATGGCACGGGGCGCGGAAATTTGGATAATCAGATAAGTTGGCCTCCCGGATATATAAGCGCACACCCTCACGCTCATACTGGACAACCTCGGATGAATCTTTCATCAATTCCATATTGACTCCTTTCATATAGCAACCTCCTGAAAAGACGATATTTATAATAAGTGTGGATTATACTGTTAGAAAATAGCGGCTTACTGCACTATAATCATACTACACACAAGAGGAAAATGAAAGAGCATTCTATTATGGGAGGTTGTTATGCAAAAATCAATAAGGCAGGCTCTGACCGATGTGTCCGATACGGGACTGCCCGCGAATGAGAAACGCGAATTCTATCGGAACCTGTTTTCTCTGGTACTTCCCATCGCCATGCAAAACCTGATGACGGCACTTGTCAGCGCATCGGACGCACTGATGTTGGGCTTTTTGAATCAGACAGCGCTTTCTGCCGTGTCCCTGGCAACTCAGGTACAGTTTGTGCTGAACCTCTTTTTTGCCGCATTGACGATTGGCTCAACTGTGCTGGTCGCTCAGTATTGGGGGAAACAGGACGCTGACGCAGTAGAACGTGTCTTGGCGATTGCCCTGCGGTGTTCTATACTGGTTTCTGTTGGCTTCTTTGTGACTGCGTTCTTTGCGTCGGAATTGCTGATGAACATTTTTACAGATGAAACGGCGCTGATCGCGGCGGGGATTCCTTATCTGAAAACAGTAAGCTGGTCATATCTGTTTATGGGGATTACACAGGTCTATCTCTGCGTGATGAAGAACAGTGGACGCACACTCCGAAGTACCCTCTATGGCTCATCTGCTTTGCTGCTGAACATTCTGCTCAACGCGATCTTGATCTTTGG
>CATKXR010000128.1 GCA_949840805.1 uncultured Lachnospiraceae bacterium | reverse complement strand
GTATATCTGGCTTATGAGCGGATTGCTTTTTCCGGAAGAGAAAATTCGGATCTGAGAATCACCTTTGATATGAATATCCGTGCCAGGCAGCATGCGGCGGAGCTTGGTAAAGGGAGCTACGGAACGGTACTTCTGGATAAGGGGAGCCTGCTGATGGAGGTTAAGATTCCAGGAGCAATGCCGGTCTGGATGAGCAGACTGTTTTCGGAATTACAGATTTATCCCATCTCTTTTTCGAAATACGGAACCTATTATCAGGACTATATTGCAGGAAATCACAAGAAGCAGGGAGGGGAAATCTGTGCTTAGCAGTATTTTATCAAATGCGGCAACATCCTCAGTAAAACCAGGGGAATTTTTGGTTTGTATGGCGGCTTCTCTGTGTATGGGAATGGCGCTGGCATGGATCCATGCCTATAAGAATCAGGTGACGCGTAATTTTATTCTGACATTGATTCTGCTGCCAATAATAGTACAGACCGTGATTATGATGGTCAATGGCAATCTGGGAACCGGGGTGGCAGTGATGGGAGCATTCAGCCTGGTCCGGTTCCGCTCGGCACCGGGGAACTCCCGCGAGATCAGCAGCATTTTCCTGGCAATGGCCGTCGGCCTGGCAGACGGAATGGGGTATCTGATGACAGGCTTCTTGCTAATACTGACGGCAGGAGCAACCACAGTGCTGATGGCGAAAGTTCCCGGAAGGGATTCGGGGAGCGGAGACAGAGAACTGAAGGTAACGATTCCAGAGAATCTGGATTATTCGGAGATCTTTGATGATTTGTTCCAAAAATATACGAAAAAGGCAGAGCTAATACGGGTACGGACTGTGAATATGGGAAGTCTGTATGAATTGCAGTATCATATCCGCCTGCATGAAGAACGGCAGGAGAAGGCATTTCTGGATGAAGTGCGCTGCCGCAACGGGAATCTGAGTCTGACCTGCGGAAGAATTCCGTCAGGACGGGACGAGCTGTAGTTATCAGGAATGGAAGGAGGAGCAGAAGGCATGAGAGGAATAAGAAGCCGTTTTTTAGCACTGTGCCTGACCGGTAGTGTTCTGGCAGTGCAGACAACCGGATGCCAAAAGGCAGAAGATACTATGCGGAAAACAGCAGAAAACAAGGAGACTATGCAGGCGGATACGGTTGACAAAGACAAGGTGCCGGCATCTTTTACTGCCCATGGACGGAGCGAAAGGACAGAAGCAGACGGCAGAGTAATCGTGACAACCTCTTTGGGAGAAGGCGGCGAAAAAACGATCTGCTATGAACCGGAGGATCTGGAAAATAAATGGGAGGAGGAAAGCACAACCGAAATTATACTGTCAGAAGACGGGATAACGGCAAAGGGAGAAGGAGTGAGCGTATCGGGGCGTACGGCAGCCATCGAAAAAGGCGGAGTTTATGTAATGTCCGGTCAGATGGCAGAGGGACAGATACGCATAGAGGCAGAAGAAGAGGAGCTGGTCCGGTTGATTCTGAACGGGGTGGAGCTGTCAAATACGCATACTGCTCCGATTTATGGAACGGAAAAATGTAAGGTAGTGCTGACTCTGGCGGACGGGACAAAGAATGTTATCCGGGATGGCAGTGAATATCAATTTGAAAAAGAGGGTGAGGACGAACCGGATGCACCGATTTTTACCAAAGGAGATCTGACAATCAACGGAACCGGGGAACTTGAGGTGTCTGGCAATTACCAGAGCGGAATCCGCAGCAAAGACAACCTGAAGGTGATCTCGGGAACAATTACCATAGAATCCATGGATGACGGACTAAAGGGAAAGGACTCCGTGATCATCCGGGACGGCGTGCTGACGATTCAGGCAGGGAAAGATGGAATTAAATCAAACCAGGATAAAGACGCTGAAAAAGGGTTTATCTGGATTGACGGAGGAGAGATTGCCATTACCGCCAAGGACGACGGGATACAGGCGGAGACAGCTTTGGTGATATGCGGTGGTAATATTCATGTGGCCGAGAGCCAGGAAGGACTGGCCGGGAAGACTGTGGATATCCTGGGAGGACTGGTAAAGGCAGTGACGGAGGACGACGGAATCAATTCGGCAGCTTCCGTGGAAACGGAACAGGAGAAAATGCAGGATCAGGATGGCGTGTATACGCGGATTGCCGGCGGCGAAATCTGGCTGAATGCCAAGGCAGACGGCATAGATTCCAACGGAGATCTGTATCTGGAAGGCGGTATCTTGTATTTGAGCGGTCCAGTGAGTCGGAGAGACGGGATCCTTGATTATAACGGAGCGGCAACGATTACCGGAGGAACCTTGTTTGCGGCAGGAAGCTCGGGCATGATGCAGACTTTTGGGGAAAGCTCTACCAGCAATTATCTGGTGATTTACCTGGAAGAAAGCCGGAAGGCAGGGAGCCGGATTCAGCTGATGGATGAAGAGGGCACGATATTGGGAGAATATGCACCGGAGAAGGAATTCGATACTATGATTCTCTCTGTCCCCGGAATGGAGGAGGGAAATGTATATCATGTGAAAACCGGGGAGGGGGATGAAAACGAAATCCAGATTACTGTAGACGGGAGGGAGACCGTCTTGGGAACATCGCCCGACGGCCGGGAAAGAAGAGGCCATGAACCAGGAAAAGGGAGGAATCTACAGGGAGGCAAACCAGGGGAGAAACCGCCAAAACCACCAGAAGGCCTCGGGAGACGGGAAGAAGAAGGGGCAAAAAGTCCGGAAGGCAAGAAACCACCGGAGGATTTCAGAGGAAACATTTCGTAAACGGTATTTTGCCGTTTTTGATAATACTTGTGAGTCAATATATAAACTTTCCTTTTGCCAATTTTGGTATATAATGAAAAAAAGGGGGGAAAGATTATATGAAAAACATCTATCATTTCTTAAGCAACACTCTGGTAAGGGAATGGATTGCCCCGATTTTTACAGCAGTAGTGGGAGCAGCATTTACGAAAGTTCTCGTTGAACGCAAAAAGGAGCCTTCCGCCACTGCAAAAGGAAACCAGATCAAAGAACAGGAAAGTCCCCATATAACCCAGCCGTCCCGAATATTCCAGTTCAATACCTTTATTAAAAATAAACACTTTCATATTATCATAGTGGCTCTTGCCGTATTTATAGCAGCACGTTTTATCTTCCGTCCAATCCCCGATAACCCGACTACCCCAGTTGGCCCTACCACTCCTACGAAAAACAGCTCTGAAACAACATCAGAAAAAGAAACAAAATCTGAAACAAAGACCTGGAAAGATGACCATGGAACAGAGTTTATAGGAAAACAGGTAAATGGAAAAATTGAGGGATATAGACAAGCTAATTTTGCAAATGGGGAATCTTATAAAGGTGAGTTTAAATCAGGCTTATGTGAAGGCTATGGAGTCAAATATTTTCCAGATGGCGGAAGATTTGAGGGAAATTTCAAAGCGGGGCAAATGGATGGCGATGGCATTTATTATTGGGAAAACGGCAATCGTTACGAAGGAAAATGGACAAACGGGACCAAAACCGGAAAAGGAATCTTTATCAGCAAAGAAGGAGATTCCAGAGCAGAGGTTTGGCTGGAAGATGTTTTTGTCACAAATATAATATGTGAGGCAGAAGTTTGGATTGATACAGACGGCGTTTTCTATGCAGGCAAGAAGAAAGAAGGAAAGATTGACGGATATGGTCGGGCTGTCTACACAGATGGAAGCGTTTACCTGGGAGAGTTTAAAGACGGCTTGAAAGAAGGCCAGGGAATTTATTATTTTAACAATGGAGATTGGAATAAGGGAGAGTGGAAAAATAACGTAAGAAATGGATACGGAATTTATTTTTATAATAATGACAGCAGTTGGTATCAAGGAGAGTTTCTAGGGCCGAACCGACATGGTAAAGGAGTTTACTATGATTCCTCCGGCTCACGTTATGAGGGTAACTGGAAGGAAAACAAATATTTTGGCGAGGGAACTCTTTGGTATGCCCCAGACGATGCACAGGGGCGCTGGTACTTTGAGGGGGAGTGGCTGGAGGATTCTCAAAACGGGGTTATGTATTATAGAGATGGCACATGTAAAATGGGGATCTTTCAGAATGATGAACTAGTTGAAGCTACGGGCGAGATAAATGGAATCCTGAATCAGCCAGATGTTATTAACTGGGAGGATGAAGATGGAAATAAGTATACCGGAAAACAGGAAAATGGAATTCTAACAGGAAAGGGAATTCGTATTGATAAAGACAATCAGCTTTATATTGGAGAGTTCCAAGAGGGAAAACCAGGTGGTATAGGAACTCAATATTTTAACGATGGGGATTATTATGTCGGTGAGCTTGCAGTAGGAACAAGAAATGGGCTGGGTGTTTATTACTATCGTGACGGTGGCAATACCAAAGACTGGTACTGTGGTGAATGGGCCGATGGAAAGCGTCATGGGAACTGTTCAGGATTTTTTTATAATAATGGTATCCTTCATATAGTTAAACATAAAAAAGGATACTTCGACGGAAAAGGAACCTCTTATTATACAGACGCAGTTTATTATGGCGATTGGCAGACAGGAAAAATAACTGGCATTGGCGTTTGTAGCTATGCAAATGGAAATTGCTATATCGGTGAGTATCAAGATGGTAATAAGTCCGGCGATGGTATCATGTATTATTTAAATGGCTCCCGCTACGAGGGTGAATGGAAAAATAACAAATATAATGGAATAGGCACCCTGTATGATGCTGATGGAAATGAACAATATGGGACTTGGGTCGATGGCGTATATCAGGAATAATGCAAAGAAAGTGTTTATCAAACCTATTTTAAGATATATATTAGGAACATGAAGCTGATCCACGTTATCAATCCGAACAGACCTATATGGGATAAGATTGTTGCTGAGAACCATTTCAAGATGAAATTGCCCGGCTATGGCGGAGATACAGCTATCCGTCAAAAGGAGATTATCAAGCTGTACCATGAGTATTGCAGTCGGTTCTATGAATTTCTGGATTCAGTCGACGGACAAACTATCTTCCGATTTTTTAATGATAAGTACCCTCATACCGGCTTTACAGACGCTAAAAAGATTGATTTTATTATGTGGGTAGATGGCTGATTGCCTGTGCCCTTTTTCCCAGAAATCGGGTATAGTAAAGGCATCAAAAAAGAAACGGAGGTTAAAATCTATGTTTGGTAAAAGTGCAGAGGATAAGGCGGCAGAGAAACAAGCAAAGCAGGAGGCAAAGGACAAAGCGGCTATGGAGAAGTTCGGACTGGACTTCGACAGCTACACTGAAGCTGATATAAGACGCAAAAATATCAATTTAGCGAAAGAGATAGCCGGAAGTTTGGCAGGCTCCAAGATGTATTCATTCGGCAGTCTGTTTACTGGAAGTGCAAACGAAACATTTTCCCTTGAATTGGCAAGGGCGCAAGTGGAGCAGAATTTCATCTTAATGCGGCAGAATGAGGAAATCATACGGTTACTGAAAAAGATTGCGGGGGATTGAATATGTACCAGACATTGACGGATTATTTGCCAGAGATTGAAAAGAATACTTCTGGCAGCTGGACTATCCAGAGCAAAGAACCAATGCCGTATATAGGGTATATTCCCCCTGTGGGCGAATGTGAGGAAGAAGTATACAACTTTGGCGAGAACCATCCAGAATATGGATTGGGTCAGTACCAAGATATTTTAAGGGCGAATGGTATATCAGCCGGAATCGAATCCATACAAAATGCAGATGTTTCCCACATGGACGGTAAATCTATTATGGCA
>CATKXR010000127.1 GCA_949840805.1 uncultured Lachnospiraceae bacterium | reverse complement strand
AGCTGTTAAACAACGATGGGACACCATATAAAGATGCAGCGGGAAAGACAAAGACGATAACCTTGACCGAGTCGGGAGGCTGGACGGGAGATTTTACAGACCTTCCCAAGGCGGACAAAAATGGAACGGTTCTTTCCTACAAAGTAAAGGAAGTGAATGCTCCGAGCGGCTATACGTCGGGTACACCTACGAGCGTAACATTGACGGACGCCCAGAAAAAGAGCGGCTACCAAAGCCACTGGAAAGTGGTCAATACTTATCCGCCAACAAGTGTTTCCGTAGAGAAGAAATGGGCGGGCTCGACGCCGGAGACAGAGAAATTTGAAGTGACTGTCGGCCTGTATCAGATGGTGAATAATCAGCCGGTAGCAGTTTCCGGCCAGAGCCAAAAGAAATTGAACAGTGCGAATGGGTGGAAGGGAAGCTGGACGAATCTGAAACAGTATGACAGCAGCGGCAATGCCATCACGTATCGTCCTTATGAGATCAAGGATGGAAAGCCGTTAACAGGAGGGTCGAATATTTCCGGGAAAAACGGATCCTTTACGGTGAGCTATGATACTACTCATAAAAACATTACCAATACCTACCATCCGGATAAGGTGAAGGTAAAGGTCACCAAGGAGTGGAAGGATGACACCAAATCGCTTCGTCCAGGGACTGTACAATTCCAGCTGTTAAACAACGATGGGACACCATATAAAGATGCAGCGGGAAAGACAAAGACGATAACCTTGACCGAGTCGGGAGGCTGGACGGGAGATTTTACAGACCTTCCCAAGGCGGACAAAAATGGAACAGTTCTTTCCTATAAAGTAAAGGAAGTGAATGCTCCGAGCGGCTATACGTCGGGTACACCTGTAAGCGTAACCCTGACCAGCGCCCAGATAAAGGACGGCTACCAAAGCCATTGGAAAGTGGTTAATACTTATGCATCTTCGGAAATTTTCGTAGAGAAGAAATGGGCGGGCTCGACGCCGGAGACAGAGAAATTTGAAGTGACTGTCGGTCTGTATCAGATGGTGAATAATCAGCCGGTAGCAGTTTCCGGCCAGAGCCAAAAGAAATTGAACAGTGCGAATGGGTGGAAGGGAAGCTGGACGAATCTGAAACAGTATGACAGCAGCGGCAAACCCATTACGTATCGCCCTTATGAGATCAAGAATGGAGAGCCATTAAAAGAAGGAGCAGAGATTCCCGGGAAAAACGGATCCTTTACGGTAAACTATGATGCTTCTCACGGAGAAATAACGAATGTTTATCATCCGGATAAGGTTAAAGTAAAAGTAAAAAAAGAATGGGCAGGAGATACGGCAGCCGATCGTCCTGATGAAGTGAAGTTCCAGCTTTTGTATGAAGATAAAACAGAATATCGGGATTCAGCAGGAAAAGTCTATGTTTTAACTTTGACTGCCGGAAAGAATTGGGCAGGAGAATTTACAGATCTTCCTGGCGCGGATGAGCAAGGAAATGCTTTGGCCTATACGGTGAAAGAGATTTCAGAGGTGAATGGCTATCACTCCGGCGAGGCAGAGCAGATTCCGCTGACATCTGCAGAAAAAGCTCAGGGATATGAAAGCAGTTGGAAGGTGGTCAACATATTCAGTGAGGAAGAAATCACGGTTTCTGTAGAAAAAATCTGGGATGAAGGAACTCCCGATGAGGAGAAATCCGAGGTACATGTGGCCTTATACCGGATAGCAGGAGATACTGTGGTCAGTGCCGGAGAGGAAGAGAAGGTATTGACAGCCGAGGGCAACTGGAAGACAGAATGGACAAAGCTTAAGAAATATGACGACGAGGGAGCGCAGATCCAATACCGGCCCTATGAGATGGATGGAGAACAGCGGGCGGAGGCTGGTAAGGCAATAGAGAACGGGAAGTTCCTGGTGGGCTATAACGAGGATCACACCCGGATTACCAATACTTATAATTATGAAAGCCTTACAGTGAAAAAAATATGGCAGGATTATGAAAACGCCTATAACAGTCGTCCGGAAAAGCTGAAAGTTCGTCTTTTGCAGAACGGAAACTTGTATCAGGAACAGGAAATAATCCCGGATGCAGAGGGGAATTGGTCACATACCTGGACAAATATACCGAAGATGCTGGATAAAGAAACACCCTGTGTATATACGGTGGTTGAGCTGGATGAGAATGGCAAAGAGGTAGGGGAGGCTCAGGAGGGAAGCTTCAACAGTTATCTTTTTGAGGCGTCCTATGATATGAATTCGGACAGTGCAAACGGAACCGCAGAAAAGCCGTTTATCATCACAAATAAGATTAAGCCGGCTTATTTAAGGCTCAGAAAGATGGTAACCAGCGACGAAGAAGCGCCTTTTATTCCGGATTTTAAGTTCCTGCTTCGGCTGAGAGAAAAGGAAAGCAATGAATATCACACGATCGTGGCCCTGGGGGACAGGGAGATAAGCGGCAGCATTTTGCTGGTTCTGCCTGCAGGCGGAAAAGAATTTGTGATCGATGAAGTTGTACCGATGGAATATGAGATTGATGGTTATGCCATGGAGAACCGGGCAAAGAATGCTTCTGATGAGGAGCTTTTGGATGGCGCGGATATGTCCATAAATGTGAATAATGGGGATATCACGGTATATCCGGGAGATGACATTATCTTTACTGTCAAAAACAAACACAGCCATAAGGGATATTTCCATCATACAACCTCAGTGACCAACCAACACGAAGCCGGGGAAGGTTTCGGACCCCGGAATCCATACTCAGAAGAACCCAACAAGGATAAAACCGATCGGCCGGTTCATGAGACGATAGTAGAAGAGACGGCAGCATTATGGCCAGACAAGGTGGAAGAAAAGGAAGAGGACGATGTCAGGCTGGCATAGAAGGGAGATGAGCTTTGTGGTTAGAAAAAATGTCTGGAAGAAGCTTTTGCCAGTAGTGCTGCTGGCCGTGATTTCAATCGTAATTGGCGCGACAGGAGCAGCGGTTCTGCACAATTTGACACTCGAAAATCCCATAAAGACACCTCCGGTGGAAGGTTTTATCCAGGAAAAGCTTAATGGGAATGCCAAAGAGGTAAATTTCATTAACAAAGGCGAGGCGGATGTGTTTTTGCGGGTGGCCTATGGAGAGACCTGGTCCTATGAGGATTCGGATACGCAGAGGACGCTTCTTCTGCCAAATATGGCCGGCAGAAAGGATGGCAACGGAAAATACCGGGTAGCCAGGCCAGACTGGAGGCCGGAGGGCTGGCTGCTGGATCCCGAGAGCGGATGGCTGTACTATCATAAGGTATTGAAGGTGGGAGAAGCAACGCCGCTGATTGTAAGTAAGGTGGATTTTGCAGACGCCGATGCTTTAGAGGAGCTGGTGGAGGGCGAGAAATACAAAGAGGCAGATTATGATCTGCATTTTACCATAGAAGTAGTCCAGGCCAGCGACGAGAAGGATGTGAGTGTGGATGCGGTAAAAAAGCTGTTTCAAAAGGATCTGGGTAGCATGATGGCAGCAAATGGCCGGATAAACAAGGAAGCAGAAATCCAGTGGCCGGGGACGAAGATCTGGTCCCCGGAGGATGATTCGGCAAAGCAATAAAGGGGGGAGTCAGTAATGGAAAAAAAGAAAAAGAAATCTTTGAAGAAAACAGGCATGGTCCTCCTGGCATCACTGGCTTTGATAGCCGGATCCTTTGGAAGTACCTGGGCGTACTACTACAGTGGTGGTCAGATGCTGGAAAATCCTTTGACCACTTCCCACAGCGGAGCGGTTATCGTGGAAATTTTTGACCCTTCAAGCTCCTTTTTGCCGGGAGAAACGGTGGAAAAGAGAGTGGCTTTTCAAAACACCGGGGAGATGGATCTCTACTTAAGAGTCCGGATTCCGCCGAATGAGGGCTGGTATGATAAAAAGACTTCTAACACGAAGCTTTTAACCGATCGGGTGATTAAGACCTGGACAGCAGAATGGGGTGAGGAAGACGGAAGCGGCGGTTGGAAAGACGGAAGCGAGTGGGTGACGATTGGTAATTATCGCTATTATACAAAAATTCTTCCCAAAGGTGAAGTGACAAAGGATATCCTGGAAAGCATCCGTCTGGATCCGGAGGTATCTAACGATCGCCATGCTGCCAATTACAGCGATCAGATATATAAGCTGACCTTTGATGCAGAGGCGGTTCCGGTCTATGAGGACAGTTCCTATGGCGTGAGGGAAGAGTGGCAGATGGATGTGGAGAAACAAGCAGACGGCACGCTGCACTGGTTTTTGCCGGGGGCTTAAAACGGGGAAAAAGAGGAGGGAAAAAACATGAAAAACAAGAAGAAACTGGTGGCGCTGGCAGGGTTGGTGGCCGTGGCAGCTGTGGGCGGGAGCCTGGCTTACTTCAATCAGACCCTGACAGCAGAGAACATCTTTGACACAGGAACCTATAATACGGAACTGGTCGAGGAGTTCAAGCCGTCAGAGGGAGAAAACTGGGAGCCGGGAGCCACGGTCAATAAGGATGTAACCTTTAAAAACACCGGAACGCTTCCGGTGGTGGTCCGTGTGAAATTCCAGGAAAAATGGGTAAGCCGCCAGGATCCGGAAAAAGTTCTTTATGAGATGGACACTACCAGTGACAAGACAAAGCTGGGCACAGGAGATGCCAGAAACAAGTTTGAGAATGTCTATCAGGGGGATCCGTCAGATGGGCTGACTGGGGCGCAGCGAGATGATTCTGTAGTATATAAGCATATGATTCCGGATGGGAAATGGGTCTACAATGAAGCGGACGGCTATTACTATTATCTGGAAATTCTGCCAGGTGTGGTAAAGAATGAAAACGGAGAAGAAACGGTGGCAGAAACCACAAAGCTGTTAGACGGAGTGACATTGGCGGAGAATACCGACATGGGAGCCTATCAGGAAAGAAAGTATTATGCAGTTACCGAGGAGCGGCCGGAGAGCGACAGCAGCGATTGGATCGAGTTTGCTACCAGGAGCAGCGCAGAGGCGGCTTCGGGATATGAGTATCTTTCCACACGTGAGATGAATGAGCAGCTGAAGGCCCAGACGGGCGGCGAGGGCATTACCTTTATGAAGTCTTCCACAGATATGCTGGAGGGGCTTGGTGGATACAGCCAGGCAGACTATACACTGCTGGTCACGGCTCAGACTGTCCAGGCCACCAATCTGGCAGTGAAGGAAGCCTTTGGCGATTTGGAGGTACTGGAGGGACTGGGCTGTACATGGGTAAATGAATTGATGGATGAGACACAGATTCAGGCTGCAGTGGACGAAAAGCAGATCACAAATTAGTCAGTTACCTGGTTTCAAATGCCGAAAGGCGTTGATGAACATATCAAAAAATGGAGGTAGAAAAAATGAAAAAATGGAACAAGAAGGCTCTGGCAGGCGTTGGTTTGGGTGCGTTGGCGCTGGTGGGAGGAACATTCGCTTATTATAATCAGACGGTATCTCTGGATAACCCCCTGGGAACCGGAAAATACGAGAATGAGCTGATAGAGGATTATACGCCGCCGACCGAGGATGTGAAGCCCGGCGCCACCATTGACAAAAAGGTAGGAGCCAAAAATACCGGAGATTATCCGGTGATGGTGAGGATCCGGATGGATGAGAAATGGACTAAGGGGATCAATCTGGACGCCAATGGGGTACCACAGGCGACCAGGGAGATTATCACTCAGACCAGCAATGAGATCGCAAAGTTTAATATTGAAGATTTTAAGCAGGGAAATAATGGACAGAAGCTGTGGCAGGCAACCCAGCAGGATGGTGACGATGCGGACAGCGACGGTGTGACGGCTGGTGATTATACCGTAGTCCGGAAGGAGCTGGGAAATGCAGCTAAGTGGATTTATAATGCGGCAGACGGATATTGGTATTACTATAAGGTGCTGGGAAAAGGAGAGGCTACAGATACGAATCTCCTGGAATCCATCAGCATTGCTTCCAATATCGACTTGGGCCATTATATCCAGGAAGATTATTA
>CATKXR010000126.1 GCA_949840805.1 uncultured Lachnospiraceae bacterium | reverse complement strand
AAACCGATAAATCGGGATTTGAGAAGGTGAAAAGAAATGCTTCAGTTGGAGAAATTCGAGAAACAGTATGTCAAAGATTTAGTCAAGATACTCAATACGGATGATGTTTTAAAAGAAAGATTATGCCCATCTGTTGTAGACAAAATAACAGAGGATGAATTTTGGATAAAAACAAATGATTGGATAACCAAAAGGAACTCAAAATACTTTGTTATTTTGATAAATGGGGCTGTGTGTGGCACAATTTCCCTAAGCAAAGTTAGAAATGGAGTGTTCAATTGCGGATATTGGTTAGCAAGTCCGTATTGGGGACAGCATTGGGGAACGCAGGCATTTAATATAGTTTTGGCCGAAGCTAGAAGACATGGAATACATATTTTACATGGGCATATACCTATAAATAATATAGTTTCTTATAATATTTGGCGTAATGAAAAAGCCTCTTTTGAAAAAAAAGACAATCAATATATTGCTACATTAACTTTATAAAATAATTGAAAAATTGGTTGTAGGACTTATTCCAATTTATAGCCGAGTCTGCCATGCACCTCGATTCCGCTGACGCTCTATCTCGGTCACGGGCCATCATCTGAAAAATCCTTCACATCGCTCTCCTGCGCCATCAGGAACTTATGCCGCAAGTCCTTACAGGGATAACCACCGTAAAGGAAGGACGGCTCCAGTACCGGGTACTTCGTAAAAGCCACCTCTATGCCGCCGGAATACACCTTGCAGCCCGTCTGCCCCTGCAGGTACTTGTTCCCGCCGATATGGTCTGCATTGGAATGGGTATTCCCGCCAGATGCCATCCGTTCTTCTCCAGTATCTGCCGGACTTTCCGCCCTGCATCCTTATCATTCCCGCTGTCAACCAGATAAACATTCTCCCCGTCCGCCACATAGACGCCGATCTCCGCCGGGCAGTTTATGTAATAGCATTTCTCATTGACCTGCACCAATTCATACATTTTTCGTTTCCTCCTTGTTCTTCTGCTTCCTATTACTTCGGCTGAAAACCATTTCCGCTAAAGTAAATGCGTCCACCGGATTATACCATAAAAATTTTCTGTTTTTCACCCGATTGCACTAAACGACTATTTTTCGGGAATGAAAGGCATAAAATTCCCAAAGGTGAACAATTAAACGTATCACCAGCCCGTGGAATTATCTTTGTACCTATGGTATAATCCAAATTATCACTACGAAAATTGGGGGAAATAATTATGGAATTTACAAATCTGCTTGACGCGAAAAACCGCCATGAACTGAGGGAATGGCTCATAAATAACCATGATAAAGAAAAGGAATGCTGGGTGATCGTGAAGCGTGGCCGCCCGGTTGATGACGGCACTTTCTGGTATATAGACTCCGTTGAGGAGGCCATGTGCTTCGGCTGGATAGACAGCACCACAAAAAAGATGGATAATGGCGTGACTGCCCAAAGGCTTGCTCCCCGGAGAAAGGGAAGTTTATGGTCTGAGTTAAATAAGGAACGCTGCCGGAGGATGGAATGCCTGGGACTGATGACCGATGCTGGGAGAGCCGTACTTCCCGATATGTCACCAAAGGGATTTGTCATTGACAGGGATATCGAAAAAGCCTTAAAAGCAAATTCGGAAGTATGGAGCAATTTTCAGAAATTCCCTCCCCTATACCAGCGGGTTCGGATTGACACCATACAGATCAAAAAGAAACAGCCGGAACTGTTTCAAAGCAGGCTGCAGAAGCTAATTGAAAATACCAAAAAAGGTGTTATGTACGGGGAATGGAATGATAACGGAAGATTGATAGAATGAGGGATTATTTACGCGTATCAATTTTTCATCCATCCCCTAAACGAAATCGTCTATTTTTACCCAATGTTATGCTGTTGACGCTGAACATAGCGAAGGTTGCGAAGCTGCCCCACCTTACACCTCAAACACCCATCACGATAACGCACAGGCCAAATCCCATCCAACATATAATAGAAAAGACAGTTACCCTGAATATCGGGAAATCCCGTTCTTTCTGTTTCGTGGATAATCATGGAAATGAGGTGCTTTGTCATATAAATTCTGTTGCCTTGATAGATGTATGGAAAAATACGGAAGAAGAATTAAAAAGCCGCAATCTTCTTATGAAACATATACCAAAGGATAAAAACCGGGAACAATACGCATGCTGTCACCACTCCCGCATCTGTCACCGCAAATATCCCCCAAAATGACTCCTGCCTGTTCGCGCTCAAAGCAACCTGCACGATCACTGCCATTCCTGCTGCCATGCAGCCTTGGCGCAGCCCCTCTTTCATTACCATCCAATACATCTCTTTTTTCCGGATGCCAATCTTATGCATGATCTTAAAATCATTCCTCCTGTTCAGCAGATTGGCAAATACGGTATTGAAATAGATCAAAAGGCCGATTACCGCAAGAATGACGATAAAAAACCAATGCATCACCTTCTGGCAGTGATCCGAATCCATATACTTCTGTATCTGCCTGCCGGCATTGCGGAAGGAATATCCGTTTGTGTCTGAAATACGCTCCAAATCAGACGCGGCAGCTGCCTCCCCGCCTTCCCCGGTCCACACGTTGACAACCTGCCGGTATAGCCCACCCGGAAAACCTTCAGCGGTTTCCCTGTCTACGACCAACAGATTCCCCCCTATATGATTTTCCGACAATATAATATTCCGGGTATCCAGAAGCGTTACACGGGCAGACTTACATCCGCCTTTCGAGCCGTCTATGATCAATTGCTCATCATAGATGGTAAACATATCCCCAATCTCCAGATTCAAAGTCTTTGCAAGCTCTGGTTCCATGATTGCAACAGGGCCGTCTCTTTTTTCGTCATAACCCGGCACCAGTGTCTTCATCTGTTCTGTTGTCGCCAAAACCAGATTATATAAGCACTGCTTCTTTCCGTCAATCTCCTGCTCCATAGCGAGCATCGACTCATAATCCCCGCTATCTGGGTTTAATTTTTCCCTGTCCTCGCACAGAAAGATTCCCCTGTCGTAATTGATCTCATAATCCTGCACCTCTCTCACGCCCGGAGTTGCTTTCATTTCCTGAAAAACCGAATCGAATATGGACGGAATATCCCCGCCCTGTATATTTTCATAAATGCTGCCTGCCGTCACCTGCAGATCTCCGGGAACATATTCCTTGACAAAAAGGATGCCTTCGTCGCTGTGATTATCCTGAATCCCCAGTATGCTGATTAGAATCGCCGAAAGTGACACAATCAAAAGCGCCAGCACCTGCTTCTTTACATTTTTTCTTTTACTGCGCATAACCTCCGTCGGCATGGTATTTTGAAGCCGCAACATAAGGCCAGCCAAACCCGGTATGATAATGAGCAGGAACATCATTCCCGTATTCCGCACGCTGCTCCATGACAGTTCCGGTGAAACCAGTCCCTCCGCGTCATAAGCATGAGCGAATGCTTTCATAATCTCGCCATATACCGCCTGATTCAGGAAATACCCTGCCAGGATTCCTGTCACAAATCCGATCAGGACAAGAATCAGGAATTCCATCCCGGCAATTTTCATCAGATCCTTTGTCTGAAATCCTACTTTTCTTAGGGCAATAAAATCCCGTTTCTTTTCAAAAAGACGGTTATAAAAAATGTTATACACAACCAGGGCACACACCAGCCATACGGTAACATTCATGACGGTATTCTGCTTTTTCAGGGTTCCTCCATCCGAGACAGCTTCTGCAAGCATATAATTCATCCGCACATGTAAGGTTTCTGACTCTTCCTCTCCATAGCCCAGATAAAAATTCAGCTTATCAATATTTTCCGAGATTTCCCCCTCATCGGCAAACCGGATCACAGCGTTTACCCGCCCATTTTTCTCTCTGAGAATTTTTCTTGCAAGCGCCTCTGAAACATATCCATTCTTCCGGTCCGTAAATCCGGTCACATTGTCAATGACTCCGGCAACCGTAAGGGTAAGATTCGGTATGCGAAATGTCACATCTCCTGAATCCGCATCTGTAGCTGTCAGATTTACCGTAACCGTATCCCCTAATTCCAGCCCATATTTTTCCATATAATTCTTCGTAAATACAGCTTCCTCCTCTTTTTGTGCCCAGCGCCCGTTTATAACCTGCTTTATATTCGCCTCTGCTACAGCCGCCCCCAAATCCCGGTAGCTTTCATCTATGTATTCAAATGCCGTCCCATCCTCCGTCTGTCCCAGATGGAAACTCATTCCTGCATCCGCAACGAAATCGCAGACTTTTATCTTCTGAAACTCTGCCTCTGAAATATCAGAATATGTCACATGCTGCCGTCCCTCCAGAGCTTCTGCATTCAATCTGTCTGCCGCCCGGACATTTGCGAATAGCTGATTCCCAATCAGAAGAAATATTGTGACAAAACAGAGAAACAGGCCAGTCAGGACGGTATTGGTTTTCTCTCTGAAAAGATACCCTCTCACCACAGATAAGACTTTCCTTCTATCCATTGACAATTTCACCGTCCTCTAAGCGGATCACTCGATCCGCATCTCTTACAAGCTCTTCATTATGCGTGACAAGCAGAATACTTGTACCATACTTTGCCGCCAGATTTTTCAATAAATCTATGACAACCCTCTCCGTCCCGGAGTCCAGATTTCCGGTGGGTTCATCCGCAAAAAGAATGGGCGGATGATTGACCAGCGCCCTTGCAATGGCCGTCCTCTGCTGTTCCCCTCCTGATAATTGATCCGGATAAGATTTTTCATATTGCCTGATTTTAAGCGCGTCAAGAAGCTCCTCTACATACTTCGCATCTTTAGCAAGCTCCGGCAGCCGGATATTTTCAATGACAGTCAGTGAGTGCAGTAATTCATATGCCTGGAATACAAATCCTATTTTTTCCCGCCGAAGAAGCGTCCTTTTTTCTTCACTCAGATGAAAAATATCCGTACCGTCAATGCAGACCTCTCCCTCCGTGGGTTTGTCCAGACCGGCAAGAATATTTAAAAGGGTTGATTTCCCTGAACCGCTTCTCCCAAGTACAGCGACAAATTCCCCTTTTTGGATTGTCACCGATACACCGCGCAGCGCCTGCAATGATACCGCATTTTGACAGTATATTTTTGAAATGTTCTCTGCTCTCAATACTTCCAATTTCATTTATCTCCTTCATCTTCTCTTTGCTTATCCATGTATCCAATGCTCTATATTTTTCATTTACCTCCAACAGATACTCAGTAAAACTACGATTTCCACTGCCAGCAAAACCAACAGCAGAAGCAATAACACCGGCCAGACAGAGGCGGCTCCCGCAATCAGCAGCATTACCACCGGAACCACATATTTCCGCGGATGGTGCCACAGGTCGCTTTCAATCTTCCAGTCTCGGATGGGATAAAACCATTCCAGCAGCACAGACAGCACCGCGCTCTGCAGGGCAAAGAAAACAGCCCCGGCAATCATAAAGACCGTAACACCGCCGTTTTGTATCTGCCAGCTTAAGAGGAATATCACATCTGCGGCCATATTACACAAGAAGATGAACAGGCAGTACGGGATACAAAAGCGCCGTTTCTGCCCGGGCAGGAAACGAACCGCCTGCTCCAGATCACGGTCACAGGACAGCAGGATGCAGATGGGGGTATTTAAGGACAAAATCGCAAAACCCACCGGGATAACGGACATGCCCGCCATTCCTCTTAGGAAATACGGCAGTACAAGGGCTACGCACCACATCACAGCAGTATTGAGAAGATAATTTTTATGGCAGCTCAGATAGCGGAAAAAGTACCGACAAAGGGAAGCCGTTTTCCTCTGCCGGAGGGCACGTTTCTTCTTACTCTCCCACTGATAAAAAGCATATCCGTCAGCCCTCCACAAAATCAGGGCAGCGAACATCCCATTCACAAATAGTAAGAGGCTAAACCATGCTCTGCTTCCTAAAAATAGAATAACAGCCACTATGGCGGCAGTCCAGATGCCGCCCGCATACCAGTATTTTCTCAGGGAGTAAACGG
>CATKXR010000125.1 GCA_949840805.1 uncultured Lachnospiraceae bacterium | reverse complement strand
GATACTTCTTGTATCAAAAACAGAAAGGATTTCCGGATGCCAAATCCACAATATGCTCCGCACAGGTTGCTCCCCTGGAAAAGGTAATGTTAAACTTTGCCTCCGCATTCACCCGGGTGACACGCAATACCATTTTGTTCTCTCCCCGGTTCAGCCTAATGTTTTCCAGATGCACATTTTCTCCCGTCCAGTTGTCGCAGGTATCCCGCTGGGTCAGAATGCTTCCATTATAATAGTCATTGCAAAATTTCCCCGAACAGGGCGGATAAATGCCACGCTCATAATTTTTGCGCATCACGGCATATTCTCCCGGAGAATAGGTACAGCACTGTAAAATGCTCGCCTTTCTGCTCCAGCACATCCAGCCACAATACCTGCAAATCCAGGTCATCATTGGGCAGGGTACAGTCAATCATCTCCTGTTTGAAAGTAAGTTCCAGCGGCATTTTTATTCCCTCATATGGGGCTCCGATATTGCCGGAAACCGCTTTTCCGATAAAACAACCGTAAATCTTGTCCAGGTAAGTCTTATACGAAATCGTTCTCATGGCGGTATTCCTTTCTCTCTTTCCTTTCCCATAAAGGAAATGTCCTGAATTCTTTTGGGCCAATGCATGAACGCACTATCAGGCGAAACAACCTCACGAACCGATTGTTCCGCCTGATCTGTTCCCTCACAGATTTTCTGCGTATTTCTTCTACTTACCCGCTTTCCACTCCTCCAGCTGTCTCTGGACTTCCGTTACGATCTTTTCCGAACCATTGGCCTTTAACTTCTCAATGAACTCATCCAGAGTCTTGTTCACGTCCTCCTGGGACGCCAGCTGCCCTGTATTCAGCCTGGAAGTGTACTCCGCCTCCACGCTGGAGCATGCGGCAATCTCATTGGCAATGGGCGTCGTATCCACCACAAATCCCATATGGGCCGCAACCAGCGCCTCATCATTGTACTTCTTGATATTCTCCAGCACAGCCCGGTCAGGCCCTACATAGGATTCCGGCCCGTCCACAATCGTCAGATTTCCTGCATAGATGCCATACCACTCCAGCCATCCCGCATTGGACACATCGGCATTGCGGTTGCAAAGCTGTATCTTGCCATCTCCATCGTACTCCCAGTGCTCTCCCTCCACTCCGAACCGAAGCAGGGTGGCAACATAAGGATCGCTGTTGAGCAAATCCAATACCATCATAGCCCGCTCCGGATTCTTACAGTTAGCGCCGATTGCGGTTCCCACACCGGTATAGTTGGAAGTATCCGTCCACACCTTATCGAAGACCTTAAGCTTCGTCTTGTACACATCCCCATGGAGATCCTCGCTGATCCAGGTATAGCCCCAGGCAGGACACAAAAGCGTGGAGGGCTCATAGATTACAGGACCATCCAGGCTGTTGTAGTCATAGGCAAATACCCCCGCTTCCACAAACCGCTGATTTAAAAGCGCATACTCCCTGTAGGCGTCGGATTCATAGAAATTGAATACCGTCTCCGAGTCATAGGCCGGATCCGCCTCCAGACCGGGCACATTGCACACGGCAAAGCTGGACACCAACTGCTCCAGGGCATAGAAATAAGGAACCGGGATAGGTGCCTGGGCCACCAACGGCATTCCCGCATATTCCGGGAACTTCTCATCTCGCAGCTTCACTGCCTCCATGGCAAATTCCTCAATATCCATCATATTGTTCCACTGCTGTCCCGCCACATCCAGACCTAGCTCCGCGGCCAATGTGTCGTTGTACACAAAGCCCATAATATAGGCATTGTCCTTAAGGGTGGGCACACAATAAATATGACCGTTCACTTTCACAGCATCCCACACCGCATCCTTAAACAATGCCTTTACATTGGAGCCGTAGTCCCACAGCTCTTCCAGCGGATAAAACACATCCTGACTGGCATAGGTGAGATAACTCACGCCCCGGCCTCCATCCAACATGACCAGGTCGAAATCCTCTCCCGAAAGCAGCATAGTAGATATGACGTCTTTGTAATCGCCGCCTAAGACATGCAGATTCACCTTACAATTGAGCTTTTCCTTAAAATAAGTATCCAGCGCCTCTTGAATCAAGGCTACATCTGTACCTGAACCATTGATGCAGAAATACCAGTTCAGCTCCACATACTCCAGCTCTCCATTGCCCGTGGCTTCTTCCTCTGCCCCGCTGCTCTCCTCTCCCGCTTCCGGCGACGACGCCACACTTTCCTGGGATGCCGATGACTGCTCACTCGTCCCCGTCTGGTCTCCTGCAGGCTCCTTTCCACAGCCGGACAGCGCAGAGACCGCCAAAGCCATGGTACACAGCAACGCAATAACCTTTCGCTTCATAAATCTACCTCCTGATATTGTTTTTTATTGTAAACCCATACTACATGGCTACAATCATTCTTTAATGCTCCCCACCGTAAGCCCAGTGACAAAATACCTCTGGAAAAACGGGTAAGCAAACAGCACAGGCACTACCACCAGCACCGTACATGCCATAATCAGATTCTCATTCGGTATGCTTTTGAGCATATTCAGACCGTCCGGCGTGCTGGCCAGACGAGAATTCTGCTTCAGGAACGTCACGGAATTCTGTATCTTCGTCAGCAATGTCTGAAGAGGCACCAGCTTCGGATTCTCGATATACAGCATTCCGGTGAACCAGTCGTTCCATCTCCCCACGAAGCCGAACAGTCCTACTGTGCCCACTCCCGCCTTGAACAGCGGACACACAATCCGCAAAAACACCGTAAAATGCCCTGCCCCGTCAATCCTGGCCGAGTCCATCAGCGCCTCCGGGATGGTGGTCTTGATGAAAGTCCTAAGGATAATCACCCAGGAAGCATTGATCAGTCCCGGCAGTACCAGAATCCAAAACGAATCTTTCAGATGATAATACCGCACATTTAAGATATAGGACGGCACAAGCCCTCCCCCAAACAACATGGTAAAAAACACAAACCATGTCAGCGCCCGCCTCAGCCAGAAATCTTTCTGGCACAGCACATAGGCATACAGAGACATGACAATCAGACTAAGCACAGTGCCGAGGACGGAATAAGCAATGGTAACTATGTAGGATGCTACAATCTGCTCCCCCATTTTCAGCACATAACCATAAGCCTCCAGTGACCACTCCACAGGGAAAAAAGTATATCCTGCCTTATTGATGCTGGCTGTACTGGAAAAAGAAATAATCACCACCAGCAGCACCGGCAGAATCACAATCATCACTGCCAGAATCAGTACCAGATGGAAAATCAGGTTCCACTTCCCGCTGATTTGATTTATCTGTCTCGTTCTCTGATTTTTCATAGTCGTCCTCTCCCTCCAGACTCCCCTAGAACAATGCATTCTCCGGGTCTATTCGATTCACAATCTTATTGGCTGCCAGCAGGAATACAAACCCCACCACTGACTGGAACATACCTGCTGCAGTTGTCATCCCCAGATTCGCCTGAGTCTTTAAGCCATTGAAAATATAAGTGTCGATGACATTAGTCACCGGATACAGCGCGCCGCTGTTCCCCGTCACCGTGTAGAACAGCCCGAAATCCCCGTGGAAAATACCCCCCATGGACATAATCAGATTAATGGAGATAATCATCCGCAGATGAGGCAGTGTAATATAGCGCGCCTGCTGCAGTTTGGAAGCCCCGTCCAGGGCTGCCGCCTCATAGTATTCGCCGGAAATCCCGGAAATCACTGCCAGAAACAGTACCGTCTGATATCCCACGCCTTTCCAGGCCGCCAGGAATACCAACAGCGGAGGCCATAGCCGAAGTTCGTGGTACCAGTTAATCAGCCCCTCGCTCCCTAACAGCATCATAATCTGATTGACGAAACCCTTAGAGCGATCCAAAAACGCAGTGACAACAATTGCCACCACCGCCCAGGACAGAAAGTACGGCAGCATATAAATAGTCTGATAAACCTTTGCGCTCCTCCTGGAATGAATCTCACTGAGAAGCAGCGCCATTCCCAGCGCCAACACAATTCCCGTGATAATGAAGACAATATTGTAGAGAAGTGTATTCCTTACAATGACATAAGCGTCCGTGGATGCAAAGAGAAATTTGAAATTCTGAAAGCCTGTCCACTCTGAGCCGAAAATCCCCTTGCTCACACTGAATTTCTTGAAAGAAAGAACCAGCCCTCCCATAGGAAAATAATTGAACAAAAGCAGCAATACCACCGCTGGCGCCGCCATGATATAGAGCGGAATGTCTCTTTTTCTCCATATCTTACGTCTCTTTACCTCCACTTTGTGTCCAGCCATATTGTCCTCACCCTTTCCGCATGTTCTGCCGACCATTGAAAACACGCTGCTTTCGTTGATATGAGTCAATTCTACCATCCTCTCCATTGCAACAACATGCAAAATTGCGGGAAGAACATGTCGGAATGTGTCATTAGTAAAAAAAGTGGATCATTTCACGAAAAGAACTTCCGGTCAGACATGATTGCGAATCCTGTCAAATTATGGTATTCTGGATGCATCAAACAAAAGAAAATAGATTCTGCGCTGCGGCCGCATAGCCCAAAAGGAGATTCCATGGTAAAAGACCTTTTTCGTTCCTCTGCTTACAGTCTCTCTCACGATATCCAGCTAATCCAAATCGGACAGCAGGACTGTATGCCCGGACATAGCTTTGGGCCTGATAGCCGTGATTTCTATCTCCTGCATTTCGTCACCAAAGGCCACGGACAATTATGCATGGCTGACAGGCAATACCTCTTACAGCAAAGGGAGCTTTTCTTCATTCCGCCCCATCTGCCTGCCTCTTACCAGGCAGATGCCAATGACCCCTGGAGCTATCTATGGATCGGACTCAAGGGCATCATTTTGCCCAAACTGCTGGCGGAAGCAGGACTTTCCCTGGACAACCCTGTGCTCTGCTTTTCCCAGGGGCTTCTAGATGTGCTGGGACAGGTGAGCCTTTGCGCTGAGCGAAATGGCTTTGACTCTCTCCAAACCCTGGGATACCTCTACCTTTTTCTGCACCAACTGACCCTGTGCGGAAATCTCCAGCAAACCACCCCCCCAGACAGAATGCCTATGTGGAAACTGCCATAAATTATATTCACCAACATATCTGCCATAAATTATCCGTATCCACCCTGGCCCGCATGCTGGGCATTGACCGCAGCTATTTCTGCAGCATCTTCAAGCGACAGATAGGCTACTCCCCCAAACAGTACATCCAGAATCTGAAGCTGGAGGAGGGTAAGATTCTTCTGGAGACCACGGACATGTCCATCCAGGCCATCGCAAATTTGCTGGAATATAGCGACCAATTCGCTTTTTCCCACGCGTTCCGGCAAAATACCGGCGAAAGCCCCAGAGATTGGCGCAAGCTCCATGGCGCCAGTCTCGGTTCAGCTTTGAAGTGAGACTGGTTTCAAGTACAGAAATGGGGATGCCATGGCACTTGTGAATTTTCCTGAATCCGAAAAGTAGTTTGTCCATGTAAAGCGCAAAAATCAAGCCATGATTTGATATAATCTTTTGCCTAACATGAGCCACAGCATTTGTAACAATATATAGGTTTTTATCTCACCTAGATTATTGCCGGCACGAATGCTATCGCTGTCTACATTCAATTTTTCAAGAAACCAATTTTTCGTAATCTTTCCATACTCTATTTTCTGAAGTTCCTGAAAGTTGTTTTCATAATATCCCTCTGCATAAGCCTCACATGCCTTTTGCAGCATATTGGTGTACAACCCCAATGTCGCTGCCCCAGTGACGTTTTGTAAAGGACTTTTTAATCATATTCACAGAAAATTTACATTTTAGGGCAAAAAAATAGAGCCAGGAACCTGTTTTTTAGATTCCTGGCTCATTAGCGCCATTTACATGTTCTGGTCTGTTTTCAATTTTCTCACTTCGTCAACAGAAAGGCCAACAAATTCCGCAATCTTTTCAAGCGTTATTGTTCCATCTTCCAGCATTTTCTTTGCAACATTTATCATTCCTTCTTTCAATGTCTGATTCCTCATATCTTCCATAGCTCGGCACATAA
>CATKXR010000124.1 GCA_949840805.1 uncultured Lachnospiraceae bacterium | reverse complement strand
GTACTCTGAAAGAACCACTCCGCTATACATAGAACCGGCCATTGTGAGCAGGATTCCAATAACAAGAATAGTCTGCCAAATGCGAAACAACGTATATCTTCCTTTAAAAACGTATCCGCTCCATTTTCGATTCAAAAAATGGTGGATAATGAAAAGAACAAACATCGCCATTCCAAGCCACTCATGTACCGCTGCCCCAATCCGTTCATAAGTCATCAGGAGCAGCAGCATGACCGTCATTCCGATGTCAACCACTATTTTCAAAATTGTTTTACGATTCACGCTGCTTGCCTCCCTTTTATTCGTGTTTCTATCGTTGAAGTCCTGTCAGCATTTCTACCGTTGCCGGGTCATAGTGGGAGAAGAACAGACTTTTCTTTTCATCCAGTGCCTGAATTGCCTCCATATCCCCGCCATCCAGCACAAAATCAAATACATCCATATTTTGGATCATGCGCTCCTTATGGGTAGACTTCGGGATCACCACTACACCGCTCTGAATCAGGAAGCGGAGAGCAGTCTGGGCCGCGCTCTTATTGTATTTCTCCCCAATCTTTGTCAGGACAGGATTTGTAAAGAAATCTTTGCGTCCCTCTGCAAAAGGCCCCCACGATTCATGCTGTACGCCATATTTCACCATATATTCGTGAGCCTGTGCCTGCTGCTGGAATACATGGGTCTCCACCTGATTGATCGCCGGTTTCACTTCCACAAAATTACACAGGTCAACCAGACGGTCAGGGTAGAAGTTAGATACGCCGATTGCACGAATCCAACCTTCTTTGTAGGCTTCTTCCATAGCCCGATAAGTCCCATAATAGTCACTGAAAGGCTGATGGATCAGCACCAGATCAATGTATTCTGTCTGTAGCTTGCACAGGGATTCTTTCAAAGACGCCTTCGCCTTTTCATAGCCGCCGTTGCTGATCCATACCTTTGTGGTGATAAATAATTCTCCACGGGGAACACCGCATTTTTTGATTGCATTGCCCACAGCTTCTTCATTCCCGTATGCTTGCGCCGTATCAATGGAGCGGTAGCCGACACTGATCGCATCCAACACACAGCGCTCACATTCCTCATTGCTCACCTGATACACACCGTATCCCAATACCGGCATTTTGATTCCATTATTCAAAGTTACATATTCCATGTTTTTCCCTCCTATAATCACTATTTTACTTTTGCATAATCTTCACTGCTAACCGGTTCACACCACTCCGTGTGCCCGTTTTCCCCCGGCACCTCTACCGCCAGATGGGAGAACCAACTGTCCGGCGCTGCGCCGTGCCAATGCTTCACACCTGCAGGGATATTGATGGTATCACCCGCCGTCATACAGACAGGCTCTTTTCCCCATTCCTGATAAAATCCCCTGCCTGCCACGCAGACGAGAATCTGGCCGCCGCCATTGTCTGCATGATGGATGTGCCAGTTATTCCTGCAGCCCGGCTCAAAAGTCACATTGAAAATGCCTACCTGTTCTTTAGAAACCGGCGCCAGGTAGCTTTGCCCTGTAAAATACTGAGCAAAAGCGTCATTTGGCTGCCCGATTGAAAATATCATAGATTTTTCATGCACAGACTTTTCATCCGCTTCACCTGTTTCATCATTCCAGATTTCCTTCGCCAGACGGAACGCCGCCCATGCCTTTGGCCACCCTGCATAAAAGGCTGCGTGCGTAATAATTTCCGCTATTTCATTTTTCGTTATACCGTTTGCTTTTGCCGCTTCAAGATGATGGATAAAAGAAGTGTCGGTCAGTCCCTGGGAAAGAAGCGCCACCACCGTAATCAACGAACGGTCACGGAGGGACATTTTATTCTCCCTGCTCCACACCTGCCCGAAAAGCACATCATCATTCAGCTCCGCAAATTTAGGAGCAAATTCCCCAAGCGCAGTCCTTCCTGCTGTCTGTTTTACCGCCATATCATGTTCCTCCCATAAAATTGATGAAAATATTTTTATAATTTCTCCGACAATCTAACCGCCTCGGAGCGGTTCTTCGCCATTCCCGCATACTTCATCCCATAAAGCCCTGCAAAACGCTTCATGGTATATTCCCCGGCCTCCATCATCCACTTTTCCGGTGCTGCGCCCTGAAAAAGAAAATACAGCATCCTTCCCGATAAAGAGCCTTCCTCTACCAGCCCATAAAAACGATCCAGCACATTACGCACAGCGCCGCAGATATTGTGCCAGTACAGCGGGGAGCCAATCACAATCACTTCCGCCCCCTTTATTTTTGCAATAACTTCTCCGAGCTGGTCATCCGGGAAGTCCTGCCCGTAGCTGCCGATCCGGTAATCGGTCAGATTCAGCGTTTCATAATCTCTGCCCTTTAATAATTCTTTTGCAAGCCCCGCTGTGTTGCCGTTCTTATTGGGGCTGCCATTGATAAACAAAATGCTCATTTTTATATCCTCCTGCTACTATTTTATAAAATCATTGTTCCCTATTCCAGAAAAACCGCAGTCCATTGTAGGTATATTCATCACTGGCTGCGGCATCATGAACATACCCTTCCCGTTCCAAAAATGACAGGTTGCCATCCGCCTCATTGTCGGCAAAACGAAATATGCCATCTGAAACACTTCCCATTGCCATAATCTGTGTCTTAAAAGCACTGTATGCAAAATCATCTGTACCGGAGGCAGCGAAGATAAAGAAATCATCAGGGCCATGCCCGGATTCTCTTATCAGCTCCGCCATGTATTCGCCGTCTGTAGTGTAGCTTCCGCTCATAGGCATAAAATAGCGGAAATAATCAAGCGCATACCGGAAGGTACACCATGTATTGACAGAACCCATTGAAAAACCGCCAAATCCTCTGTGGTCACGAGCCGCTTTTAATCCTTCCTGTGTGGTATCTTCCGCATAAGTGCTGTATTTGCTTTCCACCGCCAGAATCAGGTCATTTACCAGCTCATTATGAAACTGGTCTGTCAACTGAAGCGCAAGGCTGTAATCCCCGCTGTCCCTGCCGCTGGTGTTGTTATAGGTGGGCAGGACGATAATAAGAGGCTGTATCTTCCCGTCCTCTATGGCATGGTCGATCACATGCTTAAAGGAACGTGGATTCCGGTCTGTTCCCATAATGGTCGTTTCGTTGCTCCAGCCTCCATGACTTAAATAGAAAACATTATATTTCTGATCTTCTGAATAGCCATAGGGCAGATACACCCACGCCTCTTTTGTCAATTCCTGCGTCCGCTCCTCATAAGAGAAGGATTCCCATGTCTGGTAAGTCAGCTTTTCCAGCGTCCCCGGATGTTCCGAAGGGTTTTTATATTCATCCGGAATATATTCCAGTTCCTTCGGTACGGTTCCACTTAAATACGCTTTGACACTGCTTGTGTGATCCGGTTCTTTCGTTATTTGAAACAGCCAGCCCATGATTTCCGCATCTCTGGCAAACAATCCGCCCCCGCCATGTTCATTTGAAATGCCCCGCTGCGTAAAATATTCATGCTCTTTTATGTCCAGCACAAGCAGGCTGTCAATCTTTTCTTTGTCAAATCCCTTCTGCTCATACAGGGCATACAGTGCATAATAGGCTTCCAAGGTTGGCTCAGAGCCATAATATTCGTCATTCCTGCCGATGATAAGATAGACGGGAAGCTCCTGCTCTATCACCGGCTCATACGCTCCATCCCACTTTGAACTGACATGAAGGTAAGCAGTAAACAGATCCGGTCTTTTCCCCAGCACAAGGGACATGGTTTCGCCTCCTCCGGAATAGCCGCTTGCATACACCCTGCCCCGGTCAATGTTATACTGTTCCAGAAAATATTCTGCCAATGCAATCGTCTGATCTGCGGAGGTTTCACCCCAGTCATTTAACTGCGGTGCAACAATGATCATTTCCTCATTGTATTTCATCGCTTCAAAGCCGAATTCTTCTGTTTTGATATTGGCAGCAACTCCCTGAAAATACAGTCCCCCATATCCGGGAAGTGTGAAATATAACGCATATGGTTTCGTACCGTCATAAGTTTCAGGAATATAGACATTGTAATGAATATCCCCCTCTGAATCAGAATGAAATACATTGTCAACCAAAAAATCCCAATACATTTCCGTTCCTTCCGTTTCCTGCACTGTTTTTTCCGGTCTGTTCCCTGCATCATTCTGCGCTGAAGATTGCATTTCTGTCTGCCCGCCTTTGGAAGTACAGGCAGTTACAGAAAAGCAAAGCATAAGTGTCAACAGCAATAATAATCTTTTTTTCATCTGCTGCCTGCCCTCCCGTTTCAATGATCGAAAACCTTATCAATCAGGTAATTTTCAGACGATTTATAAACCAAGACCATTTACCCATTCTACAACCGTATCTTCGGAGGCTCCGGAACGAAAACGGATGCCTTCCAGCCACTCACCGGTTCCTGCCGCCTCTTCCAATAATTCGCCGCTTTCCCCCAAACCGGAGGAAGAAGATGTACAGAAAGGAATTACCGTTTTCCCGGTAAAGTCATTGGCTGCGATAAAACCGTCTACCGGCCACGCGGCAATCCCCCACCAGATCGGATAACCGATAAATACCGTATCGTAGGATTCCCAATTTTCTACTGTGTCCGCCACCAGAGGAACCGCCCGCTCCTCCACATTATCATGCTCACGGGAAACCCGGCTGTCCCTGTCCGTCCAATCCAGGTCGGCGCTGCTGTAGATTTCTACCGGCTCTAACTCAAACAGGTCTGCATTCATCGCCCCTGCAATATAAGCCGCTACTTCTTCCGTGTTGCCTGATGCGGAATAATAAACCACCAGTGATTTTCCATCCGTATTTTCCGCTTCTTTTTCTGCCGGAACAGAAGCGCCAGAAGATGAATTTATATATCCCAAATCTGCCAGCCACGCAAGAATGTCCGGCTCGGCATCCTGCACATTATTTCTGGACACGGTAAAGCCATCTTCCCTGACGTCCGCGTCCGGCTCCAGTTCTGCAATCGTACTGATCGTACCGGAAAATCCGCTGCCTCCATGTGTATTGAACGGTATGATCGTCTTGCCGGAAAAATCATAGGCATCAAAAAACGAATAGAGGATCATCGGCATATCGCCCCACCAGTTGGGATAACCGACAAAAACTGTGTCATACTGTCCCAAATCCTCAATGCTGTCCTTGATGGCAGGCCGGGCATTATCCTCCTGCTCCTGTGCCGCCAGATCAACCAGCGTATCATGCTCCGTTGGATATGGCGTTTCCGGCTCAATACGGAAAATGTCTGCCCCCGTATTCTCCTGAATAACATATGCCACATATTGGGTATTGCCCAGCACCTCGCCGTCAATAACTACAGCACTGTTATCTTCCTCCTGGGTCATGTTATTGGGATCACTGGTTTCCGGCATGGAAAAGTAGACAACCAATGTTTTCCCCTCTTCGTAATCGGGATTTCCTTCTGTATTTTCCTCCGGGATTTCCATTTCCGGCTGTGAGGACGATTCCGTTTCCACACTTTCCACCGTCCGGTCTGTTGCTTCCTGCTTACTGTCATCCTGCGTGCTGCCGCAGGCGGCAAGACCAAATGACAGTAATATGCTCATTAAAACAGCTGTTACTTTTTTCATAATCGCTTTCTCCTTTCACTTTTATCTGCCAATATCTTTTACCCAATCCTTTACTTCCTGTTCGGAACCTGAAACATCACTTCCGCGCAGCGACAGCGCATTTTCTGTCAGAACTGTTGCACCATCTGCAAGTTCCGTCACCCGCTTTACACTGTTTGCGCCATTTGAGCTGCCATTGTGGGAGAAAAAAGGAATGACCGTTTTCCCGGACATATCATATTCTTCAAGAAATGTCCAAACCGGCATAGGCAGGTCGTACCACCAAACAGGGAAACCGAGATAAATCACATCATACTGTGCCATCGTCTCTGCATCTATGTGTTCAGACAGTTCCGGGCGTATTTCATTATCCAGTTCATTTTTCGCACGGTCAGCACAGGAATCAAAATCCTCGCCATAACTTTCAGACGGGACAATGCGGAACAGCTCACCGCCTGTTTCTTCAGAAATCCAGTTGTCAACGCCGATCTAAAATTGTAAGAAAACGCCAAAGAAATTTTGTTGTTTTTTGGCGGAATCATGTAATAACTTCAAGTGTTTCCCTGTTCAAAAAGTGTATTAACGATCTGCTGTTTCTGACGC
>CATKXR010000123.1 GCA_949840805.1 uncultured Lachnospiraceae bacterium | reverse complement strand
CTGAGGATTGCCGATCAGTGCCTGTGCAATCCCAACCCGGCGTTTCATACCGCCGGAAAGCTGCTTTATTTTACGTTTTGAAAATTCCAGCATTTCAACCTGTTCCAATACTTCATTGACAGCTTTTTTATCATGGATGCCTTTCAACTCTGCCATATAGTTTACAAAATCAAACACGGACAGAGAGGGGTACATGGCAAGTTCCTGTGGCAGATATCCAATCCTCTCTCTGACCTCATTTCCCTGTTTCCGGGAATCAAAGCCGCAGACACGAATTGTACCTGTTGAGGGAGACAATACCGTAACCAATGCTTTCATAAGTGTAGTTTTCCCGGCACCGTTATGCCCCAATAGCCCAAAAACACCACTTCCGACACAAAAGCTGATATCATCAAGTGCCATAACACCATTTGAATATTTCTTTGTAACATGACTAATTTCAATATTTGCTTTCATAAGCGCCTCCGATTAACTACATCTGTAGATTTATAAATTTTAATAATACGGGTTATTCGTTATAACCCGCACTATATTCTATCCCGGTATTGTAAGCCGGATAAGGATAAAAAAGTTCTCTGCTGAACCGCATAGAAAATACAAGCATGAGTACCAAAAGTACAGCCAACATAAACGCTGTCAATCCGTCCTTGATTTTTGATGTTCTTGCAGTAATTCTTTTAATTCTCCGTTTCGTTAAAAGAAAATCCAGTGCGCCTATTCCATTCCCCGGTTTTGCCGCCCGGACTGTCGAATATTCCAAAAGCCGGATAATGGCAGAAGCATACGCTGTCTCTGTGATTTTTCCCCGCAGGATTTTTATCGTGTGAAAATCGCAATCTGTTTCACAATGCAAAGAAAAATTTCTCTTGGCAATCCATGAAAGGGGATTCATCCAGTTTATAATACAAACATAATCATAGAGTCTTTCCAATAGGGCATGTTTCCGTTTTACATGTGTCAATTCATGGAAAAAAACGGCTGATAATTCATTGTCTGTCAACTGCTCTATAATTCTTTCATTCATAATGATTACCGAACAAATTACGCCAGTAACACAAATAGGATTATCCAAAGTTCCACAATACAATGTGGGTACGTTCTTTAGCGTGGTTGCCGCCGCACATTTGGTATAAATACTATTCAGCCGTTCATTGTTACAAATCTGATAACGTCTAATTGCCCGTTTTGCCAACATAAGACGTATCACATCATGCACAATTAAAACGCTGCATCCACACGCCCACAAGAAACTGGCAATGCGAAAACCATTTATCCAGTCCTGTATTTCCGGCGATATTAAAAATACATCCGGCGACAGAAATGGAACGACAAAAAATATCATGCCACAAAGAGAGAACCATAACGGCAAATTACAGCGGAGAACATGATTAACAAAAAGCGATATAACAGTAAATATACTGCCAATAGCAGATACAAAAATAACTGCATTAAAGATGTTACCTAATATCTGCATCTGTTTTCTCCTGCTCGGCAATTAAGTTTTTTAATTCGTTTAATTCCTCGTTTGAAAGATTACCATTTTTTACAAATCCCATAACCATTTTGGATAGAGAACCGTCATACACACGGCTTAAAAAATTACGGCTTTCTGCAAGCTGGCAATCGCTTTCTAACACTGCCGGATAATATAAATATCCTTTCCCCTGTCGTTTCGTAGACAATGCGCCTTTCTTTACCAAACGGGCAAGATAAGTTTGAATCGTTGTTTTACTCCAATCAGTTCCCTTTAATTTATCCAATATTTCGGGAAGTGTCTGCGGAGAATTGTTCCAAACAATTTTCATCACTCGCCATTCTGATTCTGAAATAGAAATCTGCTGTTCCATGATGCACCTCCGTTGATTGATTCTATGTAGTTTTATATATTCTATCATTAAAACTACATGATGTCAATCCTTGTGGTTTATCAATATTTGGTAATAAATGCGGGAGCGGGAAAAACTTCTATTTATACGCATTGCAAAAATATCTATAAAAAGTTGCCTATCCCTCGTTTTCGATTGATTGCTCCTATATCATTTGGTTGGTGACCGAATCCCACATATAAACAAGTGGACAAGACTCCCACTTAGCACCGTTTATAATAGCCGGATTATTAAAACAAACTTATATATAATTTTCATTTGTATGCTCAATATCCTAACGCACATCCATCTTTTCCGCCCACTGTAACCCCTCATTTTCCTTCAGAAGCCCCATGTGGTACAGTGCCTGCACACAGTCTGCATACCCCTGAATGTAAGCCCGTTTCTCCTGGGCAGACGCAAAATCCTCCAGGCGCTCTTTCATTTCCTCTGCCTTTTCCTGCTCTCCCACAGGCAGGGTTTCCAGAAACACTTCCCATTCCTGTTCTGTTTTCTTCCATGCCTCCAGAGCCGCTTCATATTCCGGGGTACGCACATAGCTCTCCCGTTTTACATTTTCCCCGTTCAAAGTTCCCAGAAACTGGGCGATCTTCAACCATACATCATTCATGCCATACATCTCCTCTATTTTACTATCTACATCCAGTATTCCCTGATCTCGCCATTATCCCACTCCTATTTTCTTAAACTTCATCTTTAGAAGTATATTATCACGCCATTCCGGTAAAATCAATTCATATACTTCATCTTTAGAAGGGAGTGTCTATGAAGATCTACTGGAACGGTACTTCCAAAAACATCATAGGCCCAAAGATAAAGCAGCTCCGCACCAGTCAGGGGCTCTCCCAGGCCGCCCTTGCAGGCCGGCTCCAGCTCCTGGGCATGGAGTGCAGCGACCTGACCATCCTGCGCATCGAACAGGGCAGCCGTTTCGTTCCGGACTACGAGGTAGCAATCCTTGCCGAATATTTCCATATATCCACGGACGAGCTGCTGGGAAAAGGGGAGACAGGACAGTAATCCTCCTGTATGCTCCCCTTTTATGTTCCCTTCATCCCTTAAACGCCTCCAGAGAGGACAGGATCCCCGCCATGGCACCTTCGTCCAGTTCAAGCTCCATCCCTCCCGGCATCTCTTCCGTTTCCTGTTCCATCTGATTTTCCATGTGCGCTTCATGGTGGTTCCCCTGCCGCTCACGCTCATCCAGCACCTGCAGCACAAAGCGCCGGATTTTTTCATAATCGAGAGGCAGCCCTACAGAGCCAGCCTCCCCCGGATTTTCCCCGTTCTGCCATGCCAGCACCGCATTGACGATATACTGGGCCTTCCCCCGTTTCATGCTGTTTAACAGCTCTGCTACCGCCACATGGTTCGGATCATTTTTATTGAACCCTATGGTCGTTACAAAAGCATTTTTCTTCCCCATGGCAGTTACCTGCCTTTCCTCTGGATCTGGTAAAGGAGCCCATAGCCTTTTGCATTGGCCCGGATATCTTCTATGAATACACAGCGTCCGATCTTCTCGGAATGCTCCAGATATTCCCGGAGCAGAAGGGCGCCTCCTCCGATAAACACCACACAGCCTGTCTTCAGGTCGATCCCACGTTCCCTGAGCGTCCCCAGCAGGTCGTCCACATAGGTCCTGGTCATTTCCCGGACTGTTTTCTGGATCTGTGCGCCGTAATCCGTTTTCTCCTCCCGGATGATCCGGTCCACATCACTGTCCTCCAGCAGGATATCATGCTCGGAATTGATGCGGGAGATCACCTTATTATACAGCGTGATCACGCCCTTTTCCAGAGAATCGCAGGCAGACAGATCCGGTTTCCCGCTGCGGATCAGCAGATAATCCAGCGTAAAGCCCCCGATATCCACCGTCACCACTTTGTTAAACTCCGATATCTTCGGATAAATGGTCATGGCAGCCGCATAGTCCTGGGGAAACGCCGATACCTGTTCTATCTCTATGGTATAAGCCTTCCCTTTGTATGTAAAGCTCTGCCGGCCCCGTCCGCTGAAATATTTCTGGAATTTCTGATACAGCGCTCCATAATGTTTTGGGGGCAGGCCAACGGGAAGCGACACCTGAAGGATGGTATCTTCTTTACAGAACGCCTGCCTTTCCGCTTCCATGGCGATCCCGAACAGCGTAAGGATAAAGAACCGGTCATCTGCCGTCTTATCCCTCATGTAAGGGATCCTCTGCTCTGTCAATGCATAATAGCGCCCATCATAATACAGGTATTCCCCCAGCGCAGGCCTGCTGTCACTCTCCACCAGGCCGGAGGTAAAGATGAACTGCTCTGTCTTCATATTGCGGTTCCCATGGTCTATGGGTATCATCATTTTCTGGTACATACTCCTCGTCTCCTTTTCTTTTATTCCCGCGAGCAACGAGCCAAGCAGCCGCACTTGTGCGGATATTTGGCGACTGCCGCGAGGGTGGAATACTCCGTAGCTTGCTGCGGGGTATTTCACTTGTTATATACGCACAGATTAAGTAAAAGCCAACAACTTTTTACACATTCCGCAGATTTTACTTATTGTCTGCATAAAAAAGGGAGTGGAACCCCGTTTCGGGAAGACCACTCCGGTTCTCATATATTTTTTGAACTCTCTTTTTTCTTCTGTTCCAACCCATACAGGTAATCATCCACGCCTTTGACATGCTCCGCCCAGTCGCCTTCCACGTCGCAGTCCCAGGTCAGCATCTTCATGGGCATCCCAAGGTCCTGGCAGATCTCTGCGAGCTTATGGCAACCCCTCTGGATATTCTGCCGTTTGATGCCCTTCTTTTCGCATGGGATGCGCTCCTGCTTCCAGTTTTTCCGGTAAGTTTCGCAGTACCTGCATTTCTCGTTGTAGTCGCCCCTGCAGACAGGCTTCAGCAGCTTGTCCATATCGTAGGCCTCATACACGAATTCCGTGCCCAGAAGTTTCATCTTCTGGAGAAACGGGGGAAGGTTCGCATACTGGTTGGCCCCTGGGACGCAGCCGAAGGTCCTGCCGGATAATGCGTGGGCAAGGTCCCCCTTCAGAGGCCCTTCCGTGATAAAGACTGTCCCGTCCCCCGGCTTTCCTGCCAGATGGGTAGGGCTGCCCGAAGAGGTCCCCATGGGATAGTTGGTACTGGAGAGCCACATATACTTCCTACCGTCACGGGGATGGTCCAGACGGATCTGGATGCCAACGATCAGGCCGTCCAGGTTCCGCACAGGCACCATAAAGCCCGAAGACTTTGGATAAAAATGTACGCTCCACCCACCATCCTTCTCCTGATAGAAACCCGGAACGCCTTCCACCGTGCACCCGCTTTCCAGCAGGCGCTCCGTCAGCTTCCGGAAACCGAAGACCGGCGTGCTCCTGTAGCCGTTATCCTCTATCTGCTCCATGGTAAACCCTCTTTTCAGAAGATTTTCTTCATGGGGCCTGGCTAACGGCAGCATGGAGAGCAGCATCGCATAGGTTTTGTCCTTTACTTCATCCGCCGCCTGCGGGACATTGGGTATCTCCGATTCTTTTGGCGGTATCTTCACCTGCCTTACCCGGTATTCCGGTGCTTTTTCATTCCGTCCCAGCGCTTCCTTGATCTCTTTACAGGCCGTGCCGTTATCGACGCCATAGATCTTTCCGTACAGGGAAAGCATGCCGCCGCTTTCCCCGCACCGGTTGCATTTGAATACGTTCTTTGTCAGATTCAGGTTCATCTTACCCTTGTGTTCTCCGCAGAAAGGGCAGTCCACATCCAGACTCGCCGCATTCTTATGCCTCACATGGAGGTTCAGAATCCCGGCCACCTCCCGGATGGTAAATGGTAAATCCTGATACAAGCCTCTCCTCCTTTCTGCAGTCCGGCTTTTATACCGGACTGCTCCTCTTTAACATAAGGACAGCCCGTAACGTGTGCCGTCCGTTGTTTTTTTACTGTCTCCTCAGCCTGCCCGTCCCAGTGCCGCATCCAGCAGGAACTTTGCCGCTGCGCGGAGCAGGTTGTCGGGCCCACCGTAGGAACTGATATACCATTCCAGCGCTTTGGGCTTTTCCAGTGCCAGCTGGCCCAGTGTCTTCCCCTTATGGTATCCCATGGGGATGACCACCGACGCTGCCGTATCCCGGTTCAGCTTCGCATAAATCTGCTCCACAGGCATCTCCCGGCTGATCCCAGTCTGGTCCGTCCGGTTCTGCCTGTCTCCCGCCCGGTTTCCGGCAACGCCTGTTCCCTGCGGTACATTTCCGGCGCCTGCCACACCACGGCTCTGTGTCTGTGCAGCCTGGGGACGCTTCCTGCTGTTGAGCGACAAATTACCATCTCCACCAACAGCACATTATCCCCGTCACCCAAATAAAAAACAACGACAGGATCGTATCTTAACTCCACGTTCCTGCCGTCATCCTCTTCACTTTCCCATCTCT
>CATKXR010000122.1 GCA_949840805.1 uncultured Lachnospiraceae bacterium | reverse complement strand
CGGATTCTCTCTTCGGACGAAGAAGCGAAGTTTCCGACGCAAAAGATAAATATGCCAACACGGAAGTCTCTTATCTTTTGCAGAGAATTGAACAATATGAGGGCATCGTCCTCATGGCGACAAACCTTATGAATAACATCGACCCGGCATTCCTGCGGCGAATAAAATATGTAATCCGTTTCCAGCCGCCGGATGAAGCACAGCGTCTGGCAATCTGGGAAAGCTGTCTGATACCGGAATTGCCCGCCGACCAATTGGATCTTCCTTATCTCGCCCGCCAGTTTGACCTCAGCGGCGGTACGATCAAGAATATCTTACTAAATGCATGCGCGATCTCCGTCTGCGAAAACGAAATTCTGAATATGAGACATATATTAAAGGCTGTAAAAGCCGAATACCTGAAAATGGACCGCATCATCGACACTTCCATGTGGGGGGAATATGCGTATCTGATCATCCCGTAAGTGACGGTTATCTCCTCACTTACGGGATGATCAGATATTTCCGTTGATTCACATTCAGATTTCTTCATCTTTCACCTGCGGAATTAAAGACGCCGCAAGTTTACCCTTTCCTCGCTGTTTCAGATACAAAACACCCACAATGGAAAATACCACCGCTCCTACAAAATTCACCATCAGATCCTTCATCGTATCCACGATGCCCACATCCAGATATCCGCCAAGATTCCACTCCTGTCCATTGATCACCACGGAGTCAATAGCCATCTTCACCGGAACATTCTCACCGCTTGGATTTAATTTGACCGAACTGATCGCCGGTAAGATCCAGTCCTTCTGCATATCCGTCTGAAAGAACCAGTCCATGCTGAATTCAAAGAACTCCCACAGCACTCCAACCGTCATAGAAAAACAGAACGCCACAAACGCTACGAAATAAGGCGACATCTTGATTGAGAACTTCTCGCTTCTGTTGAATATATCGATCATGGCAAATCCAATCGCCGCCATCAAAAAACCATTCGTCGTATGCAACATCGTATCCCAGATCGGGATCTTTACATAAAATGCATTGATCTCACCCAGAATCTCCGCCGAAAAGATAAAAATCAGGATAACCGCCTCAAGTCCCGCCGGAATACTCACTCCGAGCTTCTTCTCAATAACCTTCGGTATCATAAAAAGAATCAATGTCAGGACGCCCAGGAACATATTATGATAATTCCCCAGGAAAAACTGGCGTATAATCGACAGTACCACCACCGCCATCAACACGATTTCTACCTTTGTCCTCTTCTTCCCTACTTCCATTATCTTTCCTCCAACTTACTTTTCCTTATTTAATACTATTTTACCGGATTCATTATAATTGATAATATGGAAAATGCCGACATTTAAGTGGTAAAAAGTCATTTTTCGGTGTAAACAGGCGAGTCTACCATTCATTCATCGTATCCGTGACCGCCATCTCCCTGATCCGTTTTGCAGGGGCATACACGGCCGCAGCAGCACAGACCGCCACAAACACGGCAATCAGGCACAACAGCGCCGCCGGCGGACGCCAGACCATACCAAAATGCCGGGTAATCAGCCTGTTATACAAAAAGTAACTGAGCGGAAGACCGATTCCGCAGCCAGCCGCGAGACCGGATCCGGCATAGGTAAATGCTTCTGCGCAGATCATCCGGACAAGCTGACTTCCGTCCATACCAACCGCTCTCATAACTCCGTACTGCTTTGTCCGGGCGGCCACACTGATGGAAATACTGTTCATGATATAGAACAGCGTAACCATACCAATAATGGCCAGAAAGCCATATACACCGGCCTGTATCATCAGATAAGTAGTATCCGATTCCTTATTTGCCGCCCTGTCGTCTGAGAAAATCACGTCACTGGCGGCAAAGCTGCTAACCTGCCGTATCGTTTCCTCATCCGCCTCCTCGTCAAGCTGCACACCGATCATAGTAAGTCCCTTCTCCCCCGTCAGTCCTTCAAACGTCTCCTGTGAGCAGATGACAAGCAGTTCACTGGGAAACAGGCTGCTGGATACGGAACAGGTAATCTCAACCTCTTTTCCTGCAATCTGAATCTTATCCCCGACTTTCAGAGGGTTATCCTTATCATAAACCGTCATAACTTTCCCGCTGTCTCCATAGATTTCCGACAGATTTCCTTCAAACTTGACATCTTCTGCATTTTTCAGTAAGTTTTCATCATAGGATTCCAGATTGATTTCATGAATCCCCGACCTGGAAGAAGTTACCGGTATATGCTCCAGATACGCAGTTCCAAAAACACGCTTCACCCCGGAGATACCGCCGATCTCCTCTTTGACATTCTGCCCCAGCACCAGTTCATTACTATAGCCGTTCAGCGTAAGATCCGGCTGCCAGGACTTCAAAGAAGGCATCAACCCCCGGCCAAAATCCAGACCAATGGAAAAGCACAGAACCATAATGATCGTCAGTGCAAAGGATGCCGTCATCAGAAACCAGTTCTTTCGGGACCCTGTTGCATGATGAATCCCTAGCAGCCTTTCTATTCTGACAGCCTTTCTGACATCCTTCCACCTGACAGAATACCGGCCCTGCGGCATTGCCTCTGAATTGCCGGAAACAGCAGACATAGGCGAAACCCTGGCGGCCCGCTTAGCCGGAGCCTGTGCCGCCGCCAGCACGGTCACGACGCCAACCAGCACACCGCTTGCCAGACCCACAGGACTTATGGCAAAGATCTGCATGTCGACAAATTCGCCTCCGATCCCGAAACGCAGATATACACAGATCCCCCAACTAACCAGTGTACCGAGAATCAGTCCGGCCGGGACTGCGGTTTTACACCAGTTCAACGCTTCCAGCCGCACAAACCGGACAATCTGCCGGCGGCTTGCCCCGATACAGCGCATCATGCCAAAGAATTTTGTCCTCTGGGAAATATTGCTGTTCATACTGCCGGAGATCATCAATATTCCTGCCAGTAATACCAGAACGAACAAAACCGCCGCTATCTGATAGATTCCATTGACAGACTGATTACTGCTTTGTCCCGAAAGTCCCAAAGCCGCAGTGTTTTCGGAAATATTCTCATCTGCCAGGCCATATTGCTGCCCAATATCCGAAACTGCCTCGGAAACATCCGAAACCTTTTGAAACTGTACGAAACAGGACGGATGTTCTTCCAGTCCGTTTGCAGCCATCATTGCATGGAACGAATTTCTTGTCATATACACTGCAACCAGATAGGTCTGTCCCTGATACCACCCCTTATCGTCCGAACCAAAACCAGATACGATAAAATCGGTATCCCCGGCAGGCGTACGCACGGTCACATGGCTGCCGGTCTGCACATCCAGGGCCAGCTTTGCATTGCTGCTTAACATCACCTCCTGATCATTTTGCGGAACGTTGCCTTCTTCAAGGCTGTTTACAAGCTGAGACAGATAGGTTTCATCTGCACCGTAAAGCACCGCTTTTCTCTCCTTAATATAACAGGGCTGATCCCCATCCACATTATACGAATCCGACCAACCGACGGCTACCACGTCCGGACGGCTGCTGATTTCTTCTCCCACATCCTGTGAAATATTGTTAAACCGGATATGCCAGTATCCATGCCTCTTAAGCATAGCTTTCCCTTCGGCCCTGACAAACGTATCTGCCACACTGAACACAGCCGTTACCAGAAACACCGAAATCATAATGCATAGAAGTGTCATACGATTCTGCCGTCTGCGGACATGTGCAGAAATCGAAATCAGGCTAAGATAACTTTTCATTCTCTGCACCTCCCAAAATCTGTCAGTTCCCCGTCCGACACCTGCAGAATGCGGTCTGCCGTCTGTGCAATGCCCCGGCTGTGGGTAATCATAATGATGGTCTGTTCATATTTTCTGGAAGCCTTCTTCAGAAGGGCAATCACCTCCCGGCTGTTCTGTGTGTCCAGATTCCCTGTCGGCTCATCCGCCAGAATAAGGGCGGGCCGGGTAATCAGCGCCCTCCCGATTGCAACTCTCTGCTGCTGACCGCCTGACAACTGACTGGGGAGATGCCGGCGGCGCTCCGTAAGATTCAAGACTGCCAGCAGTTCCTCCAGATATTTCCTGTCCGGTTTCTGATAATCAAGCAACACCGGGAAAATAATGTTCTGCTCAACCGTCAGTTCCGGAATCAGATTAAAACTCTGGAATATAAACCCGATATTCCTGCGCCGGAAAACCGTAAGATTTCTCTCCTTCATTGCAAAAATATCTTTGCTGTCAATATAGACCTTTCCAAAAGAAGGCACATCCAGAGCGCCGATCATATTAAGGAGCGTACTCTTGCCGGAACCCGACTCTCCCACGATCGCAACAAACTCCCCTTTCGGCACGGAAAAGCTTACCTTCCTGAGTGCATGTACGGCTGTATCCCCTTCCCCGTAGGTTTTGGATATTGATTTCACTTCTAACAGATTCATAAACAAAAAACCTCCTGATATAAAAATTCGTACATGAAAAATGAATGACACATTCCATTTTTCATGTACGAAAAGCATATCATGCCAATCCTACTGTAATATGACAATCATCCTACAATTTTGTAGGATTTGATCTTAATTCATTTTCTGTGATTTTTCTCTAACCCAAGGTATTTTCATGAATCGGAAAATAAAGATAAAATACCGTGCCAGACCCCAATTCACTGTCAACCGAAATGCTGCCCCCGTGGGCTTCAATAATGGATCTGGCCAGAGGCAGGCCAAGGCCGATCCCTTGCGTATCCTTAGAAAACCGGCTCCGGTAAAATCTCTTAAAGATATAGTACAAATCTTCCGGGTGAATCCCGCTTCCATTGTCTTCTATGGCAATCTGAAGCGCTGATGCTGACATCTTCCATTCAATCTGCACAGAATCTCCTTTTTCCGTATGATCCAAAGCGTTTTTTACCAGATTCATCACCGCCTCCATCAGCCAGCTACGGTCGCAGAGAAAATCTATAGACTCATCTCCCTTAAGAATCATCTCTTTTCCCTCCTGCCCGGTGCGGAAAGAAAAATTCTTTTTGATACGCTCCATCATCTCACACACATTTTCCGGAGCTTTTTCCATCACGATTGTACCCGCATCAAATTTTGAGATTTTCAGCAGGTTCTGTACCAGGGTTTCGATTCGTTCCAGTTCCTGCTCAGAAAGCCAGACAAATTCTCCGGCAGTGGGCAGATTATCCGCCTCTCCCTGTAATATTCCGTTATATATATTTAAGGCTGCCAGAGGAGTCTTCAACTGATGGGAAATATCTGATATGGTATTTCTTAAAAATTCCTTCTCTCTGCCTTCATTCTCAATATGGGCATTCAGGATGGAAACCAGGGAATTCACCTCATGAAACAGTCTGTATATCTCCCCCTCATCCTGGCATTCAATACGCGCCTCTTTGCTGCCGGAAATGTATGCCCGGATCTGACCTATCGCAGTCTCCATCATCCGATTCTGTTCTTTAAAATAACCGTAACAGGCCCAGGTGATGAATATGCACATACCCAGAGCGCCAAGCCAGACGTAAAATGCTGCCTGTCCCGGCAGAAATTTTATGACCGCCGCGGAAAATAATGTAAATCCAAGAAAAGACAGCAGAATCTTATCAAACAATGCCTTGATTTTTCTATTAGCCAGTATCTTCATCTCGTTGTATTCCATTTGTATCCCATACGGCGGACGGTTACGATTCTTTCCGGCTTTCCCGGATCATCTTCAATCTTTGTACGGAGCCTCCGTATATAAACTGTCAGAGAGTTATTATCTACATAGTTTTCATTACAGTCCCACAGCCTGTTCAGAATCTGCTCCGGTGAAAGCACCCTGTCGGGATTCTCCATAAACAGACACAGAAGCTTATATTCACTTGCCGTCAGATCAATCAGTCTGCCCTTTTTATAGACTTCTCCTTTTATCAGCTCGACCTTGATCTCATTAGAAGACAGCTCCGTAGTCTCCTGGTTAAAATTACTGCTTCTGCGGAGCAATGCGTTGATTCTTGACAAGAACACCGCCAGCTTAAAAGGTTTTGTAATATAGTCGTCTCCGCCGATATCAAGCCCCATGATCATGTCCGTCTCTTCATCTGCGGCAGTTAAAAACATAATCGGAACTTTAGAGGTCAGACGCATCTTTTTACATAAATCAAACCCGGAACCGTCAGGGAGGGAGACGTCTAAAATCACCAGATCGTATTTCCCCTCTGACCAGAGTGCATTTGCTTTAAGGGTTGTGCGGGCAACGTCTACTTCGTACCCTTCCTTTCTGACTGCGAAAGAAAGTCCGCCGATCAGACTCAGATCGTCTTCTACCAGTAAAATCTGTTTCACCATATCATCACCCTCCATTGATACTATATCTTACTTTTATATGTAAGTCAATTTTTAAACCCTTTAAAACAATAAAATGGACTGATTGCTCACCGTCAGAAAATCTGATAGAATAGAATCATATTGATCAATCAGGGAGGATATTATAAGAGATGAACTTACAACTGCTTGAAGACCTTAAGAATAACATTTCCAGAGTCATGATCGGAAATGAAAGAACCA
>CATKXR010000121.1 GCA_949840805.1 uncultured Lachnospiraceae bacterium | reverse complement strand
CACGTGTTCTGTAGTGTGTCAGTCTTACCAAGAAAACTATATCAGGAAATTTAAGATAGCAAAAGCCCGAAGTGGGTTTCATAACCCCATCGGTGCCTTTCGCAGAAAGGTGGATTATAAACATGATTTTTTTGTAACGGATGACGACTGCATGCAGTGCTGCAAAGAACTGGGGAAACAGGCATGGCTGTTTATCCAGGCGCTTCCTGTGGGAACTCCTCCAGACGATGATGAGGAATTATCCGGGGAAGAGGACCAGGAATACATGGTAGTGGCTGACAGGGTGGATGTTTCGGAAATGACCAGGGATGACATGGAGAAGGCTGTCTGTGGGTTTTACCGGAATATTTCTGAGATGGAAGCCGCAAATGGGGCGGACATTTCCCAGCTTATGCAGCTGGTGGCAGAGTGCCGGTTTGAAAATGTTTACGACTGGACAGGGTATGACTATGCAAACGGGCCAATGAAATGGAACCAGGCGGAGCAGACGATTCAGGATTTCATTGACAGAAACGAAAGTTTGGAGGGATAGACGGACATGAAATATTCCAGAACAGGGGACTTTCCCTGCCATAAATTATTGAATATTCTCCAGGTGATGAAAGAGGCTCCCGGAGATTACCTGGCGTATGCCAGCCATGCAGACAGTATCTACCCCATAACCGGGGCGGCAGCCGGGATTGCGGATGACGTTGTCAGTTTTTCTTCCATAGAAACCTATGGGAGAGCATCCCGGGCAGTCCGCACTGTGGCGCAACTGCTGCGGCAGATAAACAGAATGCTTGAGGAAGAGAAACCGGACCCTTATATAGACGCATGTTTGGAGGCGGCCAGAGACACGGATCCGGAGCTGGAGCTGCAAATGACGGAGCCCTGCGAAATTAGCGGATGGGCTGTTGATGATACCTGCCGCCATTTCTACCTGCTTGCGGGGAAGGTGTGGGACTGGTCATAAAGCATATCAGAGAGAGGAGGAAAGTGATTGGACAATCTGCGTACCATGTTGAAAATCCGTGTGAAAGGGGATTATCTTTCCTTATCTACCTACTCCAGAGACTACCGGTCACCCGGTGATTTTCGTTTGCATGAGAATAAACTGATCGATCTGGAGCAAAGAAGCCGCGCCATTGGCAGAGATACCGCTTCCTATCTCGCCTTACGGCGGTATCCCGGCCCAGACGGAAAAGAGCTGCTGCAGCTGAGTTTTTCCTGGCTGAAACGGGAGAGAAATGGCAGGCTTTCGGGGAAGGAAGTGGAATTTACAGTTCCTTATCATACGTTTAAAGATTCCCTTCGGAAAAGCTGTGAGCATCCGGGGGAATACCAGAACATGTTATCCCATAGAGAGCACGGGAAGATACGGATAGAATTCCGCTGTCATAGAAATCTGAAGGACGCGGTGAGTAACCCTCATATCCGCAGGAAGCTTGGCCGCTTCCTGGGAAAAATTTTTCTCTGGCCGGGAAACCGAACCATTTGTTTCTATGACGATATGGAACCCTGCAGCTTTGGCTTTTTCGAAGAAACCGTTTCCGGATACCGGGTATGCGGGGCAATGATCCTGCATGGCAAAGAGAATCCGAAAAGGGCTTACTACAGTATCCATACATGACACATCAGAAGGATTTCCCCAGCGGAGATCCTTTTTTCTTCGCTGTACGGAAATGTCTCCAGCCATACTTGTCCTGAAAAAACAATCAGGCATTTGGAGAGAATGCGGAAAGGACAGAAATGTTTCAGGTAAAAGATCCACGGCTGCGCACCGTGGAGGAGGTTGTCTGCGCGAATACCGGCATGACAGCGGAAGAACTCTTAGGTGACCGAAACGATTACCGGATAGACGGGCTTAGTACGGCTGCGGCTATGCTGAAGAAGGCTGTGCGGAAAGGACAGATCATTTATATTGCGGGAGACTATGACGTGGATGGGATTCTTGCCACGGCAATCCTGGCCCTGGCTTTAAAAGCCTTAAATGCCAGCATGGTGCTCCGGCTGCCGAAGCGTTTTACAGAAGGGTATGGGCTTAAGAGAGAAATGGTTGACCGGTTTCAGGATGGGCAGTTTTTGATCACGGTTGATAATGGGATCTCCGCCCTGGACGCGGTCAGGCGTGCCAGGGAAAAGGGGATGGAGGTGATTGTCACGGACCACCATCTTCCGGTGCGGGATGAACAGACCGGGGAGGCGCGATACCCGGAGGCGAACCTGATCATGAATCCCAACGCAGTGCCTGACAGCGCTGATTTTACGGGGTACTGCGGAGCTGGGATTGCCTTTAAGCTGGCGGTGGAGCTGTTGGAAACGGGACACTCTTTGATTCCCCGGCTTTTATCTTTTGCGGCGATTGCTACAGTAGCGGATTCAGTGTCTCTGATTGGTGAGAACCGGAGGATTGTGAAGGAAGGGCTGAAAACCATGGTTACCAGGGAAGGGACTACCCAGGGACTGTATGCCCTTCTGTGTGCGTTGGGGATGGAAGAGTATGTGACAGCGGAGACGGTAGGGTTTAAACTGGCGCCGGTGATGAACGCTCCGGGACGCCTTAAGGATAACGGCTCCCTGGAAGTATTAAAGCTGATGCTCCATGACGGCCCATTCTCCGAGGCAAAAGCCATGGCGGAAAGGCTGTTGGAAGATAACCGGGAGAGGAAAGCGCTTTCCGATCTGTGGACGGAACGTGTGCGTCAAACTGTCATAGAGAGAAATTTGAGCGGCCATGTTCCCATCGTGGTCTATGAGCCAGATATCCCGGAAGGAGTCATTGGAATCGTTGCCGGGCGCGTGGCGGAGGCCTTCCGATCCCCCTGTATCCTGTTTGGACAGTCTGCCCGGCCGGAGGTTCTGAAGGGCTCGGGACGGTCCTATGGGGATATCCACTTGAAAAATCTCCTGGATGAGAACCGGACCGATCTGATTCAGTATGGCGGTCATGGGGCGGCTGTAGGGCTGTCCCTGGAGCGAAAAAATCTGGAGACGTTCCGGCTGTCCCTGATGAAAACCTTATCGGGGAAGAAACGGCGGGAAGCCTGTGAGGATGTGTATGATTTAAAAATCCACGAGAATGACATTGGACAGGTGATGGAGGATATCATGGCTTTCGGGCCTTACGGGGAAGGAAATCCGGCTCCGGTATTTTTGCTGGAGAACCTGGCCTTGTCTCCGGTGGGGCAGACCTATTACCGGTACCTGCAGGACGGAAAGGGAGTGAAGCTGTTGTCGCCGCAGCTGGAGGCCGTATCTTTTAGCGGGGGAAAGGAATATCAGACCATGGGGACTCCCAGGCATGTGACACTGTTAGGCACTTTGACCACCAACTACTATATGGGAAAGGTCCAAAATCAAATGGAAATCCGAAAAATGCTTCCCTGCAGGGCCAAACGGAACCGGTCCCCGCTTTTATGCGCTCTGGAGACTGAGGCAAAAGGACGGTATGTGCAGAGCAATCAAATAAGGAAGGAGAGTTGCGGATGAGAGAAGAGAAAAATAACCGGAAATACGCGGGGCAGGTGGTGGACATCCCAAGGAGCAATTACCGGCTGTCCGTGATCGACCGGCTAAAGAAAATGACGGATGAGGAGGGGGACCCGTTCCTCAACATCTTTTCCAACCGGTCCATTTACCTCATATCCCTGTTCAGCTATGAGAAGAAGCAGTCCCTTGTGGCCAACCTTCCCTTAAGGGATATGCCGCTGTTAAAGAAGCGCACGGACTGCGCTGAGGAGGCCATCTTCCGGGCAGTCAATTTCCAGGGAGAGGCTTGTTTTCAGGCTGCCGGGGATGGGGCTGCCAACTCCGTTCCGGCTGCGTTCACGCCCCTTAAGATGGGAAAACTGGCGGGGAAGGCCCCGGGGGATCTTCTGTTGGAGGCGCAGCGGTCAGGAAAAGCGGCAGAGATGGTGGAGACACTGGAACAGCAGGCGGATTTCCTGAGAGGGAGGCTTAAAAAATATTCCAGAAACCAGGAGCAGATTGACGCGATTGAAGAGGCACTGGGGTATTTTGATTTAGGGTGTCTGGAGGACTATAAACCTAAAGCGGGAAAAGGACAGACAGCAGGCTTGGTGGATGCGCAGACCGGCAGCAAGCCTCTTGTGATTTATGACCCGCCTACGAAACATCAGAAAATACAGAATGAGGCAGGGAAAAATGCCTGTTATTCGGTGAGCATTACCTGTTCGCCGGCAAAGAACTACCCATACCGGCTTGAGATCATGAACTGTTATGCCCCTCTGGGACATGGCAGAAACGGCATGCTGCCGATCCTGATGGACCAGGCGGAGGATATCCGGAGGGAATCCATAGATCTGACGGAAGGGGAGTGGCTTTATATCATGGACTGTCTGGATGCTAACAGGAAGGAAGCGAAAGCATTGTGGTATGGGGAGCTTCGGAATCAGGATGAGAAAAACCGCTGGAACGGAAATGGAGGTTAAGCCGCAGAAGGCCCTGGCGGGAGAGTGCCGGGGCTTTTCATCCCTTACATGGAAAACGAGTGCTGCATGACCGCAACTGCTTGATTTTTTTATTTCTATCACATATAATAAAATCATAAGGGAAAGGAAATACAAAGGAATGGACCAACACAATATACAGCAATTGGAGTATAACACTCCATATGATGATATATGGAGAACCATTGTGGATCGACTGCCACATTTACTAATACCTTTGATCAACGAAGTGTTCCACGAACATTATCCAACCGATGAACCAGTGACAGCGCTCCAAAATGAGCATATGGACAGTGCCGCGGATAAGGTAATTTCAGATACCTATATCCGGATTCAGGACAAATACTACCATTTAGAATGCCAGAGTAATCCGGATGGAACGATGGCAATCCGGATGATAGAGTATGATTTTCTGGTGGCATTAAAGCATGCCAGGAAAAACGGATTTGAATATACCATCAATTATCCTGAGTCATGTGTCATTTATCTCCGTCATAAGGAAACGACTCCTGATTTCCTGACTGTCCATGTGAATTTTCCGGATGGGAACAGAATCGATTATCGGACGCCTGTTATCAAAGCACAGAAATATGGACTTGAAGAAATTTTTGTAAAACGGTTATTATGCCTGCTGCCATATTACATCATGAAATATGAAAAGGCGCTGCATGAGATCAATGAGGATGACGAAAAACTTGGAGAACTGTTAAAAGAATACCAGTGGATTTACAGACATCTTATGGAACTGCAAAGGGAAGGGAGCCTTACTCAGTACGATGTATCCGAGTTAAGGCTGCTTATAGAAATGCTTCTTGATTATATTGCGGCGAAAGAAGTGAAAATCAGGAAAGGAGTGACGGATATGGGTGGAAGAGTGCTTATATTTCCCCATGATAAGGTATATGATGAGGGCAAGGCTGCTGGGATGGCTGTAGGAAAATCCCAAGGAAAATTGGAAGCAAAAAAAGAGATTGCTTTCGAGTTATTTGGAGAGGGTATGCCTTGTGAAAAAATTGCAAAATGTATTAACGAATCGATTGATATGGTGAAACAATTGGAAAAAGAGTGGAAGAGTCAGCATGATAAGAAAGCTGTTAGCGTTTAAATAGCAGGATGCGCATTTTGAGCAGGAAGATGGCCGGTAGCTAAGCCGTTTTCCTGCTTTCTTTTTATTATTTTAATTAAAAGGGTATTGACAAAATTGAAAATAAATGTATACTGAAATGATTTAACAAACGTTAGATGGTCGGCATGGGGATAATTTTCACAAGGAGAAATAACTATGTATCATTTTAACTATGTATCATCCAAAAAATTATCCCCTGTAAAAAAGGACTTGATTTTCATCATGAACTCGGTACAGGATTTAGTACGTCATGATTTCACCTTTCAATTTGAATTTGTAGGGAGTGTCAAACGTCAGATGGTAACACAAGATATTGGAAGCAATGTTGGCTTTGATTTTGATATTAATCTATAGATCAATGATGACGAAGATATCTTTTCGGCAAAAGAAATCAAAAATAAGATACGAGCTGCGTTAGATCAGATTGTGCCTCAGTTTGGGTATGACCATGCGGAAGATTCCACCCGTGTTCTGACTATTAAATTGAAAGACAGAAGACATTCAAAGGTCTTACATAGCTGTGATTTTGCAATCGTAAACAACTATATGGATGATAGTGGCAGAAAACGTCAACAATACATCCGCTTTCATAAAAAGCAGAAAACATATACCTGGGAAGAACAGCCCAATGGATACTATCTATTAGCTGAAAAGAGCCAATGGGTAAAAGAACACGGATACTGGGATGAAATGAGGAAATTATATCTGAAAAAGAAGGATAACAATGATGATCCACATAAACATTCCAGAAGTATATACGCGGAAACGGTACACGAGATTTGTCAGAGATATGGATTTACGGCAGAGGGGTTCCAATGATCCTGTCAAGAACCGTTTACTATCATCGAAACCGGGAGCGGTGTTGTGTGTAATTACGGTAATCCCTCTTGATACGCCTTGAGCAGCAATCTGAATGTCATATGGCCCAATCGGTGTACCCCGCCGTTCAAGATAACCACGTATCCTTCCGGCGGTAACTGCATCGTC
>CATKXR010000120.1 GCA_949840805.1 uncultured Lachnospiraceae bacterium | reverse complement strand
ACGGCGTGGACAGCCAGAACGGAAAAAATGACTTTACCCCGTTTCTGAACATCATGTATGAGTTTTACGCCCGTGATACCAGCAGGAAGATAAAATCCGTGTTCAAGGCCAAGGGCATGAGCGGCAAGCACATGACCGGAACCGTCATTTACGGCTACTTGTGAGACGAGAAGCGGGAGAACTGGATTGTGGACGAGGAAGCTGCCGCCATCATCCGGCGCATCTTCCCAGTACAGTAAAGTCCCCGTGGGAACCCTCTGCCCCACCCAGCACCGCATGGCGGAAAAGGTAGTCCTCTCCCTTGTCTCCGACACGCTCCACACCATTGCCGACTATGCCAAGACCGACCGGGCGGCGTTCATCCGCACCGTCCAGGAGGCCCAGGTCAACCAGCAGGACAGCGACATCAAGAAGAAGCGGCGAAAAAGGACGCTATCCGGGCCGAGGAACTGAAAGCCCGTGACCAGATGGCGTGGGTGGGGCTGGTGAAAAATTGCCGGGCCAGGGTGGAGGAAATTATTTTTGCGGAACTGATTTATATCTAGTAAGAAGCAAAGTTTCGTAAGGAAAAGTCGGTTTTGTTCATTTCTCATAATATTTTGCACCTAAGCAAGTCAAAAGTTAGGATGATTATTTTTCCCGTATCTCAATATGTTTTTTGTTTTCCCTCTTGACTTTTCTGTGTCCACACGCTATAATATGTTCAAAACCTAACAAATTTTGTGGAGGTGACAACTTGAAGCCTAATCTGCTAGGTATGGAAATCGTTGGAACAGCCAATGCGCTCCGCAGGATGACCTTTCATACAGGTTATGATGAACGTTTTGCCGAAGATAGTCCAACAAATATGCAGCAATGGTTTCTCGCCTATATTTGGGAGCAAGGCGCTGATCAAAATGTATACCAAAAAGATATTGAGGAAAGATTTCAGGTCAGACGTTCCACCGCAACAGAAATCTTAAAGGCAATGGAGCGGAAAGCATTGATTGTGCGGATTCCTATCCCGGAGGACAAGAGAAAAAAGAAGATTTTACTGACGGAGAAGGCTCTGACGATTTGCCAGGAAAACCAAGCAAAAATTGAACGGACAGAGCAGCAAATCATTCGGGGACTTTCAAATGACGAAATTGCTTCTTTTTTGCGTGTCCTAAAAAAAATACAGAATAATATCACGGATTGAGAACCCTGCAGGGTTCTCAATTAAAAAATCAAATTGTTAGGTTTTGAACAAATAAGGAGGCCAAACACATGACACAAGAAAAGAATTTTGGAACTGGTTCTATGTGGAAGCACATAGCACAAATGGGCATACCGTCCATTATCAGCATGATCGTTGTTGTCGTTTACAACATGGCAGACACATTTTTTGTGGGACAGACACACAATGATATGATGGTCGCAGCGGTGTCGCTTGCGGCCCCCATCTTCTCCTTAATGATTACCATCGGAACTTTGGTTGGTACGGGTGGCTGCTCCGTAATCTCTAATGCTTTGGGAGAAGGAAACAAGGAACGCGCAAAGAAAATATCCAGCTTTTGTGTGTACGCAGCAATCGGAATTGGGCTGATTTTCACTGTCATATTGTTGCTTTTTACTGAACCAATCCTGTTTATGATGGGGGCAACAGAAAACACCATCCAACTTGCCGCCAGCTATACCCGTTGGATAGCTATTGGCGCTGTATTTATTATTTTCAGCAACGCATTATCCAACCTCATTCGCTCAGAAGGAGCGGCAAAAGAATCCATGATCGGCAACTTGATTGGAACAGTGATCAATATTATCCTTGACCCCATTATGATTTTAGGCTTGGGAATGGGAGTGCGAGGTGCTGCTATCGCAACCGTTATCGGCAATATGTGTTCTTCCTTGTATTATCTTGTTTATTTTAAACGCAAGCCCTCAACATTGCTCTCTATATCTCCAAAGGATTTTTCTGCGAAAGATAATATCGCACTGTCTGTATTTGCGATTGGAACACCAGGGGCATTAGGAAATCTTCTAATGAGCATTTCAAATATTTTCATGAACCGTTTGCTGGTCGGCTATGGTGACAATGCGGTGGCAGCTATGGGCGTGGCAATGAAAGTAGGTATGATTGCAGTTATGCTGCAAATGGGCTTGGCTTCTGGCGTATTGCCCATCCTGTCTTTCAATTACGGAGCTGGAAATATGAAGCGCGTAAAGGAGTGCTTCAAAAAAACAGGCGTTATGTGCCTTTGCTTGGGCGTTGCATTAACCGCAGTATGTTCCTTTGCTTGCGAACCCATTGTTTCTTCTTTTGTCAGCGGTGCAGAAGTGATTGAATTAGGCATACGAATGACGATTGCTATCATTCTGGCAGGGCCGTTTATCGGATTGTATTACTTGTGTATCAGTATCATGCAGGCATTGGGGAAATCTGTAATTCCGATTATCATTTCACTTCTCCGCCAAGGCATTGTATATGTACCCTCTATGTATCTCATGAATTATCTTATGGGGCTGGATGGACTGATCTATACACAAGCGATTTCAGACTATATTGCAGTTTTAGCAGCTTTGATTTCATGTGCCGTTATACTGAAAACAACAGCAAAAAGCACACGCACTTCCCAAATATAAAGTATCTGCGGTACACCTCTATGCGCAAAAAACAGCACAGAAACGGGGAAACAGTTGCCCCGTAGCTGCCTGGGGAAGCGGTTGCCCCCTATCTGCCTGCCGAAAGTATGACCGCCATGAAACACGCGGATAAGACCATGTTCAAATTTCACGGTTTTCTGATTGAAAGCCGTATGAAACTTTGATAGAATATTGCTTAGATAAAAAACGATTCACGGAGGACAGATAAATGAGCCAGATAGAACAATATGACCGGCGCATCGCCCGCATCATGTCCAAAATCGAGGCAATGCATGACAGACAGTTTTCCTTTTCCTGCGGGAAATGGCCGCCGGTCTGGGAACCGCCCATGAGTGAAGAGGACGTAGCCGCTTTTGAATCTGAAAAAGGAATCCGCCTTCCCGAGGACTACCGCCGTTTCATCACCACCATTGCCGGCGCCGGAAGCCAGCCCTTTTACGGCCTGCTGCCTCTGCGCCAGAAAGAAAGTACCGTGGAGCAGCCATTCCCCTATACGCCGGACCATATCCTCTACTTTCTCCACATGACCGAGGAAGAGATGGACGAGTTTTATGACGAGGATACCCCCTTTACTGCCGATAACGGACTGTTGGCGCTGTGTACCGAAGGGGACGGCATGGACAGCGTTCTCGTCGTAAACAGCACGGATCCGGATACCTGCGGCACGGTCTGGTATTACGACCTGGCCAATGACTGCGGGATTATCCCTATGCGTGACAAGGAAACCGGAAAGCCCTTCCATTTCCTGGACTGGCTGGAGTATTGGGCGGACCGGACAGCGGGTCTTGGGACCAATGAGAATTTCAGCTTTTCTGAGACCGTGCAGCTTCCAAAAGCGCCGGACAATCCGGATATCATGGGACGGAAAATGGGATGGATTGAATAAACACTTGGAAATGGAGACGAGATCATTGAACGAAATCAGGATTGACGAGACAAAGCTTGGAAAGGCCATGAAAATCATTGAAAAAGCCGCCTCCCTCATGGAAGAAAGGAATTGCGGGCAGGATAAGGAGGCCGGGAAGGAACTGGCAGGACTGCAAAACGATTTAAGAGAACTTTCCGGAAATGAGAGGCTGCGGATAACGGATTTTCAGAGGTATTGGAGTTACACAAGCCTGGAGACCATGGCGCGAAAGGCATTAATGGCCCCGCCTTCCAAAAACAATGTGACAAACGAAGAGATCAAAGAAATCGTTTTAGGTATTTTGAAACACAGCGAGGCCGAAATGGACTGGTGGCTGGAATATCTGAAGATCAATACAGGTTTGGCCAACCTGACCGACTATATCTTTTATCCTAATCTGGTGGGCCTTGGCCTGCATGCTACGTTGGAACAGATTGCGGATAAGATCATTGCTGACAGGAAATCCCAATCCGTGGCATTATAATCTATACCTTATCGTGCGGAGCCTGACGGAGCACGCCCGCCTGAAGGGCATGCATTAGGGGGTGCTCGAAAGAGTATACCTTATCGTGCAGATCTTGTTGCTATTTACAGTTATTCCAGAGAGTCCGCCTGTGCTGTTACCCGTACCCCATTCTTGTCTGCTAAGACGACTGCGATCTCTCCTGTATTGTCATTGCCGCCCATATCTGCAAGACAGAATCCATGGTTTATTGGGACAGAATCGGCAGGCTGGATCATCCCCATTTTGATCTCCTGGAATATAACCAAAGCGGGATTCTCTGCCTGGAGGCCTATACGGATGAAGACTGGGAAAATTACGGCAGCAGCATTGGGCTGGAGACATATGGAAGTGCAGAATATGGAATCCGATCTGAAAGCCGCGAAAGAAGAATTAAAAATCGCCTGCAAAGAGCAGTTAAAGGCGGAAAAAGCCACTGCCATTAAGAGGATTATCCCTGCTGTACATTCGTAATCACCTGCTCCGGCAAAGGGGTAAACTCAATGCCGTCAATGCAGTTCTCATACAGAAACTGCTTGATCTCCATCATGTCATTGGCATCATGGTCAGCGCCCGGTCTGTCGGGTTCTCTATCTGTCCAATCTCCGCCATTTCCTCTTTGTTCTGGGATTCAACATCCTTGATATTAGCTCGAAGCGCTACCAGATTGAGGATTGTTTCCGGATTATGAAGACAAACTTATGCGCGCATCCAGTCTGCCATCAGAAACCCTGCCGGATCATAGCTCATTTAATTCCCTCATCCCATAACGATCCTGGCAATATGGATCGTAAGATATAAAAGTTCCTCTCTGGAAATCTCCTCCTTCTGGACGCCCTGGATATAGGCGCCGATCTTTTGAGCACAGCAATAGCTCTCCGGATGCCCCTCGGCGATCTGTTCAAAAATATCCAGTTCACCTCCAGAAAGCATTTTATTCTCCAGAACCCGCTGCAAAAAGAACTGTATGTGGGTCACAAAACGGGTATAATGTATAGAATCAGTCCGAATCCGGTTGGCAAAGGAATACTGGACAATGTTAAAAATATCCTTTAGCATTTTTACTGCCTGTATGGTCTGTTCCATATTGGGATTTTCCGTCTGGGCATTTACCAGATGAAAAGCAATATTTCCAGCCTCCTCCTCGGGAAGCTTTATCTGCAGCCTCTGATTCAAATATTCGATCATCCTTTGCCCCAAAGCAAATTCTGCAGGGTAAAACTGCCGTACCTCCCACAAAAGACGGTTTTGAAGAATAATGTTTTTATCCTGGCGTTCCAAAGCAAAAATCAGATGATCAAAAAGGGTAATAAAAACCTGGCTGCTTAATTTTCCCGGCATTGCCTCATCTGCCAGCATGATCGCAGAATGGATCGCTTCGCCATAATCCTCTGAAACGCCTTCCAGCATCTGCTGCCAGTCACGGACTGATTTCTTATCCTTCAGAGAAAAAATCTTCTGGATATTTTCCTCCTTCAGCTCACTTCCTACCTGATTCGAAAACCGCAGCCCTTTCCCCATAACAATACATTCATTTCCATTGGAATCCTCTACCAATATATAATTATTATTCAGGATTTTTACCACCCTCATGTTATCCCCCAAATCTACCCTTTCTATATGCTGTCCCCATTCCCGGCGATTACCTTCTGATACCAGAAATAGCTGTCCTTTTTTATCCGCCTCATCTCTTTTAAGTCAAACTCATCCCTGTCCACATAAAGAAACCCATAACGTTTCTGATACCCCTGATGAGTACTTACCACATCCAACGCCGCCCAGGGGCAATATCCCATGACCTCCACCCCGTCTGTAATGGCCAGACGCATCGCATTCAAATGCTGCCGGATAAAATCAATCCGGTAATCATCATGAACCTGGCCGTTTTCCAGAATGTCCGGAGCCCCGATCCCGTTTTCCGTAATCAGGATAGGAAGATGATATCGTTCGTATACCTTCCGTAAGGTATATCGAAAGCCAGAAGGATCGATGACCCATCCATATTTCGTTTTACCCACATAAGGATTCTCCGCCGCGCGGTACACGCCCTCTTCCCCAAGCATAATCTGTTGATCTCCGGCCCTGGCCGATACATCGGAAGCATCTCCCCGGCTGGCTGCAATCGTCGCGGTGGAATAATAATTCATCGCCATGAAATCCGGCCTGGCCCCTGCCAGGCACTCCCTGTCCCCTTCTTTTATTTCCGGAGCCAAATCCCTGTCCTGCAGGTATCTCCAGGCTAAGGGATGATACCATCCAAATACTGGAACATCTGCAAAATTCCAGCATCGGATCACTTCCCAGTTGTGGGCTGCAATCGCATCCTCCGGTTTGCAGGTTTCCGGATACATGGCGGTCAGGTTCAGCGCCGGTCCGATCTTTCCTTCCGGACAAAGCTCATGGCACAGCTTCATCACCCTGGCCTGAGCCAGCATCAAATGATGATTCTGCTGGTACAATTCCTTTTTTGACGGCAATTTTCCACCTTTGGGCAGGCCAATCGCTCCAGGATGAAGAATCATGGTGTTCTGTTCATTGATCGTCAGCCAATACTTTACCTCTTTGCCATAATTCGTAAAAAGTACCCTGGCATATTCCACAAACGCCTCTATCGTGTCCCGGCTGCCCCACCCCGCGTGTGTCAAGTTATTGTCACAAACTTTTTTCACTTTTTTTGATTGAAAATCGCTGAAACCCGCATAACTTCGTGGGGCGTGTGGTTCATTATTGCTAAGTTAGGGCAAAATTGGTGACAAAT
>CATKXR010000119.1 GCA_949840805.1 uncultured Lachnospiraceae bacterium | reverse complement strand
AACATAATTTCCGTTGTCAGAGTCGCATACAGAAGGGAAGCCTTAAAATACGCATGGCAGGCAAAAGTCCCACATATCGAAATCAATAAGACAAACACCACAAAACCAACAATCGTGCCGCCTGGAATAAACTCGCCCACAATCACTGCACCTACTGCAAACAGGAAATAAAAAGGAGGCCACGTTTTCTTTATCAAAATTTTTGCCAGAAAATAAATCTGGAAAAACGTTTCAATCACGCCCATAATATATACATTAAAAAAATCTAAATACTCAGCCATGTTACCTGCCCCCATATGTAAAAGCCCTTATATGTTCTTCATATACTGCAGGACAACATCGGAAAACTCCCTGCTCCGCAGCCGTGATACGGGAACTTCTTTGCCGTTGCCCATACAGGCAGTCCCGTTTTTATATCCTTTTAAATGCTTCAGATTGATGAGATAACTCCTGTGACACCGAAAAAAATGGCTGCCCAGCTTCTTTTCCAGATTTTCGATCCGATCATAATAATCAACAACCTCGCCGGAGGCCAGGTTCAGATATATTTTCCGGTCTATGACCTCGCAAAAAACAATCTCCTCCTCCCGGATGATGCGCCCCTCATATCCCTTTTGCACCAGCAGGCTGTCCTCGCCGGCGTTTTGCATAGAAGCAAAGAGGCGCTCCATGGTCTTCCCAAACTGTTTTTCCTCCACCGGCTTGACCAGATAATCGTAGGCCTGAACCTCGAAAGACTGAAACACCATCTCTTTGAGTACCGTGATGAAAATCAGAAATCCCCGGAACTTAGAAGCCCTCAGTTTCCTTGCCGTTTCCATGCCGCCCATACCCTTCATCTGGATATCCAGAAACAGGATGTCGATCTGCCCGTCATAGTTTAACAGATCTTCGCCGCTGGTAAATGTCCGAAGCTGGATCTCCCTGTTCTTTTTACGGAAAAAATCGGAGGCCATTGCCCTTATATGATCGGACATGTGCTTTTCATCATCACAGATTGCAATACGAATCAATGCGCCACCTCCTCGTCGTTATATCATGAATCTTCAATTCATGATCGTCATTCGCCGCTCTCCGAATGTGAAGGCACATTCTTCTCGCTAACGCTCATTATATCGGCAACGGCAAAAGAAAAACTTTTGCCGTTGCCTCAGACTGACATTTTATTATAGCCTGTCCGAAATGTCAAAACAATTTAATTGCTGTGAAATGTTTATCTGTTGCCGCGAAATGCTGTATAAAAATTCTATCAATCACTCAGAAAATTTTACCCTTGCGCCCGCATCTGCTCAACCAGGGATTGCTTTTTCTGCCTGCGTACCATCCAGACAGACAAGACTGCCTCCATACCAAACAACACAAGGAGGAACAGCCCCATTTGCAGGAACGGGAACTGATATGGGACAACCGCACCGGCAAAGGATTTCTTACTGACTTCCGCACAGACTGCCATGGAAATCGGCAGCCCCAGGATTAAGACTGTAAGCGCCGCAAAAAGCGCATGGCACATCCCCTCGGTGACACTCATCCGGCACAGCTGCTTCCCGGTCAGGCCAACGGAGCGCAGGATACTGTTCTCCCGCTTTCTGGACATCCGGTTGGAAAGCGTCGTATTGATCAGATTGATAACGCCGAACAGGAAGATCAGCCAGGAAAGGGCCTGCAGGCTTCCAAAAATAATGCTGCTCTGCATTTTCTCATATTCGATATGTGTGGCTATGGTATCCATTCCAAGATTGCTACGGCCCGATACCAGCTCATGTAGACTACTTTCCACAGATCGGGTCAGAACCATGGAAGACACCACCAGAAGAAGGATCCCGCCCAGGCTTAGGGACACTGCAATACTCACTGACTTTTTACGGTCGCGCCCAAAATTTGCAAATCCCATGGATATGGGACTTAGTTTCCGGTGTTTCTTTCTGTTGTGTACCTTTTCCTGCCCTGTGGTAAAACGCATTGCCTCCAGAGGTGAGATGCCCGCAGCTATTTTGACCGGTCTGTGAACGGAAGACGCCACCATGACCCAGCAGACCACCATGGTCAGAAGTACAGCTACCCCATAATAACCCCCATGGAAACCTTTTGGAAACAGGAGCAGGCCAACGCCCACCCCTAACAGGATACCAAGCAGGATACCAATGCCGCCCAGCCGCCGGCTTTCCTTTTTCACGATGCGCCGGATCTGTTTGGGTGTTGCGCCGATGGTGCGGAGCTGTCCATAGCTTTGTATTTTGTCGTTCACAGAGATACGGAAAATACTCTGGATGACTACATATCCACCAGCAAGAACAAGAGCAGCTATGCCGAAGATGGTCAAAAAGTCAATGGTTCTGGAATTAGAAGCAAAATAATTGCTGTTCATCCCTACATGCGCTGAGCCAAACTGCGCGGCAATCTCCCGGCAGTGGGCAGCCATGGTCTCCTGGCCAAACTGCCTGTCATTTTTGAAATGCACATAGGCACGATACCCGTCAGAGTCAAATCCGGCCCACTGGGTCAAGGCCGCTTTGGAAACAACAATGGCACATATATTCGCTTCCTTTTCTCCCACATTAAACAGGATTCCGGTCACAGTATAGTCGCCATGAAAGCTCTCGGTATCCAATCGAACTGTCTCACCAATTTTGGCACCCAAACCGTAAGCAGAGAGAAAATATTCGCTGACAGCCACTTCATTTGCCTGTGCCGGGAGCTCTCCTTTTACCAGCTCCATCTGGCTGCGGGCAATATACATCATGTCGCTGTCGCAGTACACATAGGAGGCATTGTATCCCTGCCCCGAATGCTCCTGCCCCAGCAGATAGTATTCGCCCACGCGGGCAAACTCCGGCATGCCTTTCAGCGCCGCCACATCAGACGCCTCCACGCCGGTGAAGACCGCCTCATAGGTGTCAGCCACCTGATTACGCTGGATCTGCGCAATAGAAACGGATATAACCGCTGACAAGCAAACCAGGAACGCCGCCAGGGCGACGGCAATTACCACCATCCGATTCCGGCGCTTCTCGCTTGCGAGGCTGCGCTTTGCAAGTTTTTTCACAATAGCGCCTGTATCATTTTCAAAAGGCCATGTCATGGTCCGCCACCTCCTTACAAGGTATCGCTCCCTCTCTTCCGGTCGGCGGCAACTCGTCGGAAGGTATTCCGAAAGCGCTTTGCGCTTGCCTTCCTCCTCCCACAATCCTGCCGTCCTCAATCCTTACGATCCGGTCAGCAAGCTGGGCAATCTCGTTATTATGGGTAATCATAACAATGGTCTGGTTAAACTCCATGCTGGTACGCTTTAAAAGCCCCAGCACATCGGCGCTGGTCTTGGAATCCAGATTTCCGGTGGGCTCGTCGGCCAGGATGATGGCCGGTTTGGTGATCAGGGCGCGGGCAATGGCGACACGCTGCTGCTGTCCGCCGGAAAGGTTATTCGGCATATTCTGCAGTTTATCTTCCAATGCCAGCATCCTCACAATCTCGTCCATGAACTTCCCGTCTGCCGTGTCGCCGTCCAGTTCCACAGGCAGGACAATATTTTCATAGACATTCAGAATGGGGACAAGGTTATAGTTCTGGAATATAAAGCCGATGTTGCGGCGGCGGAAGATGGTCAGTTCTTCGTCATTCTTTTTAGCCAGCTCATCCCCATGGACAATAACACTGCCGGACGTGGGCGTATCCAGACCGCCCATCATGTTAAGCAATGTGGATTTACCGCTGCCGGACGTTCCGACTATCGCCACGAACTCCCCCTGTTCCACAGAGAGGTTAACGCCATCCAGAGCGCAGGTAATGTTTGGCTCACTGCCATAATACTTTTTCAGATCAATTGTTTGTAATACATTCATAATCAAATGCTCCTTTCAAGGCTTTCTGCCTGTTGATAAGGACATTATAAAATCCAAATGTCACAGAAATGTCCGAAGCGGCATAAAAAATGCGGCTGAAATGTTACAAGACTCGGACGTTTCAGCCGAAAACCTGTCACTGGCAGCTTTATCGACACACTGCTGCGAAAAAAATTACGCCGGACAACTTGGAATGTCTCTCTGCTATGTGCTATCTTGTAGGGAGCATAATGGAAAATTCCGAACCCTTGCCCGGCTCCGAAACCACTTTGATATAACCGCCCTGTCTCGTTACGATCTCGCGTGTCAGATACAGGCCAATGCCCACGCCCTGCTGTTCGTGTACTTCTTCCTCACGATAGAAGCGCCGGAAAATAGCGGCCTGATTGCTCTCCGGGATACCCTTGCCGGTATCGGACACACTCAGTTTTACATACATTTCCCATTGTTCTACTGAAATTCGGATGGCTCCTTCGGCCGGGGTATATTTCACTGCATTGTCCAGCAGGTTGAATACGGCTTCCGCTGTCCACTTGCTGTCATGGGAAAGGCACAAATCTTCCGGACAGTCCACCGTTACAGAAATGTTCTTTTTTTCCGCAGCAACGCACCAATGGAAAAGGGTTTGGTAATATAATCCACCGCCCCGACTTCATATCCCCGGATCTGGTCGCTCTCCTGGTCGTTGGCAGTCAGGAAGATCACCAGCGTGTCGGGGTGCTCCGGCTTTATATGCCTGCACAGGTCATAGCCGCTGCCATCCGGCAGGTTAATGTCCAGCAGTACCAGGTCATATTCCGTCTGCGTCAGTAACTCGGCGGCTGTGCCTGCATTCAGAGCTGATACGGTATCATAACCCTCAGAAATCAGGTTGTAAGTCAGCGTTTTATTTAAAAGGGCATCGTCCTCCACCAGTAAAATCTTTTTCATATCCACACTCCTTTAAATTTCTATCATGAATGGCAGTTTTTTGTCATTCACTATAGTTTAGCAGGCAAATGTCCGCGAAATGTTACAGCGGGCAGATTTTTGTTCATGATAATAAAATCCCCGCAAAACGTGGATTCTATTATTCATGACAATAGAATTTTCGCAAAGCGTGGATTTTATTATTCACGACAATAGAATTTTTGCGAAGCGTAAATTCTATTGTTTAAAAACAAAAATTTCTTCAATTGGGGCTTCTACAGCTCTGGAAATATCAATTGCCAGCTTTAATGACGGATTATATTGCGCTTTTTCCAGACGCATAATTGTTTCCCGGCGCACACCTACTTTTTCTGCCAGCTGCTCCTGTGTCAGTTCTTTCATTTGCCGGTACTTTTTTAATCTGCATTCAAATTCTGCCATATCCTATTCCTCGCCTTCCTCTGCCTGATCGTCATAGTCATACCGGTACAGCAAATATTCAGAGAAGAAAAGCCCCAGACCCAATCCAAGGGAAAGGATAATAATCGCAGCAATCAGGGTGTACTCAAGGTTTCCAAAAAGTTTCCCCTGACAAAGAATTATCAGTGCGGCAAGCATGACCCCAAAAGTAATCCTATACGCTTTCAACTTTGCGCGGGCAATGTTCTCACGGAAACGCTCATCCATAAATGTTCCTGACATCTTTCCTTCATAGTAAAAACCAAAAAACCCGAAGAACAGGAAAAACGCAAACGGAAAAACTGTACCATCCGCAGGATATGTCCAGAAACCGCAAAACCCCAAAAATCCCAATACTCCCAAGCACCCCAGTTTTGGATTTATTTTACGGGTGTCACCTGCTTCTTCTGCTTGTTTCTGCTTTTTTCCTGCATGAATAAAAAGCATGGCAAACAGTGCAACAAGATAAACACAAACAAGAGAAATTGAAACAATCATCGGCAAATCCTTTATGTCAAATACATAATCCTTAAAATCCATCGGAACTACCAGACGGGAATCATTATAAGCTACCGCATACCATGACGAAAGAAGCACACTCAACGCACAAATTATCCCACAGCCAATCCAAATTTTCTTTTTATTTGTTTTCATTTTAACCCTCCTATTATTGAGATATATTTATCTCTTTATGCGATAAATATATCACTTACTTTTCTTTGTGTCAATAGAAAAGAGATAAATATGTCGCATTATTTATCTAAAACAATAGAATCCACGCTTCGTGAGCCTTCTATTGCACGAAAATCGAGCAGGGAAGGTTTATCTTCCCCTGCTCGCCGTGCGGGGCATATGTTGCGTAGCAATTGATTTCTCTATGTACCCCTGCTCATAAGTAACGGGATGCATCGTTTCCTGCATCCCGTTATTTTCATACTATATTTATCAGTCAATATCCCGTTTCTGATATACCTTTACCGCAATCCGGTATGAGATAAATAACCAGATGATGGAAATGATAAGTACAATGTTGAAAGCCAGAAGGATATTTTCCTTTACAGGAAAGATCAAATTGATAAGAAGAACTAGTCCGGTAATAATCCCCGTTGACGCCATAAATGACATCATAAAGACAATCTGCGATTTCTCCGGGTCAAACAGATACGCGCACGGCAGACTGATGCCGCCTGCCAACAGGGTAGCGCTTATCCCGATAGAACCGTACAGTAATAGCGAGTGAAGCGTGATATCCATACCGAAACAGGCAATGACGGCACAGAAAACCAGCGCTGTCAGCATCCCCAATACGGCAAGCAGAATATAAAACAAAAACTTCTCACCAATGATCTGGTTCCTCGATACCGGCATGGTAATGACATTTTTGTTCCATTTGGAAGCTGCGTCACTGGTAATACTGATAAAGGCTGCTGTTGTGGCAGCAACCGGAGCCAGAACCAGAAGTGCGCTGGTTTCCAACAAAAAGGATAACCCAAAGCCCAGAACAACCAGGCTGACGATCGTTACGAGGATATTGCTCCTGGCAATATAGAGATCTTTCACCAAAACGCCTTTCATCACTTTTCCCCCTTTACATATAGCAGCATAATTTCATCAATCGTTGCCGGGACAACCAGGGCTTTCGGATATTTTTTCTGCATCCTCTCCCGGTCTGAAACCAGTATCTGCCATTCATAGTCCATTTTACGGTACGAGATGATATCAGATTTATCCA
>CATKXR010000118.1 GCA_949840805.1 uncultured Lachnospiraceae bacterium | reverse complement strand
CATCAGCTTGGTCGCCGACATGAGAACCAGGGAGTAAGCCCCCTCCAGCCTTTTCATGGCGTTGCTCAGGGCCACCTGGATAGACGGCGTCTTCAGCCTCTCCTGGGTCACTATGTAGGCGATGATCTCCGTGTCGCTGGTGGAGTGAAAGATAGCCCCGCCCAGCTCCAGCTGCCCCCGCAGCTCATAGGCATTGCTCAAGTTGCCGTTGTGGGCCAGGGACAGCTTCCCCTTCTGGTGGTTGACCTCCATAGGCTGGCAGTTGGCCCGGTTGGTCCCCCCTGTGGTGCCGTACCGGACATGGCCCACAGCCATTTTCCCCTGGGGAAGCTTGGACAGAACATCTCCCGTAAAAACCTCATTCACCAGCCCCAGGTCCTTGTGGGCTGCAAAAACACCGTCATCATTGACAGTAATCCCGCAGCTCTCCTGTCCTCTGTGCTGCAGAGCGTACAGCCCGTAATATACCAGCTCCGCCACCGGGCGGACTTCAGGCGCCCGGACTCCAAAGACGCCGCACTCTTCATGCAGACTTCCGTTCATAGCTTCCTCCATTCTGTGCATGCTTTGTGATGCACCCGCAACATAATTACGACACAATCAGACATAATTTGATTCCCTGTACATGGCAAAATGAAAAGGCGTTCCGCCCGGCGAGGAATGGATTCCTCAAACGGGTGAACGCCTTTGTTCATTGATTTTGTATTATAGTACAGGGATTTCTTGTTGTCAATGAAGTTCTTTTCTGATATGCTTAAAAATATCATTTATCGATACCCCCCGTGAATAGTAACTGTATAACAGAACGGTAAAAGGTGATCACGTCTAATATATTGACATCATAGGGGCCATGGACGTATAATCCAAGAAAAGGAAAGGGGATGCTCCAATGGGATTTTACCTGAACGCCACAAGTGCCTACGGCCTCTTTCGTGAGACATGTTCCCTCACCTGTTTTGTGGACAAGAGGGAGATTCTGTGTGATCTTGTACCGCTTGTGGAGTAGAACCAGGATGTGGCAGAGAAGTCTGGAACCAGTCAGGGGAAATCTCCCAAGTATGTGTGCATTACCAGGCCCCACCATTTTGGAAAGACAGTAATGGCCAATATGGTCGCTTCTTATTTTGGAAAGGGAGTGGACAGAAGCAGGGAGTTTAATACGCTGAAGGTGTCCGGATATCCGTGGTACCGGAAGCATTTGAACCAGCACAATGTGATTCATATTATGTTCAACGAGATGCCGCAGAACTGCAAATTCTATGATTCGTATTTGAGCCGGATACAGAGTCTTCTGATGGATGATTTACAGATGATGTATCCACATGTGCGGCTCCGGGAGGATGAGGCTGTATGGGATGCTTTAAGGAAGATATATGAGTATTGCGACAGAGAACGGTTTATTTTCATTTTTGATGAATGGGATTTTATATATCATCAGGACTTTGCATCCGATGAGGAGAAACAAGCCTTTACAAAATTCCTCAGCAATCTTTTAAAGGATAAGGCTTATGTGGAGATGGCTTATATGACCGGGATTCTTCCGATTACAAGGTATTCCAGCGGTTCGGAATTCAATATGTTTTTTGAGTTTTCCATGGCAACTATGGCAAAGTACAGCGAATACTTTGACTTTACGGACGAAGAAGTGGACGTGCTTCACCAGAAATATATTGAATGTCAGACAGAGCCGAAGGTAACCCGGGCGGGGCGGGAACTCTGGTATGACGGCTATCAGACCGCATCTGGCAGGCGCTTGTATAATACCCATTTTGTGGTGGGGGCACTGTCATTTAACCAGATATGAATTGTTGAGCTGAAAGTTGATGGCACAGTGGACAGCGCAATTCAGCAGATCAAAGACCGCAGGTACGCGCAGAGCTTCCATGGAAAGCTGGGTGAAGAACCCAAATGTACCGGAAGAATCCTTGCTGTAGGGATTGCGTACAACCGGAAGGACCCTGGCAAACGGCATACATGCAAGGTAGAGGTGCTGCGGGAACGAATGGCATAGCGGTGAAATTTAGAAAAAGGAGTTTTGTGTAGTGGGAAAATATTTTAATGTAAGTGCTGCATGCAAGCCGGAACTTCATTATATGGTAGATATCACAGCCCGGCTCAGGCAGATCCGGGCCATGGTGGATGCGGGGCAGTATTTTACCATTAACCGGGCCAGACAGTATGGGAAGACCACTACCATACGGGCGCTGGGGCGTTATCTGGAAAAGGATTATCTTGTTGTAAGCCTGGATTTTCAGAAAGAAATGAGCGCGGCTAAATTCAGTGATGAGAACACGTTTTCCCTTGCATTTGCAAAGGCATTTTTATTGAAAATAGAAAATAGCAGTGAGCATATTGACGGAGCCTTTGGAGTGGCTGTCGAAGAATTGAAAAAGGAAATGCACAATGGCCGGGGCGAAATGGATCTGGTAGAATTATTTCGGTATTTGAGCGTAGTCTGCAGCACTTCTTCGAAACCGCTCGTACTGATGATCGACGAGGTGGACAGTGCTGCCAACAGTCAGGTCTTCCTGGATTTCCTGGCCCAGCTGCGGGGATACTATATTGACCGGGATGAGACGGCCACATTTCAGTCGGTGATTCTGGCAGGAGTACATGATGTGAAAAATATCCGGCGGAAGCTTCGTACCGAGGAGGAGCACAAGGTAAATAGTCCATGGAATATCGCTGCTGACTTTCTGGTGGACATGAGCTTCTCAGCAGAGGATATCGCCGGAATGCTGGAAGAATACGAGCAGGACCATGGTACAGGGATGGACATAATGGCTATGGCTCAAAGAATCTATGACTATACTTCCGGTTACCCATATCTGGTATCCCGGTTATGCAAACTGATGGATGAACGGGTAGGCGGAGGTGGAGAATATCCCAGGAAGTGCCAGGTCTGGACAAAGGCAGGTTTTCTGGAGGCCATCAGGCTTTTGATGGGCGAGCGGAATACGCTGTTTGATTCTCTGGTGGGCAAGATTCAGAATGACCAGGATTTGCGGAATGTGCTGCATGGAGTTATTTTCCAGGGAAAGACGCTGATTTATAGTCCCGTAAGCCTGCCTGTGGAAATAGCAGAAATGTATGGTTTTTTTAAAAATGAAAATGGAATGTGTGTGATTGCAAATCGTATTTTTGAAATGGTTCTTTACAATATGTTCCTCAGCGAGGAGGCAGTTTACAGTGATATGGCAGAGGAAGCATTTCGGAATAAACCCATGTTTGTCCAGAAGGGGCGGTTGAATATGAAGCTGGTTCTGGAGAAGTTTGTGGAATATTTTTCGGATTTGTATGGAGATCAGGGGCAGAGATTTTATGAAGAGGATGGCCGGAGATATTTCCTCTTGTATCTGAGGCCCATTATCAATGGAGCGGGAAATTATTACATCGAGGCACGCACCCGGAATCTGGAGCGGACGGATGTAGTGGTGGATTACGGCGGGGAGCAATTCGTGATTGAGATGAAGCTGTGGCGGGGTGAAGCGTACCACAGACGCGGCGAGGAACAGCTCCTGGAGTATCTGGATGCGTATCGTCTGAAGACCGGATATATGCTCAGTTTCAATTTCAATAAAAAGAAAGAAACAGGTGTCAGGGAGATTGTAATGGGAGGCAGGATACTGGTTGAGGCGGTCGTGTAACATTGCTGCCCTGACAGTATAAAAGAGTGGGCAAAAGGACCCATAGGGCATGGGGCGCCAGTTCCGCCGGTGGCTTAAAGTAAACCCTCTTTCATTCATGGTGGTATCTGCAAGGCTGATATGGGGGTTTACTTTGAAAGCTCCATCGCCGCAGGCGATTAAAATCAGGGATGCCAAATGCGCCCACCAGTCTTTCATTTATTGGTGGCGCGTTCCCCGCTGGGCGCATGGAGGTTTACAATGCGACAATGCAATCCATCCAGCACCACTCTTAGGCCTTCAACACCAAGTACCTTAAGCCACTGACCTTTCAGTGTTAATGTCGGTGTTGCTTTATAGCTGCTGCCGCTTTGGCTGATAACTTTAATGCTTCTGTTCTTTGCCATAGTCAAAATCTCCTTTTCATAATTTGTCAATGATTGTCTGCTGCATTGTCACTTCTCCATCCAGTCCAATGGCACTACCTCCCTTAAGTACAACCAGAAATAAATCCCTGGTTTGCCGTGGCATTCGTTAAGTATCTGTCCATGCAGGAATGGTATCCACTTTCCTGATTTCTCGCGCCAAAAATAAGCCACCAGTGCTTTCGCATCAGCAGCTTACCGCTTTCAGTCCGGTGTTCTGTTTTCTGTTTTGATTCTGCATTTACCCAATCTTTTCAATAATCTGCATATTGATTTCTGTTTCAAAACCTGCCTGTAGGCTTCCCCAGCCCGGAATATTCCCATCCTTTTGGAAGTGTCTGCCTGATGGCTTTAAGCGGCTACTAAAAGACCGCAGAATGTGATTGCTTCACTTATCAGCATTACAGAAAACATTTTAACACACACAAGATTAGCATCTGCTGTTCCTTCAGGATGTGTTCCCGTATCTTGAAAAATATCTTGTGACGGACTATCTGCCAAAACTTGTAGAACAGATAGAATATATAATGAAACAATACTGCGGTAGGATACAAAATTACCCCAGCCCTTTGCGAGTTGGGGTAATTCACTATAATTCACATGCGATTTTTGATAGATTGAAGTTTTTCACTCCATGGTGTCAGTTCTGCGAGCTGCTGAACACATGCCATGGGTGATTACGTAGATACATTTAAAGCCCATGGAAAAAGCAGTTCCGAAGCGGCGTGCTCCATATGGATGAATTTCGCATCCATCATAGGAAGGAGAGGGAAAAGACCGATAGTCAGCTTTCCCCGCCCCATGAACCGCAACTCCAAATTTAAATTTTCTACGGATTCTTTTCAAAAAATCCATCCACCCTGGCCTTGATTTCCGCATGGCCCAGGGTCTTTAACAGATATCCCGACGGCTTTAAGGACAACACCCCTTTGACACTGTCCGCATCGTCCCTGGCAGTCAGAAAAATAACCGGAATATCCTCCGAATGAGTTTCCGAACGAAGCAGTTCCAGGGTTTGCTTCCCGTTGCAGATAGGCATATCATAATCCAGCAGGATCAGGTCCGGCCGGTTGAGGGTGACGGTGCGGATTGCAGCCAGACCGTTGTCAACCGTGGAAACCTCATAATCCCAGCCCAGCAGATTCTTAAGCCCCTGCCGCATGGTGGCAGAATCATCTACCACCAGAACTTTCTTCTTCGGAGGCTGGGCCTCCAGCTCCTGTCGCTCCTTGAGATAATGGGCCACTTCATCCAGGGCATTCTCCTGGCTGATGGGGATCCCCGGGGACTCGCTGATCTGGTCCGGTGTCAGAATACAGCAGGCAAAATATCCCTCCCCAGTATCAAACAGCAGACTTGCCACACGCTTGCGCTCCTCAAATACCTTCTGGAACTGATCGTAGGAAAGAAGGTTCTCCTCTTTTAGCGTGGGGTTATCCCCTTTCAGGAAGACTTTAATAACCCGCCCCGCAAACCGCTGCATGGTATATCTGGCATTATGAAGCAGTGCCGTGCTCAGCTTGCCGGACTTGTTCCCCATCACCTCACCGATGGTCCGGAGCAGAAGCTTTTCCTCAAAGGCCAGCAGCATCTCCTGGGTCTTCCCGTTCTCCACTGTTTCATAGACCAGACGATAATAGATCCCGGTTCCGAACTTCTCTCCATTGTAAGCGTCGCTGATCATCTCCGGTTTCACCAGAAAGATCTGGTACATAACCTGGGTGATGGCCCGCTTCACAGAGTTAAGCTCTCCCTCCTCCAGAAGATCCACCCACATACTGCTCTGCCTGCCGGTAATGGCCTGGTCCTCCATGGTGGTATGTCCGATCAGCCATCCGGCACAGACTCCCAGGAAATGGTCAATAGCTTCCGGCGAATAATCTGCCTGCTCCAGCTCCCGTTCCAGGGCCGGAAGGGTCTTCTCCCGAAATCCCTTATGGATACGGCTGTGCTGCTCCAGCCCACCGTAATCAATGGAGGCCATATAGAGCTCTTCATCTGCAAAATGTTTCAGTGCATGCTGCTTGAATAACTGAATCCCCTTCCGGCAGGCCTTCCGGCTGTTCTTTCCGCCAATCCAGCCGCTTTTTTTCTGTGTCAGAAGAAAAAGACTGTTGATCCCCTCAAAAAGTTGCTGATGCTCTTTGTCAATGTTGTCTACTCCGATATTAAACTCTTCTTTCCACGTAAATTGAGTACTCATGTGGTCTTCTGCCGCCAGGAATACGGATAAGCACTCCTGCAGTGCCATCGTCCCATTCCCCTTTTTGTGATGCTATGTCCGGCAGGCTCTCCTTTCTTGTTTTTTGAACATTTTCCCAACGATTGTATCACTCTGTTTCTGGAATATGCAGGAATCTTTGTAATTATATAACACTTTTTCAAATGATTCAAGATGTTATCCCGGTAGATTCCCGGCAAATGGTGCGTGTGAGTTACTTTTCACGGCCTGGGGAAATAGGGCATGATTACAAGGGACTCCCGAGAGTCCCTCATCCTGCTTTACATTCAGATGGAATCGTATCAGCAGATCCGGGATCTTTAGATACTGACATGACTGGTCCTGGTCTTTCGAAAACTTCTTTTACTGACCGGTAAAGATTATCCATATTGCCTGATGCGAAGTGGTCCAGAACGCTTAAACATTCACAAAAGTATGTCAACTGTTCAAAACTCCTCAGGGAAATAGCCTGGTTTATTTTTCCTTTCAGGATCCGGGCTTTCCGTTCGCGCAGATTGTTATCAGGCTCCACCAGCGGATTTGACAGGAACAGAAGGTGGTTATGCCTGTATTCCGCCATCCGCCGGTACAGGTTATACCCGTCCCTGTAATACTCTGATGGAGGATCATCTTCATATTCCTCTGCTGCTGTCTGTACTATGGCATCATACCTTGCTTCAAATCCAGCGATCTTTTCTTCTGCCATTCCCTCTGCCGGGGCGATGTTGTTCTCATGTATCATTTCCTGTATAAGCTCTAACATCTGCCTGTTCCATGTAAGGCCTTTCTCATTTTCTATG
>CATKXR010000117.1 GCA_949840805.1 uncultured Lachnospiraceae bacterium | reverse complement strand
AAGAACCGGATACGGCTCCCAGCACTATTTCAGCAGCGCTTTTAAGCGGACGCTGGGAATCTCTCCGGCAGAATACCGGAAAAACATTCTGGAGCAGGGAGGCACAAGATGAGCCGTTTCAGGAGAAAAATCATGGGGCTTTTATGCCTGGCATTGTCTATGCTCTGCGGATGTTCTGTGCGGCAAACCAGCGTAGAGTATGTAATCGGCGTCTCCCTGGCCAACCTCCGGGAGCAGTGGCGGCTTGTGCTGAAGGATGAACTGGAAGCAGAAGCGGAAAAATATGACGGCGTCCGTCTGGTCATAACGGACGCTGCCGGTGACAGCGAGAAGCAGGAGTCGGATGTGGAGCGGCTGATGAGTTACGGCATTGACCTGCTCATTATCTCCCCCAGCGATGTGGAGGCATTGACCCCGATCATCAGCAGGACCTATGAGGAGATTCCGGTGATCGTGCTGGACCGGGCGATGGAAGGATACGACTATTCGCTGTTCATTGGCCCGGACAATGACCTGATTGGCCGTCAGGCAGGGAAAACCGTGCTGGAACTGTTGGCGGAGGACGGGGTTTCCAGTGCGTCTGTGCTGGAAATGAAAAACAATTCTTTTGCCAGTGAGAGCCGCAGCGCGGAATTTGTAAAGACGGTATCCGAGTCAGGCATATCTACCCGCTCCATTGACCTGCCGGAAGCTACCCGGGACTGCGCCGAAGATACCTTGCTGGCCAGTCCTGAGTTGCTGGAGGGCATGGATGTAATTTTCGCCCACAACGACTATATGGCCTATGGCGCACGCCTGGCCCTGGATAAGCTGGGAATCGGCGGAATCCGAATTGTGGGACTGGACGGCTTTTCCGGAGAAAACGGTGGTTTGCAACTGGTGGAGCAGGGAGCGATTGACGCTACGGTCACCTGCCCCACAGGCGGGACGGAGGCCATTCGGTACGCGGTGGATATTATGAACCAGGTAAGTGGTATCCCCAAGCAGATCATCCTGCGCAGTCACCGGATCCGGCCGGACAATGTGACGGACTATCAGAAGGAATCCCGGATAACCGGCAAGCCGTCCGTAATCCGGGTTGGATACGCCCAGATCGATGAAGAAAGCCACTGGAGGGCAGCCTGTACCGACTCCATCCGTCAGGCGGCTAAGGATTTTGACATTGATCTGACCATGGAATTTACCCAGCCCCTTGTGGAGGAGCAGACCAGGCTGGTGCAGAAGTTTATTGACCAGGATATGGATGTGATTGTGGTTTCCCCGGTTGTAGCGGAGGGCTGGCGGCCCGTGCTGGAGGAAGCCAGAAAAGCCGGGATTCCGGTTCTCCTGGTAGATCGTATGGTGGATGAAGAGGAAGAAATGTACACTTCTTTCATTGGCGCGGATTTTGAGGAGGAGGGCCGCCGCTGCGCCCGCTGGCTGCTCCATGAATTACCGGGACAGCCGATTCGCGTGCTGGAGCTTCGGGGAACCGAGGGTTCGTCTCCGGCCCAGAGCCGGAAAATCGGGTTTGAAGAGGTAATCCATTGCGAACCCGAGTGTGAGATTGCCTACTCTGCCTGCGGGGATTTTTCCAGAGAGGGAGGAGGCCGGGTTATGCAGGAATATTTGGAGGAGCACAATTGGGACATTGACGCAATTTTTGCGCATAACGATGATATGGCGCTGGGAACGCTGGAGATTATGGCAGAGCAGGGGATCCGGCCCGGAATGGATGTAAAGATTATGTCTGTTGACGGGACATCTGACGCTCTTGTGGCACTTCAGGCCGGAAAGATGAACTGTGTGGTGGAGTGCAATCCTCTTTTGGGGCCTCAGTTGATGAAAGCGATCACCGATCTGATGCAGGGAAAGGAATTGCCTCTCCGGATTATTACAGACGAAAGTGTCTTCACAAAAGATACGCCCCGGTCGCAATTTCAGAATCGGAAGTATTAATGTTACTGTCACGGGCCAATGACATGATGCTGGGGTCAAAAGGCCAACTACTGAAGTTACTGTTTACACATCAATGTCATTAAGTTAATAACGAACTGCCTGAAATGGTTAGATTCTTTTTATGAGGTCTAACCATTTTTTATCTTTTTTAAAAAAGGGTTGACAAATTCTCCAGAATGTGCGGCCGTTCTCGCTACTGATTGAATTTAAGAGGTAGCGAGAGCGGCCCTTGGATTAGGACATATCATCATTCTTTATCCAAGGAGGTACCTGCCATATACCGCACAACAAAATCAAAAATGCCTTTTTATCATGATATCGCAGGTACGCAGCCCGCATTTTAATGCAAGCAGATAAGCCGCGCGGTTTCTAAAATTCGTCGGCAGTTCCCGGTGTTCTCTGCAAAGGATTTCCACCTGACTGTCTGTGTAAGTGGAAACGATCCGTCTGCTTGTGTTCTGCCTGCTGAAACACGCATGGTGGATGTCCTCTTTTATGAAATGCCTGCTTTCAAGAAATCTTAAAAACTGTCTGATTCCGATAATCTCTGTTGAAACCCCATTTGGCATCCTGTTTTTGAAATGATCGGAACTGATATATTCCGAAACGGTGAAAGCCGTAACCGCCCCTATATCACGGATTCCTGCTGATTCCAGACAACACAAAAAGCGACAGGCAAATGACATACGGATATAGATGATTTTCTCTGCATACTCGCAGGACTGCAGGTAATCCTCATAAGCATTCGATACCGCCAGCAAATCTGCTGACGCAGGTACCGGGCGGTGGATAGAAGGAAAAATCCTCCATGAGCCTGCTTCTCCGATATAATTGTTGTTAAGAAGCAAAAGGACTCTTCGGTATCTTTTGTAAGTGTAATCACGATAATTGTTGAAAGCAATGAAACAGTCAAGCCAGTTCTGGATACGTGAAAATGAAAAAATCATTTCTGAACCATCCATTGCTTCTTCGAACAGTTTGACAATGCTGTCATAACGGGATAACGTTTTGGGTGCATAATCACAGAAAGAAAGCAGCTTTTGTTTTGTGTCAAATGCCAATTCGTGAAAAGTATTAAATTTATTCATTGTATTAATCCTCCTGGGGATTATTACAATGGTTTTAGACCGATAAATCAATATAAATATACTGATAAAATAAGGATTTTTCTATTTTTTATCGGTCTAACTTTTTTGTCGGCCTATGTGGCGACGGTAGGAAATGTAAACGAAGAGACAATATAAAACTATATTAGAGAACAAGAAGAAAATGATAAGTTAGAGGACGGAAGAAAGTAGCAGGGCCTTCTTAGGGGGGCAGCCAGTAAAAAGGGTACTGCGAAACCCCGCCTCTGGCGGAACCAGGAAAGAGCCCTGGAGGGGCTTATAATAAACCCCCATTTGAAATGAGGGTTGGTAACTTAGATCAGGGATCGATGACCTTAAGGACGCTGACCCGCACTGGCTCCCGGGTTTGTTTGCAGTTTTTTGTGAAGAAAAAACAGAAGCGCTAAGACTGGTAAAAAAACATGATCAAAGAGCTTTCATCGATGGCTCTCATGCGGATAATGGTACTTTGTATATAAGCTTTAGGGCGGGAGATGAGATTGCAGGATTTTGGCGCGAATTTTGCGAAGTATGCGGTTTTGAATTTATCGGATCTGATATCTGCTACGAAGAATAAAGCGACTGATGAGGACGTGGGGTACGTGAGACAGAAATGGACGCCCAACAGGGCTACCCCAGACAGGTAAAGAAGATTGTCTGCCCATAAGAACTGTGATAAAATAAAGTAGCTATCCTAGGGACATGGCATTTGGACCATGGCCTGCAGGGATGAAGATCGCACCGAAAAGAGACGTATGATAGGGGAGGCGCCATATGAATGAAAGAGAAAATTACCTGCTGTTCGTACCGAGTCTGCTGACGGAGAGAGCGGAGACAATCACGTATATTGCCGGCGGAGAGAAGTACGAAGGGATGCAGACCAACGAGGCGGTCACCAAGTATTTGGCAGATCATCTTCATGGGAAAGGGACGAAACTCAATAAGATCATTATGCTGTCCAGCAAAGAAGTGACGGACAATAAGATCGGTAAAGCAAATGGCCGGACGACACAGGAGTATTATCAGGAGGTCATATGGGATTTTCTGGGGAAATACAGGGATGATTACGGGGACAGGGACAGCCTTTTTCAGGTGATTCCTTTTAAGATCGAGAGTGAGCCCACTGCAGAAAGTATTGTGGAACCGATCAAACAGATACTGAAGGTCACCGAGGAAACGAAGCCGGAGAAACAGGAGCACGGGTATGCAGATAAATATCTGTATGTGGATTTTACAGGCGGTATGAGAAATGCGGCCCTGATGCTGGTGTTCGCATGCCGTATCCTGCAGCGCCTGGGGGTTATGGTGGATAAGATATTGTACAGCAATGTAGGAGCCGGGACGGTGGAGGAGTGTACAAAGACCTATGCATACTTTGACTTTTTTGAACATTTGGTGAAGCGGGAGTCCGGCCAGGAGAGCAGTGAATGGTATACGGAATACATCCACAAGCATTCGCTTTCCCAAGAGGAACAAGAAGAGGTGCAGATGCTTGCGGAGGGCTTTAAGGCCCTGAATGAAAGCAAGGAACAGAATCAGTTCGGCAAAGTGGCGGATACATCCAAACAGCTGTTTACCAAGCTGAAACAGATGGAGAAGAAGGCCAAAAAGGATTCTTCATCTAAGGATTTGGAGAAACTTGTGATGCAGATGAAGGAGGATGTCAAAGAAGTCCAGACATTCGTGGACAATGACAAGTATCCGGAGCTGCCTATGATAGAAGATCTTTTAAAGAAAAAGCAGTATGAGAGAGCATTTAACCTTTACCGTGAAAAAATCATCAATATCATGTATGAGGGACAGATCATACAGGTGGATAAGAGGTTTTTGAAAAATAGCAAAGACGGGAAGAGAAAGGAATTAAAAGAATACGAGATCACACAGGAGATCATCGGTGTGTATTGTTACTATGAACATCCGGATAAGAAGAATTATCCGCATAAAGTATTTATGGATGCCGTTTCCTATGGGTTGGAGCAGCTGAGGCAGAGGCCCTGCGATTCTCCGAAAAAAGTCATTGAGGAGACCATGGGGGACTGGTTCTATGATGCGACCTGGTATCTGAATAAAGGCGACATTCCCTCAAAAAGTTTTATGCACACCGATTTCAGCCGGAGCATTTCCCATAAAAAAATTCTGCCCTATTTGGAGCAGGATTATGGGAAAAGTCAGATAGACGAATTTGTTGACAAGTACAATAAGCTGGACAGGATCTATATGGGCCATGGATTCCCCTTTGCCGCTACCTATGATAAGTGGTTCCTCAACGGGTACGACCGGACTTACAGGGAAATCCTGAATAATGGGTGGAGCTGTCTGCAGGACTTTTATGAAGGAAGGAGCAACCGGACGATTCAGAGAATGCTCAAATGCTTCCCGGAAGAATCGTTTACATATGAGACGCTGATCGAGGCACTGCCGGATGAGAGATATGAGAAAATGCTCCATATCCTTTTTCCATACTGTGTGGACAAGTGGAAGGTCTCGTCCAATGTGTTCAAAGGCGAAGAGTGGGATACCTTTATCTATGAATTTGCAAAATCATTCTGCTTCATTAAAAATGTGAGGAATAAGAAGATTCATAAGAGCGATCTGGATTCAGAGGAGATGAAGCAGGCAGTGAAGAAGATGGAACACAGCCTGGAGATGATCAGGAAATATATACGTTAAGGAAAAGGACCGGCCATATGGAGAAGATGCCATGTGGCCGGTCTTTTTGATGTTTTGGATGAAGGTAGGGAAAATATGCTCTTTGGATGGAGCGGAATGCGAGATGAACAGCGTCTGATTGTGTAAACGGGATATGGATATGAGAGGGAGACGTACAGAGAGAGGCCGGGAGAGATGCTGGGAGGAAAATTTGGCTTGCCTAAAAGCAGATTTTGTGGTAATATAAAAGCAAGTAAATTATGAACAAATTGTAAACATGCCATTTTTTTATGGGAAAACCGTAATTTTCAGAATATTCTGTGAAATACCCCCTAAAATTGAGCCTGGAAATGCCGATTTTATCGGGGGTTTGAAGGGGATACCGTAGAAATGGAATGAGCCCGACTGAGGGCATTGAAACCATAACTATACCACAGGCTCTTTCTTTGTTAAACCGTGTAGAAATGGAATGAGCCCAACCAAGCCCATTGAAACTCATCCTCCTCTTCAGCATCGCTTATAATGGCATCATCGTAGAAATGAAATAATCCCGATTAAAGCCATTGCAACAATCCAACATACCATTCTTCTCCAGTGATTCTGCGATGCAGAACTGGAAAAATCCCGAATAAGGGAATCAGTATATGATTAAATCTGTCGTATCAGTGATGGAATATCACAGGCGGCAGATTTTTTATTCCATAAAAACCATCCCAAGTGAAATAAAATAAAAACACTCCGTAAAGATTCCGGTTCCGCCCAAAGAAAGCAGTCCGCTTTTTTCACATATCTGTCCCTCTCCAAGGATAGTGGCCCCTGTTCAGAGTAAAAAGACATCTGATACAGCTGTATTCCCGCATGAAAGCCCTGCAGTCGCCGCGTTTCTCTGTCATATCTCATTGCCATCCCCGATCTCGATCTTTTAAAACACAATTTCTTCACCTCCGCCCTGCGATTATCAAAATACAAAAATAAACAAAAAAATTTCATCGTTCTGCAACTCGCCTGCGGAACCAGGCCTATTTAATAGATAGAAAGGGACAGGGCGGCACCGAAAAGGAAGGAGGGAGATAGAAAGAATGTAACGATTCAGTCATATGGCGATTTGTACAAAAATGCACCCAGGCGAGCCGGCCTGCAGCACACATTTCCGCACAAATCGCCCCGTGGCTGAATCACTGCAAAAAAATCAAAAAACCTGCAGCTTTTTGCAACCGGCTTTTAAAGAAGGAACTATATATAAAGTATAAAGCAGACAGAAAGGAGAGGACAAATGAAAAAGAGCGTGAAAAAAGAAGGACCGGAGACCAACAAGACATTGAACGAACTTGCGGAGCATTGGAAGCAGCTGGAACGAAAGACCGTAGAACAGAGGCAGAAGGCGG
>CATKXR010000116.1 GCA_949840805.1 uncultured Lachnospiraceae bacterium | reverse complement strand
ACTTGATGGTAGGCCGGGTGCGGTGAAAGCTGCACGCCCGGCGTGAGGTGGGGGAAAACGCGGAGATTGCTTCAAAGTGTTACCTATCACCATTCTTTTTATACACCAAAATGCGGAATGTGGCGGGCATTTCCACCACCGAAGCGCAGAAATCTTCGGATATGCTTTTGAAGTGCCGCTACCTGGATGAGCTGACCCAGGGCAAGGGCGTGGTGTTCGCTACCGGGACACCCGTGAGCAATTCCATGACCGAGCTTTACACCATGATGCGTTATCTCCAGCATGATATGCTGCAGAGGAACCATCTGACCCACTTTGATAACTGGGCCAGTATTTTCGGGGAAACGACCACTTCTATCGAACTGGCCCCGGAGGGAACCGGCTACCGGGCAAGGACACGCTTTGCCAAATTTTTCAATCTGCCGGAGCTTATGACCATCTGGAAGGAGGCCGCTGACATTAAGACCGCCGACCAGTTAAACCTCCCTACACCGGAGGTAGAATACCACAACGAAGTGGCCCACCCTACGGAACACCAGCAGGCCATGGTGCAGGAGCTGTCCGAACGGGCCGCAGAAGTCCATGCCAGTAAAGTGGAACCCTGGCAGGACAATATGCTCAAGATCACCAGTGACGGGCGCAAGCTGGGACTTGACCAGCGTATCTTAAACCCACTTTTGCCGGATGACCCAAGCAGCAAAGTCAACCAGTGTGTGGAAAATATCACACAGATCTGGCAGGACGGACAGACGGATAAGCTGACCCAGCTTGTTTTCTGCGATATTTCCACTCCAAAGGGCAAGCCCGGCCAGAAGGCTGCAAAATCTCCCGGAAAGCTGGACAGCCCGGAGCTTCGCGCTTTGGAGACACTGACGGAACCGGCAGACGAAAAACCGCCTTTCTCCATTTACCATGACATCCGTGACAAGCTCATTGCAAGGGGCATACCGGAATCAGAGATCGCTTTTATCCATGACGCAAATACCGAAGCCCGCAAGAAGGAACTGTTTGCAAAAGTGAGAAGCGGCCAGGTTCGTGTCCTTATGGGCAGCACGTTTAAGATGGGCGCAGGGATGAACGTTCAGGATCGGCTCATCGCCTTACATGACCTGGACTGCCCCTGGAGGCCCGGAGATCTGGAACAGCGCAAGGGGCGTATCGTCCGGCAGGGAAACAAAAATAAAACTGTCCATATCTACCGGTATGTGACGGAAGGAACCTTTGACAGCTACCTCTGGCAGACCGTGGAGAACAAGCAGAAATTCATTTCCCAGATCATGACCTCAAAATCGCCGGTGCGCTCCTGTGAGGACATTGACGAAACCGCCCTCTCCTATGCGGAGATCAAGGCACTGTGCGCGGGCGACCCAAGGATCAAGGAAAAGATGGACTTGGATATTGAAGTATCACGGCTGAAATTGTTAAAAGCCAACCACCAGAGCCAGCAATACCGGCTGGAAGATAGCTTATTAAAATACTTCCCGGAACAGATTGAACAGAACAAAGGATTCATCGCCGGATTAAAGCAGGATATGGAAACACTGGCCGCCAACCAGCCCCCGGAGGGTGAGTTTGCCGGAATGGTGATCCGTGGCGATACCCTGACGGATAAAGACAATGCCGGGGCCGCTATCTTAGAAGCCTGCAAGGAGATTAAAAGCGGGGAGACAATGGAGATCGGCAGCTACCGGGGCCTGTCCATGAGCATCGCCTTTAACGGCTTTCATGTTGATCTGCTCTTAAAGGGGGCCATGACCCACCAGACAGAATTGGGAACCGATGCCCGCGGCAACCTGACCCGCATTGACCATGCACTGGAGGATGTTCCTGACCGCCTCCAATCCGTACAGGCCCAGCTTGACAACCTCTACCATCAACAGGCTGCTGCAAAAGCCGAGCTTGGGAAACCGTTCCTCCAGGAGACGGAGCTTCAGGAAAAAAGCGCCCGCCTTGCACAGCTCAATGCCCTTCTGGACATAGACGCCAAGCATCCCGCGCCCCAGGCTTCAAAACGATTGGCCAAGGGGGAACGGCCCTCTGTCCTGGATAAACTAAAAACATCACCATCCCCTGTCCGCGCTACGCCGGACAAGGCCCATAAAAAAGAAATGGAGGCAAGATAACATGACGAACGCAGAACGCAATACCGCTCTCTATGAAAAAATGTTTGCGGAACAGGAAACCTACCGGAACTGGCTGCTGCAGCAGCCACCGGAGGAAATCTTAAAGCACACCTATGAATATACGGTGAGGGAGGATGTGCTGCTGTCTCTGGAATACCATGACCTGACAGATGCCCAGGCCGAGGCCCTCTTAAAATCCCCCAGCCCGCTGGGGGATATATTTAAGGAATTTGAACAGCGGGAAACGGACTATATGGATAACGTCTTTGATTCCATGGTCTATCGTGCCAATATGGTCATAGAAGCTGAGGCCAAAAAGCGGCGTGTCCTTCTGGAAACACCCGTCTATCCTTATCCGGCAGACCTTGCCCTAGAACGCGGGGAAACTGAACAATACCGCACCTCCCACGAGGCCAATGTTGCCTGCAAAGAAGCCATTGAAACAGCAATCCGGGAGAATTATCATGATAACCGGCTGGGGAAAGAAGCGGCACGGGAAGTCATTGACACTTTCGGCATGGAGCGCACCATGTATGTCCTTGCCAATACTGTCCGGCATAAGGATTGGGACGGGCGTATCTCCCACGACAACAAGGCATGGGCCGGGACAATCCCGGTCTATGAAAACAAGGATTCCTGGGGCAATGACCGCAGCGCTGCCTTTGTGGTAGATGCCTGCAATCCCGGCCTGACGGATATTTTTCTGAACCAGGTACGGCGGGAGCAGCATCTCCGGACACCGCTGACGAATGAGGAAATCCAGACAGAGGCGGCGCGGCTGCTTACAGAGCTGCAGGCGCAAAAGGAACCGAACAGCCCCGGCGGGACGCACTTCATGGCACAGATCTCGCCGGATTTCCTGGCAAGAGGTTCCTCCAAAGACACCGACCAGCTCATGGCAATGCTGCCGTTCCAGTCCATGGCCTTCTTCGGCCTGGATGACCGCAAAGGGCATTTTGTACTGATCCCCAAAAGCGAGGACAGAAACCAGCCCTTGAAGAAGCCCCGGCGTTCTGTGCGGAAGAACCTGCAGAAAACATCTGCAAAGCAGGCTCCCGGCACAGCGAAAAAGAAGAAAACCGAACGGGAGGTGCGCTGATGGCCCACCGGAAACGGACGGTACAGCTCCATTTCATGGTGACAGGGCATGAGCGCGAACTGATCCGCCAGAAGATGGCCCAGCTTGGCACGAACAACTTAGGGGTGTACCTCCGTAAAATGGCGATTGACGGTTATATCGTCAAGCTGGAGCTGCCGGAGCTTTCCGAACTTTTATCGCTCCTGCGGCGAACCAGCAACAACATCAACCAGGTAGCCCGAAGGGTGCATGAAACCGGGAACCTTTATGACACGGATTTGGAGGATATTCTCCAAAAACAGCAGGAGCTTTGGGCTGGGGTGAATGAGATATTGTCCCGTCTTGGCGGGATTCCATAAATGGGGCCTGAACCCCAAAATACGGAGGGAGAACAGCCAGAATATGAGCTGCTCTCCCTCCGCTTTTTCTTTTCCTGTACAGCGGCAACCTTGCCGGGCAGGGAAAAGGCCGCTAAAATGTAGACAGCAATCAGGAAGGAGTTGAAAAGGAACCATGACCTTTGAACAGGTTTTTACAATCTTTAAGGACTATATGGAACAGGACAGGGAGCTGGAAGTGGTAAAGACAAAGAAGGGGTATCTGCGGATCATATGGTCTGGCGGTCTCCCCTACTGTGAGGACGGGTATCTCTGCCAGACCCCGGAGGAACTGTTTGACCGGCTCCTGGCAGACTGCCAGAGTTTTCATGAGAACCGGCAGACAAAAGGATGCCGGGAGCTGACACCGGAAGATACAGAACGGGCAAGGGAACTGTGCAGGCCCTACCTGGAAAAGAGGAAGGAGGCAGAGGGACTATGCGGTTAATCTTCAAGTTACTGGCTGCGCCGGTAGTGCTGGCGCTGACCCTGACAGTCTGGTTATGCGCCCTGCTGCTTGGGCTGTCGGCTTACCTTTTGGGACTGGCCGGAACGGTGGTGGGCCTTATGGGGCTGGCCGTACTGATTACTTACTCGGTGAAAAATGGGATCATCCTTCTGGTGATCGCATTTCTTATCAGCCCTTTGGGACTTCCCATGCTGGCAGTCCGTATGCTGGGATTTTTGCAAGAGCTGAATTACATCTTGAGGGATTTTATTACCGGATAACTTTTGGGAGCCAGCCAAAACAGGCTGGCTTTTCCTATGATTGAAACGAAGGGAAGGAGGTTTTGACTATGGCAACGACACGCCTTATCCCCATGCACAAGATCAAGAACCAGTCAGCCGCTTACACTGTCCAGGAGCGGATTGATTATGCCGCCAACCCGGACAAGACACTTGGAACGGAATTAGTAACAGCTTATGGCTGCGATCCGGCCACCGCTGCCAATGAAATGCTGCTGACCAAACGGGCTTATGCCGATTACACCGGCAGGGAGATTCCCCAAAATGATGTACTGCTCTATCAGATCCGCCAGTCCTTCAAGCCGGGGGAAATCACCCCGGAGCTGGCACAAAAGATTGGATACGAACTGGCCATGAGCTGGACAAAAGGCAGGCATCAGTTTGTTGTGGCTACCCATATCGACCATGCCCATATCCACACCCACATCATTTATAATTCCACCTGCATGGACGGAAAACATAAGTACCGGAATTTCCTCGGCTCCAGCTTTGCCCTGCGCCGGGCCAGCGACAAGCTGTGCCTGGAAAACGGCCTTTCCGTTGTAGAGAATCCGAAAACCGGAAAGACCCATTACGGCAAGTGGCTGGGGGATAAAAAAGCTCCGTCCTTCCAGGATAAGCTCCGGCTGGCGATTGACGCGGCCCTGGCAGAAAAGCCAAAGGACTATAAAGCCTTTTTAAATCTGATGAAGGACGCCGGGTATGAATATAAGGCCGGAAAACAGCCAGCGTTTAAGGGGCCGGGCCAGAAAAAATTTACCCGCCTGCGCTCCCTGAAGGAAGGATATTCAGAGGGAGACATTCTCGCTGTTATTGCGGGAGAAAAGCAGCTCTCACCGGAACGGAAAAAGGCAAAGAGAATCCAGACCCAGCGCGTCAATCTTCTGGTAGACATCCAGGCCAAACTCGCGGAGGGCAAAGGGGCCGGATATGCAAGATGGGCGCAGGGCTTTAACCTGAAGCAGATGGCGCAGACGCTGAATTTTCTGACGGAGCATAAGCTGCTGGATTATGGGACGCTCTGCAAAAAGACAGACGAGGTTACGGCCCGGTTCCATGAGCTGTCCGGCCAGATCAAGGCGGCGGATGAACGGATGGCGGAGCTGAACACCTTACGGAAACACATCATCAATTATGCCAAGACCCGTGAGGTCTATGTGGCCTACCGGAAAGCCGGTTACTCCAAAAAATTCCTTACAGAACATGAAGGGGATATTCTGCTGCATAAGGCAGCGAAAAAAGCCTTTGACGAGATGGGGATCAAGAAGCTGCCAACAGTCAAAAGCATCCAGGAAGAATATGCCGGACTGCTGGCAGAAAAGAAAAAGCTGTACCCTGAATACTCCGATACCAGACAGGAAATGAAAGACCTGCAGATGGCGAAGGCCAATGTTGCGCGGCTGTTGGGGTATGAGGAAAAAGCACAAGAGAATGAAAAAAGCAAAGAGAATGAACAGATTTCAAATGATTCTCGCTAAAATTAAAAGAGCATGACCTATTATTATTGGGGGTCATGCTCTATTCCTGTTTGTTAGATGGGCATATAATCTAATTCATACTTGGAAGAATAATCTTTAACATACATCTGATACCTTGGAATACCTTTTTCATCCGCGATGTGCATTAACATTTTGCGATAAAAATCAGGAATTTGGCTACCAAAATAAATTGCTATAGGCTTTTTCTTGATGGGATAACGATCTTTTTGTTCTACAGCCAGATTGGGAGTAGAACATATAATCCTCCATTCATTTTCATAAGACCAGTCATTTGATTTATGTAGAGCCGCTTTCGTAAACAAAAAACTATCATCGTAAAGTTCTTCTGTCGGAAATCCTATTATACGATTTATTTGTTGCTGCACAATCCATTGGCCATATCTTGTTGCATCATAACACTTATCAGAATATATCATTGGATAAATCGTTCCAAGTTTAATATTAGTACATGAACGATTCGGACAATTAGAACACTGTGTTATCTCATTATTTCTAAAATCATATCCTATGGCGAATCCTTTATGATTATCTGCATAATGTGCCCACATTAGAGGAGATTTGATACTCTCTGATAAACATACCATTTTTGTTCGTTCTCGTATCCCATCTTTTGCAAACGAAAAGCACTGATCCAGCCATTGACTAAAGCCAGGCACTGATTGCCAAACGATTTCCGTAAGCTGTTTGGTATCTAATGCAGCGAACATTTCCGTTGCTTGTTTCTGTAAGTCCGCATTGGGAAACTGTATTTGTTTTATTGCTTCAATCATGGGTGTAACTGCACCAGAAGAAAACATTTTTTCTATGGAATCAAGTATAGCGTTTTTATCAAAAAAGAGAAGGCTATCGTGGAGATCGTTGAATAAGGCCGCTTTAGAAAGCCAAAGCTCGTCCTTTTCAAATGCATCTATGCTATACTCAGCACATCCCCTAAATTTATAAAGCTGCTCTGGAACATTCTTTCTTATGAATTGTATCAATGGAATATATTGACGGTCAACTTCCTCTTTAGGTGCGTTAGGGCTTATCTTGATATTCTCGATTATCTTTTCAAATTCATCTCTATAACTCATTCTTCATTCCTTTCTAAGCGGGCCACGCTATTTACTAAATCATATATTTTAACTCTGACTTCATTTATTTCACCAGTTTCCAAGTTTCAAGCGACAAAGGGCGGCTCAAAAAGCAGTTTATATAGGGTGGATTTGAATGAATCGGGAATATGCTCGAGTTCGATCCGAGAAGCGAAAGTGGTCAAAAATACCTGC
>CATKXR010000115.1 GCA_949840805.1 uncultured Lachnospiraceae bacterium | reverse complement strand
TGCTCCGCTGTCTGTTCCGCCGCCTTATAGATACGGTCAATTTCCCGTCGTGTCTCCATCCGTTCCCGGCTGCATCCGGTAAGCAGCGCCAAAACCAGCAATATCCCCACAGCACCTTCCATCTGCCGGATGAACCGCTTTCGTTCTTTACCTCTTTCTTTCATGCCGCATCCTCCTGTCTCCGAATCCGGCAGACTTCCTCTCCATATTTTCATCTTTGCCTGGTCAGCTGCCAGATTCTGCCAATCCTGCAACAATACACCTGGATACCCTCTCACACAGACTTTCCGGGAAATATTTTCCCATTTGCCTGGCAATCTCTTTGCGGGCAGATATCGTATCTTTCTGCCTTATCATGGTCAGAGGCAGCAATAGCAAAATTCCATGTCCGGACATCGATTACCAGTTCTCCCGCACCTCATCCATGACATTCCAAATTTCCGAAAGCGTCACAGGCGCTGCATTCTCATCTGTCTGCCCGCATTCCCCGTGCAGGATACACTCTTCGTAAAGCCTCTGCATGGCCATAAAAATATCCTCCCGCTCCTCTGTCTCGATGAACTCCTCATAGCGGTCATTGAGCTTATTAAAATACCCGGTGTACCTGCGGACAATTTCCTCGATTTTTTCCCTGTCCGCCGCCCTGCCCATGGCCTCCGTCAGCAACTTTTTTGTATCTTTGTAACACTTTCTGGCGCTCCGGTATGCCGCCTCAGGAATGAACTGGTTTCCATCCCAATGGCGGAGCGGGTTCTCCAGGTTATCCCTAAGCCATCCTTCATCCCGCAGATGGGTAACACTTAGCCTGTCCAGCTTCCCTTTCCAGTATTTTTTCAGGTACAGGCCCGCTTCTTTGGGAACGCTGTCAAAGTCCAGCTCCCGCAGTTCCTGCAGCCCCTCCAATGCTTCCATATCCCCCACATCATATCCAAACAGATCCTTACAGTAAAAGGTTCGAAGCTCTGACAGCTTTTCTAGCTCTCGCATATGGGTTATGGTGCCGGGAACTCCGCTCATATTTAAGTATTCCGCCTCCGGGAACTGTCCGGCTGTCTGCCTCATATCCAGCTCTTTTATGTCGGTCAGGCAAAGCCTCTGGACCCGGTTTTTTTGAAGTCCGTATCTCTTAAGCAATGCCTTTTTCAAAGATATTTCCAGGGTCAGTTTCCCACTGCAAAGGCTGTCGTCAATCTGCATTTCCGGCCGGATCTTCCCATACAGCTTCAGAAAGCGGGTATCTTTTGGAAGTACCAGTTTCCTGATTCCGCTCATATCCAGTTCCAGATTGTCCAGGCAGGTCTTCCCTAGGTCAAGTACCTCTACCCCTGCCTTTTGCAGGCGCAGTGTCCGAAGCAGCGGCGCTGTGGACAGCAGCTTCTCAAGCTTACCGGAATACCCCTGCACTTCGGCGTAAGTAATACAGGGAAATTCTTCCAGCGTATCTTTTTCTGTCAGACACTGGTAAAGATTATCCCGCAGTCCTCCGGTATTCTTTCGGAACATCCTGCCATGTATAGATACAAAATCGCCGCTGTTTACATATTTTTTGTATGCAGACCTGGCTTTTTCGTCAAAAGACTTCCATCGCTCTTCATAATAGTAATCTTCTCCTGTGGGCCACTTCCAGGAGTAGGAATCCCATACCGGACTGCTTTTGAGCCCGCACTGGTCTATATACCGGTAATCCCGGGGAACAGGGGTATTTTCAATCCCTGTTTTTATCATCTGATGGTGGTACCGGAAAGATTCCCGGTGATAGGGTTGTAACCGCTCCAGGCTATCTTTTTCAGGCAGGTCATCCTCCAGATAATCAAGCAGTACATAGCAAATGCTTTTGCCATCCACGGCAAGGATCTGGCAGGCACCGTATTTCCCCAGCATCTCCACAAAAAAGGCATATACCTCTCCCGGCTTTGCAGTTCTTTGTTTTAATCTGGCTGAGCATAGCTCCTTTTTCATGCTTTCATTCCTCCCCAATGCCGTAGATGGTTTTATCAATGTCTGATAGGAGCGTTTCCACTTACAATGGAAACAAATTCCACCCTGCTTTCCGGGTAGCCCATATATCGGCTTTTCATCGGCTCAGGCAGACAGAATCTCTGTTTTTCATTCATCTCTACAGTCCAGCCCTGTTTTTTCATGCACTCTAAAAATTTATCTATCATTTTGCGCTTTCCTCCAGAAATAACAGCGCATCCTCATGAGTAACAGCAAGAACCCATTTCATCTCTCTGTTAAAAACACATGCATCCACCTGGTCCCACGGTTCAAGTTTCAAAATATAAGAGACAACTTCTTCCATCTTTGTAGCATACAAGGTTTTGTCTCTCTCATCATAGAAAAATACCTTGTCTTCCGGCAAAATGGGAATATCCCTGATCTCTTCCATAGGAATGCATTTGGGCTTCCCCGCAAAAGAATTCCACATCAGGCCATACTTCCGCAATTTTTCCTTATCCACAAAATGCTCTGCAAAATCCTTTAAAATACTGTGAGCAACTGTCTGAGGCACCTGCTTCGCAAACCTGAGTTCTCCCATATTCGGCCTCCCTGTCGTCTATCTCCTGAAACTTGCAAGAAAGCTTTCATACTCCTGCTCTAACTGTTTCCCATAAGGATCATCCATGGCTTTTGCCGCCTCAATCCCCCTTTTATACAAATTTCCGTACCGGCTTGACTGGGGCACTTTCTGAAGCTCTGTCTTTGCCCAATTCCACAGGCCGGCTGCTGCCTCAGTTTGATTTGCCGTAACCTCAAAACAGGCTTCCAGGATATCCTTGAACAGCCGGAGCGTCCGGATCTGCTCATAATCCGTGGTTTTGATTACTTTTTCGCATAAACAGAGTGCCTTTCCATAATCACTCATATGTATGTAATGCCGGATCAGGTTTTTGTACCCGGAAATGATATCTCTCATACTGCTTTTTTCTGCTGACAGAATCTCCGCCAACTGTTCCTGATAAAGCCTTTCATTTTCCGCATCTCTTCCCAGAAACGTGTTGAAGTCAATCAGTGCCCTGCGGTCGGAATCAGACCATTCTGTGATATTCTCTTTCCACTCATCCACCAGGTTTCCCATCACATCCCTGTATTCCATTTCCCGGCATAACCAGATACCATCCGGCAGGCTGTTTGCCCCAAAGTCATCCTCCATCTGTCCATCCGGGTCATAGCCGCAGGCGCAGTCAAAATTCGCGTTCTTTGCCCGCTCCAATAAACCGGCATATTTTCCGTCTCCATTGTATTTGCTGATCAGGTGGGTCAGTATCTGCAGCGTACTCCCTATCCCCTGAAATGAATTCCGCTCTCTGTCTTTCAGCTCCTCCTCAAAGAGGAAAGCAACCGCCTCTTCGTCCTCGATATGGCAGTACAGAAGATAATAGGCCAGCCGCAGACGGTTCGTATAATTTTTGTCATCCGTGCCCCATTCCCCGTTATGAAATTCCTGATAGCGGACTGTGTCGTCATTTCCCGCTTTCAATGCCTGATAGACCGCCTGCTGCTCTTCTATTTTAATTCTCAACCGTTCCATCCCCATAGTTTATTCCCTACGCCTCCTGCCGTACCTCCTTGGACTGTCCTAATCCTACCTCTTTTCCAGTCTTTTGCTGTATTGTATTTTACCATAATTCACCGTATATTTCCAGTTAGCATGTTCAGCAGCCGTTTATATAAAATTACGGCTTATGGCTTGGCCGCTCACAGCAACAGGATGCACACATATTAGATTTCAAGACACGCAAGCATTTCAAGATAAGGTATCAAACGATACAAGGCAGACAGTGCCAGAAGATGTAACAATGGCTAAATGTGAAAGCTAGAAAGTTTTATGAAGCGAAAGGATTTGTCAATAGTGGAAAAACATGTATAATAGTAAGTACTACAAAAGAGGATTGTTGCTATGAGTATGTTCTAAAAATAAGAGAATATAGGTTTAAGGAGATTTTATGGGAATTATTATATGTGGTTTAAATGGTACCGGAAAGAGTACGCTTGGGAAAGCTCTTGCAAAGAGGCTGCATTTCCATTTTATAGATATTGAAAATTTGTATTTTCCTAAAACAAATCCAAATTATATATATGATTCTCCGCGTACTCGTGAAGAAGTTGAAAAGCTTTTGTCACATGAAATGAAAATGCATGAAAACTTTATTCTTTCTTCTGTTAAAGGAGATTATGGGAAAGATATTTATTCACTTTTTCAGTGTGCCATATTGCTTGATGTTCCGAGGGATATTAGACTGCAACGAGTGAAAGATCGTTCTTTTCAGAAGTTTGGTAATAGAATGTTATCAGGCGGGGATTTGTTTGAGCAGGAAGAAAATTTTTTTCGCCTTGTTGAATCCAGAAATGAGAATACTGTTGAAGAATGGGTAAAGTCTTTGAAATGCCCGGTTATACGGATTGATGGAACAAAGCCCATTGATGAGAATACAAACTTCATTATAGCACTATTGCAGGAAAAAAATTTATACACTACCGTACAATAATGCCTAAAATTCCCAAAACTTCTTTGTCAGCTCCCGATTTATGATAGATGAGAGCACCCAGTCTTTCATCCCGAACAGGTATCTCATCCGGAACACCGGGAATATCTGCTTTTTGTGGCTTATTGAGAATATGATTAATATTCTCGTTAAACCCCAAAATGTATCATAAATTTGTTCCTGTTAATTGCATCCTGTATTTTATCTGCCAGATCTCTCAGACGAACATCCTTATTGATTCGTTTGTCGGATAACACAATCTCTTGAAAACCGGGTAATGAATCGGGGGGTATTATGGTGATCCCCCATCTTGCAAGTCCAAATTCCGGGCGGTCAAGGCTGTGAAAATATGTCTTTAATAAAACCAGCTTATCCCACCAGTCATCTATATAAACCTCATCATCAATACACACACATTGATATTTCTTCGGATCGTATGAATAATCCTGTGTTTCCCCTATATCCTCAATTATCCCAAATTCTGTCTTAATCATTTTTCCCCTATATATTTCCGCTAATAGACATGGGGATTGCTCCCCATACCCCTATCCAAAACCGGACGTGCACCATTAACGCATGGCTTTTCACTTTATATTTTCATACTCTACCTGTAAAACAAGCTCACTTTAAAGTCAGTCTTTTCCTCTAGCACTGCCTCTTTACGATTACATCGAACCAGTTATCCAGTACATAATGCAGATAGATATTCGCAAGTATTGTCAACATTTCCGCATCCTCTTCATCCCAATATTTTCCAAGAAAAAATTAATATTGTTATAGCATGGTCCCCTGCAACTGTCAATATTTTTTAATACCTTTTCTTTATCTTTTTGGCATATCTGTATCATAGTCCACCTCCGCTTTGGTATATAACGAAAATCCCCATTCATGCCGGGCTCACTATCAAGAGCCGGCGGCTTATGAGATGTCCCCCCCATAGGCCGCCGGCTCGTATTCGTAATAGAAAATCTGCAGAACCTTATTTCCAATTGCTTTTCCGCTGCCTGGCAATATCCTCTCCCGCTGCTGTGTCAACATTGCCGGTGCCTGCCGCAGGTTACAGCTGCTCTTTTTTGCCTATCTGCCCTCTGCCCACGCGTCAATCTGTCTCTGAACCTCTGCCACAATCGTGTCCACACCGTTCTCTTTCAGCTTTGCGTTCATTTCGTCAATCATCCGGTTCACGGCCTCGGGAGATTCGCACGTTCCGTTCACCAGAATGTCATAATACTCGCTTACCGCGTTGTTGCATGCGGAAAGCTCGTTTTCAATCGGTGACGTATCCAGCACAAATCCCATATGGGCAGCCAGAATCGCTTCGTTATTGTACTCTGCCATCTTCTGGAGCATGACATTGTCCGGGCCGCCATAGGATTCAGGCGCGTCTACAATGGTCAGATTGCCGTAGAACGGCCCATACCACTGCAGCCATCCAGGGTTCTCCAGATCCGCGTTGCGGTTTGTCAGCTGCATAGTGCCCTCTGCATCCTTTTCCCAGTGCTCTCCCTCCAGGCCAAAGCGCATCATGGTAGCCACATAAGGGTCTGTATTCAGCAGTTCGATAACCATCATGGCACGCTCCGGATTCTTGCTCTTGGCGCCGATACCGGTCATTGCGCTGGTATAGTTGCCGCCGTCTGTCCATACCTTGTCAAATACCGATAACTTCGTAGTGTAAACATCCCCATATAGATGATCATCAATCCAGGTATATCCCCAGGCCCCATTCAGCAAAGTGGAGGGCTCGTACATCACATTTGTTTCATATGCCCCATAATCATATGCCAATACGCCTGCCTCCACCAGTCGCTGCTTCGTCAGGCACAGTTCCCTGAAATTATCTGTCTCCAGATAATTGAACACCTTATCTGTTCCCATCTCAGGGGCCACCTCTTTCCCGGGAATATTGCAGACCGCAAACTCTCTTACAAACTGCTCCATCGCCACCCAGTACGGAGAATTTGAATTCACATCGGCTATCAATGGCATGTCAGCATATTCCGGGAACTTTTCATTCCGCAGCTTCACTGCTTCTATTAGGAAATCCTCCATATCTCTCATGTTCTCCCAATCCTGTTCCATGTCCAGTTCCAGCGCCTCCGCCAGCTCCTGATTGTAGATATAGCCGATGATATAGCAGTTATCCTTTAATACCGGTACCCCATAGATATGGCCGCCTACTTTCAGGGAATCCCAGACGCCGTCATTAAACAGGCCTTTCACCCCAGAGCCATACTGGTCCCACAGGGTATCAACAGGATAAAACGCCCCCATATTGGCATAGCTGCTGTAGGGAGTAGCACCGCCAATCGTGACAAGATCCAGTTCCTCTCCAGCCATCAGCTTCGTGGGGATATTCTCATTAAAGCTTCCCCAATCCATAGGATTCAAGACCACTCTGCAGTTGAGTTTCTCCTTAAAATACGCATCCAGCGCCGCCTCCAAACAGCATAGTGAAGAACAAAAACCAGGTCAGCCCCCGCTCCAGCCAAAACCGCTTCTGACAGATGACATAGGCGTACATGGACATGACAATCAGTCCCAGCACGGTGCCGATTGCGGAACTGGCGATGGTGACCAGGTAGGAATACACCAACTGAATCCCCAGCTTAAACGTATAATAATATCCCTCCAAAG
>CATKXR010000114.1 GCA_949840805.1 uncultured Lachnospiraceae bacterium | reverse complement strand
CCTGGTCTGAAACATTGCCAGAAAGCTGCCGGCTCAGGGAACATAGAATAAATAAGAAGTGTATGTTTTGATAGAGTATATCACAACATGCACTTCTTTTCATTACGGTGTGTTTTGTATCGCTTACCCACCACATAAAGAAAGGGCGAAAGAACAAATGTTTTCTCTCACCCAAATCATTGCTCCTATTTTGGGAACTGGGAACCGTTTCAACCTTACAGCACTATAAAATTCCACACCATGCCCTCTGCAAATCACCCATTTTTTGTTTTCCAAAATAGGAGCATATTTTTTTCCAAATTAGAAGTTTGATTTTTCCAAAATAGAAGCCCCCTTTCATTTTTTCTCTTTCTTTTTATACTCTTTTATCACATTGTAAACGGTGGATTTTGAACATCCACGAAACTCTACTATTTTTTTTACTGTAAATCCTCCTTTATAAAGTGCCAAAATTTCTTCCTCATCACAGCTCCTTTTTTTCGCAATCATTGAGCCTTTCTCCAAACGTCCTTTTCTGTCTCTCCTGACATTTTGCTTTTTCTTATGTTCCTCTTCAAAGTGCTTTTCTATCTCTTCATCCGTTAACGGTTCCGGTTCCACTTCAAACCACTCATACGAATTATGCGAATCCTCATTTAACAAATCAAACTCCCTGTCTCTTTGGTAACTACTCTCATTACCTTCTCGATAACCAAAGGCATCCCCTCTCGTAATATACGTTCGATATACGGAATTGTATACACTACCATTTCCAGACATTATGTATATCCCCCTTGCGTAATTTTTTTATTTGATTACTCCTCCCCACAATGCCAAATTCAACGTCCTATCTATAAATATCAGAATCACATCAATAGAAAAATCATCATCCGCAGACAATGATTTTCCCCATCTCCCACACTGATTTTCCCCAACTTTCCACCACCAAAACTGAAAAAGGTAACTTCAAGGTGAAAATTCTCTCCCAATCCCCAAAAAACCTTTATTTTTCAACATTTTTCCCCTCTCTTCACTATCTTGCCGTGGCACACAAAAAGTATCGAAATCATGTTTATTCTTCCTCCTAAAATGCTTTGATTTGCCGTGTTTTGGTGCGATTTGCAGAGTTTACTTTTTCGGCGGAAATTGTTAGAAATGTAACAAAATAAGCAAATCGGGGCAAAACGGGGCAAGTTGATGCTTTCAAAAGTAGTAAAAACGTAGTAGGAACTGGGGAGTTTTACTACTCTACCGATAGGCAAATCTATATGTACTTTTCAACTTTATTGCTATGCAATCAATATTAAAGAAACAAGTAAAAATCCAATCGAAAAAATCCAAATTGTGATATCTTTCAAAATTATCTTAAAATATCATTGGTTTTTCTTTTATCTATTTTCTTGTATTCATCACCTAGTATAACTCACGCTAATTAACTTTATGTTTTATTACGCTTTATCCTCCTGGGTCCGTTTACTCCTTTTACGGGGTTTAGGTGCCCTTTTATCTTTATCACACGCTTTGGCCGCTTTATGGCTGACGACCTCTATGATCTGGCTGATATCCTCTTTTTCAAGGTCGATATCATCCGGCTTATATGACCAATGATACGGTACTGGTACTTTGTTGATTTCTGTGAAATACTGGTATATCCTCTCTTCCAGTTCCTCTTTGCTTGTCACGCGGATTCCAGACAGCATTTGTTTCGTCAGCTTACTGAAAAATCCCTCCACCATATTCAGCCATGAACCATGCGTCGGAGTAAATACAAATTCAAACCTGCCCGGAACTTTATTCAGGTATTCCTGAGTCTCCTTTGATGTATGTGCCGAATGGTTATCAAGGATGAGCCTGATTTTATCCCCCGACGGGTACTTTTGATCCAGCATGTCCAGGAACCTTACGAAATCAGAACTCTTGTGGGTCGGGCTTACGAGCGGGAATGCCTCTCCGGCAAGCAGGTCGATGGCGGCCAGCAGCGACAGCGTGCCCAAACGGATATATTCATAATCACGACATATTGTACTGTAATTGCCCGTGTCCGGGATAGGCGGACGATCTTACCGTTGAATCCGTCGCCTGTATCCCCGGTTTTCCATCATACGACAAAGTATGTACGGGTGTCCATTCAAAAGGTTTCGGCATCCCGTCTTCATTAAACTGCATGGATATCTGCTTATAGACTACCAGGACATCATGCATTTTGGAATCAAAATCCGGATCCCGCCTCTCACAGTAATAGGATATTTTAAACGGGCGTATCTTTGCATTTGCAAGGATATTCCGCAGAGTGGTCTCGGCTGCATTTGCCATACGGGGATGCCCTTCTTTTTCCGCAATGGAATGGATAAACCTTGTAAAGCTGGCCGGATACCATAATTCGGCAGGACAGCCGTAGTCTTTAGGTTTCTGGCATGCTTTAGCGATGACCCAGGTGATGTCTGCATCTGTTATCTCACTCCTGCGGCCACGTCCTTTACTGTCTTTCAAGGCATTTTCAATGCAGCCTGCACAGTACTTGTCGAGGCACAGCCTGACCGTGGGAACAGTGATGTCCAGTTTATCGGCAATATACTCGTTTGAGTGGTTTTCAGCTTTTATATAGAAGGATCTTTGCACGGGTGAAAGTGCCTGCTCCTATATTCCTTTGGCGGAGTATCTTTTCCAATGCTGTTTTATCCTCTTCTGAAAGATTGATAGCTTTAATTGAATTTGACATGATATGCGGCCTCCCTACTGTATAAGATTATTATATCATATTTTTAAACATAAAGCTAATTAAAGTGGATTATACCATCTGCCCCCAGATCAAGTCCGGCCGCTCTTTCCTTTACGGCTTCTCTTGCCGATACAATCAGCACAGGCATATTTCGTCCGCTGTTCCGCAGAAACGCAAGTATATCAAGTCCATCCCTGTCCGGTAAATTTATGTCAAGGAGAACATCATCATAATCTGTTATGCTTGCCTTTTCCTCTCCTTCAAGGCCAGTATTGGCAATATCAACAGTAAAGCCCTGCCGTTCCAAACCGGTTTTCATTTCCTTGGCAAGCTGCTTGTCATCCTCTATAATCAACACTCTCATTTAGAATCCTCCTTATGTGGATTTTTTATTGTACCATAATCAATGTTTATCTAATGTTAATTATAAGAGATTTTCTATTCAAAGCCTGCCGCTCATACAGATACTCCGATTCTGCAGGGAATCCATTCCACCGGTTCTCCCTTTCCTTTGATCTGGCCGGCAAAATGTGCCACCTCCTGGAAATCGTGATCCAGCAGTCCCATATGGTTAAATTTTATGTCCGGCAGCTCTTTTTGTAAGGAATTGCAGAGAAACGAGTGGAACCCGCTGATATCCCAGCCAAGAATATCGTTTCCAAGGCATGGGCTTCGGTCATCCTCCCCATTCATCCGGCCATGGCTGTTACTGCTCTTGAGCTCGCCTGCCAGAATCTCATAATACTCCCTGATTGTAGAGACGCTTACTACATGGCAGGAGACAGCCCGGCAAAATCTTTCATAAAAATCTCTGGCATCCGAGAACCGTAAAAATCTGCTGTCCAAATCAAGACTCCCGGCATCAAAAAGCCTCTTTGCCGTTTCCGAAAACTCTATGTACTGTTCTTTATTAAACCGCAGCTTTTCCTGATATTCCCGAACCGCTTCTTTGCCCCATCCGCCCATAAAGCATTCCGATCTGGGATACTGCTCCCCTATGCAGCCGCTGACCGACAGGATCTGTCTGCTGATTCCTTGCAGCCATTCTGGGGTATCGCATTGTTCACATATATAATATCCAATTACTTTATAACATTTCATATCTGCGCTCCCCCTTCCGTCCATATCCGCATTTAGCGTTTCAAGGCCTCTTTATTATTCTTTTTTACTGTTTCCAATGATTGCCCGGAAAGCCGCCAGTGCGGTGGATACAAATCGTGCCGACAGTTCCCTCGGTGTACAAATCAAGCTTTCCGGCACATTATCTTTGACGGCATCTGGAGAGGACCGGAATATGGGCCGGAGATCATCACCATAGACAAAGTGATTTTTTACCGGTTCCGGCATTTTCTGACCTGGGATAAGCTGCGCACCGTACCCATGGAGCAAATCCGCCATATGATACGACATATACTGGTTCTTATCGCTCCCCTGATACAGTCCCCATTTCCCTGCGGCAGTAATCATGAAAAGCTGTGTTACCTGTATACCGCTAAAAGCCGAAAGATCATACTGGCCTTGACAGGCAGGTATTTTTAGTTGCGGAAACGGCTGTTTCCATTTTTCCTTTCCTGCATATTTCTTCCAAAATTTCCGCTCTGTTTCTGTCAGCTCCTCCGGATGCACCAGCCCGATCCTGCCTGTTTCACCAGAGAAGGATTCCAGAGAAATGGTCTCTCCCTTCCCGTCCATCACACTTCCGTCCTCTCTCAGGGCAAATGCGGTCTGAAGCTCCCCATCCCGGTAATATCCCCAAAGAAGGTTCCGCGACATTGCCCGGCCGGCCGGATGCTCCTTCATCTTCTTCCAGTCAGAGCAGCGCCACAGATAGCTGCAGACAAAGGCACTCAAAAGAGCCGACTTCTGCCTTTTTATGAATTTTTTATCGAAAACGTTGTCCGGTTCCTCCTGCGTGGGAAGCAAAGCGCAGGCCCGCAGCTCTTTCTCCAGTTCCAGCTGCTCATAATCCGGATTCGCAAGCCTCTCACAGATGACCTGACACTGCTGTTTCAGTTTTTTTGTTTTATGCTCCGCATGCAGAAATGTCGGATCATCAAACTCACAGAACAGGTACAGGAATTCCATCCATATCTTCTGCCACCAGGCCTGATAGGACGAATGATGGTGGACGATCATCTCCCCCAGCACCTTTTTATCCAGAAGCCGGACTGCCGTCTCCCCATCCAGCCTGACCGCTTCCCTTACCGCATCAGGGGAGAGGCTGTACATACGGTTTGTGGTCATGCTCAGCAGGTAGGCGCACATGGTATCCGCCGGCTTCCATCCAATACGGTAGAGAAGCTCTGTACTGCTTTCATGGGACGCCTGCTGAAAACGCTCCCGCATATCCGTAAATCCCAGAAGCGTCTGATATTTCCCGTTAGGATTGATATAGTGGTTATATTTTTCCGCCCAGAATATCCTGACAGTGGGGCTTAATTCAAACAGCAGGCACCTCCAGTCGTTCTGTCTCTCGCTCCCCTCGTCAAGGCTCTGCTGTTCTTCCGTCTCAAATTTGCGGGGAACACAATACTTTGGCATGACCAGCTCCATTTTTGAAAGGATTTCTTCGACATCCTCCCCCTGTTCCAGTATTGTCAAAAGATAGTTCGGAATCCATCCCCGCAGGTATGGATCACGGAATGCCCGGCGGACCTTTTCAAGCTGCTCTTTTTTCTCGTCCATCATCAAAAATCTCCATTTTCCTTTCATTTCTGTACATCGTATATAAAACTTTTAAAATCCTGCTATCAGGATCTCTTCGTCTTTTTGGCCAGACTGTGGTAGTACCGCATGAACCGGCATACTTCCTCATAGGTCTCCCGGATTGCATTCTGGCGTTCTTGTGCGTCTGAAATCTCCTTTGTTTCCAGAAAGAGCTGTGCATTACGGTACATCACCGCTATGGGGTCTCTTGGATCATTGCAGGCATTGGGGAACTCCTTCAGATGGTCTTTCATATAATCGGAATTATGTGTCACACATTCTTCAAGGCGCGCATATCCTTCCGCTTCCTTTCCGGTCAGCAGATTCCATACACCAGACAGATAGCTGTCCGCTCTCCAGGGATCCGGTTTTTCCTCCGCATCCAGATCCCACATGGGCCGGCCAGTTCTCGGATCGTTCGGGCCTTTCTCTGTGGCTTTCAGGTAATCCCGGCGCTCTTTTGCAAAGTAGGTTCCCAGGCTGTCGATTTTCTGCCACTCCGGCAGCATGCCGTCGGCCAGGAAGGTCAGGATATCATCAAATTTTCCGTTGATGCTCTCCACTGCGGCAGCATCCACGGCTTCCCCACCATACTCGATCACGCCCCATCCATTATGCATCTTTTGAAAATATTCTCCCTGGCTGACATGGCCCGGCAAGCCTAAGATTCCGTACTGTATGGCGTATATGGGACAGAGATAGCAGATGATGGCCTCATATCCGCCGCCCCTGAAATAACCGATAAACTGAATCCGGGATACCAGGCCGTTCCTTTCTCGCACAAAGGTTTTGGGGCCTGCTTTTTTCATACCGTATGCCTTTGTGACAGGGGCTATCTTTGCCTGCAGGTTCTCTTTTAGGCGCAGTTTCAGTTCTTCCCCGCATTCTTTCCACTGTTCGATTGTCCTTGCCTTTTTATAGCTGAACGCTTTCGCCGGTTTCTGGCCGGGCGGCGTTCCCAGCAGGCTCTTCCAGTCAAAAGAAATGGATTCTGTCGGATGTTTCTCCAGATATTCCTCCCAGGAACGCCTGACAGACGCCGTTTTCCTGTGATAGGCTTCCATGGCTTTCTGTCTGTCACGGTTCTCCTCTTCCTGTGCTTTTTCCGCATAATAACCGGACGTCTTCACCGGGTGCCCCTGGGTATGGAAATAATAGGCAACACCGCCCTGGGTCTTCGTCATCCAGTAATAGTTTGCACTCCATAAAGCGGGCATAATCCGCCCCCGGTCTCCCCGGGTCAGGGTTTCTTCCAGCTTAAGCCTGTTGCTGTTCCACCATTGTTCCCATTCCTCCGGTTCCACGTCCCCTGCCGCAATGCGCAGAAACATCTGTTTCATTTCGTCCTGAAATCCCATCCTTATTCTTCCTCCCCTTTTCTTTCCGCCACTGCATACCGAAAGCCTGCGCTCATGCCGCATGTTCCATTGGAATGTATTTTATAATCTCTGTCAAATTCATCCTCTGGCAGTAAATCCAGTTCTTCCTTTGGCGAGATGTCTTTCACGAGCTTTACTTCCCCTGTTTCCCGGTTCCGGCTGAGTATGAACAAAGTGCCTTCATATTGGGCCATGAAATCTTCCGGCACATGCATTACCGTTGCATAATTGCTGTCAGGGCTTTCTTCTGTCACTTCATACACATCCGACACAAGTTTATATATCTGGTTTTCACTGTTTCCACGGTCAATATGCCATTCCTCTGCACCTTCACTGATGCACAGGATATCTTCTATTTCAAAAGGAAGCCTTGATATAACCATAATCCCCTCCTTTTGCATGGAATGAAATCCCCAGGAATCTTCTGACAGTTCTTCCTGCTTTGTTCCCCTGTCTTTAAGGCAGGCCCGCCTCCACTCCCTGAAATATGGGAAGCCTGCGATATCCGGATATTCCACAGAACGGTCTACCCATTCCGCCTCCGGTGAAGCATATACC
>CATKXR010000113.1 GCA_949840805.1 uncultured Lachnospiraceae bacterium | reverse complement strand
GCTGAGCTTAATAATATAAGTTTTAGGTCTTGCCATAGTCGCCACCACCGTTTCTTTTTATGATAACATGGGATGGCATTTTATGGAAGAATAATTTAACTAATTATAATGCAGACAAGACACTAGTCATCCGAAGCGAGTCCGGAAAGAGCAAGATTCATCTGTGCGGAGTTGCACCCACTTTGCCAGAAATATGCCTCATCAATGATAATGGCAAAGAGGTTCTCTTTATGGGCGGCTCCAATCCGCGGAACAATGTACAGGAACTTCTCAATCGTGGTAACGATGATGCGCTTACCGTCTGTAAAGGCTTTTGTGAGGTCGCCAGACTGTTCTGCCCAGACCACAGTATTGCTGACTTGCATGAAACTGCTTGATGGTATCCCTGATCTGCCTGTCGAGGATACGGAGGTCAGTGACCACAATAATATTGTAATCGGCGTTAGCCCCTTCTTCATAACCATTCTGCTCAACCAGCCATTTTACAATAAGAGCCTCTAAACCGCTTTCATTTGTATTTGAAAAAGATATACTCAGCCCCCTTCTTCCTCGATTCTTCTGCGTTCAGCTTCGATCTCCTGCTGCAATTCTTCAGTGGTGGGCAGCGCGAAACGATAGCGTGAAGCAAAAATCTGCTGGGCATCATTCAAAACAGAGTATTTGACAATTGCCTCATTTTTCCGCGAACACAAAATGATGCCGATTGTGGGATTGTCATCTTCGTTTTTATATAGCGCATCAAACATCCGAATATAGCTGTCCATCTGGCCTATGTCGCCGTGGGTCAATTTCCCAATCTTTAGGTCGATCAGCACATGGCATTTCAGGATGCTGTGGTAAAACACGAGGTCAAGATAAAAATCCTCATCTTCATAGCGCATCAGTTTCTGTCTGGCTACAAAGCAGAAACCACGTCCCAATTCCAACAGAAATTCCTGCAATTTATCAATCAATGCCTGTTCCAAGTCCGACTCCCGCAGGGATGGATAATCTTTTAGGTCAAGGAACTCTAACACATACGGGTCTTTGATGAAATTTTCCACTGCTAAAGGTGCCGTAAGTTCAACAGCTTCGGTTCTTACAGGCGCTTGCTCTCTGCTTGCAAGAAGCCGTTCATAATACAGGGTGGAAATTTGTCGCTCCAGTTGGCGGCTCGACCATGCGGAAGTGATTGCCTCGTCCATATACCATTGCCTTGCCTGCTCATTTTCCACCGACAACAGGAGGCGATAGTGTGTCCAAGTCAATTGCGAACGCAGCGCGTTCGTATTTGGAAACATCACATAAAATTTCTTCATCTGCTGCAATGTCCGCACAGAAAAACCCTTGCCAAAGTCCTTAGTCAAACGGCTGGACAGCTCCTGCAAAACAGCTTTCCCATAATCAGCCCGCGCTTTGCCATTTTGCTCATGCTCTACGATGATGCGCCCAATCTGCCAATAGGCTTGCACCATCGCGAAATTAACCGCGCTGTATGCCTGATTGCGCGACAATAGGAGAGTTTCTTTTATTTCGGAGTAGATGTCCTCATAAGGAGTTGGGTTAAGGTCAATCACTTTATTGGCCCTCCTGCTTCTGGAAGCGATGTTGTTGCTCATAAAACTGCTTGGTAAGTTCCTTGGTTTCTTCAACGCCAGATTTGCGCCACCATTTTTCCCATTCAGAAAAATTAGGGTTCCTATCAACATTTTGCTTTATTAATTCAGTGATCGCGTTAAGAAAGTCCAATTCATTCATCTTCAAATTCCTCCTCGACTGTTTTGTTGCTAGTTGTTTCAAAATCTTCGATTTCTTCGATAAATTCATATTCAGGGATTTCAATGTCACGGACATCAATTTCCAGTTGAAGGTACCCTGGGAGAATACCTCCCCTTGCTTTGAGGCTGATGTACGCGGAAGTAATGATTCCGATTTGTTTGACAAGGCCAGTTCCCAATGGGCTTGTATATTAGGCAACCATGGAAACGGTGTCATGGAATAACCGGGATATGGCTTCATTGTATCCCCTCCATAATCTCCGCCATCATTCCATTTGCCTCCCGTTCAAGGCATACCCAATCTTTTTCGTAAAAATTATTGATTCAGACGGACTTTCTCACCGCGTTATCGTAAAAACGGAAGTAGTCCGGCCGGTGCCGGGACTGGGTGTACTCAAACATCACGCCGTCGCTGTTGTAGGTCTGGCTGCTGACCACGGCCATACAGTTATAGTCCTGAACGTCTGCCATCAGGTATTTTTCATCGATCTGTGTCATCTTTTCCACGGTCATGATCCGTTTGCTGTTTACGATGGTCATGCCCAGGGTATGTTCCAGATACTCGTAAATAGAATGTTCCGCGATCTCCCTGGTGAGGCCGGGGGCCGCTTCTTTCAGGAAATAATTGTGGTTGAGAATCAGGGGCATGGCGTCCAGGTAGTGGAGGCGCTGAATATAGTAAACATCGGCTCCCACGGGAAAGCCGGTGCGTTGAGCCTGCTTCTGGTCAATGGCAAACTCGGTAAAAAGAAGGACTCTGGTGACGGCGTGGTGGCCGTTGCGGGCAGCGGATTCCCGGAAGGTCTCGATCTCCCCGATGGTAAAGGCGGTCTGGGCCACGGGCCGGTAGATGTTGCGCACGCCCTTTCCCTGCATGGTCTGCACATAGCCGTCAGTTACCAGGCGGCTGACTGCCCGGCGAAGAGTGTTGCGGGAGCAGTTATAAGTTTGGATCAGTGTGTTCTCCGATGGTAATAATTCCTGATAAGCGAAAACATCGGCTTCTATTTTCTGTTTTAAGTCTTTATAAATACTTTCGTAGATCGCTTTCGGCATAGGATTCCCCCTCTATGATACCATGGATTGCTTTGCGCTTCACCTGAATCTTTTTGCGTTCTGGTATCATTATAAAAAGAAAGAAGGGAAAAGTCAACGACTTGTTCAAACAAATTTTGAAAAAGATGTTGACATGTTTAAACAAGTGTGTTATAACAGAATACAGAAACATGTTTAAACAAGTAAACACAGACAAATGGAGGGAAGAAAGCATGGGAACATATGGGGATGATGCGAGACAGTTGTTACATCTGGTAGGCGGAAAAGAGAACATCGCGGCGGTTTCACACTGTATGACACGGATGCGGTTTGCCCTGGTGGAGCCGGGGAAAGCGGACGTGAAGGCCATTGAGGCCATGAAAGTGGTAAAGGGAAGCTTTACACAGTCAGGGCAGTTTCAGGTGATCATCGGCAACACGGTGGCTGATTTCTACAATGATTTCGTGAAGGAGGCGGGGATCGAGGGGGTATCCAAGGATGCGGTCAAGCAGGCGGCGAAGAAAAATCAGAACCCTCTTCAGAGGGTGATCACCGCTCTGGCGGAGATTTTCGCCCCCCTGATTCCGGCCATCATCACAGGCGGTCTGATCCTGGGTTTCCGGAACTGTATCGACAGTCTGTATCTGTTTGAAAACGGCACCAGGACCTTGTGTGACATCAGCCAGTTCTGGTCAGGGATCGACAGTTTCCTGTGGCTCATCGGCGAGGCGGTGTTCCATATGCTTCCCGTGGGGATCTGCTGGTCCGTGACCAAAAAGATGGGGACCACCCAGATGCTGGGGATCGTCCTGGGCCTGACTCTGGTATCGGGACAATTGCTCAACGCCTACGCCGTGGCGGGGACAGCGGCGGCGGATATCCCCAAGTGGAATTTCGGCGGATTCCAGGTGAATATGATCGGCTATCAGGGACAGGTGATTCCAGCGATCCTGGCGGCCTTCACCCTGGTGTATCTGGAAAAGTTTTTCCGAAAGATTACGCCCCAGGTGATCTCCATGATCGTGGTTCCCTTCTTAAGCCTGCTGCTGTCGGTCATTGCGGCCCACTTTGTGCTGGGACCTGTGGGCTGGAAAGTGGGAGCGGCGGTTTCGGCAGTGGTGTTCGCGGGAATTACGGGGACCTTTAAGGTGGTATTCGGCGCTGTGTTTGGGGTCATTTACGCTCCGCTGGTCATCACGGGACTTCACCATATGTCCAATGCCATTGATTTACAGCTGATCGCGGACTACGGCGGGACCATGCTGTGGCCCATGATCGCCCTGTCCAACATCGCCCAGGGTTCGGCGGTTCTGGGGATGATCTGGCTCCAGAGAAAAGACGCCCAGGCCCAGGAAGTAAACATTCCTGCATGTATTTCCTGTTATCTGGGAGTCACGGAACCGGCGATTTTCGGTGTGAATTTAAAGAGAGGATTTCCGTTTATCTGTGGTATGATCGGTTCCGGCCTGGCCGCTGTGGTCTGTGTGGCCACGGGCACCACGGCCAATGCCATCGGCGTAGGCGGTATCCCCGGAATCCTGTCTATTCAGCCTCAGTTTATGGCTTCTTTCGGGATCTGTATGATCATCGCTTTTGCCGTGCCCTTCCTGTTGACAGGCGTTGTGGGAAAGAAGAAACTGGCGGAGGAGGTAAATGAAACCGCACAGCTGGCAGAGATTGCCGCAGGGACAGGCGCAAGCGCGGCAGCAGGAGTTATGGCACTGGTAATGGAGGAAAAAGAAGACGGGGAAAAGCCTGGCCATGAAAATGAGGCGGGGAAAGAGACTGAGGGAACTTTGAGAGCGTTTTTGACAGGAAAGGCAATCTCCCTGGCAGAGGTGGGAGACGGGGTGTTCTCGGCGGGAATTTTAGGCGACGGCATGGCCATTATCCCGGAAAATGAAACTCTGTACGCTCCTGCGGACGCCGTGGTGGCCGCTCTGATGCCGGATTCCCGTCACGCCTGCGGATTAAAGATGGATAACGGCATGGAGATTCTGTTACATATCGGCCTTGACACCGTGGATATGAAAGGGGACGGATTCGAGTACCTGGTGGAGGAAGGCCAGAAAGTCAGCGCAGGGATGCCTCTGATCCGGTTTAACCGGGCAAAGATCAAAGCGGCAGGCCACCGGGACGTGACGATATGCGTCATCAGCAATGTGGGAAATGCCGGTGATTTCCGGTTCCATACCGGGATGAATGTAAAAGAAAAGGAGACGGCCGTGGTGACATTCCGATAGTGGATTTCGGCGGCCTGGCAGGCACCCCGGGGCGGTGCCTGCCGACTCAGATAGAAGGGGAGGAACCTGTGCGGCAGGAGCCGCAAGGCGGCGGGTACCCGCCGGGCTAAAAGGGAAGAGCGCCTGCGGAACGAAATTCCACAACCGGAACAGGTTCCGGCGATGTGGCAGGAGCCTGATGTGACAGGTGCTGATTCAGAAAAAAGGGAGGATAACAGGATGACAGATTTCAGCGATAAGACAGTGTATCAGATCTACCCGAAATCATTTCGGGATACCAACGGGGACGGCTTTGGGGATATTCCGGGAGTGATCGAAAAATTAGATTATCTCCAGGAACTGGGGGTGGATTATCTGTGGCTCACTCCGTTTTTTCCGTCGCCCCAGCATGATAACGGGTACGATGTGGCGGATTACCTTGCCGTGGATCCCAAGTTCGGGACCATGGAAGATCTGGAGGAGCTGATCTGCCAGAGCGGAAAGCGGGGCATGGGGATCATGCTGGACATGGTATTTAACCACACCTCCACCTGCCATCCGTGGTTTCAGAGGGCTCTGGCAGGGGAGGAAAAATACCAGAATTATTACATTTTTAAAGAAGGCACTCCGGACCATGCCCCCACAAACTGGCAGTCAAAATTCGGCGGTTCCGCATGGGAGTATGTGCAGGATTTAAAAAAATGGTACCTTCGGTTATACGATGTGACCCAGGCGGATCTAAACTGGGATAACCCGGAGGTTCGGGAAGAATTAAAGAGGATCCTTCGGTTTTGGAAAGAAAAAGGGATCCGGGCGTTTCGGTTTGACGTGATCAATCTGGTCTCCAAGCCGGAAGTGATGGAGGATGATTTTGAAGGAGACGGCAGGAGATTTTACAGCGACGGCCCCCATATCCATGAGTATCTGAAAGAGCTGGTGAGAGACGCGGGGATCGAGGATTTCGTGACCGTGGGGGAGATGTCCTCCACGACCCTTGAGAATTGTATCCGGTATTCGTCTCCAGAGGAAAAGGAACTTTCCATGTGTTTTAATTTCCACCACCTGAAAGTGGATTATAAAGGCGGGGACAAATGGGCTCTCATGGACACGGATTACAGGAGGCTAAAGGAACTTTTTGCGGAGTGGCAGATGGGGATGCAAAAGGGAGGCGGCTGGAACGCTCTGTTCTGGTGCAACCATGACCAGCCCCGTATCGTGAGCAGACTGGGGGATGAGCAGGTTTACTGGAAAGAGTCGGCGAAAATGCTGGCAGGCATGATCCATCTCATGCGGGGGACTCCCTATATCTACCAGGGAGAAGAGATCGGGATGCTCAACGCCCATTATCCTTCCATTGACCAGTACCGGGATGTGGAAAGCCTGAATTATTATGAGATCCTGTTGGACAAGGGGGAGACGAAGGAAGAAGCCCTGGAAGTTCTGGCCGCCAGATCCAGGGACAACAGCAGGACTCCCATGCAATGGACCGGGGAGAAATACGGCGGATTTTCTGAGACAGAACCCTGGCTTCCCATGTCCGCCCGGTTCAGGGGAGAAATTACGGTGGAGGCTCAGGAGAAGGACGGAGATTCCATTCTCGCCTTTTATAAGAAGCTGATCGCCATGAGGAAAAAGTGTCCGGTGATCGCCAGGGGAGAGATCTCATTTCTGGAAACAGGGACGGAACTGGCGGTAGCGTACCGGAGAGTCCTGGGGGAACAGGAGCTGGCGGTGTTCTGTAATCTGTCCGGGAAGGAACAGAAGATCCGGATGGCCGGGGATTGGAAGGGGTATCAGGTGCTGCTGGAGAATTATGGTTCAGGAGATAAAAGCTGCCTGCACGGTCAGGATTTGGATCCGGATGTGTCCGGTGGGTCTGCCCTGTGTGACGAGAAACGGGAGAGAGGGGAAGAAGGATTCTGTACCATGAAACCATATGAGTTTATGGCGCTGGGAAAGAATGTGACATTATGAAAAAAATTAAAAGCAAGATATTGACAGTATGCTTTCAATGTGCTATGATACCTCCTGAAAGGGAAAGGAGGTGCCAAATTGAACGATAATCTTACCAGCGGGCAACTCATAAAACAGCTCCATGACGCAATCGAAAGGCAGGCAAACAATTCTTTGCGTCAGAACGACTTGACTATGGTTCAAGTATGGGTGCTGCTGTCACTGAACGAAAAAGACGAAAAGACCTACTCATTCAAAGAACTGGAACGCATTTTAGGGGTAGCGCAATCCACTTGTGCCGGAATCGTAAACCGGCTTGCGTTAAAGAAACTGGTGGACTGCTTTACCGACCCAAACGACAAGCGAATGAAGCTTGTCCGAAT
>CATKXR010000112.1 GCA_949840805.1 uncultured Lachnospiraceae bacterium | reverse complement strand
CACGCTGGGCCACTGACAGCATCATATAGCGGGAGAAGACGATGGCGACATGGGCATTCATTGCATCATAGGAGATACCCCGGTACTCTTTCACAAGGTTCAGATAAGATTTGCATGCCTTGAAGAAAACCTCTATGTCCCAGCGCTTCCCATAAACGCGGATGATTTCTTCTTCGGAAAGCTCCGTATCCGTGCTTATGATTACAAGCCAGTCCTTGCGTTTGCTTTTATTGCGGACATACACAAATTTTGCCGGGATGCTTTCGCCATCTTTTTCAACCGTCACGGGTACAGAAAGGAGATAGCGGGAGCGTCCCCTGCGTTTCTTGTTCCGGCTGTAGATTTCCTTCACATTGAGCTTTTCACCGTTGTATAGGTATTTCGTCTTGCTTTTCTTGACCATGGCAATCGTGTCAAGGTGTTCCTGGTTCTTTAGCGCGACCATGGTCTTCGGCGCGGAGAACCAGCTGTCGAACAGGACGTATCTGGCAGTGATGCCTGCACACCGGGCGGAATGTACCAGCTCCACCATGACATCTGTAGCTTTGCGGCGTGCCTGCAGGCGCCTCCTCCCGGCAAGGGAGCGTCCGTCACAGGCCTTCCCTCCACAAAGGAGGTTCTTGTCCTCCGCGGCAGAAAGAAGGCAGTGGCTGACCGGCACAAAGGAGTTCCCGTCAGACCAGCCGAGGGTGAGCATCCGGAACCCGGAACGGTATCTCATGGAGCAGTGGTCGAAGACCCTTGCGAGCAGTTCCACCTTTTTCGAGCGGGAACGGTCAAACAGGCTGTCATCGATAATGAAGACATCCTTGCGCCCTTCGTCCGTCAGAGGCTTCATGAAGCCGTTGATGATTCCGGCAGAAAGCAGTGTTGTGAAACGCTGCCAGTTCGTCCGGGCGTTGTCAAGGAAACGGTAGATGGTGTTCTTGGAGAATCCCTCTCCAAATGTGCCTGTCTTCATCTGCATATAGAAGCTCCTGTCGGAGAACATCATGCAGAACAGGAAGCGAAGGACATCCATTACTGGTATGCCTTTTTCTTTTCCGGCATTACACTTAAAGAGCAGCTTTCCAAGGTGGAACCTCTTCATAAATTTTGTGGCAAAATCAGAAATACTGTTTCCATTATCGGTTGTCTGTGGTATACTGGACATGGCATAAATCTCCTTGCTGTGTAATTGTTTTTGGACAACTCAATTATACCACATGCAAGAGGTTTGTGCTTTTTTTATAGGTTAAAGTATTGATTTTTCAAGGTTCAACACACCATGCGGTGTGGGAAGTTTGAGTAATATTATTTTCAACTACAAAGGCAATGCGGCTGGAGACAATCAGCCAAAGCAGCAGCATTCCGATAACCGTGATTGCCGTGGTAATAATACCAATACGTGTAGCCAGCTTTTGATTAACAAGAAATTTCATACTATCCTCCCTGCAAATGAAAGAATAAACCTTAGATGATCCGGTTTGAATGGTTATGGATTATAACCGATTTTGCCAAATTATTTTAACATGAGATATATGAGTTTTCAAGTATGAAAATTTTTTGTTTTTAAAACATTGGTTTACAGCTTTTCAAAATTCCCTGAATGTGGTATGATAGCCTCAGAGCGAAACGCGACAGGAGAGATGGCATATGAAGAAGAGACGGGTGTTTTTAAAGCTGAGCGGAGAAGCCCTGGCAGGGCCTAAGAAGACCGGCTTTGACGAAGATACGGTAAAAGAGGTGGCAAGACAGGTTAAGCTTTCCGTGGATGCAGGGATTCAGGTAGGGATTGTCATTGGCGGGGGGAATTTCTGGCGGGGACGTACCAGCGAGGCCATTGACCGTACCAAAGCGGACCAGATTGGCATGCTTGCCACAGTGATGAATTGTATTTATGTGTCAGAGATTTTTCGGAATACAGGCATGATGACTCAGATTCTCACGCCTTTTGAGTGCGGTTCCATGACAAAGCTTTTTTCCAAGGACCGGGCCAACAAGTATTTTGAAAAGGGTATGGTGGTGTTTTTTGCAGGAGGCACAGGTCATCCGTATTTTTCCACGGATACAGGTATCGCCCTGCGGGCCATTGAGATGGATGCAGACCAGATTTTGCTGGCAAAGTCCATTGACGGGGTGTATGACAGCGATCCGGCCAGGAATCCGGAGGCCAGACGGTATGACACCATTCACATTCAGGAGGTGATTGACAGGAAGCTGGCTGTGGTGGATTTGACTGCTTCCATCCTGTGCATGGAGCACAAGATGCCTCTGGCTGTATTTGATTTGAATGAAAAAGATGGCATTGCCAATGCAATGCAGGGAAAAATAAATGGTACGACAGTGACCGTAGGATAAGAGGAGGAGCGATATGCAGGAACAATTAAAAAAATATGAGGACAAGATGAACAAGTCTCTGGAGGTGCTGCTTAGCGAGTTTTCCACCATTCGGGCCGGCCGCGCCAATCCCCATGTGCTGGACAAGATCCGGGTGGATTATTATGGCACGCCTACACCCATTCAGCAGGTGGGCAACATCAATATTCCGGAGGCCCGTATGATGGTGATTCAGCCTTGGGAGAAGAGCCTTTTAAAGGCTATTGAGAAGGCAATCAACACATCGGATCTGGGGATTCATCCTACCAATGACGGCAATGTCATCCGTCTGGTGTTCCCGGAGCTGACAGAAGAGCGCAGAAAGGATCTGGCCAAGGATGTGAAGAAAAAGGGCGAGGGAGCAAAGGTTGCGGTGCGCAACATCCGCCGGGATGCCAATGAGACCTTTAAGAAGATGGAAAAAGCCGGGGATATGTCTGAGGATGATTTAAAGCTGGGGACAGAGAAGATTCAGAAGATTACAGACAAGATGATTGAGAAGATTGACAAGGCTGTGGAGGATAAAACAAAAGAGATTATGACCGTGTAAGAGGCTGGTTCGGGTTCGTATGCTGGAAACTGCTGAGATAACTGACTTAAAACAGAGCGTAAAAGGGGGACAGGGGTATATTCCTGTCCCACTGTTATGATTGGAGGTAAAGCATGGGAGAGAGCTTGGAGGGCATGGTGATTCCAAAGCACGTGGCATTGATTCTGGATGGCAACGGCCGTTGGGCGAAGAGGCGGGGGCTTCCCCGGACCATGGGCCACAAGGAGGGCTGTGTGACAGTGGAAAAAACTGTGGAGACTGCAGCCCGGATGGGGATTGAGTATTTGACTGTGTATGGATTTTCCACGGAGAACTGGAAGCGTTCCACAGAGGAGGTGGGGGCCCTGATGCAGCTGTTCCGGTATTATATGGTCCGGCTTTTAAAGATTGCGTCCGCCAACAATGTGCGGGTGAAAATGATTGGAGACCGGAGGCGGTTTGACCGGGATATTATTGACGGAATCAACCGGCTGGAGCAGGAGACGAGGGACAATACAGGCATGACTTTTGTCATAGCAGTCAATTACGGCAGCCGGGATGAGATTGTCCGGGGAGTGCGGCGGCTTGCCCGGGACTGCAGGGACAAGGTCCTGGATGTGGAGAGCATTACAGAGGAGACTTTTGCCTCCTATCTGGATACAGCGGGTATGCCAGATCCGGATCTTCTGATCCGCACCAGCGGGGAGCTGCGGCTTTCCAATTATCTTTTGTGGCAGCTGGCTTACACAGAGATTTTTGTCACAGACTGTCTCTGGCCGGATTTCAATCAGGAGGAATTGGAAAAGGCAATCCTTGCGTATAATAAACGGGAGCGAAGATTCGGCGGGGTGAAGTGATGGTTCTTAATGTTTTTTTACGGGAATGGACCATCAACAAGGGAGAAGGAATCCGGAAGCTTCTTGGAAGATTCGGGCAGCAAAGAGGAGGGAGCCGGAATGTTTGGAAAACGTCTGATTAGCGGTATTATTTTGGTGATTCTTGCCATTCTCATTGTGGGAAAAGGCGGGGTGCTTTTGTATGTGACAGCGGGAATGATCTCACTGGTGGGGCTGTTTGAGCTGTACCGGGTGATGAAGATTGAAAAAAATCCTTTGGGAATCGTGGGATATCTCACTGCAGTCGCTTACTATGGCCTGGTGTGGTATGAGGGGCAGGAGTATGTGATTTTGATGGCTATTGCAGCTTTGATGGTTTTGATGGGAATTTATGTGTTTACCTTTCCCCGGTACCGGACAGAGGAAGTGACCGTGGCATTTTTCGGCGTGTTTTATGCGGCAGTGATGCTTTCCTATCTGTATCAGGTCCGGGCCATGGCAGATGGCATCTATTTGGTGTGGCTGATTTTTTTCAGCTCCTGGGGATGCGATACCTGTGCCTACTGTGTTGGCATGATGCTTGGGAAACACAAGCTGGTTCCGGTTTTAAGCCCCAAAAAGACGGTTGAGGGAGCGGTTGGCGGCGTGGCGGGGGCAGCCCTTTTGGGGTATCTGTTTGCCTGCATTTATGGAAGCCGGATGCTGGAGGTGGGAAATCCCCGGGTAGCCTGTGCCATTGCCTGTGCCATTGGAGCCGTGATTTCCCAGGTGGGGGATCTGGCGGCTTCGGCCATAAAAAGAAATCATGACATTAAGGATTACGGCCATTTGATTCCTGGCCATGGGGGGATTTTAGATCGGTTTGACAGTATGCTTTTTACGGCGCCTGCGATTTATTTTGCGGTGACGTTTTTGCGGTGATGTTTTTGCGGTGGCGTTTTTGGGGTGATGGACAGATTTTGGAGGGGATCATTCTTTTGTCAGGAGGAGAAAGGTTGTGAAAAAGATAGCCATATTGGGGTCCACGGGCTCCATTGGGACACAGACTCTGCAGGTGGCAGAGGAAAATGGGGATTTGCAGGTGACTGCCCTGGCAGCAGGGGGGAATGTACAGCGGATGGAGGAACAGATTCGGAAATTTCGCCCAAAGCTTGCCTGTATGGGAGATGAAAAAAAGGCAAAGGAGCTTCGGCTCTGCACTTCGGATCTGGATGTAAAGATTACTGCCGGGATGGAGGGGCTTTTGGAGGTGGCCACAGAGCCGGAGTCAGAGATTCTGGTCACAGCCATTGTGGGAATGATGGGTATCCGGCCTGCCATTGCAGCCATGGAGGCAGGGAAGGATATTGCCCTTGCCAACAAGGAGACACTGGTGACTGCAGGGCATTTGATACTGCCGCTGGCAAGGGAAAAGGGGGTAAAAATTCTGCCGGTGGACAGTGAGCACAGCGCTATTTTCCAATGCCTTAACGGGGAGGACAAAAGGGCAGTGCGAAAGCTTCTCCTGACAGCTTCCGGCGGGCCTTTCCGGGGATGGAAGCGGGAGCAGCTTGCCAGAGTGAAGGTGGAGGATGCCTTAAAGCACCCCAACTGGAGCATGGGGAAAAAGATTACTATTGATTCCTCCACTATGGTCAACAAAGGGCTGGAGGTCATGGAGGCCAGATGGCTTTTCGGGGTGGAGATGGATCAGATCCAGGTGGTGGTCCAGCCCCAGAGTGTGATCCATTCCATGGTGGAGTTTGAGGACGGGGCTGTGATGGCCCAGCTTGGGACGCCGGACATGAGGCTTCCCATTCAGTATGCGCTGTATTACCCGGAGCGGAGATTTCTTTCGGGAGAGCGGTTGGATTTTGCAAAATTGGGCAACATTTCTTTTGAGGCGCCTGATTTTTCTGTGTTTCCCGGTCTTTCCCTGGCCTATGAGGCCGGAAGGCAGGGCGGTGATCTTCCGGTGGTGTACAATGCTGCCAATGAGTATGCAGTGGCAAAGTTTTTAAAGGGAGAGATTTCCTATCTTTCCATTGTGGAGATGATTGAGCGGGCCATGGAGCACCATAAGGAGAAAGGGATTCTCTCCCATCCGGATGTGGAGGAAATCCTGGAGACTGAGAAGGCGACCTATGAGTTTTTAGAAAGCAATTTTTAGAAAGCAGGTGGTAATTTGGTTTATATTCTGGCAGGGCTTTTGTTGTTTGGCGTGATGGTTCTGATTCATGAGTTTGGACATTTTCTGTTTGCCAAATTGGGAGGAATCGGCGTGGTGGAATTTTCCATTGGCATGGGTCCCCGGCTGTGCAGCCGTGTGTGGGGCGAGACCCGGTATTCCATCAAGCTTCTGCCCTTTGGCGGGTCCTGTATGATGGTGGGGGAGGATGCGGACAATCCGGACCCTGCTGCCTTTAACAACAAATCCGTATGGACCAGGATTTCAGTCATAGCGGCAGGACCTGTATTTAACCTGATTGCCGCGTTGCTGTCTGCTATGGTGGTTGTGGCCCAGGTGGGGCATGACATGCCGGTTCTGTATGAGGTGGTGGAGGGATCTCCTGCCTATGAGGCAGGGCTTCAGTCCGGAGATGTGCTGACCCGGATGAACAACCGGAGAATTTCTTCCCGCCGGGATGTGTCTCTGTATCTTATGTCTCATCCAGGGGAGCCTTTGACCATTCGCTATGAGAGGCAGGTGGAAGGGGAAACTTTGGATTTTGTCACCAGACTGGAGCCGCGGTTCAATCCGGAGTATCAGTCCTATATGATGGGAGTCAGCTTCCTGGGAAATTATAAAAAGGCAGACAATGTGCTGGAATTTCTGGATTACAGCATTTATGAGGTGAAATACTGCATCAATACTACCTTTGATGGGATTTCCATGCTGTTTCGGAAGCAGATGAAAGTGCAGGATGCCATTGCAGGACCGGTTGGGATTGTCAGTATGGTGGGAGAGACCATTGAGGAAGGCCAGAGAGGCGGCGCGGCAGTGCTTCTCAATGTGATTGCCACCTGGAGTCTGGTTCTAAGCGCCACCCTGGGAATTATGAATCTGCTGCCTATTCCGGCTATGGACGGCGGGCGGCTGGTGTTTTTGATTCTGGAGGTTTTGCGGGGCAGGCCGGTGGACCCGGAGAAGGAAGGCATGGTTCACGCGGCGGGAATGGTGTTTTTGATGATGTTAATGGTGCTGGTGTTGGTGAATGATATTCGGAAGTTGATTTGACTTTATCGGGAGAATCCGGCAAAATATTCCCAAGGGTTGTTTTGCCGGACTAAGTGAAGCAGAAAGGAATATTTTGATGGTCCGGACAGATGAAAGATTGTTAGAGATATATAGGGAAATCAATATTGATCAGGTGAAATCAGATGTTGCATTTCGGACACTGGTTGAAGGGGTCAATGATCATATGTATGTGATACCGGAATATCAGAGAAAATTCAGATGGCCTAAGAAAAAAATAGAAAATTTAGCAATATCTTTAATCAGGGGTTTGCCTATTCCGCCAATTTATACCTATCGAAACGACGAAAATCAATTAGAAATACTGGATGGACAGCAGAGGATTATCAGTCTGTTTTTGTATTATTTTGGAAAAATAGTGGGGAATGAAAAAAGACCGTTTTTTGATTATCAAAACCTGGAATTGGAGGGAGAAACTTTTTTAGAGGCTCTTGAACGGAAAAATTTAGTAAAAGACTGTAAATATGAAATGCGGATTGATGATTGGGATTATGATATTTCCTATCAGAGGCTTCCGAAAAAGCTGCAGAGAAAAGTGGATTACATGCCTATTACAATTGTGGAAATAAAAATCGAATCTCAGGAAAACCGTGATAAAATATTACATAAAATTTTTGCAAATCTAAACCGTGAAGGAGAAAGGCTTTCGGACCAGGAGCTTAGAAATGGAATTTATCCTTGTCCTTTTTATCAGATGCTTTATGAAGTGA
>CATKXR010000111.1 GCA_949840805.1 uncultured Lachnospiraceae bacterium | reverse complement strand
GGCAGGGGAGCAGAGGATGAGAAGAAATAACGGAACAGGAAAACGGCTGCGGCTGATACCTCTTATATTGGGAGGCTATGCTGCATTTCTGGGTTTTGGTCTGGCAGTGATCGGGTTTGCTGAGATAAGGGAAGGGATTGGCATTGTCCGGCTCCTGATCGGGATTGGCATGGCGGGCTTTGGTTTGCTGGGGATATGGGACGGGGTGCGTGATCTGGTGGGGCCGGATAAAAAGCCGGAGCAGGCGCCGGCCAGCCAGTTTATCCTTACGGACACATCCGGAAACAGGACTTCCAATGTTACGGCGGAGGTTTTGCAAAGACAGCTGGAAAGCCTGATGGAAAGCGATAAAGAGGGCATTTTCAGACTCCAGATTCTGCCGCCTTTTGCCGTACAGGAGACAGGGAATATAAGCCAGATTTTCTGCATGTATCACGAACTCTTTCGATTAACGGTATTTTTGGACGAATCTATGGGCGGATATGAATCGTACCATAAAAGCGCAGAGCTTGAGGAGGCGATGAGCTGGTTTGAAAAACTCCTGACTGGCAGCGCTGATCTTTCGGGGTGGAAAAAGATAGAGAATGGATATGACGATGAAGAGGAAAGCAGCGAGGAAGAGGATACCGAATATGAGGAAGGCAGCCCTTGCCCAGGCGAAGCAGAGGACACCGAATGGGAGGAAGGCAGTACCTGTCCAGACGAAACAGAGGACAGCCTGATAGATACAGATGAGGCAGCAGAGCCGGCGGAGGATTCTGACAGACCAGACTCTCTGATCAATACAGAAGAAGCTGGGTTGGGGAAGAGTGTCGTTGATTCCCGGGAGACTGAGGAACGCATAAAAGCTTTCTGGCATGAGCTTCAAAGAGAGCAGAAAGGTCAAATGCGGGGATGGCACCAGCTCCTGGTGATTTTTGGAGAGAGTTGGCATGATGAACACAAATTTTTCTCTACCAAAGATGTAGAACTGGCCATTGACGGCATCCATGAGGGAAAATACACAAAGGCAGTCCTGGAATGGGGAACAAGAGCCGTTGATTTGTTCCCAGGCGTTCAAAATGACCTGATGGTGATCTGGTGTACCAATAACACGGGAAAAGGGGACACCAGGTTCCTGGCGAGAGAAGGAACCGTGGCACAGGTGAAATTCTGGCTGGTTCAGTATCTGGATCGAGCCTTTTTCGAAGAAACGCATGGTTGGGTCGATGTGACCGCCCGGATAAAAAGGAATACATAATTCCAAAGCGCTACCTCCCGGACGGAAATGAGAGCAAGCATTCTAAGAAAGAAAGGCATTCCGGAAAGGAAATGCATTCTGGGAAAGGAAGGCATTCCAGGAAAGAAAGGCATTCCAGAAAAGAAACACATTCCATGGAAGAAAATCACTCCGGAGAAAAGAGAAAGGGCAAAAAAGCATGGGAAAATATTTTAATGATGTGGTGGATAAAGCCATTGAGGATCTCTATTATTGCTGCGATAACGACAGGGCAAAAGCGGCGGCGGACGCATTATTGCTCGCGGCAAAGGAGGATGATGGGGACGCGTGCTATTTTCTCTCCCGCTGTTTTTCCGGCTCCTGTTACAGCTGGGAATACCATCCCTTTGAAGAAAACGAGGCAGCGGCCTATGCCATGCTCCATCAGGCGATCTCCCTGGGCAGCGCCGCTGCGGTTCTGGGAGCGCTGCGTATGGACATGCTGACGCCGGAGTTTAAGGAGATCATGCCCTTTGACAGTATTCAGGAGGCGTGGGAGGTAATCCTCGAAAAAGCGGAAAACGGCTGCGCCTTCTGCCAGTATATGATCGGGAACACCTATTATTTTTTGGATATCATAGAGATCAAGGAATTGAAGGAAAGCGATTTTCTGAGCAGGGACGCATGGAACGACTGGCGGCGGTGGGCGATGGAACAGAGCATCCCCTGGTTTGAAAAGGCGTTTTCCGGCGGCATGATTCTGGCGGGACGGAATTACTGTCATTATTACCAGCATGGCAGAGGTGAATTGATTCCGCCGGAGCCGGGAAAAGCGGTGCCGATTATGCGCCAGGGGGCGGAAAAGGGCTACCCGGAGTGGATGTATGCCTATGCCCATTATCTGGCCTATACAGAGGATAACGATAAAGAAGCCCTTCCCTGGGCGCTGAAGGCGGCGGAGGCCGGACATCTGTGGGGGTGGCATATCGTGGGAGATATTTATTGGAACGGCAAGGCGGTGGAGCGCAATCTGCCATATGCCTTAGAGTGCTACGAAAAAACCGCCGGCTATGGAAATGACAGCTATGCCTGCCGCCAGCTGGGACGCTTGTATTTCCACGGCTGGGGGACGGAAACCGACTATGCGCGGGCGGTCCAGTGGATGGAGAGGGATGAGGAACCGGAATATGTCAAGTATGATCTTCTGGGGATCTGCTATCTGTTGGGTCGCGGCTGCCGGCAGAACCCGGCGCGGGGAAAGGCATTTTTGGAGAAAAGCCAGGATTCGCCCTATAAAAGCTATGGTCTGGGGATGATGTATGCCGAGGGCATCGGTGTGCGGGAGAACATTGAAAAGGGCGTGGAGTATCTGAAAGCGGCGGGGAATTACGGGCCGGCAATGGAGGCGCTGAAACATTATAAGAAAAGCCTGTTTGGGGTATGGCGGAGAAAATAAGAATGTTTGGAAAAGGAGCTTTTATGACAACGGCAAAAAAGTATTTGGAGGTATTGAGAGAACGGGAACCGCAGTTATGGAAAGAGCCATTTCCGATCAGAGAATTGTTCGGAAAGAATCTTCCAGAGGAGTTAGGACATGGATTATGAGCAGTTTGTCACAGAGATCCGGAAATATTGGGCTCTGCGTAAAAAGGGACTGAAAAAGCAGGCGAACAGCTTTCTGTTCTCATTTATAAAATCTTTTGAAGAAAATGTACCGGATGCGGATGCAGACGCTATTTTGTTTCAGTTTTGCAGAGAATATCTGGATGAGATGAAATTTCCGGGCGATGCGCTGCCCGGACGCCATCTGCCATTTCAATTAACGAAGCTGCTTGACGATTATTTAAGCCGTGAATGTGAGAAGAATCAGATGCCGCAGATGCGGTGGGCGTACCAGATTTTTGGAAACATTTACAACCCCCACGATCCAAAGCTGGAACATAATTTTTATCCCATACTGAAACGTGCATACATGCATGAAAAATGTGATCCGCAGACGGTTCAGCTCTATTTCAGGCAGCAGCTTGATTCCTTATGGTGGGGGCAGCATCATTTTCCGGAGGGATGCCTCATTACAGAGGAAGGATTTGAAACTATTGTGGGTGTGGCAAAGAAGATCCTTTCAGAAAGAACAGTAGAGCCGCAGCTTGTGGAAGAGTTTGCGTATTATGTGAAACTGTATCAGATTTATTTTGAATGGCAGAACAATAACAGGAACGGCGATTTTTACGAATTGTGCAGAAAGGAAGGACTGGCGTTTGAAGGAGTCCCGGTGATTTATTATCAAGAATAAACTTCGGTTTTCTCTGAAAACAAATTTTTTGTCCTATTAGATAAGATTGAGATTACATAGCGGGGGAATGCTTTATCACCCCGAAGTATGGTTATCATTGCGAAACAGATCTTTGTTGATGCCAGACTATGACCAAAGGCTGCAAAAGACAGCTGTACCATTGGAGTGGGCAGGGCGTGTTGGGGCTATATGACAGGGCAGCAAAATCCTACACCTGTCTGCATTTGGGGAAGCGTCTCTGCGGAAGCATATCCAATACAATCCTGGGAGGAAAAGCGATGTTTCATTGGGGGCAGTAACAGTTGGAATCATCTTATTGATCCTGGTATACGCCCTTATTATCATATGCAGCTTAATCGAAAACTCCCTTTTCGGAATTGAGTACCCAGTGGGAAATAACTTATAAATATACATTGTAAATGGCAGATAAAGATTTTATAATCAAGTTGTTGAAGATATTGTAATCTGCGCAGAAACATACTTTATATTTCAAAATTTATGCATCGGGAACACTTTTTCGAAGAGAGAGATCGAAAATACAGGATATACGGCTCTTGGCATCATAATTGTGCCATGCCGTTTCGCCGGTTTTGTTTGTGTTTTTCGGCTATCAATGCCTGCTGGGCAGGATACCGCAATAGGGAATTGTAAAGAGCTTTCTGGCAGGGACTGTCTGCTGTGCCGTTTATTTCTTTGCGGTTTCGTCCTGGAACCGCATTGTGCTGGGAGAGGTCCCGGAAAGGTGGAAGATAGGATATGAAAACACGAAGATTCCATGTTTATGCCGGACGGGAAGACCTACAGGACATCCTGAAGGAGTTTCAGGAGACATTTGATGTGTATTATGTCCCCACATACTCTGATGAAGGCCCTGTTTCTTTTCGGGATGCCGGGAGTCTGGAGGGACTGGGAACCAACTTTTCCGGCCCCCATTTGGGCAACCGGCAGGTTCTGGCTTTTATGGATACGACTGTGTGCCTCTGGAGGGAATACAGATGGATTGATCATGAGAAAAGCGGGACAAGGCATACGTCGCTGTGCGAGGGGAATACGGAAAGAATAGATATTGATCTGAATGGAATTTATCAGGAAAAAGCGATTTTCCCCACCCAGATAGCAGCCATGCATTACGAAAACGAGACGGCAAAAAAGCTGTATGACGGGCTGAAAAGGATTGTGCGCAGGCAGTCTGTAAAAACCGTAAACGGGTATTTTATATGCAAAAAGGCATATGAGAACAGGGAAAGCTATAGGTTCTGTACCATTGACATAAAATCACCGGAAGAATATGACCTTAAGGTTGAGTAAGCGGAGAAAACCACTTGTGGATAGAAAGCGGGAAAATTTTGGTGAAAATCCAGAAGAAATGTCTGTGGAAAAAACCGAAAATTGTCGATGGAAAAAGCGGAAATATTTCGGTGAAAAAACCGGAAAATATCGGTGGAAAAACCGGAAGAAATGTCGGTAGAAAAATCGGAAAAATGTCGATGGAAAATCCGAAAAAATTTCGGTAGAAAATCCGGAAAAATTTTCGGTGGAAAAATCGGAAAAAATATCGGTGAAAAACCGGAAAATGTCGGTGGAAATGCCAGAAAAATATCGGCAGAAAAATGCCGGTGGAAACATCGATAAAAATTGTCGATGGAAATGCCGGCAGAAAAACACCGGAAGAAAAATGATCACGGAGGCGAATGGCAGTGATATCAGAAGAATTGCACAAGATAAAATCATTTGGCAGTGATGGGAAAAGCGCTGTCACAGAGGGGGACATCTCACAGAAGGAGGCGGAACTGGGATTTCCCCTGCCGATAGCCCTGCGGGAGCTGTACCTGTGTTTTCACCCGGATGCCCCGGCTTTTTCGGAAAAGGGAGGCCTGATCCCTCTTGAGGAGCTGAAAACTTACAAGCGCATCTGCTGGACGGATACGGAGGTTACGATTCTTCCTTTTTGTCGGTATGAGAGATACGGCTATGGGTTTGAGGTAAGCAGGCACAGCAAAAAAACAGGCGGCGAAGGCGGCGTTACATCCGAGGATCCCCGGATGTGGGGCCTTTATACCGAGCCGGAGACAAACAAAGAGAAGAAGCATCTGAACAGCCGGGATATTCCCTGCAATGAAGCGGTGCTTTCCCAATGGATCGTGGAATGGCTGGGATATCAGCAGACTCTGGCGCAGCCCAGCGTTGCGGCCGTAAATAAGGATAAGGTGCCGGACTACTGGAAAAAAGTGCGGGAATATTTTCCCGATAACCTTTTTGATATGTCCCTGGAAGCGCTTGCAAAAAGGAAACGGAATTTCGTGGTGAGCTGTACGGAAGAAGCGTCCGGAATTTTATGCGGCAGTATCCTGTATTCCGGAATGGCCTATTTTGGCGGAAAAAGCGATGAGGAACTGGAAGGAATCATGAAGCGGATGGGCTTTAAGTATGTTTGGATCAGAAGCCAGTCCGGGCATCCTATCTACAACTGTGCCCCGCCCGAGCCGCCTCGGGAGAGGGAGCTTCTTTCTATTGCCCCGGTGCTGCAGTTCCTCTGCGATTTTGCCGGGATTGAGGGCAGGGGAGCCAAGGAGGAAAGTCTGAACCGTGCGGAGGCCCGGCTGGGGAGTCCGCTGCCGCTTCCCATGGCGGAATTTTACCGCTGCCTGCCCGGCAGGTTTTATGCAAGCTGCAATGTGCTGCGTCCCCTGTCCGGCCTGAAGCCCACAAAGGACGGCAGGCTGAATTTCCTGGAGGAAAACCAGGCGTTGTATCACTGGGCGGCAGAGCTGAACAGCCCTTTTCTATACCGCCGCGCCAATGACGGGGCTGCCGGGTGGAGCGCATATGGCATTTTGGACGGGTTCCTGGCAGCGGAATTCCTGTGGGCGCTGGCCTGTGACGAAGAGCTGGGCTTGGTTCTGTGGGAATTCCCCGATTTTGAGCCGGAGATGCTGCAGGAGGGCGGGAAGCTGAAAGCCTGTCTGTCTCCCATCGCAGGCATTACGGAGCAGATCGCCCAGGGCAACACCCGGAAACTTTACCAGGCCATGGAAGGGCAGGCTGTGGGGCTCTATGACAGGGAGGAGCGCACTTTCTGGTTTGTCACAAGGGACGAGGCGGCGCAGGATAGATTGGAAAATCTGCTTGGATTTTCATCCGAAGATTGAAATATCTCTGTCCATCCAGAGATTCTGAGTTTCATAAAAAGTTTATTTATGGAAAGGACTTGTATTGATATGATTCATGTAAATGTAAGAGGGTTACTCGTTCGGGAAATCGATAATGAAAAGCAGCTTATTATTCAACTGCGAAAAAGAGAAGGAGAACCCGAAGTATATGAACTCCCCGGCGGCAGGATCAACGAGTATGAAAAAATTGTCGATGGACTAAAACGAGAAATCGTTGAAGAAACAGGATTAAAGGTAAAAACAATTCATGGTGAACAGGAAGCAATTACAACAACCGGTAATAGTTTTACAATCGAATGTATAAGACCTTTTTCTGCATACCAAACATTAGAAGGTCCTGTGGATTCATTTGGAATTCACTTTATTTGTGAGGTTGAAGGTGATTTACTCATTAGAGGGGATGACACAGCAGATATTCACTGGGCAAATAAAAGAGAGATTCAGAATCTTATTGAGGCAAACAAATTTTCTGAAATTGATTTACCCATTGTTAAAATGTTTTTGCGAGAGTTTTAGATGAAGCGAAAATCGGATTCATAGAGAGGGAAAGACAGGTTGCAATTGATAAAACGATGTTCCGAATACATTTAAGGACAGATTAAAATCGGGATTGGCAGGTGCGAGAGGTTTTTCGGATGAAAGAGTCTCATGAGTTCGGAGTATTTTTAATAGAATTTGAATGGAAAAGAACAGGATTAAGAGGTATCAGGGGAGGAATGCCATATGGAACTGGAAAAAATCAAAATAGACCCTACGCTGCTCACCTATGTGGCCAGGCCCTGGGCAGGGTGCCGGAGAGTTTTTATGACTTACAGAAGATTAAGAACCTGTCCTGCGGCGGCAGGCCGGTTTATCAGAAGCTGATAGACCCTCTTAAGGATGCTTTGCCGGAGAGGCTTGAGATCGAAAGGGGAGATTTCAGCCTGCGGTGCAATCGACTGCGCATTCCTGGGGAATCTGTATAGCCTGAGGAGCCTGAGCCTGCTCAACTGCTCCGGACTGGAGCATATGGAGGAAATTTTGAAGCTTTTCCGCCTGGAAAGGCTTTCCCTTTCCGGATTTGATTCATACTATATTGTCTGCCCTGAATGCGAAAACTGCGATGAGGAGATGGAAGTGGGCTACTTTGAACCTTCGGAGCGGATGAAAAGGGCAAAGGCGCCTTCCGGGAAATGGGACGGCAGAAGTCTGGAGGATGTAAGGCTGTGGCTGCCCAATCTGTTCAATCTTCTGGAGG
>CATKXR010000110.1 GCA_949840805.1 uncultured Lachnospiraceae bacterium | reverse complement strand
CTCATGTCCTCGCTCTTAACCGTGAGTGGGACCAGACGCAGCCCTTCCTGCCGGGATATAAAGACAGCAGGATTACTGTTAATTTAGTCAGAAATCATTTATCACCCTATTTTCTGACTAACACCATTATTTTTTTATTCTGCGCTATACTTCGTCCCTTGGCGAAGGTGCTTGAATATTTGAAAATGGTGATTTCTCAATGGAAGTTATCGCGATAATATAAGGGTTTCCGTGATTGTATGTGAGTAAAATGGTAAAAGATGAATGGAAAAATGATGATGGGAGAAAAGAACTGCTAAGTCAAGTACCTTCCCGGTCTTTTATCTGTCTTTCGGGGAAAAAATCTGTAAGTCGGGATAAAGTAAATGATATTTAGAGGGGTTATGATACAGTTGAAGAGGATGTTAATTTGAAAAGGATAGTCAGAGGAGGAGATATATGTCAGGAAAAGAGGAGGTGAAAGCAGGAAAAGTAACTGTAGATTATTATTTTCAAGGGAATATAAAAACAGATGGAACAATTTTCATGCGGAACATACTATGACAGGATCGGAGGAAATGTCAGGAGGATACGGATGGAAAAGGGACTGACGCAGGAGCGGCTTGCGGAAAAGACGGAACTGTCGCTTACGGCAATCCAGAAGGTAGAGACAGGGCATAGCGGGTCAAGGCTTGAAACACTGATCAGGATAGCGGCTGTCCTGGGGGGTTCCCTTGATGTTCTTGTGGATATCGATGTGAAGGGAGAAAAACACAGGTTTGGGCAGGAGGCAGTATGTCTGCTGTTTCATGATAAAACGGCCAGCGAGGTTAAGTATGCCATAGCAGTAATGGATTCCATATTTAAGTATAAGGATGAATTTCTGGATTAATATTGATTACGGCATGGCAGGTTACACAGGGCGGAAAGAGTTATCTGTTTTTAGAACCGGCTGGTTATTGCAGGAAAGAAAATTTAGATTAAATGAGAGACGTTCAAAGAAACGGAAAATCTTTGGGCGTCTTTTATTTTGTATTATTCTGTCACAGTATTACAGAACTTGCAGGCAGATAAAACAATACCCACAAAGATGGGTAAGGATTGGTGAAAATACCCACTTTTGTGAGTAAAAAATTTTCAATAATGCTTTATGCTAATTACAGGCTTAAAAGCCTGAGGCTTTCCGCCTGAATGAAGGAAACTTGAAAACTGAATACCAGTATGCAGCGGCTTTAAGAGGCATTCCCTTGATAAAGTTGCGCCGGACAAGGAGCTTCGCCATGACCTGCCTGCCCCGCATGGGATAAACCGAAGGACCGTAACAGGAGAAGGAAGGCAGCGAGCGGCATCCGGTGCGGGGCTTCTTGTGGCAGGAAGTTCTAAGGGGGAGCCATAATGATACTTCTGCCCGATGAGGGCAGCCGGAACAGCGCGCCGGAGGACGGGCAGGGAGAGGGAAGCGTTCCCTGCCACGGACTATGGAGAGATTTAGCCAATCCGCTCTGCATCCTGCTGTAAGGAAGCGGCGACGGAACTGGAGGAGATGTTCTCGGAAATGGAAGAGGAGGCGGAGCGGTACAGGCAGGAGTATGAGGAAGAGATGTGGGTGTTGGGATTGGAGGCCTACGATTGGGATTCCCTTTGCAGTGAAAATGTGGATACCAGAGGCTGGCTTTATATCCCTGACACGTTAATCAACTTTCCGGTAGTGGGAACGGATGACAATGCCTTTTACCTCTCCCATGATTTTTCAGGGGAGAGGGACAATGCCGGATGCCCGTTTATGGATAAGGATACGCAGGTCTGGGATTTCAACCGTGTCATCTACAGCCATAACATGGGCACGGGCTCTGATGCTATGTTCTCCACTTTGCTTAAGTATGAGCAGGAAAATTATTTTAAGGAGCATCAGACCGTCTATTATACGGATGCCTACGGGAGTGCCAGCGCCTATCAGGTGATGGCGGTGGTCAAATACAACGTAGGCGATCTGGAAGAATGGGATTTCCGTATCAGAAACCATGAAGATATGGAGAGTTACAATGCGTGGATGGAGCAACTACAGGGAAAGGCATTATTTTATGAAGAACCAGACCATGCGCCTACCAGCATCATCACCCTTGCCACCTGTGACAGGCGTGTGCATGGTAAAAGCGGGAGATTCCTTGTGATAGCAGGGAAGTAACAGGATAACAGCTACAAAAGACAGTTCCAAATAATCAGGTTTCCTGAATACACACATGAAAAAGTACATAATGGACAATCAGAAAATAATATAGTGGAATAAGGGAAACCGGGGGAATGGGAATGGTAGCTACAGAATTGGAGGAATTGAGGAAAGTAGATATCCGGACAGTGGATGCCAGTACTCTGGCGGATATAGGAGAAATCAGAATTGACAGGACGCTGCCGAAGGAGGAACGTCTCCTTGCATTTATAAGGGAAGTAAGGAATCCCTTTTGTTTTATTTGTAATGGAATGGTAGTCAAAACATCTTTTTCTGATACGGATGAAAGCCTTGAAAAAAAGCTTGTGAAGTTATGTGCCAGGATGGCGGAGGTTTAACGTAATTGTGAAAATGTTTGGCCTTTCTATGGACTATTTTTCTGCAAAATGATATAATAATCTTGGACGAAGCAGAACCCCAAATAGAACAGGTTTGACAGCAAACATGGCTATTTGAGGTGAACATATGGAGACAAATCTAAACACAAAAATTTATAATGCTGACCTTTATCTGCGCCTGTCTAAAGAGGATGGGGATAAGGAAGAAAGCGACAGCATTACAAATCAGAAAGAACTTATTTTTGACTATCTGAAATCCATGGAGGACATCAAAATCCACGAAATAAGAGTGGATGACGGTTACTCCGGGGTCAATTTCAATCGTCCGGCATTTCAGCAGATGTTAGAGGATATTAAGGCAGGGAAAGTGGACTGTGTAATCACGAAAGACCTGTCACGTTTCGGCAGGAATCATATTGAGGTGGGGAAGTATCTGGAAAAGATATTTCCTTATTTGGGTGTTCGTTTTATTGCTATTAATGATAATTATGATAGTGCCAGGAGCGATACACAGACAGACAATATCATCATTCCTTTCAAAAATCTTATCAATGACGCTTATTGTCGGGATATCAGCATTAAAATCAGGAGCAATCTTGAAGTCAAGAGGAAAAAAGGCGATTTTGTAGGCGCATTTGCCCCCTATGGCTACCGGAAATCGGAGGCGGATAAGAACAGGCTGGAAATAGACGAAGAAGCGGCAGAGACCGTCAGACGTATTTTCCGGATGTATCTGCAGGGCAGCAGCGCTTACAGGATAGCCGAAGTGCTAAATGGGGAGGATGTGCTTACCCCCATGGATTACAAGAAAGAGCAGGGGAGCGCTTTTTACACAGGATTCAAAAAGAACCTGAAAGGTAAATGGAGTCATGTGCATGTTTTACGGATATTGGGGAATCCGGTGTATATGGGAACCCTCGTTCAGGGAAAGGACACCACGCCCAATTATAAGGTGAAGAAGAAAGTAAAAAAGGAAGAGGAAAAATGGTGCAGGGCGGAAAATGCCCATGAAGCCATTATTCCGGCCTCTGACTTCCAAAACGTGCAGGAGCTTTTGCAGATGGATACCAGAACCGGAACGGCACAGGAAAAGGTATATGATTTATCCGGCGTGGTCCGGTGTGGCGATTGTGGAGGAAATATGGTCAGAAAAACCGTTCCCTCCGGGCATAAGAAATTTATTTATTATGTGTGCGGAAACCATAAGGCGGATAAAGCGGTATGCAGTCCTCACAGCATTAATGCGGAGAAGCTGGAAGAAAACGTCCTTCTGCTGTTGAATAAGCAGATAGAAACCGTTACGGATATGGATCATATTCTGGGGCAGATGGAGGAAATGCAGCGGCAGAGCGGGGAGCTTGCAAAGAGAAAACGGCAGATTGTAAAAAAGAAAGAGGAAATCCAGAAATACTGTGGTTTGCGGCTGGATTTGTATGAGGATTATAAGGACGGACTGATTACAAAGGAAGAATATAAGGAATTGAAGGGAACCTACGGAGAACGCATCCGGACTGCGGAGCAGGGTCTGGAAAAGCTGGAGGAAGGAATAGAGCTTCTTGCGGCCGGGCTTAGCCATACCTGCAACTGGATTAATGAATTTAAGCGGTTCGGGTATCTTGACAGTTTGTCAAGAGAGGTAATCGTCGCCCTGATTGACAGGATATATATTCATGAAAAGAAAAAAGGGGAGCGTTATCCGAGGATAGAAGTCCGTTTTAAATATGCAGAAGAATTTGAGACCGCCTTAAGTCTGATAGAGGATATGTCTTTGGGCGGGGAAAAAACAACGGATGCCAGGCATCCTTATGTTAACAATAGTAAACGACAGAAATAATTGTCGTTTACTATAAAAGAAAAGAAGGAGACCGGTTATGGCGAGAACAAGCAGAAAAAGTGAAAAGATTTTATCTCAAAATACAGTGCCGGTAATAAAAGCCGGATTATATTTACGTCTGTCAGATGAAGAAAATGGAGGGAGGGGAAAGGATAGTATCCATAACCAGCTTGAACTTCTGCTGGACTTTGCGAAAGGACTTGAAAAGACAGAAATTGTGGAAACCTACACTGACAACGGACGGACAGGCACGGACTTTGACAGGCCGGAGTGGGAACGAATGATGGAGGATATCAGGAAGCGGAAGATAAACTGTGTCATTGTAAAAGATTTGTCCAGATTCGGCAGGAACTATCTGGAAGCAGGGGACTATCTGGAAAAGGTATTTCCGTTTCTTGGGGTTCGGTTTATAGCAGTGAATGACCATTATGACAGTAAAGGTGAGATATTTAGGGAAAGAGAGTTAATAACGGAATTTAAAAATCTTGCAAATGATTATTATTCCAGAGATATATCAAAAAAGGTTATGTCGGCTTTCCGCACAAAAAAAGGACAGGGGCAGTTTATCGGGAATATGGCTCCTTACGGATATATTTTGGAGGATAATCATTTCATAATTGACGAGACCGCCGCCGCTGTTGTCAGAAGAATTTTTTCTATGAAAATGCAGGGGGCAAGCTTTGTGGAGATAGCAAAGACGCTGAATCAGGAGAATATCCCTTCTCCCAGCCGATATGCCGGGGAGCGCGGGGTTAAAAAATATAAAAATTGCAGCCATATCCTCTGGCAACCCCAGGCGGTCAGCCGGATTCTGTATAATCCAACCTACATGGGGGATATGGTGCAGGGGAAGAATAACCGCTCCATTTATTCAAAGGAAAAACAGGGCAAGCGTAAGGAAGAGGCATGGGAAATCAGGAAAGACAGCCATCCGGCAATTGTAGAGAGAGAAATATTTCAAAAGGTACAGGAAGTAAAAGAAAAAAACAGTAAAACATGGAAAGGCAGGCAGGGCGGGCCGGGCTATGAAAATATACTGGAAGGGATTCTGGTCTGCGGCCATTGTCAGCATGTGATGAGAAGAAACAAAGATGTGAGAAAGGGAAAGGTACAATACTATTTTTACTGCGGCTCCGCCTACAATTATTCCCAGACCGAATGCGATACATCATCTATTATTGATTACAAAATTTTTGATATGGTACTGCGGCAGATAAAGCTGCAGATTGATCTGGCAGTGGAAGCAAAATCTCTGACAGAGCAGATAAAAGAATCCAGTCATTACACGCTTTTGCTTAAGGAGAAAAAGAAAGCGAAGGAACAGGTAAAGGAAGAACTGGGAAGAACTATTTATTTAAAGACGGGTATCTACAAGGATTTGAAGCAGGGAATTTTGACAAAGGAGGAGTTTCTGACAGCAAAAGAAAAATACGCCCTGCGGATAACGAAGCTTGAAGAGGAGCTTCATAAAAAGGAAACGGAACTGGAAGATTTTGAGCAGTGTATTAATGGTTCCAACAAGTGGATGCAAACCTTTCTTCATTTTCAGGGAGCAGAGGAGCTGACAAGGGAAATGGCAGTAGAACTGCTGGAAAAAGTGGAAGTGTTCGGGGATAAACGAATACATATCAGATTCAAGTTCAGAAATGAGTATGAGTATTTAATGAAACAGTTGGAAACAGAAGATAAAGGACAGGGAGGGGCACATGAAAGAGCAGTTTGTGGCTGAATACTTAAGGCTTTCTATAGAGGATGGGGATGTAGTGTCGGACAGTGACAAAGAAGAAAGCGACAGCATCCAACACCAGCGGGAACTGATTAGCCACTATTTGCATGAAGAAAACCTTTATCCGGATATGCAGACTTTGGAGTTTGTGGATGACGGATACAGCGGAACGAATTTTGAAAGACCGGCAGTGAAGCGGATGCTTTCCATGGTCAGGGAAGGAAAAATATGCTGTATTATTGTGAAGGATATTTCCCGTTTTGGCAGGAACTATCTGGAAGTGGGGGATTATCTGGAACAGATATTGCCTTTTATGGGTGTTCGGTTTATTGCGGTTGGAGATGGATATGACAGCAATGATTATGAGGGAACTACCGGAGGGATTGAGATTGCATTCAGGAGTTTTCTTTATGATCTGTACAGCAAGGATTTATCTGTGAAGATGCGTTCTGCGTTGGAGGTCAGAAGAAAACGGGGAGATTTTATCGGACCGAGACCGCCTTTTGGATATCGGTTTTCAGAGAATAAGAAGGTGTTGGCGGTGGATCAGGAAGCTGCGAAATATGTAAGGAGAATTTTTGAACTTGCCGGTATGGGGTACAGTACGGGGAGGATTGCAGTGAAGCTGAACGAGGAAAAAATACCGACACCCGGACAGTATAAAAACCGTGGCAATCCGCAATACCATCTTCTGGATGGGGAGGGTTACTGGAACAGGAATATGGTTTTGAAGATACTGGAAAATAAAGTATATCTTGGAATGGTAGTGAATGGGAAACACAGAGTGACGAAAGTAGGAGGTAGCCAGTTTAAGCGAGTGGTGGATGAAGAGCAGGTCTGTGTTTCCGGCAGGCATGAGGCAATCGTTACGGAGCGGGAATTTATGAAGGCATCGGAAGTGATTAAGTATCGTGGGTGTCAGAGGGGGAAGGAGCATAAAGGAAAGCAGGACAGTATACTGCTGGGGAAACTGCGGTGTGGGAATTGCAAAAGGAGTTTGAACAGGATTGGATGTACAAAGGTTCCGTGTTTTATTTGTGGGAGAGCGAGATATGATAAGGGGAGTGGGTGCTTTGACGGGAGATTGAAGGAGCCGGAGGTGGAGGATGCTGTTTTGAGGCATATCAGACAAAAGGTGGAAAAGAGGCATAAGGAGCAGTTAGGCAGAGAGGAATCAGATAAGGAGAGGGGAGAGTTGGGACGGGGAGACGGTTCTTTGAAGCCGGGAGGTGTGCAGACAAAGAGTAAGGGTGCATTGTTGGAAAAGAAGCTGGATACATTGAAAATAGAAAAACAGTATTTGTATGAACAGTTTAAGATGAAACAGTTGGAGAAGGACGATTATCTGAATAAGGTGGAGGTTTTGAGGATGGAGGAACAGAGGATAGGTGAGGAAATCCGGAAGGTGGAGAAAGAAAGGAATAGAGAGGGGGAACGGAGAGAAGGAGAGATTCGGAAGCAGGAGTTGGGGGAGATGGGACTTTGTAGGGAACTGGTGGAAGAGATGATTGAGGCGGTTTATGTGTGGGGAGAAGGGGAGATAGAGGTTGTTTGGAAGGAAGAAATGAAAAGTAATAAAATTTGTTAGTCCTTACTTGACAGCAGCATACGGGGAGAAGGTGAAGGCATATTTGAGGAGGGGCGCAAGACCGGTCAGGGGGGAGCAGGTGTACCCGAATGAGAAGGTGGGGGCGTATGGTAATATAGTGTCAAGTTAGCAAGGAGCCAGTAAAATCAAGGGCTTCCGCTGATTTAGTCCTATGAAAAAACTGCTGCGAAAACAGCAAAATTGGATAAGGACGGGCCTGTTT
>CATKXR010000109.1 GCA_949840805.1 uncultured Lachnospiraceae bacterium | reverse complement strand
AGTGTAACATTAAATTCAACTTTTTTAAAGATAAAAGTAACATTTACCCTTTTCTGCAAGAGTAAATGCTACTTCTCTAACTGCCGTTTTCAAAGTGGAAATAAACTTTTCACTTCACTATTTTTTTAAATTTTTAAAATCGTAAAAATTCATTATTTCAGGGCTTTATTTTTCAACCGTATAACGGTTCAAATCCCCCTGAAGCCGTTCTTTGCCAACAGCGCTTCTGCTACCACCATATCCTCCGGCGTTGTCACCTTCAGATTCTCGTAGCTCCCTTCCACCAGTTTCACCTGACATCCGCCATAGCGCTCCACTACCATGGCATCATCCGTAATCCCGGCCTGCCGTTCTTCCTTCTCCATAAGCCAGTCGTAAGCCGCCCTTACCAACGGATAAGCAAATGCCTGGGGCGTCTGAATCTGCCATAGGCAGCTGCGCTTCGGAGTACCGGAGGCAAATCCTTCTTCATCCACTTCTTTGATCGTATCCTTTACCGGCATTCCTGCCACACATGCCTTATAGTCCACGGCTCCCTGGATGGCACGGCGAATTACAGCCTCCGAAACCAACGGCCTCGCCCCATCATGAATTAGTACATACCCGCACCCTTCCATTGCCTTCAGACCGGCATAGACGGAATGATACCGCTCCTCTCCTCCTTCCACCACTGCAGATATTTTCTGAAATCCGTATGGCTTTACAATCTCCTGACAAATCTTATCTCGCTCGCCTTGTCCCACCACCAGCACAATCTCGTCTACGGGACTGTGTTCAAAAGCTTCCAGAGCATAGACAATCAGGGGTCTTCCTCCCAGACTCAAATACTGTTTCAGAGTCCGGCTGTGCATTCGTTTTCCCTTTCCTCCTGCCAGCACCACGGCGCCCGTTTTCTTTTGTCCCATATGATTTTTACCGTTCACCCAGCTTCAGATTGGGAACCGCGTTAAGATCCCATCCGTGCCGGGTGCCTTTTTTGTATTCATAGTAAGCCGCCGCTCCGATCATCGCCCCGTTGTCCGTACAAAAAACAGGAGAAGGGTAATAAAAATCAAGACCGTCCTCCTGGCATGCTTTTGCCATGGCAGCACGAAGGGCCGAATTGGAAGCCACTCCGCCGGCAATCGCCAGTGTTTTATATCCGTACTCCTGAGCCGCCGATACGGCGCGGCTTACTAAAGCCTCCACCACTGCGTTTTGGAAGGAAGCTGCCAAATCCGGCACACAGATTTCCTTACCGGTCATCTTTGCATGATTCACATAATTTAAAACGGCCGATTTAAGACCGCTGAAGCTGAAATCATATGGAGCTCCCGCCACCCTGGCTCTGGGAAATTCCACTGCGTGGGGATTGCCCTGCCTGGCAGCCTGGTCTATCTTAGGTCCTCCCGGATATCCCAATCCTATTGCGCGGGCCACCTTGTCAAACGCTTCTCCTGCCGCGTCGTCCCGGGTCCTGCCAATTATTTCAAACTCGCCGTAATCCTTTACCACCACCAGATGTGTATGGCCTCCTGACACGATCAGACACACAAAAGGCGGCTCCAGCTCCGGTTTTCCTGACCGGAGGGAAATATCGTTCTCCTGTCCCGGATATTTGGTGATAAAATTGGCAGCCACATGGCCCTCGATATGATGTACACCTATCAGCGGTTTTTTTGCAGCATAGGCAATCGCCTTTGCTTCTGCCACTCCCACCAGCAGAGCGCCTACCAATCCCGGCCCGTAGGTCACACCCACTGCCGTGATTTCTAAAAGGCTTACTCCCGCATCCTCTAAAGCTCTGACAATAACCTGGTTGATCTTCTCCATATGCTTGCGGGAGGCAATTTCAGGCACTACTCCGCCAAATTGCGTGTGCAACGCAATCTGGGAGGCAATCACATTGGATAACACCTCCCTGCCGTTTCGGACCACTGCTGCCGCCGTCTCATCACAGGAGCTTTCAATGGCTAAAATTAAAATATCTTCTTTATTCTGTTTTATCATACCGGACATTCCTCCTCCCCGTCAAAGGTCAGCTCCATCGTTCTTCCGTCCCTGGCAGCCTTTGCGCGCGGAAATATCTTTCGTACATTTTCTATAAACTCTTCCGGACGGGTCAGAGAGGGACTGTAATGAGTCAGCCACAATTCCCGCGGCTGAGCTTTTCTGGCAAGCTGAGCTGCCTCATACATAGTCATATGCCTGTACTCTCTGGCCTTTGCCTCCTTGCCCTCCTCTCCGTACATGCCCTCGCAAATAAAGAGATCCGCATTTTCTGCATATTCGGCAATCACCGGTACGGGCCGTGTATCTGTACAATACACCACCTTAAGCCCCCTCCGCTCTGGCCCCAGCACCATATCCGGCGTATAGAAGACTCCGTCCATCTCCAGAGTCTCTCCTTTCTGGAGACGGCTCCATGCCTTCATAGGCACGTTTTGCGCCCTGGCCCTTTCCACATCAAACCGGCCTGCCCGGGGAATGGATATGGCATATCCATAACAGACTACATTGTGACTGACCCGGTATGCGTCAATCACATAAGGCCCCATATGAAACTGCTGCCGGCTCTCCTCCAACTCTACAAAGCGCAAAGGGAACGGCAATTCCGGCGCAATACAGCGCAGCGCTGCCACCACCCGCTCTAATCCTCTAGGTCCTATCATTACCACCGGTTCTGTCCGTTCTGCATTGCCCATGGTCAGCAGAAGCCCGGGCAAACCGCTGATATGATCTGCATGATAATGGGTGAAACAGATAATATCAATGGGTTTGGGACTCCATCCCTTCTCTTTCAAAGCCACTTGGGTTCCCTCTCCACAGTCGATCAGCAGGCTGCTGCCGTCACACCGCGCCATCATGGAAGTCAGCCAGCGATAAGGCAGAGGCATCATTCCTCCTGTTCCCAACAAACAAATATCCAACATACCATGTCCTCACTTCTATGTTCCGCGCTTTTTACTTATCCGCGCCTTCCATAGAATGATAACACACCCGTCAGATGAATTCAACCTGTTCCTCTACATCCGGTTCCAGCCTGAACTGTCCCAGCAAATTGTCATAACACTCCTCACACATGTCCCAGTGATGGACTTCCCCGTCTTTTTCCGAGAAAAAATCCCATGCGTGATGAACCGAAATAGCCCCCTCCCGGAGAACACCGTTCTTTACCACCATCTTTTTTCCACAGCAATTGCAGATCACGGTCTCTAGCTGACCGCCGCTTTTGTACTTTCTCATCTTATTCTCGCCCTTCTTTCCTTTTTTCAGACCGGCGGCGCCCTATAGCAAAAAAACAGGGCATCCCCTCTACCCGATACCCCTACATTATAAGACAAAACGATTCATTTTTTAAGTGGAAAATGTTGTATAAATCAACAGGAAAGCCCCCCTTTCCACATGATGAGAGCATCTTCCCGAGGATTGTGGTAATACCCCTTCCGCACTGCTTCCGCCGCAAAACCAAAGGATTCATAGAGTCTGCGGGCAGGAAGGTTGCTTTCCCGGACCTCCAGGCTGATGGCATGGACACGGCTCTCCATAGCATAATTTACCATGGCTTCCATCATTTTTCTCCCTATACCCAGGCGGCGGCAACCCGGCAGAACGGCAATCCGCTGGATCTCCCCCTCCCCGGCCAGAAGCCGCAGACAGCAATAGCCCATAACCTGTCCCTCCTGCTCCCACACATAATATACATCATATGGACTGTGGATTCCGGCCTCTAAAAGCTGGTAGGACCAGGTTTCCGAAAAGCATTCCCGTTCCAGCCTTGCCGTCTGTTCCAGGTGGCAAGGTTCCATCCGGCGGATCATAAAGCCTCCCCCGTTCCTACACTGTGGCCGGCTGCCAGTTCTTTCTCCTTCCCCTGTCGAACTGCTTCCTCCAGTTCCCTCTCGGCCTGCGCCTTGCGCAAATAGTTGGGGGTATGCTCCATAGCCGTCTCGGTTTTTCCCTCTGACAAATAGACTTCCCCCAGTGCCGCCACCGACGCTGCCCGCTGGCGGTTTAAATGGGCAGGAGCAAACTGGAAGGGTATTTTCATCCGCTCCCTCAGCGCATTTTCGTGAACCGGGACGCCGTCTCCCAAAAACATAACCGGTTCCTCCCGCTCATTCAAATCCTGGATCAATTCCCCTATTTCCATGGAACAGGACTCCCGGATCACTTCCAGCCTGTTCTTACAATAATACATTCCCGTATAGACCTGGTTTCGGCGTGCATCCATCATTGGACACAAAAGGAATGCCGCCCCAAACAGGCCATAAGCCATGGCGTCTAAGGTGGGCACATGGATCAGAGGCTTATCCAGAGCCAATCCCAGCCCCTTGGCCGTGGCGGAGCCGATCCTCAGTCCTGTAAAAGATCCCGGTCCTCCCGACACTGCAATGGCATCCAGGTCATCCAGGTCGAACTCCAGCATTCTCATCACCTCATCAATCATGGGAAGCAAAGTCTGGGAATGGGTCTTTTTAAAATCCACCGTATATTCTGCCATGGTAATCCCACCCGCAACCAGTGCCACGGATGCCGTCATGGACGCGCTTTCTATTCCCAATATTTTCATAGAATGGTTATCCTCCGATAATCAAAATCCCTGTCCGGGTCCTTCTCTATCTGCACCTTCACCACATCTTCCGGCAATATTTCCTCAATCATCCGGGACCATTCAATCAGGCAGACTCCGTCTCCGTAAAAGAAATCCTCATACCCGACCTCGTCCATCTCTTCCACACTTCCGATTCGGTATACATCAAAATGGTACAGAGGCAAAGCACCCTCCTCGTACTGCTGTAATATGGTAAAAGTAGGACTGCTGACGGGTTCCGCAATTCCCAGTCCGGCGGCAAATCCCTGGGCAAACACGGTCTTTCCCACTCCCAGATCTCCGTCCAGGCAGTAAACCTGGCCGGGCCGCGCCTGCCGGCCTGTCATTTCCCCGATCCGATAGGTTTCCCCGGGAGAAAACGTCTCCCACACATCGGCTGTTCCCTTTTGCTTTTTATTTTCTGTCATATGCCATTATCCCCGTCTTAAAAGCCTTTTCGCCGTTCTTTGGGCAGATAAGTCTTAACCATATCAAGAAACGCCTCTTCCTGCTCTCCTAATATCTTCCTGGGAAGCAGATAAGCATGCACCCGGTCCATGTACAGCACTACCATGGCAGGCTTCTTATCCATTCGTCCCATCTGGTTCCAGGCAAATACCGCTTCCTGTCCGTGCTGCTCCACCTTAAGCCCGTCCTCTTTAAAAGTCAGGTACATCGGTTCTGCCATGGCAGGAGTCTTAGCCTGCCTGCGTACCTTTCCGTATAAAAGCAACGGCTGCAGGACCGTAAAGATCAACACACATCCAAACAGCAAAAGCCGGTAAGCTGCCGTCAGTGTTCCCCAACGAACCACCAGGAGAAAAAGCGCCGCCGCGGTAAAGATCAGATTGAACAATCCCGTAGCTCCGGCATTGGCATGGTACATGGAAAACTGCCACAGCTCCTTCGCCGTCAGCTTTACTTCAAATCTCATTTCCTTCGTCATTCTGTCCTTTCACTCCTTCCCGGCAGCCGTTTCGTCCCATAATCCGCTGCCTTTTCCATATGCTATTCCGACACAGCAGGCAGTTCCCGCTTTCTACAGTTTCATGGTCAGCGCGATCCGTTTTTTTGCCAGATCCACACTCAGGACTTTTACTTCCACAACATCTCCCACGCTCACCGCTTCCATGGGATGCTTGATATATCTATCTGATATCTGGGAGATATGTACCAGTCCGTCCTGATGGACTCCAATATCCACAAATGCCCCGAAATCTATGACATTGCGTACCGTGCCTTTTAAAATCATTCCCGGCGTCAAATCCTTCATCTCCAGCACATCCGTGCGCAGAATCGGCCTGGGCATCTCCTCACGGGGGTCCCTTGCCGGCTTCTCCAGTTCTTTCACAATATCCCTCAGTGTCATATCCCCCACATTCAGCTCTGCTGCCAGTTTTTTGTAGTCATGAACCTTTTTGCCCAATTCCTTCAAACCGCCTTTTGTAATGTCGGCCGGCTTAAAACCCAGCCTTTCCAACAGAGCCAGCGCAGCCCCATAGCTTTCCGGATGGACCGACGTGCCGTCCAGAGGATTCTTACCACCCGGAATCCTCATAAAGCCGGCGCACTGTTCGTATGCCTTTGGCCCCAGCTTTGCCACTTTTAAAAGCTGTTTCCTGTCGGTAAACGCCCCGTTCTCCTCCCGGTAAGCCACAATATTTTTGGCAATAACCTTACTGATCCCTGAAATATACTCCAGCAGGGACGCAGATGCCGTATTCAAATCCACCCCTACCTTATTGACGCAGTCCTCCACTACTCCCTGAAGGGCCTCGCTGAGATTTTTCTGGTTCATATCATGCTGATACTGTCCGACGCCTATGGATTTGGGGTCGATCTTAACAAGCTCTGCCAGCGGGTCCTGCAGGCGGCGGGCAATCGATGCGGCGCTTCTCTGCCCCACGTCAAAATTAGGAAATTCCTCCGTAGCCAGCTTACTTGCCGAATATACGGAAGCGCCGGCCTCATTTACTATTATATACTGCACCTGCTCCGGAATCTCTTTCAACAGTTCCACAATGACCATTTCCGACTCCCTGGATGCTGTGCCGTTTCCAACGGATATCAGAGATATATTATATTTTTTGATTAGCTTTTTCAAAACTTCTTTCGATGCGTCCACCTTATTCTGAGGGGCTGTGGGATAGATCACGGTGGTATCCAATACCTTGCCGGTCTCATCCACAACTGCCAGCTTGCACCCCGTCCTGAACGCCGGATCCCAGCCCAGTACCACACGTCCCGCAATAGGCGGCTGCATCAAAAGCTGCTCAAGATTTTTACCAAAGACTTTTATGGCGCCGGTCTCTGCCTTCTCGGTCAGCTCGTTGCGTACCTCCCTCTCAATGGCAGGGGCAATCAGCCGGTCATAGCTGTCAGCCGCCACCTCTTCCAGAATCGGAGCTGTATAAGGATTGTTGTTGACAATCACCTGCTTTTCCAGATAGCGCAGGATATCTTCTTTCGGCGCCTCCACCTTGACGCTCAGAACCTTTTCCTTCTCTCCCCGGTTCAGAGCCAAAACCCGATGTCCGACACAACGTTTGACCGGTTCCGTGTAATTATAATACATTTCATATACGGACTGTTCCTTTTCATCCTTTGCCGAAGAACTGATCATCCCCCGTTCTGTCGTCACCTTCCGTATATAAGTGCGGTACTGGGCATTGTCGGAAATTCTCTCGGCCAGGATGTCCTTTGCTCCGGCCACAGCCTCTTCTGCAGAAGCCACGCCTTTTTCTTCCGACACATAAGCTTCTGCCAGCTTTTCCACCGGTTCGGTAAGCTTCTGCAGGGCGATCTCATTGGCAAGGGGTTCCAACCCTTTTTCTCTGGCAATAATGGCACGGGTCCTGCGCTTGGGACGGTAGGGACGGTACAGATCGTCCACCGCTACCTGGGTCATGGCAGCGCGGATCTGGTTCTCCAGTTCCGGTGTCAGCTTTTCCTGTTCCCGGATAGAGGCAATCACCTGTTCTTTTTTCTCCTCCAGATTCCGCAGATATTTAAGCCGCTCATCCAGATTCCGCAGCACCTCATCATCCAGGGCGCCGGTGGCCTCCTTCCGGTAGCGGGCAATAAAAGGAATGGTATTTCCTTCATCAATCAGCTTCACGGCAGCTTCTGCCTGTTGGTATTTGATCTGCAGTTCTTCCTGCAGCACCTTTATAATATCCATGTTGTCATATCCTCACATTTTCTTATTTCCATTTCCTTCAGCCGCTTCCCATTATAATTCATATTGGAAAGTTATGCAAGCTCAGGAACTATTCAAAAATGAAAACTGCTTGTGAAACCGAAAGGTTCGTGGTATCATATCCACGTAAGGAACGAACTCGGGCGTTTGACAGCTAAATTAAAGAAAAATCTCTACAGGCCGCATAAAGCCTATATTTTTTTGTCAACTTTTTTGTTTTTATATATAGGCTTTTGGGGCTTTTTATGGTATAATGGAAAGGGAG
>CATKXR010000108.1 GCA_949840805.1 uncultured Lachnospiraceae bacterium | reverse complement strand
ACGTACAATCCCTGTTGCCTTCATATCTAAAATACCTCCATATTCAAATTCTCTCTTACATCTGATGTGATACTATTATTTGTAAATGAAGGTATTTTATACCTCTAATTTTTATCTGGTTATTACGCTCCCTCTGTTTAGAAGTAGTCATTTTCCGACAGTCTCTTGGATTTATCCATCATTTTCCGTCTCTATGATCCCGCTTCCAATCGATTGGGCAGACACCTTGATCGCCGCGCATCTCTCACCCAGCCGTATGTATGCCGGAATATCTTCCCCGCTTCTGTTCAGCAGCACGAATACAATCCGGTTATCTTTTTGGAATGCGGTGACTTCCAGTTTATCCGTATACCGGCTCACTCCAATCCGCACTGCCCCAGGCTCGATAAAATGACTGAAATGCCACAGATAAGCCAGGATATTGGTCTCTGTCAGTTCTCTTTTCTTCATATCATATAGAAACGGAGCGTCACAATAGTTTTTCACATGGTTTGGCCCGCCAAACTCGTCTAACACCAGATTCCAGTCCAGAAAGACTTCCATTCCCTCATTCATATTTCCAATCATGTCATGGGCATATTTCTGAGCATTTTTCAGATAATCATCCGGCGCGCACTTACTATATTCGATACAAGCTTCCGACAGCAGAAGCTTTTTCCGGGGGAACCGCTCCCGTATCATGCGCAGATTTTCAAAATGATCTCCGCTGTACCAGTGAAAAGCAATCCCGGTCACCATCTCATCCGTTTCTTCATCAATAATCGTTTCAGCCCATTCAAGCGCACGTTCCTTGTTGTGATCCCAGATATAGATTTCAATCCCTTCAAGCCCATGTTCCTTAAGCGCCGGCCAGACGTAATCCTTTAAAAACTCTTTCTCCTCCTGTGCCGTATACACGCAGGAATCCCACGTCTGCACCGCTTTCGGTTCATTCTGAAGCGTCAGCTTTGTCACATGATAGCCCCGTTTCCGATACTCTTCAATATAACGGCAGATATACTCTGCCCACCGCTTTCTGTATTCTGGTTTCAGCTTCCCTCCATGATCCCGCTCTCCATTCGTCTTCATATAAGACGGAGGACTCCATGGAGACAGCATAATATCCAGCTTTTCCCCGCGCCATGATTCGGCGGCGTCAAGCAAAGGCAGGATGTACTTCTCCACCCGTTCAAAAGAAAAGTTTGAAAAGCCGCTGTCCTGCTCATCACCGTCCGCCTCATAATGTCCCAGGGAAAAATCACAACTGTCTATAGGAATCCGGACAAATTGGTACTTCATCTGCTCTCTGCCAAAATACTGTTCAAGCATTTTCTCCTTCTGCCGTTCATTTAACAGTGAAAATACATAACCGGCTGAATCCGTGACCGCGCCTCCAAATCCCTCCCAGGTCTGGTATCTGACCTGCGGATACAGATTCACTAATTCATTTTCAATCCCCTGATCCGGCAGAAACGGTACTTCTGTTTCTGTCTGAATCCTTTTATTCGATTGATACGTCGTTTCCCTATATTTCAAATTCATGTAAATTACTGCCCTTCTTTCGATACTCTTTCGGGGAAACCCCCTTCACTTTTTTAAATATTTTAGAGAAATATTTCTCATCCTGAAATCCCACTTTATAAGCGATCTCATAATTTTTCAGATAATTCTGCTCCAAATAGCAGCAGGCGTGATCAATCCGGATCTGATGAAGGTATTCCACAAACCCTAAACCAAGGCTGGATTTCAGCATAGTTGACAGATAACCCTGAGAAATTCCGAGCTTTTCTGCTATATCCGCAAGGGAAATATCCTCTGCATAATACTCCTCCATATATTCCTTCGCCGCTTTCACCAGCGGATTCTCCTGCTTTCGGTCTTCTTCGGTCATATTCTCTGCCTTTTCCTCTAATCCTATGTATTTGTCCGCCAGACAATTCAAAAGAGCCAGAATATTCGACGCACGCACAGGCTTTAAAAGATATTCCTTTGCCCCGAATTTAACGGCCTGCTGGGCATACTTAAACTCATCATACCCGCTTAAAACTACCGTAATCGGATGAAGTCCTGCCTTCCGGGCTTCTTCCATCACATCCATACCGTTTTTTAAGGGCATCTGCATGTCCAACAAAAGCATGTCCGGATGATATTTCAAGAGAAGCTCAACTGCCTCCTGCCCGTTTTCCGCCTCATAGATTCTTGTGAATCTGTCCGTATGTAACTGTATATATTTTACAACGCCTTTCCTGATTGGCTCTTCATCCTCCGCAATCAATAATCTTACCGACATACCATGTCCTCCTCATATGGTATCTTAAGAATGACTACCGTCCCTTTCCCGATACTGCTTCGTATCTCCAGAGAAAACCGGTCATGATATCTAAGCTGCAGCCGTTCCCTGATATTTTTGATGGCATATCTTCCGATTCTCTGTTTTGCGTAATCCCTCGATTCCTCTTCCCAGATTGCCTCAATCTGATCCTGGCGCATCCCGATTCCTGTATCCCAGACATGAAATACCAACATTTCCTGTTCCATACGCCCGGTTACTTTAAGCCTGCAGGGCGTACTCACATTTTCAAACCCATGCACCACCGCGTTCTCAACAAAAGGCTGCAGAATCAGCTTTGGAATTCTGATTTTTCGGATCTCCTCGTCAATATCCACTTCATAAGCCAACCGTTTTGTAAAGCGCATCTTCTGGATCTGAAGATATCTGGAAATCAGCTCCGCCTCCTGTCCGACGCTTACTTCCTGTTCTCCATTACTAAGCGCAAGCCGGAATAACTGGGAAAGAGCCAGAATATTTTCCGCGATTTCCTCATTTCCCTCCTCCGTAGCCTGCCAGTACAATGTATCCAGCGTATTATATAAGAAATGCGGATTGATCTGAGCCTGCAGAGCGGCAAGCTCACTCTCTTTTTCTGCCAGTGTTTTTACATAATTCTCATCTATCAGCGCACGGATATCCTCTACCATCTTATTAAAGCATTTTGCCACTTCTCCAACCTCGTCGTCCGTGATTACTTCCACCTGCTGCTCAAAATCCCCGTCTGAAAATTTCCGGATCGCATCGCTGACCTTTCTTAGAGGCATGGTCACAACATTGGAAATAATCAGAAGGAGCGGCAGAAGGCCCGCAAGCATCCCGAGCAGAAGAGCCAGCGGCATATAGGCAATATCCAAAAACTGCATCTGTAATTCGTAGCAGGGCGAAATCTTACACACAATACTCGCATTTTGCTCCGGCTGGCTGCACACGATATCATAATTTTCATACCTGATATGTGTTTCCCGCTTCCTGTAATCCTGCCTCAGAAAGTCCTCGCCGGTCAGGTATTCCTCCACCTCCGGGAGTTTTGCCCCCGCCCGGCTTAAGACCCCTGAATCCGGATTAAGCACAAGGATACTCTCGTCTTTGTCCCCCAGCATGTTTTCACAAAGTCCCTGGAATTTGGTCTGACTGACCCCTATGACAATATAACCCATGGTCTTTTTCCGGGACAGATCAAAAATCTCACGGTACAGAACAACCTTGTCTTCCCTGTTTGTAAGATAAGTATCCCCGCTTCCTTTGGGCACCGATTTCCAGATCATACCGCTTTTGCTCTCTATGGTTTTCCGGTAAATTTCTGTTTCCCGCACGTCATCTATCGATGACAGATAAACACTTCCATCCATTCCCCGTAAATAAGGACGAATTCCGTTTTCCGTATAAACCGCAATCGTCTTGATATGCCCTTTTAAGGCGATCATATCCTGAATCACCATCATAGGAGCCTCTTCCTGCCAGAGTCTCGCATTTTTATTATATTCGTCAGGGTCCTCCACCTTCAGCAGGCTTTGTATCTCCTGGTTAATACAGATATAAGTGGAAAAATCCTTGATATCTGTCTGGAGCAGATTAATACTGTCCGCAAGAGTGTCCGCATTTGCCTGATCATTTTCCAGCCGTCCCTCTATCCCTCTGCTATAATTATTTGCGAGCAAAATCAGGCAGATGACTACCAGCACAGGGGTTATGAACAGATACCCGTAACATATCAGTTTCGCCTTTACACTCAATCCATTCATCCACTGTCTGATCTTTTTCATCTGCCCGTCCTGCCTTTGCTTTTTATAAAAACCGATACCGTTCCTTAGCCTTTCACAGCTCCCATCGCAGCGCCCTTGGTAATGTGCTTATTTAAAATAATGTACACAATCACGGCAGGAGCCGCCGTCAGCGCCATGACTGCAAACTGGACTGCATAGTTTGAAGAGTACTCGCCGGTAAACTCCAGTACCGAGAATGGAAGCGTCTTCCATTTCTCGGAGCTTAAATATGTGCTTGCCATCATAAATTCGTTCCAATTATTTAAAAATGTCATAATCGCTACGGTTGCAATGGATGATTTCAGCATAGGCGTGATAATCTGGAAAATAATCCGGTAAATGCCGCACCCGTCCATTACCGCCGCTTCTTCCAGCTCCACCGGGATTGATTCCATAAAGCTGGTCATCAGGAACAATCCCTGGGGAAGGGAAAACGCAACATAAGGAATCAGCAGTGCCCATATAGTATCCGTAAGTCCAAGCTGGCTGTAGATCTTATAGTTGGGCAGAAGCGTCGCATGGATGGGGATCATCATTCCCATCAAAAGCAGCGTCTTCACAAAGCCGCTCAGCTTCCACCGCATTCTTCTGCAGGCAAATGCCGCCATGATTGAAACCAGAATCACAAGTAAAACCGCCAGTCCATTAATCAGTATACTATTTTTTAAATATAAAAGAAAGTTCCCGTCTACAAAAGCTTTCGCATAATTTCCCCACTGGATCTTCTCCGGGATGACCAGAAGGCCGTTGGTAAACATTTCCGTGCTGCTTGCAAGTGAAAAATCCACCAGCCACACCAGAGGGAATATCTGGATGACCGCAACGGCAATCAGAACAAACCACAACAACGGCTTTGTGATTTTATTTTTCTTCTTTCCTGCAAATTCCATTATGCCGCCCCCTTTACCCTGCGTGGATTTATATCCCGTTCTTCAAAGACTTTATTTAAAAATACTGTTGCCAGCAGACAGATAATAATGAAAATAACGCCGATCGCATTTCCATAGCCATACTTAAACGCCTTGAACGCCTGCTGATACAGATAGTTCGCGGTAAACTGCGTACTGTTTCCAGGTCCTCCGTTTGTAAGCAGGTATACTGTCTCCATCTGTTTCAATGCAGAGATGACCGCCATGGTTACATTTACCTGGATCACCGGCTTCATAAGCGGAAGCGTAATCTTCAAAAAGGTCTGTCTCTGATTTGCCCCGTCAATCGCTGCGGCCTCGTAAAGCACCGGGTCTATATTTTTGATTCCGGTATAATAAATCAACATTCCCCAGCCAAATCCGTGCCAGATCAGAACGAGCAGCACCGCCCAGATGGCCGTCTCGTTACTGAACCAGTTGATATCTCCCTTTCCCCCGAACGCCTTGATAATATTATTCAGAAGTCCAAAGTCCGGATTGTAGATGAACTTCCAAAGATATGCGATAACGGCCACTGAAATAACATTTGGAATAAAATATACACATCGGAAAAATCCTTCTGCCTTTCCTCCCAGCTTATCTAAGACTGCCGCAACAATCAGCGCAAGGGGATGCTGGATACAGATAAATCCCACAGCCAGCAAAAGCGAATTTTTAAGCGACGTCCAAAATGCGTCGTCATGCACAAGCCGCCTGTAATTTTCGATTCCGATAAATGAATAGGAGCCCATCCCGGAATAGTCTGTAAAACCGTAATATACACTCAGACAGATTGGCACAAGTATCGCAAATAAGAATACGATAATGCCCGGCAGCACCAGACTGAATATTACCAGTTTGTTACTGTATAATTTCTTCATCTCTTTTGTTCCCTCCCATTTTCAGGCTTTGCCCTTTCCTGTGATTTCCTTCTAAAGAGCTGTCATGACGCCCCTTAGTAACTGTGACCGCCGATTACTCAGCGGTCACAGTTATTTCATTTCTATTTTTCATATTCAGAAACCCGGCTATTTGCATTCTTTCCCGATTGTGGCAAGGAAATCTTCCACGCTTATGCTTCCGTTAGATACACTCTGGATCTGACTCTCAATACTGGTCTTGAATGATGACGGACCACAGTCATTCACAGGGGTTCCGGATACGCTTGCAGCGTCATTTACTGCATCTACAAACTGCATCTGAAGCTCTGTCTCATCACCGGTCATATATTCTGTCTGATCCTGTGCGGACATTCCTACGCCGTTTTCCCAGCCATATTTGGACAGCTTATCCTTCTGATACATGTAATTCAGGAACTTAATTGCTTCTTCCTTCACTTCTGAGTTTGCAGAAACGCCATATCCGCCGCCGTTCCATGCCGCAATGTCTACCGCCGTACCTTTTCCGCCGTCAATCACAGGCATTGTGAACATACGGATGTTTGTTCTTACTTCTTCCGGTATATCTTCATTTAACGCCATAGAAGCCTCCCAGCTTCCCATGTAGAACATAGCTGCCTGCCCATTGGTAAAGAGGTTCTGAGCCGTTCCATAATCCTGGGAATCATATCCGCTCTGGAACAAGCCTGCGTCTGCTGTTTCTTTCAGGAGCTCTGTAGCCTTTACAAAATTCTCATCCGTAAAATCTCCGGAAGAAATTGCTTCGCTTACGATGGAAGCATAATCAGAGCCAGCCAGCTTATAGAGGATATCCGACAGATATACTGCCATGGGCCATCCGTCGCCGCCGTCCATTGCCAGCGGAATGATGTCCGCGTCTTTTATGGTTTTCGCCAGGTCAAGGAGCTCGTCATATGTAGCCGGAACTTCCCAATTGTTATCTTTGAACATTTTCTCATTATAATAGAACGCGGCTACGTCTGTATTTCTCGGAAGCCCGTACAGCTTGCCGTCTTTCTTGAACCCTTCCAGAGAACCGGAGATAAAGCCATAGTCGCTGTAATCCGCCTCGTTAAGCTCTGCCAGCACGCCTGCTTCCAGAACTTCGTCTAAAAAGGAAGGCTGGCCCCAGATACTTACCACATCCGGCATCCCTTCCATGGAGTATGCCTTGAATTTTGTCTTGTAAGCCTCTTCGTCAAGCGCCTCTACTTCGATATTGACGTTTTCATTTTCCTTCATGTATTCGTCAATAATCATCTGCTCTACCAGCCCCTGACCGTTCTTTCTGTCCGGCAGGTTGGAAAATACCTTAAGTGTCACCTTACCGTCTGCTGACTCCGATTTCCCTTCATCTTTGTTTCCGCCCGATCCGCATCCTGCAAGCAGCGTCACCGCCATGGCTGCGATTAAAAGTACAGATAATATTCTTCTTTTCATCCTCGTTTCCTCCCTTTTTTGAAATGTTTTTATCTGATGAAAAAATTGTATCATCCAAAAGATACGGAAAACAGATATCATTTTTTCAAAAAGGGGGAAATTTTTCAACTTCTTTCCTGATCTCTTCGAAATACACAATGGTATCTCCATCATTCGCTTACCATCGTTTTATCTCTTTCATCATCCTTCCTGATACCAGGTTCATCAGGCAGATTACGGCAAATGCAATTGCCATCACAATCAGTACCCAGATGCCTGCCGTCAGATAATCCCCGTCTTGAATTACCATCGCGATTTTCTGGGAAATGGTTCCTGTATTCCCCGGAATATTGCCCGCAAGCATAGAAGTAGCCCCATACTCGCCAAGCGCTCGTGCAAACGTAAGAATGGTGCCGGAGGCGACTCCCGGACCCGCCGCAGGAATCACCACCTTCCAGAAGATTTCTATTTCCGACATTCCAAGGGTTCTCCCTGCATAGATCAAATTCACGTCAATCTGTTCAAAAGCTGCCCTGGCGTTCCGATACATAAGAGGGAACGCGATCACTGTCGCCGCAATCACACATCCGATCCATGACTGTACGACTTTTATATCAAAGGTATCATACAGAAAGATTCCAAAAGGTCTCTTTCTGCTGAACAGCAGTAACAGAAAAAAACCTGCCGACGTAGGCGGCAGTACCATGGGTAGCGTCAGGATTCCGTCGACGACCGCTTTCTTTCCCGGCGATATCTTTACCACCTTGCGTGCGGCATATATCCCCAGAAAGAATGAGATGATCGTTGCCGC
>CATKXR010000107.1 GCA_949840805.1 uncultured Lachnospiraceae bacterium | reverse complement strand
AACAGTTTCAACTGGAAGAAGGCGTGCATTTTTCCTATTATCTGAACTATCAGCGCATTGAACTGGCAAAGAAAATGATGGGTGTTTACCACAATAACAATATTCAGGATATTGCACAGCAGGTAGGGTTCCGCAATAATCCTCGCTATTTCAGCCAGGTATTTAAAAAATTCACTGGAATGACTCCGAGTGAATATCTTAACTCATTAATTTAGAGCTAAATTTAAAGAGCCCCCTTCTTATCATGAATATCCGCATATAGTATGATGAAAGTCCCATCTTTAATACTTTATGATGAAAATTATTTGATGAAGTCTATGGAGACAGAGAACAATGGTTTTACGAGGAGGGCGGCCGGAGATATTTTATGCTTTATCTGCGTCCCATTATTAACGGGGTGGAAAATCGGCGTGAAGGAGTTTAAAATCAGAGGAAAAATACTGATTAAAGCCATGGTTTGATTTGGGGCAGGAAAAGCCGGGGATTTACATCCTCCGGCTTTTCTTTTTATGACTTTTATTCTTTCTGGATACATCTTTCTATTCTTAAGTCAGATTAAATTACACGTAATAAAGCAATTCCTCTCATAAACAGGCACCGTCTCCTCCACATGCAGACAATACCTCCGCTTCCCCGTTTCAGTCCTGTTTTGTCAAGCAGCTTACTTCTTAAGCTCCCGCCTGTCAGGATTGGCAGATTTTTTGATTTCCAGCGAATGTATCACTCCGTTTTCCTCTACGAAAACGTCGATTTCCCTTAAATTTGAATCCCGGTAATAAGTAAGCGCAGCTTTGGATGATACATCCGCCGCATAGCGCGCCTCCCGCCGCAGATGGACGCAGACTCTCGCCTCCAGCTCCATCAATGAAAATGGTTTCAGGATATAATCATCTCCGCCCGCAGAAAAGCCCTTCACCTTGTCGGCATCTTCAATCCGGGCTGTCAGGAAAAGGATGGGACAGGTGACACGGTCCCGGATCAACTCGCAGACCTCCAAGCCGTCCATATCCGGCATATTGATGTCCAGCAGGATGATGTCCGGAGCCTGCTCAATCTTTTTGAGTGCTTCCATCCCACTGTGGGCCGTCAGGGTCTGATAGCCTTTTCCCGCAAAGAAACTGGCCAGCATGGAGACAATATCGGGTTCATCGTCCACAATCAATATTACATAGTCCATAGCGGCACCTCCTGGGGGTCGGTTTAGCAGAAAAACTTCAACTTTTTATCTACTGGCGCATTCCTGTCTGCTTATAATTCGTTGATGGTATCCGTTACTGTCATATTCCGTATCCGTTTGGCAGGGGCATGGATGGCGGCAGGGGTTGCCACAATCACAAACAGGACAACGATCAGCACCCGGGTAGCTGGCGATGTCCACATGATACAGGACGATGGTAAAACTGCCTATTCATTATTGAGAGAAAATGAAGCGTTGGTAAGCTCAATATTGACCTTCGCTATGCCGCTGCCGCTTGTGTAGCTGTATTCCGAACTGCCATTCCCGCACGGGGGCCAGGTGTCGGGAACGGTAACTGAGCAGGAGGTAAACTCCGCGCTGACGGCAAAATCCGAATTCCCGTTCAGGATCACCGCGCCGGAAGCCGAAATTCCTGTATAGTTCAGCGTCCTGTCATAGTCAGACGGAAGATCTATCATGACGGAACCTGCGTTGTTTGTTACATCAATATCGGTATTGAGGCCGGACAGCTTCAGCCCGCCCTTTTCCGAAACGCCTGTGATCAGGTCATAGGTTTGAGCGGGAATGTAGATCATCACACGATCCTCCCACCCGAATGCGGCATCCGGCTTCCCTGCCACCGTAATTTCAAAGGCGGCATCGCTTGTAACCGTGGTCACAGTACAATTATTTTCATCATAGTCGCAACGGTATTGTCCGTCACCGGCCGGCTGAACCTCCACAGTTGCGTTTTTAGCCGTGATTTTCAAATTGCTCCCGGCGGGCAAACCACTGTCCGTTTCAACGGCAGTGTTCGCAGGTTTACCCGCCGTATTGGATTTCACCACAGTGATTGGTAAGGCCATACAAGCCATACAGCAGAGGATAGCAATTACCTGTTTCAATGTTATCATTTTTATTACCTGCCTTTCAGTCTGCCTTATACCATATGCTCGTCTATGTAGTCGGCTACATCGGACCATCCTGAAATGGATGTCTCCGGATCCTCACCCTTGTTGGTGTCCACCTCGCCCTCGTACTGCCGGTAGGCCCGGAGGCAGACTCCGTCCCGGATGTGAACAAACCCCACATTCATGTCCTCGTATTCGGAAAAACGGGCCTTCACCGTTTTCATGGCAGCCTTTATCATCACTTTGCTATCCGACATACAATCTCTCCTTTCTTGTTCTGTGCATTTCCCAGCGCTGAAATCTATATCCAGATATTAAATTCCTGCGGTTCCGGCAAGCGTTCCCAAATATCGTTGACCGGCGTTTCCACCAGCAGCCGTTTATGCTCGTCACTCAGCCACCGGATATGTGCTTTTATGTAGTCCGAATGAATTTCATGATCTTCTTCCGACGTTTCTTCAACAATTTGAAAATACAGAAATTCTTCAAAACTGTCTGCCCACAGATCCACATCCCCTGTGTCGTGCCCATATACTACGATTTTCGGTTCCCGTTTCCCGGCCTCATATAGAAAACAGTATTGATCGCCGGATATTTTGCGGGCAAAAGGAACCAGCTTATACAGCGGGTTGACCGATTGCCGCTCCGGGTAAATTTCCAAATCAAAGTTCAGGCACTCATATAACTCATCATAGGCTTTCTGAAGGTTTTCAAAAGCGAGCAGCTGGCAATCGCCCATACATTCGCCGAAAAAATCCTCCTGCTGCACATAGTCCCCGTCGTTCTTGATTTTATCTTCAACCCAGCTTCTGGAGTGAATCAGGTGATCCATCATCCCGCTGCCGCTGATTGTCTGAAATAATGCCGGGAATTGAACGCCCAGGCTCATTTCCACATCCTTTAGTTCCATGAATTCTCGCACCTGTCCTTTCGTTTCAAATCGTGATTTCCCTCTATGGCTCCTATGCCAGAGCTTTCAGGGCCGCAATCGCCTGTTTGACTTCATCGGAAGCTCTGTCATAATTCTTGTTGTCAGAATTGTTGATGACGCCGGTTGCCTCTTTATAAAGTTTCTTGATTTCTGCAGCTGCTTTTTTATCCATGGTACTCCTCCTTGCCATACACAGATCAGTCTCCGGATTTTCTCACATATCCAGGATACACTCTGCGTACAAATGCTGATAAAACATCTCCTGAATCTCGCTGAATTCCAAATCAATGCCTCTGCCCTTGAAACAGGCATCTGACAACCCCGCTGAAAAATCCATTACGAGCTGTCTGGCCTTCCGATTCCCACCGTGTTTGATGATCCGGCACATCTCTTTTTTCAGCGTGTCAAATTCCGAACGGACGCGTTCGTCTCCCTCCACCTGACGGTAAATCTCACGTTCCAGCCGGTAATGAGGGATCTTTTTGTTCATATAGTAAGGTTTTTCCAATTCATCCAAAATGACCGGAGCAAGGCCTCCAATGCTGTTTTCAATGCCGATGATTTTTTCTCCCGCGTTTGTTATGAGTTCGTTTGTGCTCATAAAATCATACGCGACCCCCTCATAGATGGACAGGATCTTCACATGCAGGCCGACTCCGAACGTGAGAAAGACATCGCAGGGTACATCAACCACTGTAAAGAACAGTTCAAAGGAGATGTCTCCCTGACTGCTTCGGTTGTCGCTGCATAGGATGTAATACGCCAGCTCAGGGGAGAAACGTTTCATGTAATAAATACACCCTCTCCCCAGTTCCGTCATTTTGTGTCCGTTTGCCTTCAGAACAGTACCAATCGTCCGTTCGATATCGTCCCTGAACATGGCAGTTCTTCTTAAAGATGCGGCGGTATTTCCTTGATTCGCTACCGCCTATTTCTCCGATTCATACATTTGGCGCACCTTTTGATCCAGTGCTCTGACCCACTTCGTAAACGCTGCCCCTGTCAGTTGGCAGTCGAAAAACAGGGCGGCAGCCTTGCCGCCGTCCAGCCAGGAGAGCAGGCATCCGGTATCCCCCTGCCCCAAGACCTGAAAGGGGAACTGGCTTCGGGTACTGTCGCACAAGGTATCCGTATCGGAATACAGCACCAGCTGCTGAAACAGGTCCCAGCTTTCCAGGTTCCCCAGCTTTTCGATGTGGACGGTTCCGGTCGTCCGGTCGGTCTCCGCACAAACGGCAATATCGTTTTCCCGCATAAACTCAAGAATCTTTTGTCTCATCTGTAAACCCTCGGCAGTGTTCATTTTGGTATCGTAATGATATATTCCTCGTCAAATTCATCATCCTTATCATCGTAGGTCGTTCGGAATTTGTCCTCCGACAGCCATTCCACGCTGAAAGATACCGTTTCCATAAAGCCGCCGCTCGGATAGGTCCAGATCTCCCGCTTCCCGTACCAGGTCTTTTGGTAGACATACGGGCGGCATACATGGTCGCACTCAATGATGATGGTGTTTGTCCCCTTTGGCGAAGGGTACACCTCCCGGCTTGCGACAAACAAAGCGTCACAGCAGCCCCGGCAAAGGTATATAACCAGGAAAAACGCTGCTGGCAGTGCAATATATTTTATTCGTCTACGCTTCACCATCCCCTCCTCGCACTCATCATCCTCGTTCTCCTCGTCCTCGGTCATAGAATTGATAAACACTGTAATGGATTCCGCCAGACAGGTCACATGCTCCTCCGGATCCTCACCATATTCAAATTCGTGATCGTAATAATAGATAGCGCCAAAGTCGGATTCTCTTACACTGAAACAGAAGAGGTTCCCCCGTCTTCGTCGGCAAAGGGAATCAGCCACTCTGGAATTACGCCGTCATCCTCTCTCAAAAGTCCCAGTATCTTTTCGATAGACCGTCCCGTCTAAAATCTGATTGTCATACATAGTTTCAGTTTCCTTTCTAATCAAAATTCCATTTATCTCGGAATATCCGCGCTGATTTGCGCTCCGAGCCCGGACGATACATCTATGCGCAGTTGTTCTTCCTCAATCACTTTCCCTTCGCTGTCATACGACTCAAAGACATACTCTTTGGAAATCGTTTCCAGCTGGCCGCTTGCCGCGTTTCTTTCCATAACATGTTCGTACCACGCGTCAAATGCCACGCCGGCGGTTTCTACAGAAGCAGCGTCATAGTACTGTCTAATCTTTTCATCGGATATAGCAAGTCCTTCTTCCTCATAATAATGGATTTTCACAATTTCTCCGTCAATATACTGGTACGTTGAATAATAATGATACGCCGCTCCTCCGCGTTCCATACCGTAAATAAGCTGTTTTTCCTGATCAAAGACAGCAAGCGAAATCTGATTTAAACGGATATCATTCTCAAACTTTTGTTCTTCCGCATTCCATACAAGATAAATCCATTCCGTCCGGTAATTTCCATTTAACACATCGAACACGAGTATGTCCTGATATCCGTCGAAGTTTACGTCCTCCATAACAAATTCGAGCGTGTCCTGCGAGGTCTGACCTTCCCATGTAAGCTCCGGTATGGAAATGGCCTGCAACAGTGTATCGCCCTGGTAAACATCAATGGTCTGCAACGCGTAACTTTCCCTCCGTAAATCATAATATGCGGTTAGCCGAAACGTAAACTCCGGCATGTCTTCCCTAAGCCTTCCTGTCTGCGTTACCGTAATTAATTCATCCTTTCTTTCCGCGCAAAACTGTTCAAAGGCGCTATCCGAAATCTGGTTTCCTTTCAGCTCTATATGTTTTAAAGCGTGCAGCCCGTACAGAGGCGCTATATCGCTGATCCGATTATTTTCAAGATCTAAGCTCGTAAGCTTTTGTTTGTCATCCAGCGGGCTGATATCGGCAATTTTGTTATTGTCTAAACAGACTTTCGTCAGGTTTTGCAAATTTTTTAACGGGCTGATATCTGAAATCCGGTTGTTTCCCAAATTAAGCTCCTCAAGCCGCGTAAGGCCGCCCAGCGCAGATATGTCCGAAATGCCACAGTATCGTGCGTATAGCGTTTTGAGGTTTGTCAGGTTTGCAGCAAGCACCATGTCGGCTTTTGTTCCAGAAGCGTTCCCGATTTCAAGGTTCTCCAGGTGAACCAGTCCGCTGACAGGCGCGTAATCCTCAATATCGTTTCCCAAACAGTGAAAACTCACAAGCCCCGTCAGACTGCTCACTGGTGTAATGTCTGTTATGTGATTGCCATTTACCCAAAGCGTTTTCAGTGCTGTAAGCGCCTCCACGCCTTCCAGACTCCGCACATTGCAGTTATATAGATTGACTTTCTCCAGATTGCTAAACCACTGCAAATCTAAAAATGGCTTTTCACACGAAATTTCTTCGTATCTGCCAAATTCAAATTCCGTAATTGCGAGCACGTCTGATTTTGTGACTGCACCTTCGGGCTTTTCCAGAAGTTCCCGCGTTCTGCGCTCGATTTCCGGGGAATGGAATATGATTTCCTCCGATAGCGCCTCCTGTTGTGTCGGTTCAGTTGGATTTTGCAGCTCCATATCTGTTGAATCTGCTGTATTGCTACAGGCACAAAGCAGCAGGCTGATGAATAACGCACACAGGCAGTGATATTTTCTCATTGCTTCCTCCGTTTTGCTTTTGCACAGGAAGTATCCTGACATCCAGATATTTTAAAACATCAATTCCAACTTTTTATCTACTTTTGAAAAAATCAAAATAATTTATGCCGGAAATGTCAGCACAGTTCTGAACCCCTTTGCAGTGCGCTCTCCATGGTTATGGTTCCCCTGTGGGCTTCCACGATCTGCCGAACCAGCAGAACGCCTAACCCATGCCGCAGGTTCAGCTTTTCATCCGTACTCTCTAAATGGTGACTGCCTGCTGTCAGCTCCTTTAGCTTTTCAGCCAATACCCCCGCACTGTCATCTGTAACCTCGACTGTTATACCGACTTCCCCGCACAGGACCGAGACAGCAATCCGGCAACCCTGTGGGTTATGGACGATGCTGTTCTGGAGCAAATTACCCAGAGCGCGTTTCAACAGAGCCTCATCACCCAGGATGGACACCGATTCGCTTTCCTGATCGGCACAGAACTCTATATTGTATCGTTCCTCCAGGCTGCCGTCCAGAAATTCGCAGACAGCTTGCCGAGCCAGCTCTGCCAAATAGACCGTCTCCAACCGAAGGGGCTGCATGGAATACTCCAGCCTTGAAGTGAGGTTCAAATCGGAAATCAGGCTCCGCAGACGCTCTCCATGCTTTCGGATACAGGCCGCCTGCTCACGGGCGGATGCCGGGAGGGTCCGGTCATCCTCCAGCTGTCCGGCAAAGCCCAGGATTACAGACAGAAGCGTCCGCACATCATGGGAGATGCCGCTGATTCAGTTGGCGCGGGCAGTGTCCTTTTTGGAAATAAAAGCTCCTGCCTTGTTGAGCTGTCGGTTGATCTCCGCAAATTCTCCCTTCTCCGGGAGGCTGGCCGGAGGAGACTGTTTCAATCCCTCGCAAAATGGGTGTGACTGCCTTTTTCGCCGCCCACTACCAGCAGCCCCTGAGGATGCTCCTACACATAGACCGGATAATCTCCCAAATACCACCGGCTGAATTTTGCCACATCTGTTGTTGTGTACCTCCGGGACAGCTCCTCCGGCAGTCCACTCTGAAAAATGACGCTTCCCGCATCATCCAGAACCATGGTCCAGGCATGATACTCCTCCAGCAGCCCGGGCAGCCCTTCATCCGCATATAGTCTGCAATGATGTCCTGCATGGCTTTTTCATCTTCAACGACCAGTATGTTTGCCATAGCTTCCTCCTCTATTTCAAAGTATTAGTTTCACCTTAGCTATTCACGGCTTCTATTTTGGAAATAAGATACTCCCGGCTCTCTGGTCGGCAGCAATACTTAATTTTGCTATGTAGTCCATATTCATCCCAGCAAAGCATATTATACTTCTTTTCTCCGAACATCTCAAGAATCCGGGCAAAACTCTCTATTTACCTTGGACATTTCTTGGATTATGAAGGTTTTTGAGATTGTAGGCACCGCCCTGACAGCGGCGGCAGGGGGTATCTCCACGCCAGAACAGGCTCGGAAAATGGCAAATATCTCAGACGGCGTTATTGTGGGCTCCGCAATCATCAGGCTCCT
>CATKXR010000106.1 GCA_949840805.1 uncultured Lachnospiraceae bacterium | reverse complement strand
GACTGGTCCCTTGTGGGGTTTGGGGCAAAGCCCCAAGGTCTTAAAACGGCATTATCTGTAATTTTCAAGGTTCGATAGAGCCTATTTTTTCGACTCAGCTTTTTCATAAGTCATTTGACACTATCCTTATTTGAGTTTCCTTCCGAATTCACGCAGCTCTTCCAGTTTCTCTTCCGATTTATTTTCCTCTCCGTATGCTGAAAAAATGCCCATATCCTCCAGCTTCAGGTAATTCAGGAAAGAATTCTGGTATTCGTAAATGGCTCCACAGTAGACATGATTACTGCCGGAACTCATAATCAATGCCGCTTTCTTCAGATTTGCAGGCTTATCCAATGCATAAATCCGATTGATGGCACACTGAAGCTGCCCTGTAAAACTGTGGTAATAAATTGGAGTGGCAAGCACAATCATATCGGCCTCCTGCAGAACCGGATAAACCTCCTGCATATCATCCTTTTGGACGCACTGGCCATTTCCTTTCGTGTGGCAGTATTCACAGGCAAGGCAGCCTGCAATCTTTTTCCGGCAGACATCTATGATTGTTACCACATGCCCGCTTTCCTCTGCACCTTCTGCAAAGGCTTTTACCATTGCCGCAGTGTTCCCCTCCGGTCTTGGACTTCCATTCAACACTAAAATCTTCATAACCTGTAACCTCCTATTTCAGTTCCGTTTCTCCGCTACAGCCCCCTTGTAGGGGAGCAATTTTCAGCTGCAGAAGGCGCATCTGAAAATTCTCCCGGGATCTTCCGCTCCGAAACTGTTTTAAATTTGCTATTGGCATTCTTTGCCGTTCCATTTATACAAAATTCACCACCAGTCCTGTCAGAAATGAAAATACCATCACATACACCAGATATAGTACAAACCTCTTCATTCCCAACACAATTTTCAATGCTCCCAGATTAGTAATCTTCGTAGCCGGCCCGGTAATCATAAAGGCTGCGGCACTGCCCAGGCTCATGCCATCTAAAAGCCACGCCTGCAATAACGGTATGGTTCCGCCGCCGCATGCATAGAGAGGAACTCCCACCGTTGCCGCCATCAGAACCCCCAGCGCTTCATTTCCCCCAAACAGGCGGGTCACTACATCTGCCGGCACATATCTCTGGAAAAGAGCCGACAATAAAATCCCTGTCAGAAAATACCATCCGGTAGCCTTCACATTCCGCCCCAGATTCTTTAGGAAACGAAGCAAAAGATTAGAGTCCATATCCCTGCTTTTCGGTTCTTCAAACCCCTTAAAACTGAAAAAGGGGCGACAACGGTAAAAAAGCCGTATCAATACTCCGGCGAAAACACCGCACAAAAAACAGGACAGGATACGCACCGCCAGAGCAGGAGCTCCAAGAGCCGCGCTGTAAATAATCAGCTGCGGGTTCAGCAGGATAGAACTCATCATAAAAGCCGCCAGCCAGTCATCCCTGCGGGAGCCATCCTCCATAACGCCGCTTCTGGAAAAAGACGCGGCAATGGGAATGGTTCCGTACATGCAAAGGGGTGAGGCAATCCCCAATATGCTGGCGCTGATGATGCCCAGAATCCCCAGCCTCTTTTTTCCCATGGAACGGAAGACCCTGTGTATATGCTCTTTCAGAAATACCGAAACCAGACTTCCCAGTACCATTCCCAATACCCAGTATTTAAAAATCTGCTCCAACTGGACACTGAAATAATACCAAAGGTAAACTGCTTCGCGGTGCAATACATCAATCATCAATACTCACCAGCTCATATTCCCGGCTTCCCAGGCCAATTTCTTCTGCCTGCTCCAACGTATGCAGGCCGTTCCTGGATTCTATCCTGTCAATCAGCGACTGCCCATCCTCTGCCCCATAAACCAGATCCACGCAGGCCTGGTCAAGGGCCACCGGATCGTAAGAAGCCAGAATCCCAATGTCATGCATATCAGGCTCTGCGGGGCTTCCGTCACAGTCGCAGTCTACCGACAGACGATTCATTACGTTGATGTACAAAATATTTCCATTCAGATAATCCACAACCGATTTACCTGCCTCGGCCATGGATTCCAAAAAAGCATCCTGGCTGCCTCCCCACATGTTTCCGCCGGTTCCTCCGCTGTGTATGTGGGCTTTCCCCTCCGAGGAAGCGATACCGATAGAAATGTTTTTGATTGCGCCTCCAAATCCCGCCATAGTGTGTCCTTTGAAATGAGACAAAATCACATAATAATCATAGTCCGCAAAATGTGCGCCCACATAATTTTCTGTCAGGTTGTCCCCTCCTGTCACCGGCAGAGACAGGGAGCCATCCTCATCCATAATATCCACGTCTGCAATCGCCGTATAACCATGGTCCTCCGCCACCTGATAGTGCATGGCTGTATTGGCCCTGGAGCCGCCGTAAGCGGTATTGCATTCCACAATGGTTCCCTCCAGAGACTGCACCAGCTCCCCAATCAGATCTGTCCGAAGATAATTGCTGCCCGGTTCGCCGGTAGAGAGCTTTATGGCAATTTTGCCGGAAGGAGATACGGACAGCGCCTGATAAATATCCATAAGCCCCTGACTGCTGATGTCTGTGGTCATATAGACAACCGGTTTATCCGATTCCCCGGTCTGCCCGCTAATGACTGCTGATTCTGAATCTTTGACTGACCTATCTTCTGACAGGTTTCCAGAATCCCGCGTTTCTTCTGTTTCAGGTGCTTCTGTTCCAGATATTTCTGTCTCATCGTTCCCTGTTCCGGAAATGGATGCCTCCGAATCCTCCTGTATTCTTTCCGTCCTGCTGCCATTTGTTCCCGGATTTTGTGATGTGGAATCCTGTGCCCTTTGTCCGCAGCCGGAAATGGCTGCCAGCAGGAAGAACACAAAAGAAACCAAAATTTTCTTTTTCATCCAAACAACCTCCATTGCTTTTAATCAATCCTGAACCGGTATCCTGCTCCCCAGACCGTTTCTATAAACTGGTTCTTTGATTCATTTTTGCCCAGCTTATCCCGCAGCCGATTGATATGAACGGTCACAGTCGCTGCATCTCCCAGGGAATCCATTCCCCATACCCGGTCAAACAAGGTATCCTTTGAAAACACCAGATTGGGGTTCTCAGCCAAAAAGAGCAGCAGTTCAAATTCCTTATTGACCAGTACCACTTCCTTTTTATCCAGATAGACTCTTCTTGACTTTGGCAGGATGGTCAGATTTCGGTAAGTAATCTCCGTTTCCTGGGGTTCCTCTTCTTCGTTAGTGGAAAGCAGATGATGAATATAGATATGGGATTTCACCCTGGCCACCAGTTCCGTAGGGCTGAAAGGCTTTACCAGATAATCATCGGCCCCCAATCCCAGTCCCCGGATTTTGTCGATGTCCTCCTTTTTGGCCGTTACCATAATAATAGGCAGCCTTAAACTCCTGCGAAGCTCCCTGCATACATCAAACCCTGTCTTGCCTGGAAGCATCACATCCAGCAAAACCGCATCATACTTTTCTGTTTTTGCTTTCTGCTCTCCGGTAATCCCGTCAAAGGCCAGATCGGTTTCATATCCGTTTGCCTCCAGATAGTCCCGCTCCAGCTCCGCAATCAGTTCATCATCTTCTATAATCAGTACCCTCTCCATCCCGGCTGACTCCTTTCCCTAAATTCGCCCATCTTTTCAGGGCATCTTGGAACACCCCTATGGTGTATCCTTACATTTTTCATTTCAATTTATGACCGGGATACAGACAATGACAGCCAGACCTCCTCTGTTTTCCGCCCTTATGGTTCCTCCATGGCCGAGGACAATTTCCTTTACCACCGCCAGTCCAATGCCGCTTCCTTTTTCCGCATTGTTTCTGGAATCATCCACCCGGTAAAAGCTGTCAAATATCTGATCCAGCGATTCTGCCGGCACTCCGGGACCGTCATCCTGAAATACCAGTTCCAGGTTGTTTCCCTCCAGTGTCCGTTTCAGAGAAATCATCACTCTTGAAGCTTCCTTTTTCCGGTATCTCACCGTATTGGCAAACAGATTATTGAAAATACGTTTAAACTCTTCCCTGTCCAGTCTGACCTGAAAATTTCCTTTTCCGAAGAAATACTCAATCTGCACCTGTTGGTTTTCCATATCCGGACCCACAAGTTCCAGATACTTTTCCACATAATCCTTAAAATCTGTTTCCTCCATATGATACCGGAAACCGGCGTCCAGTCTGCTGTATTCAGAGAGGCTGTCTACAAGGCTGACCAGATTCCCTGTTCTTGTCTTTATGGCCTGCAGATACCGCATCCTCTTTTGCGGCGTATCTGCAATGCCATCTAAAAGTCCATCCAGATATCCCATAATCGTAGTCAAAGGTGTCCGAAGATCATGAGAGATTCCGGTAATCAGATCCCGTCTGCGCTTTTCATCTTTCAACCTCTGCTGTACGGATTCCTGCAGATAAACACGCATTTCATCAAAATCTCTGCATACCTGGCCAAACTCATCTTTTTTCTCATACTGCATGGGCGTTTCAAGATTTCCTTCCCGGATTTCTTTTGTACCAAGGCTCAGTTTCCCAAGGGGCTTTAAAATACTGCCGGAAATCCACCAGGAGAGAACGCCATTGATACACACGGTCAGAGCCACAAAAAGAAACAGAATTCCCACCAGGTAACGCAGAATATAGTTTTTCAGATAATTTACCATCGTTCCATCTGTTTTCTGCGGATGGACAGCCGTAATGCAGAAAATACTTTCTCCATGCCAGAAAGTATTTTTGATTACAGAGACCTCATATCGGCTGGCCGTCAGCATCTTCGCGTCATCAATGGCATCCCCTGCTACCGAACGGGCTGTTTCCAAATCCGTTTCAGACAGGTTGGAATAAATGCTTTTCCCATCCTTTGTAATCATAAAGCGATATCCCAAACCAGATAATTTATTTTCCAGATGGGTCATTTTATCGCTGTACTTGATTTCGGTCTGACACCCATCCATCTCCGGGCAATGCCCCCAGTTGTTCTCCCAAAGTTCCTGCTGATAATTGTAAATCATACTTTGGGCAAACTGTACGCCGTTCTCATCACTGTACATGGATACAAAAGTATGCCAGTAACTGCCCAGAGAGGTATTCAAACATATAATAAGCACGAGGGTTGTGAATAAAATCGGTATCATAACCATCATAATATTGGACAATCTGATTTTTTTCTTAATGGTCACTTTTCCCGCTCTCCCTTTCCCGCCATGCTTTTATGTATATTTACCACTCTGACGCTGTGGTCCAATCTGTCTGTTTTCCCTTTATCAATACAAGCGTTTTATCATCTATGTTCAGATTAGCATGGCAGGATAAAAGAATTCACAAAAATATATAAACAATTTCTAAATAAAACCTTTATACCTGCCTCCCCATTTCACGGGCTTTCGTAAGAGAGCTGTGTTCCTTTACCGTTCCGGGAGCATCCACGCCGCCTGCAAAAACACAGCCTGCAAGCCGCGCCTTCTCAAAACAGGAAACAAATCCTTCCAGTCCTTTCCTGGCCCCATCTAAAGCATGTTCTTCTTCATCTGCTGCTGTTGCCAGAAGATACACTTCACGATACCTGTAATCTGCCGTATATAAAGGATTGGCCCGATCCAGAATGACCTTCATCTGGCCGCTCATCTCATAATAGTAAACAGGCGTGGCAAACACCAATACATCCGCATGCAGCATCTTCTCCACAATTTCGCCGGCATCATCCTGAATCACGCAGTTTTTCGTTTTTTGACAGGCCAGACAGCCTCTGCAGAACCCAATACTTTTGTCTTTCAGACTTATTTTTTCCACCTCATGACCGGCTTCTCTCGCACCGGTGATAAAAGCCTCAGCCAGTATATCAGAATTGCTGTTCGGTCTCAGACTGGTAGTAATCACTAAAATTTTTTTATTCATCTTCCTATTCCTTCTTTCTTTTTTGCTCTATTACTTTCCTGTCGGTTTTTTCTGAATTTGATAGATCAGATAATCCAGGCAGGAAATTCTTTGTTCCTCCTTGTGTACCCTGTCAAGCAGACATTCCCTCTGATGTTCCAAAAGTTCCAGCTGCTTCGTCTGCTGCCCCTTGTCAAACCATCCTAAAAAATTCTGGATCATTTCGGTTTCACATCCGGCATCCTCCAGATTCCGGATTACGGATTCCCTGTTTCCTATCGCTGTCATTCCCGCACCCCCCTCTTTATTTTCGCGCACAACGAACCACGCAATCTATTTGTATACCTTTTGGCCCAAAGCGCCCACGCTCCGCAGGAGCATACATTAAGGTGTGCCCTCCGGGTATCGGTATTTGGCAGGAGCCTGTGCCTGTTTACCGGACACTGCCACAAAAATCAGCCGCCATCAACCTTGCAGTCAGGTTATTAACTACACTATAAAGCCACTTTTAAAAAATAGCAAATATTTATATATAATTCACTTTCATAGTTGAAACCTATAGAAAGATGTGGTAGGATTTTTACAAAGTTTTTAATCCATCAGAAAAGAGGAAATCATGGAAATACGGGTACTTCAATACTTTCTTGCCATCGCAAGAGAACAGAGCATCATACGGGCTGCCGAGTCCCTTCACCTCTCGCAGCCCACACTTTCCACACAAATAAAAAATATGGAAGAGGAACTGGGAAAGCAGCTTTTAATCCGCGGCTCAAAGGGTTCCCGAAAGGTTACATTGACAGAAGAGGGGATGATTCTTCGGAAAAGAGCAGAAGAAATTCTGAATCTGGTGAAGAAAACAGAAAATGAGATTATCAGCTCTGATAATGTCATTATTGGGGATATTTATATCGGCGCAGGAGAAACAGACAGTATGCGTCTGTTGGCAAAGGCTGCCGGAAGGCTGAAAAAACTTTATCCAGGAATCCATTACCATATTTCCAGCGGAAATGCTGTCTTTGTCATGGAACAGCTGGATAAGGGCCTGATTGATTTCGGAATTATATTTGGAACGCCGGATTCCGGCAAATACGATGCTTTAAAGCTGCCCTCAAAGGACATCTGGGGAGTCTTGATGCGGAGGGACTCTCCTTTGTCTCAAAAAGAGTTTATTTCTCCGGAGGACCTGTGGAATCAGCCTTTACTCATATCACAGCAGGAAGCGGATGGCGGCAGGCTCTCCCAGTGGATGAAGTGTCATCTCTCGGAACTGGATGTGATCATGACCTATAACCTGCTGTTTAATGCTTCTCTCCTCGTGGAAGAGGGGTTAGGGTACGCAGTCTGCTTAGATGGGATTATCAATACTTCCGGTGACAGCAGGCTCTGTTTCCGCCCTCTGTCCCCTGCTATCGAGACTGAAATGTACATGATATGGAAAAGATATCAGGTCTTTTCCAAGCCTGCGGAAAAGTTTTTGACGATGATGCAGGAGATTATTAACAAAGAATAATTTTGCAGCTCCTTATACTTACTTTTACGCTTTTCTCTCCCGTTAAGCTGGATAGTTCAAGGGGGCATCAAACTGACCCCCTCCCCAGTCCACAGGAATAAAAGAAATTTACTTTGCCTGCCAGAGAATATCGTCTGTCCCGGTTTCCCTCTATCCTGAACTGTCAGAAGAAAAACGCTTTCTCCATTCCCCATTAGAAAAAAACGTTTTATCATCCGACCGGGGGTGCTAAAGCCAGGAACCCTGCCCTCCTGACAGATTTCCTGATACTCTTTCTGCCGGACAGTACCTTCTGCACTCTCCTGTGCCTCTTCCATTTGAATTTCGGAAATTTCTTCTTTCTGTCTCTGCAATGTATCAAAACTGATATGCTCCACCTGGCATACTCCCTGTTGTGCTTTATCTTCTTCCTCCTGCGAAGCCTCTCCAGATAGTTCCATTCCAGCATGATTATCACAGTCAAACTCCTGACCATCCTCCTGTATCGGCTGCCCTTCAAACAAAACAAGCGTATACAGGTTACTGGTCTGCCCTTTATTCTTCTCCCGAAAGCGGGCATCCTTTCTGATATATCCGGAGTCCAGCAATTCATGCAGGGCACGTTTTACGGTAGAGACCGAAATATGCAGCTGCTCCGCCATTGTAGGGATGGCCGGAAAGCAGGTCAGTTCCTTATTGGAGCGGTCAATCAGATAGATCAATACCGATAATGCACGGCTTTTCAGCGTGCTTGCATATGCCTGTTTTTTCAGTTCTGCTTGTTTTGTCATCATTCCAAATTCCTCCTGTCTGAAATCTCTTCTATCTATAATGGGAGAGCCATACCAGTATCTTCCATACCCTGCATGGCTCCCCTTTTGCTTTATGTTACGGTCAAATCAATACGTTTTGGTTCCTCGTTTTTCTTAAATCCACTGGCAAAACATTCTTCTTTCAGCCTGTGATGTATCTGGCAATCAGGTTTTTATACTGCTTCGCATTCCTGTCACTGTCCGTCAGTTCCGGCTGATACTCCAAAAACATCACTTTATGGTAATCGTTCTGCAGGGCATCCGCCAGATCATCCTTCATTCCCTCCGTCACAAAGGGACAGAGCAAGTGTGCATGGATTCCTGCAAGGGATGCCTGCAGGCGGACGGTGAAGCCTAGTATGTTGAAAAATAAATAACTGGTCAAATATTCAAGCATGTGCTATACTTATAATCAGAAAGGCAGGTTTTAAGTATGGCAAATGCAAAAGCAATTATTCTGGCGGATGACGATTATGAATAT
>CATKXR010000105.1 GCA_949840805.1 uncultured Lachnospiraceae bacterium | reverse complement strand
AACAGGGACAAACGATTTCTATCGAAAAATGTAAAGAATATGACATCCGTATCTGAGCTGTTGCCGTCTCAAACAATCTATATATTTCTTTGAAATCCACCCCTAACGGAGACTTAGAATCGAAGGCATTCCTGAGATTCGAAGTCTCCGTTAGGGGTTAGTTCGCCGGAGCGTTGCCCTGTCTGCATTAGGACGGTCATCTTAAAACTAGAACGATATTTCAACCATATAGAGTCCGAAGGTCCACTCCGGCGGCAGCGCCGGCTTCCCTGAAATATCCGTATACCGCATCAGCACTTCCTTCATGGTCAGCCCATTGATAAGGAAATAATCAAGGCTCTCCCCTTTTACCGAGAATCCTACTTTCGCCACCTGCTCTGTGGCCACCTCAAATTCTACCTTTTCCGGATGGTTCACGAATACGCCGTACCCACGGTCAGACAGATAGAAGGGGATATTCTTATAGGACTGCTCCGTACTGGTTCCGCCGTCTTCATTCCAGATACTGACAGACTGCCCGTTTTTTACAAACGGCGTGAAACGCTCGCCAAGCCCATAGATCAGCTCATCCACCGACAGTCCTAACTGCTGCCTCATATAAGCGTCTTCGCTTCCACGGTCATAGGCTTCGCCCTTCCAGTCCGTTTTCATATAGGCCAGATTCCTTGTCCCGCTCTTTGTCAGGAGCTTTCCATCCCGCTCATAACGCATAGACCAGTGCTCCTTGTTGATGACCAGTCTCATATGACCGCTCGTCACTATGATCTCTTCCTCCGTTTCTTCCATATGGAAGCATTCAGACTCTTCCGGAAGATTAAGCTCAAACCGTGTCACATCCGGCTTCACCCCTCTGTGGTGGCAGGCTGGAAGATTAGAAAGTAAATATATTAAAAAAGTGATATCTGTTCCAAGTCTCCACAGATACCACATATATATTTTGCACGGATTCTTCAACATATTAAAAAGCTGCCATCTTCTTTTGAAACACATACCAAAGTATAAAAACCGGGAACAATACGCATGCTGTCACCACTCCTGCATCTGTCGCCGCAAATATCCTGAAAAAAGACTCCTGCCTGCTCATACTCAAAATGCCCTGTACGATCACTGCCACTCCTGCTGCCATACAGCCCTGGCGCAGCCCCTCTTTCATTACCATCCAATGCATCTCTTTTTTCCGGATACCGATCTTATGCATGATCTTAAAATCATTCCTCCTGTTCAGCAGATTGGCAAATACGGTATTGAAATAGACCAAAAGGCCGATTACCGCAAGAATGACAATAAAAAACCAATGCATCACCTTCTGGCAGTGATTCGAATCAATATATTTCTGTATCTGTCTGCCGGCATTGCGGAAGGAATAGCCGTTCGTGTCTGATATACTCTCCAGATTGGATGCGGCAACTGTCTCCCCGCTCTCCTCGGTCCACACATTGACAACCTGCCGGTACAACCCGCCAGAAAAACCCTCAGCGGTCTCCCTGTCTACGATCAGCAGATTTCCCCCTATATGATTCTCCGACAATATAATATTCCGGGTATCCAGAAGCTTTACACGGGCAGACTTACATCCGTCTTTCGAGCCGTCTATGACCAATTGCTCATCATAGATGGTAAACATATCCCCAATCTCCAGATTCAGTGTCTTTGCAAGCTCTGGTTCCATGATTGCAACAGGGTCGTCTCTTTTTTCGTCATAACCCGGCACCAGCGCCTCCATCTGCTCTGTTGTCGCCAAAACCAGATTGTATAAGCACTGTTTCTTTCCGTCAATATCCTGCTCCATAGCAAGCATCGACTCATAATTTCCGCTGTCTGGGTTTAATTCTTCCCTTTCCTCGCACAGGAAGATTCCCCTGTCGTAATTGATCTCATAATCCTGCACCTCTCTCACGCCCGGAGCTGCTTTCATTTCCTGAAAAACCGAATCAGATATGGAGGGGATATCCCCGCCCTGTATATTTTCATAAATGCTGCCTGCCGTCACCTGCAGATCTCCAGGAACATATTCCTTGACAAAAAGAATACCTTCGTCACTGTGATTATCCTGGATTCCCAGAACGCTGATCAGGATTGCGGAAAGCGATACAATCAGAAGCGCCAGCACCTGCCTCCTTATATTTTTTCTTTTACCGCGCATAACCTCTTTTGGCATGGTATTTTGAAGCTGCAGCATAAGGCCGGCCAAGCCTGGTATGATAATGAACAGGAACATCCCTGCCGTATTCCGAACACTTCCCCATGACAGTTCCGGTGAAACCAGTCCTTCCGCGTCATAAGCATGGGCAAATGCTTTCATGATCTCGCCGTATACCGCCTGATTCAGGAAATATCCTGCCAGGATTCCTGTCACAAATCCGATCAGGACAAGAATCAGGAATTCAATTCCGGCAATTTTCATCAGCTCCTTTGTCTGAAACCCCATTTTTCTCAGAGCAATAAAGTCCCGTTTCTTTTCAAAAAGGCGGTTATAAAAAATGTTATACACAACCAGGGCACACACCAGCCATACAGTAACATTCATGACTGTATTCTGCTTTTTCAGGGTTCCTCCATCCGAGACAGCTTCCGCAAGCATATAATTGATCCGCGTTTTTAAGGTTTCTGCCTCTTCCTCTCCATAGCCTAAGTAAGCATTCAGCTTATCAATATTTTCCGGGATTTTCTCCTCATCAGCAAACCGGATCACGACGTTTACACGCCCGTTTTTCTCTCTGAGAATTTTTCTTGCAAGCGCCTCCGAGACATACCCGTTCTTCCGGTCCGTAAACCCAGTCACATTGTCAATGACTCCTACAACCGTAAGGGTAAGATTCGGTATGCGAAATGTCACATCTCCTGTATCTGCGTCTGTAGCTGTCAGATTAACCGTAACCGTATCCCCTAATTCCAGCCCGTATTTTTCCATATAATTTTTCGTAAATATGGCTTCCTCTTCTTTTTGCGCCCACTGCCCCTCTATGGCCTGCTTTATATTCGCCTCTGCTACGGCTGCTCCCAGATCCCGGTAACTTTCATCTATGTATTCAAATGCCGTCCCATCCTCCGTCTGTCCCAGATGGAAGCTCATTCCGGCATCCGCGACGAAATCACAGGCTTTTATCTTCTGAAACTCTGGCTCTGAAATATCAGAATATGTCACATGCTGCCGTCCCTCCAAGGCTTCTGCATTCAATCTGTCTGCCATCCGGACATTTGCAAATAGCTGATTCCCGATCAGAAGAAATACCGTAACAAAGGAGAGAAACAGGCCTGTCAGGACAGTATTGGTTTTCTCTCTGAAAAGATATCCTCTCACTACAGATAAGATTTTCTTTCTATCCATTGACAATTTCACCGTCCTCTAAGCGAATCACACGGTCTGCATCTCTTACAAGCTCTTCATTATGCGTGACTAACAGGATACTGGTTTCATACTTTGCCGCCAGATTTTTCAATAAATCTATGACAACCCTCTCCGTCCTGGAGTCAAGATTTCCGGTGGGTTCATCCGCAAAAAGAATAGGCGGATGGTTGACCAGCGCCCTTGCAATGGCCGTCCTCTGCTGTTCCCCTCCTGATAATTGATCCGGATAAGATTTTTCATATTGCCTGATTTTAAGCGCGTCAAGAAGCTCCTCTACGTACTCCGCATCTTTAGTAAGCTCTGGCAGCCGGATATTTTCAATGACAGTCAGTGAGTGCAGTAATTCATATGCCTGGAATACAAATCCTATTTTTTTCCGCCGAAGAAACGTCCTTTTCTCTTCGCTTAGATGAAAAATATCCGTACCTTCAATACAGACCTTTCCCTCTGAAGGTTTGTCCAGACCGGCAAGAATATTCAAAAGAGTTGATTTTCCCGAACCGCTTCTCCCCAGTACAGCGACAAATTCCCCTTTTTGAATCGTCACCGATACACCGCGCAGCGCCTGAAATGATACCGCATTTTGACAGTATATTTTTGAAATGTTCTCAGCTCTCAATACTTCCAATTTCATTTACCTCCAGCAGTCAAAGACCCCGCGACAGTCGCCAAATATCCATACAAGCATGACTACTTGGCTCGTTGCTTCGCGGGAGTAAAAAGTAAAACTACGGTTTCTAAAACCAGTACACATGGCAGGACAGGCAGTAACACCGGCCAGGCAGAGGCGGCTCCCGCAAGCAGCAACATCACCACCGGAACCACATATTTCCGCGGATGATGCCACAGGTCGCTTTCAATCTTCCAGTCCCGGATGGGATAAAACCATTCCAGAAGCACAGACAGCTCTGCGCTCTGCAGGGCAAAGAAAACAGCTCCGAAAATCATAAGGACAGTGACGCCGCCGTTTTGTATCTGCCAGCTTAAGAGGAATATCACATCTGCGGTCATATTACACAAGAATATGAACAGGCAGTACGGAATGCAAAAGCGCCGTTTCTGTCCGGGCAGGAAACGAACCGCCTGCTCCAGATCACGGTCACAGGACAGCATGATACAGATGGGTGTATTTAAGGACAGAATCGCAAAGCCCACCGGGATAACGGACATGCCCGCCATTCCTCTTAGGAAATACGGCAGTACAAGGGCTACGCACCACATCACAGCAGTATTGAGAAGATAATTTTTATGGCAGCTCAGATAGCGGAAAAAATACCGCCAAAGGGCTGCCTTCTTCTGCCGGATGGTACGTTTCTTCTTACTCTCCCACTGATAAAAAGCATATCCGTCAGCCCGCCACAAAATCAGGGCGGCGAACATCCCATTCACAAATAGTAAGAGGCTAAACCATGCTCTGCTTCCTAAAAATAGAATAACAGCCACTATGGCGGCAGTCCAGATGCCGCCCGCATACCAGTATTTTCTCAGGGAGTAAACGGCTCCAGCCATAAGAACTGCATGAATCATACAGATCAGCATTCCCACAATCTCTATCGGCTTCCAGACAGACACAGCCAGTACAACCGCAAAAAGCAGCCCTGTCTTTGTCAGAACCGCATAGACTCCCAGTGCAGCCACATAGGAAAAGACAAACTCCCGGTTCCTGTGCGGCAGCATCAGCATATGCCCGAGTTCAGTAATATTATCTCCGGAAGAAAGGGCCTGCCACATCACGCCTGCGGTAAAAGCGCTTATCATCAGGATTCGGACAGACGGTGCAATCTGCACCTGAAAGCCGGCAATATACAGCCCCCAGAATACAATAACATCAATCAAAAGCGTCCTGGGCAGCCGCTCATATCTTGCCCCAAACAGCTTCTTAGCAAAGGCTTTACCTGTCATTTTCATCATGCAGAGCCTCCCTGATCTCTTCGGCATTGATCTGCCCGTGTTCAAATGTCCGCCGGATCTTCCCCTCCTCTAGGACAAATACCCGGTCAGAGGTCAGTGTGATGCTCTCTAAGATATGAGAGGAAAACAGGACGATTCCATACTTCTTATATCCCAAAATCTGCTGATACAGATATTCCGTGCTCTGGAAATCCAGGCCATTGACCGGTTCATCCAAAAGAAGCAGTCTGGGTCTCAGGGCAAACGCCGTGATCAGAAATGCCTTTTTTCGGTTTCCGGTTGACAGTTCTCTTAACAGGACATCCGTATACTCCTCAAAATGGAAGCCCCGTACCAGCTCCGACACATCCGGCACATCCCGGGCATAGGCGGCGCATACATAGGCCAGATATTCCCGGAAGGTAAAATACGAAAAAGAATTGTCCTCGGCAAACACCGTATAGCGGCTGAGTTTGAACTCCTCTCCCCTGAAATCCACAGGGGAACCGCAAAAGCAGATACTGTCTGAACGGAAAGTTGGAAGCAGGCCGGAGAGAACCTTCAAGAATGTGGTCTTCCCGGCTCCGTTCAGCCCGATCAATCCTGCCACTTCATGCTCTTCCAACGAAAAAGAAAAACCCGAAAGTATCATCTTCTCTTCACTGTACCATGCGCTTAAGTTCCCCACAGTCAGGAGCGCCTGTCCCATACTACCTTCCCCCTTTTCCGTCTTTTTCATTTTTCCATGCTGTGTATGCAGAATACAGGAACACACCTGCTAAAATGATGTAAAGTCCCATCATCGGGAAGTTTCCCGATACCCCACATACAATAGCTGCGATCAGCCAGATCAGGCCGATCATTCCACGAATATAGATATGACGCATTATTATTTACCTCCTCCATCGTCTCTTTGTTTCTCTATGCATCCAATTATTTTAATTCAAAGTGTGCGGCAACCAGATTAGCCAGTTCATCCAAATCCATGTTTCCGTCATTGATGACTGAAACATAATTCTCTTTATGGCACTGCCTCCTCACTTCCTGTGCAAACAGAACATCCCTATCCATCCAATTACGAAAAGCCTTTTCCTTATCACTGCACCCCTCCAATACCAAAGGAACAAAGGCTCTTTTTCTATAGTGGATGACCTGAAATTCTTTCGTAGGCGTAATGACGATATAACGGCTGCCAGGAACACCAAACTGTTTCATCAGTTCCGGGAGATACGCCGTCCCTTCTGTGATAATGCCGCCTTTCCATTCAATCCGAACCAGGTCTGCTGCCACAAATTCAAAAATTTCCCTGTAGATATCAAATTCCTCTCTGCATTGGAGCAGCGGTTTCCGCATCCAAATCTGCTCCGCACTCATCCCGGCTGTTTTCCTGCAGACGGGATATCCTTTTCGTGCTCCTGCCTGCATATATTTGTCCAGAAAATCATCTGTTTTAAAGTAGTATAAATCATGTTTTTTTGAAAGAATCTCGGCAACACTGCTTTTTCCCGCGCAGGTGGAGCCGCCGATATAGTATATATTCATTTCCAGTTCGTCTCCCGTTTCAGAAAAGTTTTGATTTCCATACATCCGCTTCTTTCAGCAGGCATTCTATGCATTCCTGCTTGCCTTCCGTATAGCTTCTTCGGTCGTCTGGAAATTTAACCCAATTCGGATTAACGGTCTCTTCTTTCGTGTTTGCGTCTGTGGCTCTGCACCATTCTGTGTAGTCATCCGTTTTATCAAATAATTCACTTCCGTTGATAACAAATTCCCCATGTTCAAAAAATTCCTGTCTGAACTCTATAGCCTGTTCTTTCATCGCTTCTGTTGGTCTGACTAATTGAATCATTTTTCACACTCTTTTATCTGCTAAGATTTTAGCAAATTTCTTCTCCGACAAGATTTCATGTGTCACGAGCTGTCCGTCATAGAAAAGGGAAAAGGTGGTAAAGGGCGAAGGGGCATTCTGCGCATCCTCTCTGGTCTGGATATGTACGGACTGAAACACTGCGTTCCTGGCCTTTGCCATCTCCTCCAGCATCGGTACATACTTTGCCGTAAAAGGGCATTGGTTTGTGTAATACAGCACAAATCCTTCCGGCATATCTTCCTGTCTGCCCACGCTGTCCCGGAAGCGGGGAAGAGGTGCGCCCCCTTCAAAGGGCAGGTACATCAACTCAAAATAAGGCTCTGCCGTATCCGCTGTCTGAAAGCCCTTATAGCCCATGTATTTCGGGTCAGAGAGGAATCCCATCTTTTTCCTGGAGGACAGGATCACAAGCCCCTTTTTTCCTTTCTCTTTGCTGTCCTTGATACATGCATCCAACAGCAGGTTCGAGTATCCATGCCCCTTGAACTGCCCGGATACCCACAGGCAGTCAATGTACATATACCCTTGCGCCTTGATGGGCGCCCATGCATATTCCGCGGGGATATACTCAATGAAGCATTTTCCCCGGACGTTGCCTTTTAGGAATACAAGCCCCTCGTCCAGCCTGTCTTTCAGCCAGTTCTTTTTGGACATAACCTGGATATCCTTGTTATTGGAGATTGCACAGCAGATGTGCTCCTTTTCAATATTTTCGTGTGTCAGTTTTACAAGTTCCATATTCTATAGCCTCCTTATCCTTTGATCTGCATTTCGATATAATAAAAGAATCAGCCCAATCAACACCAGTGTGACATCTGCCGCTATGGTGGAACTGGCACGCATAACGGGGAACTGCTCATATTTCAGCATATAAGTAACAAAAGCATTCGGCAGGTTCACAAAGAAGGATACTTTAATAAACCAACCGGCACCATTTTCATTCAGAGCATTGACAAATCTATGCAAATCCTTATCCAAAGAGAGATAAAGTTGTTTCAAGTTATTTGCGGTATCTTCTAACCTACCATTTTCGTTACAATAGCACTCTTGGCGAATGTTTTTTACCGTTTTTTTATCAAATCTATTTTCAAGAATAGCAGATAGATTTTCTACCCACTCGGCTCGAATGTCTGGTGTTGAATTTATAGATAATGGAATTTCCTTTATTATGCTTTCCGCAACTTCCCTTGATACATTCTTTTCCAAACTATGTTTCAATCTCATTAACTCATCTATTTCTAATGTTGGAGAAACTTGTTTTGGCATAGAAAAACTTTTCATATTCTTTCTCCTTAAACCCCGATTTACATTGTAATCCCATGACTTCGTCAAAGCCAATTTTCATTAAACGCCGCCGCCATAATTGCTATCAATAATATAATAATCAGAACACAAATTATAAGGCTTAATAAACAGACAATAAGTCCGCTTGTCCATAACATGGGATACAGTTTTCTGCTTCTCCTCGTAACAATGGAAACAATCACGCCAATAAAGGAGAGTATCGGTCCTACACATTATAATGTCGATATATGAGTAGGGTGCATGGTTTGCACTGTAATAATAAAGCGCAAACGTGCAAAAAACCTTATATAGCCCTCCAATCAGCACCATTTTCTTTTTCATATGCAACTCCCTGACAAGT
>CATKXR010000104.1 GCA_949840805.1 uncultured Lachnospiraceae bacterium | reverse complement strand
CCAGGCTCCAGCCGCTCCCGCTCCTAACCCGGCGGAAAGCTCAAACAAAACTATGAGCCCCGACGAGATCGCAGCCGCTTTTGCCGCTGCCCAGGCTCCGGCTGCTCCGGCGGAAAGCTCAAACAAAACCATGAGTCCCGACGAGATTGCGGCTGCTTTTGCCGCTGCCCAGGCTCCAGCCGCACCAGCTCCGGCAGCTCCGGCTCCGGCGGAAAACTCCAACAAAACTATGAGCCCCGACGAGATCGCAGCCGCTTTTGCCGCTGCCCAGGCTCCGGCCGCTCCGGCGGCCCCGGCTCCTGCTCCGGCGGAAAACTCCAACAAAACCATGAGCCCCGACGAGATTGCGGCTGCTTTTGCCGCTGCCCAGGCTCCGGCCGCTCCCGCTCCCGCCGCCTCCGATACTCAGACAGCAGGCGCCGCCCCGCAGCCCGCAGCAAATACCGCTGACAGCAACATACAATCCCCAAAGACCGCGCACCATACCATCATCCCGAAGAGCAAAATCAGCGAAGAACTGACAGACGACCAGTACCGGTTCGTCAATGTGATGGAACAGTTGATCCTGCGCCAGGACATCCACAGCTTTTTAAAACAGTATAACGTATGTACATGCCGCAGATGTATGTCGGATGTGTGCGCACTGGCCTTAACCGGGCTTCCTTCCAAATATGTAGTGGTCAGCAACGATTCCCTCTCCCCGCTTCTCAGCTATTATGAGAGCAAATATAAGATCTATATGCTGACCGAACTGATTAAAGCCTGTAACATGGTACGGGAAAAACCCCGCCATCAGAGATAAGGATAAAATCGGGTCATGCAAAAAGAAGAGAAAACAAGGATATCCGCCAGACAGGCATCCTTATTTTCCCTTCTTTTTTCCGTTTCACCTCTCAGAACATTTTTTCAAAGGGAATTTTCACCCAAAATCCCCATGCCTTCACTGCCTCTGCCGGCAATTCATTTCAGTTGCCTGTCAAAAAAATCAATCATGATCTGCTTCACCGAATCCTGGAAAAATTCACGGGAGCCGTGTCCTCCGTGGGACACCACATAGTACTCCGCCCGGTCTTCCAGCCCCGCCTTACAGATCTTCTCATACAGCCGGTCACTGCTCACTTCCACAGGTACTATCGGGTCATTGTCCCCATGGAAAATCTGAATCGGGCACATGGAGGGGCTGACAAAATTCACCGGACTGGCCTTAACGGCCCGTTCCTTCATGGTTGCCGGATCTCCTCCCAAAAACGCTCCTCCGTGGGTATCTTCCACCTTGTGCCAACGGAACGCAGGATCGGCAAATTTCTTCTCTTCCATCTCCATGTTGGCCAGAATATCAACCGGCCCAAACATATCACAACACGCCTGCACTTTGGAAGAATAACCTTCCCATCCTCCCTCGTTGTCGTAGTCGTCCGTATTCATAGCGGCGAATGCAGCCAGGTGGCCTCCCGCCGACCGCCCAAACACCCCTATTTTTTCCGGATTGATCTCATATTGCCCGGCATGGGCCCGCAGAAAACGAATCGCTGTCTTTACGTCGATCAGTTGATCCGGAAAATGCCCCTGGGCGCTGCTGCGGTAATATATAGATGCCACCACATATCCCGCCCTGGCAAATTCCGCCATCTCTCCAAGCATCTGATTTTTGTCCGCGCCTCTCCATCCTCCTCCCGGAATCCAAATCAGCGCGGGCTTGGGGCTGTGATCTTCCTTCGGGTCGTCCTCTCCCACGGCCAGCTTCATCTCGCTGTTTCCGTTCTGGAGAAGAACAGACATTTTCAGCTCCAGTTTTTTTCCCTCAGGATCGGTCCTGACCGCGTATACAATATTATCAATCAATGTCAATGTTTTTTTCCTGCATCCAGGATCAATGATCTTCTTCATTCCAATTCCTCCTCGTATTTCACGTCTGTCCCGTCACTGCCTTAACCTGCCTCACCCGCTCATCCACAAACTCCGCCCAGACTGCCCTGTCCAGATAAGGCTGGTTCTCATGGGTATACTGCCCCGCCCGGTCCAGTATCTCAATCTGGTTGGGATGGCTCGGCAGGGCAATATCTACCGGAATCTCCCGCAGCCAGACGGCGTCTGCCAGAAAACGATCGCGAAGGGCAGGCGTCAGATACCGGCTGGCCTTATAATAATCATCCGTCATGGTATTGACGCCGACACCTCCGTGGAGCCCTATCTGGTACTTTTCTCCGTTGACCGGGTTCTCCTCCTCCCAGAAAAAGCTGGTACACCCTGCCGTATGCCCGGGCGTCAATACGCTGCGGACGGAAATATGTCCCAGTTCAATCCGCTTGTCGTCAGAGTAAAAACGGTCGGGCGAAAACTCCTGGGGATGAGAATCCTTATCCACTTCCAGGGTTTCCTCCCTGCACATTTTCATAAATTTCCAATCCTCCCGGGACATATAAATCTCCGCCCCGGTCAGCTCCTTCATCGCCCTCGCCCCGCCGCAATGGTCAAAATGGGCATGGCTGATCAAAATTTTCTTAATATCCTCCGGCTTAAAACCCAGACGGTAAATGGAATCCACCAGCAGATACAGGCTCTCCGCAATGCCGGTATCGATAAGAATCATCCCTGCCCCCGTATCGATCAGATAACATGCCACCCAGGACTGGCCGGATACATACCAGGTTCCTGGCGCCACCTGAAAAGGCCGGACTGCCAGGGTCCATGGCCTGTATGCCAGGGACGCCACCGGATCCTTTACAGGCGGAGTACAACGAAACGCCATCCTATCACCTTCTTTTCCTTAAATGTTTCCTGGTTCGGATAAGCCAAAACCAGGCTTTTCCCTAAAACACAACACGCCGTTCCTATGCACCTAACACACTCTAACACAAAATCCGTTTTCGCACAAACACAAAATTCCTTCTGTCCCCTTACCCGTAAATCGGGAAAAACAGATTGATTCCAACGATCAGGGAAATCATCAGAAGCACTGCCAGAGGAATCGTAAATTTCATCACCTTAAAAGCATTGTGGTTTCCAATGCCAAAGGCCATGATGGCGCCGGAACACCCGGTAGGCAGCACAAAAGCAAACCACGCGGACACACAGCAGGTCAGGACTACCGCTTTTACGTTCATGCCTCCTGCCAGGGCAGTAGCCGCCGCAATAGGGCTCATCAGGGCCATGGTACCCATGTTGGACAGAAAATTGGTCATCACCGTACAGGCCACACAGAACACAATGCTTACAAACAGGCCGCTGGGATTTCCTCCTAAGATCTTCAATACCGTTTCTCCGATCAGCTCGCCTACACCGGTCTGTCCCAGGACCGTGGACATCACGCTCATACCGGCAATCATCCACACCATGTCGCTGGTAAGGGTAAGGATAATATCTTTCATCGGCATAATATGGAACAAGATAAACACCAGGACTCCGGCAGCAGGAAGCACGTTGGTAATATCGCTGCCAAGCTGCTTCGTAAACATGAATCCAACCATAATCATGGCAAATACACCGAAGATAATCCCCTCGCTTTTCTTGGAAAGAGCCTCCTGTTCCTTCACCTCTTTCACCTGGGACTTATCAATGGAACCGTTGGGAATCAGTTTATACATAAAAATACAGTAAATAGTTCCCGCTATCAGAGGAAGAATCCCCGCCTTGCAGTAATCCGTAATCCCCAGCAGATTCTCCGCCCCTACCATTCCTTCATAATAAGAATTGATGGTGCCCGGCATGGTTGCTCCCATACCGATGGGAATCTTGGAGGTGGCGATACAGTTGATGGTTGCCACCAGAAACAGCATACGGGCCGGAGACAAGTCACTTTCATCGTCCAGGGTCTGCACAAACAGCAGCATCACCGAGATACAGGCGATCTGCCCCATAAGCTGAGAAAGGGCGATGGTCATCAGGCACAAAGCCACCACAAGAATGATTCCGCTTTTTCCCTCCAGCCGGTTCATGGCTGAACGGAGCCGCCGGATCAGGCTGGTCTTTCCTAAAGCGCCGGCCACCACGATCATGGGAGCCACCATGATGGTAGTGCTGCTGGAAAGCCCGGAAAATGCTGTTTTCAGATCCGCCACCCCCGTAAGGACAAACAAAACACAGCAGATCATAGCAGAAACACCATAGGGCAGCTTATGAGAAAGAAGCATTACTACCAGAAAAGCCAGGATACACAATACAATTATCATTTCCGTATTCATGAGAAACCTCCTATTACATTTTTAAATGACAAAAGAATGATTTACCTAATCCTTTCATGAAATTCGGCCGCCACAATTATGCAAATTATCTTTTGTTCCTTGCTATTACTTGGAATTATAGATAATTTTTCATAAATAAACAATCCACCAACCCCTATATATATTATAACAAAAAACTATAGTTATAAATCAGACATTGACATACCCTATCCGATCGATTATGATAAAAACTATAACGCTCCCCGATTTCTTAAGTGGCTGCTGACAGCCATCGGCTTTTTTCAAATTTCAGGAGTCCATTTTTATGAACCTTAAGACCATGCGCTACGTGATCGAAATAGCCAGCGAGGGAAGCCTTTCACAGGCCGGAAAGAAACTGGGCATATCCCAGCCTACCCTCAGCGCCTTTCTGGCCGGCCTGGAAAGGCAACTAGGCATTGATTTGTTTGTCAGGGATAAAAAACGCTTAACCCTCACCCCGGCCGGAAAAATCTACACGGATGCCGCAAGGAAGATCCTTTTGACAGAAGAACAGACTCTCCAGACCATCCACCGCCTTACCTCTGCTACCACCGACACCATAACGGTCGGCGTTACACCCTTAAGAGGCGCCGTCACCGTGGCACAGATTTTTCCCAGGTTTAATAAGCGCTTTCCCCATGTAAAGATTGAAATCCGGGAAGCCTACACAAGAGAACTCCGGGAACTGGTACGGACAGGCGCCGTAAATTACGCTCTCAGCTCATGTTTTGACATCGAGAACCCGGATCTGGATTATATCATCACTTCAAAGGAAGAACTGATTCTCGGCGTCCCCTCCTTCCATCGCCTGGCTCCCCTTGCTTCTGCCGTTCCCGGTTCCCTGGCTTCCATTGATATCAGAGAACTTGCCGATTCCCCCTTTGTCATGATGGCGCCCGGCACTACCGTGAGAACCATATCTGACAACATTTTATCCAAGGCCGGATTTGTGCCAACCATCGTATTTGAGACCAACAATAACCTGGTTCTCAGCAATATGATCCGCCATGGAGCCGGCGTAGGCTTCCTGCCCTATTCCGCCATGCTGCCGGACGCGGATGATGTTTTTTATTTTTCTCTCCGTCCCCGGTATTATCTGAACCTGGGCATTGCTTTCTCGGGAAAACGGAGTCTGTCAGAGGCCGAGCGCTATTTTGCCTATCTCGTCTTAGTAAAAGACAGGAACGACCCCCGCTATACTCCCGCCTACAACGGCCACGCCCGGACTATTCTCTCGGAATTCGGTTCCGCGGATGGATTGTAAAAAATATGCCATGAAAAAAGGGAAAGATTATGACCATTCAGCTTTTAGAGTATATCATTGCCATATCAGAAGAAAAATCTCTGACCAAAGCCGCCGACCGGCTGCTGATTACCCAGCCGGCTTTGAGCCGTCAGCTTAAAAAACTGGAAAAAGAATTAGATACCAGACTGTTTAAGAGAGAACAAAACGAAATGATCCTTACCGATGCCGGCAAAGTCTATGTCAACGGGGCCCGCTCCATTTTAAGCACCTACGAAGATGCCCTGTCCAAGATCGAAAAGCTCCGGACCTCCGGGCGGAAGAGGATCACCATGGTATACAACAATGCCCTTCTTCCCATTTTTTCCACCGAGATCCTGCCGGCTTTCCACAAGCTCCACCCGGATATTTTTATCAGCACCATTGACGGCAATGTTTCCATCGCCAAAGAATACCTGACCAACGGAATGGCCGACTTAGCCGTGGCAGCTACCAGCGAAGCTTCCCACAGCATGCTGGAATATCTTCCCCTGCGGGACGAAGAACTCATGCTGGCCGTCCCCAAAAACCATACCTGTATTGAATCTTTCAAAAAAAACGGCGTTGACTTTTCCCTTCTGCAGGATGACCTGTTTATCTTAAACCAGGTCAACAGCCATTTCCGCACATTGGAGAAAGAGATTCTCTACCGCTGCCATTTTACCCCGAATCTTCTGTGTGAAATCAGCGATCTGAACGCTTCCAAAAATATGGTGGTCAGCCATAATGCCGCCGCATTTCTCCCAAAATCCATGGTGCAGGATGAGGGAGGGTACGAATGCTTTTCCTTAGAGCCCCCTGCCCTGTTCCACATTGTCATTGCCTATCACAAAAGCACGCTTCTCTCCCCTCCTGTGAAAGATCTGATCATGCTGCTTTTAAAGGCCTACGAATAAAAAACGCCTGTCTCCATAAATTAAGGGACCGCCCTGTTTTCCCGCAGTCCCTTACCCTTGCAGCTCCCGCAAAATCCCCAGCGACTTAAACTCCCGGTCCACAAACCTCCTCTTGTTCATTTCCACACACTCCCGCAGTTCCCGCTGCACTTCCTCCTTCAGCACAAAAGTATACAAGGTCTCCAGGGACGAAGAAAGAATGAACTCCCAGGCATAAACCGCCGAATCGCTTACCCTTTTCGGCGGCTGGGCCGTATATTCCCCGTTTGCCGCCATAGCCCGCAGCTCAAATACAAGCTGGACCAGGGAATCGGGCAGGGCAGGTTTTAAGAGCGCCCGCATGGACTGGTAGAGGAGCAGCAAAAGCTCCGTCCCTTCCACATTCTCCCGCCCGTAATAATCGGCGAATTCCAAAAAATAGGAGCCATAACATGCCGCCTCCACATCCTCCCCGATCTCCGTAAAATAATTCTTTACCTCCGCCGATGCCAGGCTGTAGGCGTCCCTGCCCTCATACAGCTTAAACTTCCCAAACACAAAAGGACGGCTTGCGGCCATCAGGCTGCTCCCGGGCCGCTTGGCTCCCCGGGCAAAAGCAGTGATCTTCCCCCGCTCCCGGGTCAGGATCACAAGACGCCTGTCATACTCCCCTACCGGGCTTACTTTCAACACCATACCCATAAGGCTTATTGCTTCCCTCACTGCTTTTCCCTGCCTTTCCCCAATCATACCAAACTGCTCTGCAATTCTTCCAATACCCGCAAGGTTTCCCCGAATGCCGCCTTTCTCCTAAGTCCCTACAGGTCAATCTCCACACTGTCCCGGATATCCCGTTTTGTATACAAAATCACCATATCCCCTGCCTCCAGCATGAGCTGCCCGTTAGGAATGATAATCTGCTCCTTTCTGCGCACCATCACGATCAAGGTCTGTCTGGAAATATCGAGATCCTTGATCATCTTTCCCGCCCATGGATGACGTTCCCGCAAGATCAGCTCCTTCAGCCTGATACCGATCTCATCCTTAAAGCCTTCCGCCCCCAGGATCAGCTTATCTCCCGCTTCCACCACCGTATCCCCCCGTGGTACAATGGTCCTGTTCCCCCGCCTGACCACGGCAAGAATAAGCCCCGGCGGCAGGGAAATCTCTCCCACTGCCAGATTTTGCCAGGGATGGCCTTCCTGGATCCGCAGAGTGATAAAACGTATGTCAAATTCATCCGAATAGCTGGAGGTGGTCTTCAGCTTCGTGTATTGCTCCACAAATCCCGCGGAGATAATGCCGGTAGGGATGGCCACCGTACCCACCCCCAAAAAAGCGATGAAAATGCCCACGATCCGGCCTGCCGATGTGACAGGATAAATATCGCCGTACCCTACCGTGAGCAGCGTGGATACAGCCCACCAGATACCGGAAAAAGCATTCTGAAAACGATCCGGCTGCACGTCATGTTCCAGACTGTACATACACAAGGAGGATGCGATCATCAGAATCAGGATGATACATACGGAAGAAAAAATCTGATCCCGCTTCTCCACCAGCACATCCGTGATTACATTAAAAGCATCATAATAGGTATTGATCCGGAACAGGCGGAAGATCCGGGCTACCCGGAACATCCGGAAAGCCACCACCCCTGAGGGGAAAAACACCGGAAGAAAATAAGGAAGAAAAGTCAGCATATCGATCACGCCATAAAAAGAACGCATAAACGCAAATTTCGCCCCCAGGCTGCTTTTCTTTGGATACAGATACTCTGCCGTCCAAACCCGCAAAATATACTCCACCCCAAAAATCACCATGGTAATCTGGTCGATCATCTGCAGGCGGTCCATATAGGGGTCCGTAAAATCAAAGGTTTCGATCAATGTGACAAACAAATTAATGAAAATAACAATGGCAATGAAAAAATCAAAAGCAATGCTCGCTATATCCTGGTCCCTACCGATCTGGATAATTTCAAAAATCCGGCGTTTTGCCTCTCTCATACCTTCTCTCCCTATTCATCCTCCCCGATTACCTCCACGATCATCAGGCTCGGAAGGCAAACGATGATATCCCCGTTTTTCGACTGCTTTCCCTGATGGACGCACACCTGGTCCGGGCAGGTTGCCTCCTCGCACCAGATCATTCCGTCCCGTACTGCCAGGCGGTTCGTACCGCCTTTGGCTCCCTGAATCGTGACCTCCTGTTCTTTTGACAGATCCAGCGTCTCCACCAGCTTACCGTCTACCGTAACCTCAGCCCGCAGTGCCGGTTCCCGGTGGGTAACATAATATCCGATCCAAAGGACCGCGGCCAGCCCCAATAAGGCCATCATCAGCCAAAGATCATTTTTCTTTTGTTTTTCTTTATTTCCGTTCATATAAAATCTCCTGTCCGCCATAAGAAACCGCAGGAAAATAACCTGTGCAGACTACGTGGGATATTTCTTGGAATATATCTATATCCTGCGGTTCCCAAGTCCTTACCGAAAAAATTTTACCATAGCCTTCCCTATATTTCAACATGTTTACTCGCAGGCATGACTTATTTGCCAAATGATTGTTACTTTTCACGGGATAGGGAAATTAAGGCATAATAACTAGGGGGCTCTTTTGAGCCCCTCATTTTTCTATCCCACCAGATAGAATCTCATTTGAAGCTTTCGGTTTTTGGGCTTTCGGTTTCGG
>CATKXR010000103.1 GCA_949840805.1 uncultured Lachnospiraceae bacterium | reverse complement strand
GCCGATATTACACGGCAGGCTTCCCCGGCTTTCTGGCAGAATGGAGAACAGTGAGAGGCATCGTGAATGGACGAGCTGATGAGACATGGACTGGCATGACTGAAAAATTGAATTATAGGAAATTCTAAGAATTGTTTTTAGATTTCTACCACTGGTTGCATAGATGTATAGAGGGCTATATGGAATGTAGTTAAAGGTTTTGATATTGTTTAGGTATCAAAAACAAGGAGGACAGGATAATATGGATTTTTCAGAAAAATTATTAACTTTGCGGAAAGCCAATGACATGACACAGGAGCAGCTTGCTGAAAAACTTGATGTTTCGAGGCAGTCCATTTCAAAGTGGGAAAGCGGGCAGGCAACTCCAGAACTGGAAAAAATAGTGGCAATGAGTGCGGTTTTTAATGTCACGACTGATTATCTGTTAAAGTCGTCGGAAATAGACAACTTGTCAGTAAAAACGGAAATGCTGGAAAAACAGCAGCAGATGATGCTTGGGCGGGAGCAAAAACAGCGACTGGTTTTTAGCTGTATCATGTATTCGGTTGCAGTATATCTGGTATTCTTTGCTGTATGTTTCATTGAGCGTTTTTTCTTTCATGAGCTCGATGTATTAGGTGGTCAAGAAATACTTTTTGCAGAATTTCTTATAGCGACTGCCATGGTAGTTTTCATATGTGTAAAGAAACTTGGTAAAAAACATGAGTAGGAGCTTAACAGGGGATAAATGTTAATGATGATGCCACTGGAGTGGAAATTCAGGGTAGTTCTGGTAAAGAAACTATAAGAAAACCAATAATACACAAATGATAAAAGGGAACCAAACATGAACACATCACGTTCTGTCCGGTTCCCTTGTTACATAATCAGTACGGGGAGATAGTAACAGATGCATTTTGGGGGAAGGGAGATGGTATTATCCGGAAGCCAGATTAACCATCCACGAAGCAGGCGTTAAAATTCTCCCTGATTTTTCCGATAAGTTAGTTGAAGACAGGAGAGTATTTGAAATCTCAGGGAAGAAAAAGGGCAGTATGGGGGAATACAAAAATGGCTCCTAAAATTTTATTGATTGATGATGAGGAATCCATATGCAATCTGGTCAGACTGCACTTTCAGACCGAAGGATACCTTATATATACCGCATTGGATGCAAAGGAAGCTGTCCAGGCACTTTCCCATAATCCGGATCTGATATTGTTAGACATCAATATGCCGGAAACGGACGGGCTGGAGTTCTGCCGAAAGATACGGAACCATATTGACTGTCCGATCATCTTCCTGACTTCCCGTGTTACGGAGCAGGATAAGATTACCGGCCTGCAGGCGGGAGGGGATGATTACATCACGAAGCCGTTCAGCCTTGCCGAACTGACAGCCCGTGTGGAGGCACATTTGAGGAGGGAGAGCCGGCCGCGGCATGGCAGCGTGAAGATGTCCGGCGAGCTGTTCATTGATTATACAGGGCGCTGCGTGTACTGCAAAGAGCAGGCTGTTCCATTTTCCAAAAAGGAGTTTGACATTATAGAATTCCTGTCCCTCCATGCGGGGCAGGTCTTCGACCGGGAAAGGATTTATGAGAGGATCTGGGGATATGATGCCGAAGGCAGCAGTGACATCCTGAAAGAGCATATCCGCAGGATACGTGCAAAGCTGGCGAAGGTGACAGACAGGGAGTATATAGAGACAGTCTGGGGGTGCGGGTATAAGTGGGTAAGTTAAAGGATATGACGCTCAAAAAAGCATTCTATCTGATCGTGTCAGTCACGGCAGTTATTGTGCTGTGTCTGTCTGCGGTATCCGTGAGAATCTGTTCCCGGATACATGACCAGATCACGTTGTCCCATGCTTTCAGGATGGATGCGGCAGTTTTTGATGACGAAGACGGCGAATACTGCGTCATGGAAGTGGAGAGCGGCGGCACAGAGGATGGTCATACGGAATTTACAGACAGGGAACTGTGGATATGCAGGATTACGGAGATACTGATTGTGTTCCTTCCCGTATTGTTTTCTGCCCTTGGGATAGTATGTGCCGGAACCTGTTTTTACCACGTCAAGCTGAAAGAGCCGCTTACGGCCTTAAAACAGGGGATCAGCCATATAGCGGACAATGATCTTGATTTTTCAATCGGCTATGGAAAGCAGGACGAGCTGGGGGAACTGTGCAGGGCATTTGAGACCATGCGGGGCGAGCTGGTAAAAAATAACCGTTATATGTGGGGGCTGGTAGAGGAAAGGAAAAAGATCAATGCAGGCATCGCCCATGATCTGAGGACGCCGATTACAGTCATCAAAGGCTACAGCGAATACCTGGACAGGAATGCCGGCAAGGAAAATATGACAGGGGACGGCATACGAGAAATTGCAGGGTATATCAATCAGTCCGCGGTCAGGCTGGAGGAATATGCGGATTCCGTGCGTGAGGTTCAGGCTTTGGAGGATATGCGCCTGGAATACGGAGAAGTCCTGCTGGGCAGTTTTTTGGAAGAAATGCGGGCGCAGCTTTCCGTCATGGCCGGGCAGAACGGGAAAGAAATCTGTTTACGGGCCGGGCTGCCACAGCAGATTGTGGAAATGTCCGCTGCCGCAGTATTCCGGATTATGGAAAACATCATAGACAACTCCCTGCGGTTCTGCCGGGAAAGGATAGACGTGGAGGTTTCCTTTGACGCTCCTTTCCTTACTGTTACCATAACAGATGATGGCAGGGGATTTTCGGAAAAGGAGCGTGTGGAAGCAACAGACTATTTCTATAAGGGAAAAGCAGAAAAGAAGCATTTTGGCATCGGGCTGACCATATGCAGGATACTTGCACAGAAGCATGGCGGTACCATCCTGCTCGATAATGCCCCGGAAGGCGGCGCACGGGTGACAGTGAAAATAAAAACAGAAGAAATGGATCCATTGTGACGGAATGTAGACTTTTAGCTGGTAAACTCTCCTTATCAAAGGAACTGCCTGAACAGTTCCATAGCGTATAAACGCTGGAAAGGAGAGTTTTTTCATGGAGATACAGATCACATCTTTGAAGAAAGTTTATGGAAAAAAGACCGCTTTGGACGGCATCACCTTTTCTGTCGGAAATGGTATGTTCGGGCTGATCGGAAGGAACGGCGCAGGGAAGACGACGCTGATGCGGATTCTTGCCACACTGAGCAGACCTTCCGGCGGGCAGGTCACATTTGACGGAATCCCGATGGAGGATACAAAGAAAATCAGGTCCTTCATTGGATATCTGCCGCAGGAGTTTTCCTTATATCAGGATATGTCGGTACTGGAGATCATGCGTTATCTGGCGGCGCTTTCCGACATTCCGGGAAAGACCTGTCGGGAACGCATCCCCCGGCTTCTGCAGCAGGTGAATTTATGGGATGACAGGACAAAAAAGGCCGGGAAGCTGTCCGGCGGGATGAAACGGCGGCTTGGCATTGCGCAGGCTCTGTTGGATGACCCGCAGGTACTGATCGTTGACGAGCCGACCGCAGGGCTTGACCCGGAAGAAAGGCTCCGTTTTTATACCCTGCTTGATGAATTTTCAGGCAGCCGTACCGTGGTTGTGTCCTCCCATATCATGAGTGACATTGAAGCGGTGTGCGAAAATGTGGCGGTGCTGGATGCCGGGCGGTTGCTGTTTGCCGGTACGGTGGGGACGTTGGCAAAAAAGGCGGAGGGAAAAGTGTTTGAACTGGCCATCCCCAAAAAGGAGCAGGATGCGGTCAAAAGGGATTACCATATCCTGTCCAGCCAGAGCTGTGCATCAGATGTACGAATCCGCGTACTGGCTGACCGAATCCCGGCAGGCTGTCCCGTTTCCTGTGCGCCTACAGCATGGGACGGCTATATGGAATTGCTGCGCCAGCTGGAAAAGGGGGTAGAGAATTGATGAGACTGTTTTTTATGGAATGCAAAAAAACAGCAGGGGGCGTTCTGTACTGGCTGTATGTACTGGCATTGTTTTTTGTCTGCATCCGCCAATTTGATGCGACAGTGGAGGATGAACTTCGCAGGAAGGAGGATCCGACATCTGTATTTTATACTGCTCCTGATGGCATATACACCGGGGATTCCGAGCGGCTGTCTGATGTGGAAATGCAGGAAAATATGATGACCGGGGCAGTCACACGGCTTTTGGACAGTTACCACAAAAACGCCTATGAATATTATCCGTTCGGATATGTAAAAACGAAAGCGCTGTCCGGAGAAAAGCAGAGGGTGATCCTTTCCTATTTGGAAGAACTGACAGGAATGAGCGAAAAAGCCATAAACGGGGAAGCGGGGGAGAACAGCGCAGAAGATTTTCAGATTTCCGGTGGCGGTGCGTTCTTTTTTGAGCCGGGGCAGGGAAGCATGAACGAAAGCGGTCAGTATGTCATAGAACCTGGCGATTGGAAATATACGGAAAACAATAACGATATAGCCGGTGCATCCCAAAACCCGGAAAGTGGTTTTGATAAGGTAACATTTGAACGTTTCCAGGAAATCATGGGAGTGGTAGATGCTATGATCGGGCGCAATTCCTATTTCAGTCAGGAAATGTTGACACTGTATTACTGTGGGAATGATATGGAAGAAAGCCATGTTACAGAGCAGGAGCACAGGGAATTCTATGAAGGAGACCGTGTGACGGGAGCATTTGCCAGGTATTACTGTGACAGTATTTCCCTGGTGGTCTTAGGGCTGCCAGCCCTGGTAGCGATCGAACTGATAATGAGGGATAAGCGCCGTAAGATGCAGGCACTGGTGTACCCGCGGACGGTTCCCGGCACAAGACTGGTCTGCACCCGCTTTGCGGCATCCGTCTGTATGGTGATGCTGCCGCTCCTTATCTTCCCGGTCAAGTCGTTGGCGGCACTGGTACAGTTCTGCATGGAGGCAGGAGCACAGCCGGATGCATTTGCTTTTGCAAAATATGTCTTGTTGTGGATTTTGCCCACAGTCCTGCTTGTTATGGCCATCGGGCTGCTCTTGACGATACTGACTGAGAATTATGCCGGCGTTTTGATCGCAGGACTGCTCTGGCTGGCGGGCAGGCCGTCTATCGGTAAGATTGCAGGCGGAAAGTATGATTTATTTGATCTTATCATCCGCCATAATACATTAAAAGGATATGGGAGGATGATGGAGAACATCCACATGCTGGTACTGAACAGGGTTTTCATTTCCGGTATGGCTTTTGTGCTTTTGGCGTTCTCGGTTGTTATATATGAGGCAAGACGGAAAGGGGTGGATAGCTTTGAGAACCGAAAACTTTTTAACTGTTTTAGGGGCGAACGTCCGCATGAATTATAAGAATACGCTCATTCCGTCCATCCTGCTGTTGCTGGTTATTCCGCTGCTTTATGGGACTGCAGATCTGGACTGTATAAAATCTGCTGACTGTCTGGAGCGGATGGTGGCATTGACCGGGATTCCCATGTTCACCTCCTTGTTTTACCGGGAACAGTCCCGTGACTTATTTGACATGGTTGCTCTGCGTCCGCTTTCCTTCCGGGTCGTGGCAGCGCTGCGGATCGGAATTTCAATGGCAGGCACTTTTGCTCTGGTAATGGTATTTGAGATTTATATGCGCATCTGTGGAAGTATATTCCCGATGGGAGCATATGCTGTCCGGACATTGGCGGCGTGCATGGGGCCGGGATTTGCAGGACTGCTTTGTGCTTCTGTTGCAAAAAGTACAGCTGCCGGGTATTTGGGGGCGTTCTGTTTCTGTTTTGTGGTACAGGCAGGACCCGGTGATTCAATATTTAAGCCTGTTACAAACGGAATTCATCCATTGCTGGTATTATTCCTTTGTAGTGCCGGAGCGGCAGGCCTTCTTTTTTGTAAGCCGTCATATCAATAATGCCTGACTGGATTTATAACTTTCAGGATGATGAAAAAGCTAAACGCCGCACCATGGACTTTATCCGCCATATGCGGCGGTCAGCTTTTCCTGATTTTGAAGTTGATAAACTAATGGTATTAGTTTATAATATAGCTAACACTATTAGTTTTGGAGGTAACTTCTATGGCAGGAAAAGGGCTGAATACAGACCGTATTGTGGAAGCCGCTGCAGAGCTTATTGCTGAAAAGGGATTTGACCGGTTTTCGCTTCGGGAACTGGCGGATAGATTAGGCGTGAAAACGGCATCTCTATATAACCATATCAGCAGTCTGTCGGAGCTGACTTCTAATATCGGGCAGCTTACATTTGAAAGGATGGCAGGCCAGCTATACAGCGGAACAGAATGTGCATCGTCCTTTGATACGCTTTACCATATAGCAATAGGATATCGAAGATTTGCGAAAGAAAATCCAGAATTGTATAAAACAATAGTTAAAATTCCGTCCGCGGGAGATTCCGGTTTAATTGAAAAAGGGCAAAATCTTGTACACAGTTTATATCCTGTATTGGAAGCCTGCGGTTTATCAGAAAAGGACATCATCCATTTCAGCCGGACAATACGCAGTGCCATGCATGGATTTGTTACTTTGGAGAAAGCAGGCTTTTTTGGAACGATGGCAGATGCTGACGAAAGCTATTCCTATATGGTAGAAACATTGATTCGGTCATTAAAAAATGAGTGTGGAGGGGCGGACAGGTGATGCAGGAAATTATGGATAACACTGTTTTGGAATTTGAGTGCATTGGGATAGACAGCGGAAGCAGATTTCCCGTCGAATATACCGGACGAGGGCAGGATATATCGCCGGAATTTGTGATAAAGAATTTATCACCGAATGCAAAGACCCTTGCTGTTACATTGGAAGATTTATCACACCCGATCAAGGATTTTACCCATTGGATCATTTGGAACATTCCTGCTGCTGACAGAATAAAGAAAAATATTCCGGCTGGTAAGACAGTGCCAGTGTTGGGGAATGCCTGCCAGGGGATAGGATATGGTCTGCATCGTTATGCGGGACCGAAGCCACCGAAAGGGAAAAAACATACTTACCGTTTTACAATCTATTCTTTAGACTGTGAAGTAAACATAAACGTCAATTCGATGAAAAGAACTTTTTTGAAAAAGGTAGAAGAGCATGTCATTCAAAAGGGAAGTATCATTGGTGAGTTTGAGTGAGAAATGACTGCAAACTATTATCATTCGGAATGTGGAACATTCGATGACAAAGTCTACGATCAGAACTTTGCATTTACTGCAATTGCACTTTGCTTTGGCAAAGTGCGTGAGAATGCGTAAATTTTGCCAAAGGAATCTGCCCCTCGCCACAGGCGATTTGGAATGGGCAGATTCCGTAACAGAGAAACCGAAGGCTGAACTGTTACAGATAATTGTTTAGTAAATTTCGATTTCGCCCTCATAATTGTTGGCTCTTTCCAACAGAAAACGTCCATATCAAACGGGAATGTATATGCCTGGAAGTGCAGCGATAGTATTTATTGTTGTCTACCTGATGGCAGAGCTTTTTCTATGTAAGCATCGTAGTTTATGGGTTCTGTTTTTTAATAAAGGTTCATGGTTAATGTCCACCAAATAAAAAACAGTTCCGACTGGTTTTGCTATTCATATTTTTTGAGCAGGTGTCTGAATATTACAATACCTATGATAATCTGAAAAACAAGATAACTGCTCAAATATAGCACTATCATGCGGGCGTTATCAATAATTTCAAGTGTACCCAATATAGAAAATATCATGATTGAAGCACTAACTGTCATAATTCCGATCGTATAAGAATATCGTCCAGATTTATCTCTTAATTTTGATTTTAATTCATCATGGAGTTCTATCTTTTCGTTTGTGATTTTTTCTTGATACCGTTCTTTGTTTTGGGGCGAGTTCCAATAAAAATATTTGCAAATCGTAACTATACCAGAACAAATACCTCCGGCCGCAAAACCAATAAGCAAACTGTCCAGAACACTATCGGTTAATAATTCTATACACAAAAGAACGGCCCCAAAAAAAACAAACAAAATCCCCTCAATTAAAATTCCTTTTTTCATTCTCTCAAACTCCTTTCATGGATAAAAATTTCTTCAATTTGCTTACCAAAAAAATCTGAAATTGCAAAAGCCAATTCCAAAGAGGGATTATATTTTCCCGTTTCTATTGAGCTGACAGTTTGCCTTGAAACTTTAAGTATTTTTGCAAACTCCTCTTGGTTCATGCCTAATCCTTTTCTTAATTCTTCAACCCTGTTTTCCAAATATGATCACCTCTTTGACAAGTTTCCTTTACATTTTGAATGTAACACATGATAATATGTCTGTCAAGTTTCCTTTACAAATTCCCTTCACAATATATTGTACAAAACAGCGGCGGGACCAGCTGTTCTTGTCTTGTTTTGTGTGGTGCTTTCTCTATGTAACATGAGCATTATCAGACGTCATGAAAAAGGAGAAATTCCTATATACAGCAAACAATAAATAAAATCTTTCAAAGCAGTGAAAGGGATGGTATAATCAACAGGGTATCCGGACGATAAAGCTGTGGTTTGTGTTATATGATACGCGGATGGTCAGGGCAGGAACTGCAACGTTGTAATCCCGGATATAAAATTGATGAAATTCAGCATCTTGAAACATATGTTCGAACATGATATGATGTTGCTGTGAAAGTCTATGACTTTTACAGCATGGATGGTCATGCGGCCTGCCAGACGGCAGGTTAAGTATGATGTGGGTTTACTATGCAAAACGGAAAAAGAGGACAACAGGGACAGTTTCCGAATGGAATTCGGAAAGCAGATATTGCGTTGGTAGTATTCTGTGTGCTGGCGGCGGTGCTGACCGGTGTTTTTTTGATTCTGTATCGACGTGAGGGGGACGTGGTAAGGGTTTCCTGTGACGGAGAACAGCTGGCGGTGTTTGCATTTTCTGCTACGGAAATGCAGGGCAGACAGTATTATCTGGTATGGGCTGAAGACGGCCATATGACAGTATCGAACTATGGAAATGCTCCGGTGATTCCTGACGAGGGAGCTTTTAATCTGTTTTCCGTTGCGGACGGTGTGGTGCGGATGGAGGCGGCTGACTGCCGGGATCAGATCTGCGTCAGACATCGTGCTGTTTCTGCCGTGGGAGAGAGTATCATCTGTCTTCCG
>CATKXR010000102.1 GCA_949840805.1 uncultured Lachnospiraceae bacterium | reverse complement strand
CATAAAAAAATACCCCATATTGGGAGAACTGTATTTCATGTTAAAGGAATTTCACCGGATTGTATTTTCACAAAAATATGAAGAGTTAGAAGCATGGATGATAAATGCAGAAACGCTTAAGATTGAGGAATTAACCGCATATATAAATGGTTTAAAAAATGATTTGGAAGCAGTAAAAAATGGAATAAAATATGTATATAATAATGGACTCGCAGAAGGAAGCGTAAATAAAATCAAACTGACTAAACGTGTTATGTATGGAAGAAACAGCTTTACACTGCTGAAAGCAAAGCTGCTCTTTAACGAATACTATTATAAAAATGCACAGATTAGTATAAAAAGTAATGCTTTTACACAATAAAATCAACTAAATTTGGAAAGAACCTATTCATCGCTTACAGTTCATCGTACATAATCCCTTCATCTTATCCTCCTAAAGAACCGTACCTTCTCCAAAAAAATGGTATACAATCTTTTTCATTTCCTCCACTGGCTTCCCCTTTAGGAAGTAGTGGAATTCCACCAATTCAAAATCATTTCCCGCTGTAAACTCTTTATCAATAAAACAGGACATTCCCTGGGACATGGACTCCGCTCCATAGCCCGCTATATCCATCCCCGCGCATCTGAGATCATGGATTGTCTTATTGATATTATCAACACAAACGCTGAGGGTTTCCAGGCCGTCACCGTTTTTTCGCGGCCACCAGCAGAATTTCAGATCCGGGTTCTGGGACCGGTAAATATGTATCTGGGCATCTCCCAGATACATGGCATCCTCCTCAAATCCCCGTTCCTTAAAATTCTGGTAAAGAGCCTCCATTCCCAGAACCTCTTCCCAGAGATAGCGCGCCCTCTCATAATCCGCCACAGAAATACCAATATGGTGGATATTCGTCATTCCCATATCATTATGGGCGATCTACTCCGGGGTCAGCCCGGTCAATCCAAACATTCTGGCAATGGTCATCTGCTGTTCTGGAATTTGTTTATTCTTCAGCATCTGGTTCAATTCCATAAAACCAAGATAATATTCACCGGTATAAGACTTGTCTAAATAAAACTGCCTCCCCTGGCAGGTTTCCTCCGGCTCTGGAGTCCGGATTCCTGCCCTGTGTAAATGGTCAATCACATCATCCAAATTCTCGACCTCCAGACAGATTTGATACAGATCGTCCCTGGTATGATTCTCTCTCCATACCGCTGCCAACGGGCAGGAAACCGTGGGATGCAGTTGAATCTGTACCTGTCCTATCCAAAAAACAGCTTCTGCCTCATCTTCCGTTTTAGCCTGATTCTGCAAAAAGGTAAATCCTAACTGCCTCCAGAATCTTTTAACTCGTTTATAATTTTCCACCGCATATGCTACGTGGTGCAAACCGGTAATTTTCATAGTCACGTTTCCTCCCCTTCTCTCACTCCTGCAAGTTCTGCCATCACATCCATAAAGACCTTTGCGCAGGCGGTTAAATCCTTATTGCTGGTAAATTCCTTAGGGTTGTGGCTGATTCCTCTTGCGCTGGGAGCGAAAATCATGGCTGTGGGACAAAGAGCCGCCATATTCTGTGCATCCTGGCCTGCCCCTGAAGTAATTCTGCGGCTGGAAAGGCTATGATTCTTTGCGTGCTTTTCTATCATTTTTACAATCCCTTCATCGAACAGTACTGGCTTAAATCGGGACAAGCGCTCTGTGTGGATCTTCACTTTATCGGTCTGTTCCAGCTCCTTTAAGTAATCCGCCAGTGCCTGTTCCTCTGCCTGAAGCGACTCCTCATCAGGATTGCGCACATCTACCGTAAAGATTGCTCTGGAAGGGATGACATTGATAGCGTTAGGCTGAAACTCCATACAGCCTGTGGTGGACACGGTTTTTCCTTTTGACTGTAAGCAGCGCTCCCGCATAAAGGTAACCACCTTTGCCGCCGCCACTCCGGCATCAATCCGGTATGAGGTAGGCGTTGTCCCCGCGTGGTTCTGTACCCCCTCAATGGTGATTTTCTGCCAGGATATCCCCTGCAGGTTCTCTACCGCGCCAATTCCGTATCCTTCCGCCTCCAAAATCGGACCTTGCTCGATATGAAGCTCCACAAAAGAGTATGGCTTTATAAATCCCGGCTTTTCTGTTCCTGCATATCCGATCCGTTTCAGTTCCTTGCCCAAAATGGTTCCATCGATTCCTGTAACACCAAGGGCTTCCTCCGGCGCCATCCCCCCTGCGTAAACCAGAGATCCCATCATATCCGGTGAATAGCGGACACCCTCTTCATTGGTAAAGGCCACCACCACCATAGGACGGCAGGTCTTATATCCGGCTTCCTTTAAGGACTGGATTACTTCGATTCCGGCCAGCACCCCATAACAGCCGTCATACTGGCCTGCATTGATCACAGTGTCAATGTGGGAGCCTGTCATCACGGCCGCTTCCCTTTGATTGTCTTCCTCCTCCCAGATACCAAAAATATTGCCGATACAGTCAATGGCTACCCGGAGGCCTGCCTCCTTCATCCATCCGACAACCGCATCACGTCCTGCTTTTTCCGCGTCATCAGCTGCCAGACGTGTTCTTTTTCCTTCCCTGTCAATTCCAATCGCCCCAAGGGCATTGATATGGCTGATCAGGCGTTTTTCATTGATTGAAACCATCATTTTTCTCCTACCTTACTATCTTTTTTGAACCGGATGCGCACCGTTTCCTGTGACCTTATCATAGCATACAGTAAAGATTCTTTATATAACAAACCAACCATTTTATATAATTATCCGGTCATTTTTTCTTAATAGCTATATTTATTTAGTTAATTTATAACACTTTCTTGTCTTTTCTCTAAACCTGGTGTATCATATCTATAAAAAGACCATCTCATAGAAAGAGGAAACCCTATGCAGACCTTAAATATTGTTATTGACCAGGCTCTTCGAGACACCACGCCCCATGGCACGCCGGAATTTCCTCTGGCCGTTTACACCACTTTCATCAACCGTAATATCCTGGGTTTTGTTGACTGGCACTGGCACAATGAAATCCAGTTCTCTCTTGTCATTCAGGGAACCGTGGAGTTTACGATTGGGACAAACACCGAAACTCTGAATGCAGGAGAGGGAATTTTTATCAATGCCTCCATTCTTCACCGGGCAGTCAACGCAAACGGGACGGATGGTGCTTACATCTGCCTTGATTTCCATCCTCTGATGCTTCTCCACTCCCACAGCAGTTTCATTGACAGCAAATATATCTTGCCTTTCATCGGCAACAAGAGCCTGCCCTACTGCCGCCTGGAACCAGAGACAGCCTGGGCTCAGGATGTATTTGGACGGATTCATCGGATCAGCGGAGCCTATGAGCAGAAAGAAAAGGAGCCTTCCATTGAAACCGATTATCTGGATATCTATCAGGATCTGATTGCCATGTGGGCTGCCGTCTATAAAAATTTCCTGTCGCAAAAGCAAGGCAAAGAAACATCCGTGCAGGATGATACGGTTTTTGCGATTATGAAGTATATCAGCAGCCACTATCAGGAAAAGATTACCCTGGAGCAAATTGCCTCCTATGCAAATGCCTCGGTGGGAACCTGCAGCAGAAAATTCCGGGCCAACATGAATTGTTCTATCTTTGAATATATAATGAATTACCGTCTGGAAAAAAGTGAAGAGCTGTTGCTGGAAACTGATCTGCCTGTCACGGAAATTGCTCTGAACTGCGGTTTTGCCACTGCCAGTTATTACATTAAGCACTTCCGCAGAACCAGCAGCCTTTCCCCTGCCGCATACCGAAAAAAACATTGTCAATAATCAAAAATTGGGAAAGAAAAAAGCAGCATTGATGTCAACTGATAGTATTTATGACACATGCTGCTAATTTTAAGCGGGGTTTATGCCTTAAATTTATCACTAAACTTATATCCGATTCCCCACACGGTTAATATATAAATTGGTTTTGATGGGTCAGCCTCAATTTTCTTTCTTATACGATAAACCAGACTGCTCACATTATCCTCCGCTCCCACATAAGGTATTCTCCACACCTGGTTGTAGATTTGTTCTTTCGAAAATACATGTCCTGGACTTTTGGCCAGCAAATAAAGAAGCTCAAACTCATAATTTGTTAATTCCACATGGTTCCCGCTCAATTTAACACTTTTCTTTTCAGGTGTGATTTCAAGATTTCCATATTGCAACAGATTGTCTGCTTGGAAAACATTTATCCGTTTTATATGTTTTTCTTTAGCAATGAATTCTAAAACATGATCAAAGGCAGTTCCCTCTTCATCGTCAAAGATTACTATCAACATTTTTTCCATAAAATCTCTCCCAAACAACAGCCTTCACTTATAGAAAAATCTCACAGCGCCTCCATAAAATTCCAGTAGAATTTAACAGCATGCATCCCCATGAGCCGCGCAGGGAACTTCTGTTTCTTTCCCATACATACGCATCATAAACAGCATAGTCACAAAACAAGCTCCGCCGCCTAATACATTGGATACAGGCTCCGCAGCGAACACTCCCAGTACTCCCAGATTTCCCACATGGGGCAGTAAGTAAGTCAGGGGGACCACAATAATCACTTTTCTGAGAAGTGAGAAGAAGATAGCCTGCTTCTTTTTATTCAATGACTTAAACACTGCCTGGCCGCTGTACATCAAAGCCTGAAAAATATAAGCAAAAAAGTAGGTATGGAGTGCTGGAACCGCTGCCGTTATCAATGTGCTGTCGTTGTTAAAAATACGGATAAACGCGGATGGAATCACCAGTACCGTCACCCAGACAAGGATGGTATAAGTAAGAGAAAACGCTACCACCAGCTTTACCGCTTTTTTCACTCCTTTGTAGTTGTCAGCTCCATAATTGTAGCTTAAAATGGGAGAAGATCCATCGGTAATAGCCAAAACCGGTGTGTCCAGGATCTGACGGACTGAGTTGATAATGGTCATGATGGAAATGTACATATCCCCGCCAAAAGTACTGAGCATGCTGTTGCTGGCGATCTGAACCAGGCTGTTGGTACACTGCATGGCGAAGCTGGCTGCTCCCAGGCTTATGATGTCCATAATCCTTCCTGCCTTCAGACCGATCTTGCCAAAGGGTTTTAACTTTAATTCGGCTCTCTTACCTGTAAGGAATCTTATGACAAAAACCGCTGAGAGGAACTGAGAACAGATGGTGGCAAACGCCGCCCCTTCTACCCCCATACCCAGGAGAAAGATAAAAACCGGATCCAGGATAATATTCACGGCAGCTCCCAAAAATACAGTGGTCATGCCGGTGCTGGCAAAGCCCTGAGCGTTGATAAACGGATTCATCCCCAGGGAGATCATGGAAAACACAGTCCCCAAAAGATAGATTCTCATATAGGGCAGCGCGAAACGGATGGTAGAGTCGGAGGCTCCGAACAGATAGAGAAGGGGCCTGCCAAGAACCATGCCAACTCCCGTCAATATCACTCCCGTAACAATCAGCAGATAAAAGGAAGTATTCATGATCTTTTCCGCTTCCTCCCTGTTTCCCTTGCCACGCTCTATGGAGCACAAAGGCGCTCCGCCGGAACCATAGAGGTTGGTAAATGCCGTAATCAGGGAAATAATGGGGAAACACAGACCGATCCCTCCCAGGGCCAGAACTCCTTCCCCTGGTATCTTTCCGATATAAATCCTGTCTACAATATTGTACATCAGATTTAAGACCTGGGCCACCAGCATGGGACCTGCCGCAAGCATAATATTTTCAAATACCTTACCATTAGAAAAATCAATCTGTTTTGTTTTCATATGGAACCTCCTGATGATTTGTTGCTGTCATAATATCATAGTATTTAATAAATTAATATCGAAAAACATTCAATTTTTATCACTATATCTCCAACATTCTTTTATCTTATGAAATAAAAAAGGGCCTCATCCACCCTTGATGGATATGACCCTTTTGACTCCAATGATAACAGATTTCTCCTCACTCGGTACTCTGCCAATGTCATCATCGAAACACATATTGATGTAATCTTGAAAAAACTTCCACGAGCTTATCATGGGGCAAAGCCAGGTTCATCCGTATGCCGCAAGGCACATGGAACACTGCTCCTTCCCGCCAGATCACACCGACTCCAACACCGTTTTCCAGGATCTCATCTATGGTCCTTTTGTGGTTTTTGCACCAGCCCTCACAGTCCAGCAACAGGATGAACGTTCCCTGTGGGCGGTATACCCTGATTCCGGGAAATCTGGTTTCGATAAAGTCACAGGCATATATCACATTTCTCTCCAACTCCTGCTTCAACCGGGCAAGCCATGGCCGGCTTGCCGGCTGATAAGCCCCCATAAGGGCCCGCATGGAAAGGACATTCATGTCATTGTAATGGCATAAAGAAGAATATCTCCGTATCCTGTCCCTCAGCCGCGGATTATAAATAATGTGATAGCTGCCAACCAGTCCGGCAAGATTAAAGGTTTTGGAAGGAGAATACAGCGCCACCGTCCTGTCTCTGGCATCTTCTGATACAGACTGTGTAGGGATATGCTTATGTCCGAACAAAGTAAGATCCGCCCATATTTCGTCTGAGATCACATAGACATCATTGGCCCGGAAAATTTCCATGGCCTGTTCAAGCTCCCACCGCTCCCAGACCCGGCCGCTGGGATTGTGGGGCGAGCAAAATAAGGTGGTATGAATATGGTACTCCTTGATCTTCTCCTCCATATCCTTAAAATCCATACGCCAGATGCCGTCTCTGTCCATTTTCAGAGGACTGAGAATGATCCGAAACCCGTTGCGCTTAAGCTGTGTCGTAAATCCGCTGTAGGTAGGCGAATGGACCAGTACCGGCTCTCCAGTGCCGCAAAGGACATGCAAGGCGCTTGTAACCCCTCCCAGCACTCCGTTTTCATAACCAATACATGCACTGCTTAAATCGTCTGTCCCAAAGCTTTCTTTATGCCAGCGGATAACGGCATGGTAATATTCCTCCGAAGGGACGAAATATCCAAAGATCGGATGTTTCATTCGTTCCTCAAGGGCCTCCATTACCGTGGGGCAGGTTGGAAAATTCATATCCGCGATCCACATAGGAACCTGGTCAAAGCCAGGCTTTGTCACTCCTTTGGGGATGGTCCAAAAATCATTTTTATTCATGTCAGCCGCTATGGAGTCTTTCCCTCTGCGGTCAGGCATGGTAGTAAAATCATAATCCATTTGTTATTCTCCTGAAAATATTTTCCCTCCGAAAACATAATACTGCCCCGGCGCGGCATGGCCGGAAAACAAAAGCGGTGACAACGAGTATCCGTAGCTCCCCGCGTTTGTGATTTCTATGATATCCCCCACCCTGGCATGATTCACTTCCACATTTTCACAAATAACATCCAAAGCAGTACAAAGATTGCCGACAATATGAACCCGTTCCCTGTGATCCTCCTGGTTCAGCACCCTCACCCCAAACTCATTTTGACAAGTATAAAGCGGTTCATATCCTGGGAGGGACTGTTCGGTTGCCTTTGACAAAAGATTCACTATAGCCGGACGCAGGAATCCGTTCATGGCATTTTCCACAATCAGGTATTTCTGCCCATAGGATTCCTTGATGTCCACAATCTTCGCATAGTATTTACCGGCATTGCAGGCGATGAATCTTCCTGTTTCAATATAAAGCTTTGCTTTTAGTGTACGGTCATTTTCATCCACAATGGCAGCCGCCAGACCGGCCAGTTTTTCCAGATCCACCGGATGGTCCAGTTCTTCCCGGTATAAGGCACCGATTCCGCTTCCGAAATTGATGAACTTTATCCATACCCTGTCCATGGCCTGAATTCTTCTGGCAAGCGCGAAGCAGTTCTGATAGTATCGTCCAAGTACCTGGTAATCCAGAATCTGGGACTGGATATGGACGTGGATCCCTATGATCCGGACATTGGTACACGCATCCAGCACTGCTTCTGACACCAGCAGCTCTCTGGTATCCACGCCAAATTTGCTGGCACATCCACAGTCACCCAGCATCGTAAAATCAGGATTCACACGGATCCCGATCTCTGCGGTTTCCCCCCGCCGGGCTGCCACCTGGTGGATCCGTCTGATCTCGGATATGCTGTCCGCAATCAGTACACACTTTCCAAAGCTGGCCTCTATATCCTGGTCTGTCTTCCCCGGACTGGAATAGAAAACCTGCTCCGGCGCCATGCCATTTTCCAGCGCAAGCTCCACCTCCCGGGAAGATGCCGCATCTGCCCCAAAGCCTTCTTTTGCAACTCCCTGGATCATAGGAGGAAATGCATTGGTCTTGACGGAATACAGAAAATCAAAGCCGGAAAGGGCGTCTTTCAGCTTCCGGCACTGGCTTTCCACCTTTTCTCCGTCATAAATGTAGCAGGGAGCATGATCCTGCAAAAAATTCAGTAAATCCATGTAGCCTTACTCCTTTAATTCCTGGGTCTGCACCAGCGATGCATAAGCTCCGCCCTTTTCCATAAGTTCCTTATGAGAGCCGATTTCCGCTATCCGGCCATTATCAATAACCGCAATCCGGTCCGCGCGTTTAACCGTGGACAGGCGGTGGGCAATGATGATCGTAGTCCGTCCCGCAGACAGCTTTTCAAAGGTTTTCTGTATCCTGGCTTCGGTTACGCTGTCCAGGGCCGATGTGGCTTCATCCAGAATCAGCACAGCCGGATTTTTCAGGAAAATACGGGCGATGGAGATACGCTGCTTCTGCCCGCCGGAAAGGAGGACACCCCTCTCTCCTACATTGGTCTCAAATCCCTCCGGCATAGCCGCGATATCGTCATAAATTTCTGCCAGTCTGGCGGCTTCTATGACTTCCTCCATGGTGGCATCCAGCCGGCCATAGCGGATATTCTCCGCAATGGTGTCCGCGAAAAGGAATACATCCTGCTGCACCACACCGATATTCTGATGGAGGGATTCCTGGGTCACTTTCCGCACATCCTGGCCGTCTATGCAGATCGACCCATCTGTCACATCATAAAACCGCGGGATTAACTGGCTTAAGGTGGTCTTTCCTCCACCGGAGGAACCTACCAGTGCAATGGTCTCCCCCGCCTTGATCTCCAGGGAAATATCGCGCAGCACTTCCCGTCTGCCCCGGCATGCGGAGGATGCGTCCACCTCGTGGCCATTCACCTTGCCCCCCAGGGGGCCCTCTCTGTCCACTCCGTGGCCATTCACCTTGCCCCCCAGGGGG
>CATKXR010000101.1 GCA_949840805.1 uncultured Lachnospiraceae bacterium | reverse complement strand
CCACCGCCGCACTGAAATTCTCCACAAAGATATCCGGTGACGACACATTTCTGGGAAAGCCCCCGGATTCTCCCATAAAGGACTGGTCAAATGTCAGCACGACAAACCCTTTCTGCGCCAGTTCATTACCGTATACACAAGGCCCCTGTTCTTTCACCCCGCCATAAGGCGCACCGATAATCAGTGCCGGGCGTTTCTGCTCCGGAGAGATACCCTTTTCAAGGTACAATTCTCCCATGATTTCCAACCCATACCTGTTCCTGTAAACTACTTTTTTCCTCTCTACATTCTGTGATAATTCTAAGATGTGTCCGCTCATTCTTATTCCTCCTTCGATTTTTATCATTTCTTTTGCGGATAGCTTTTTTGTTTATCCCTTTCCTATGCAGTTTCAACTTCTCATGGACTGCCTGTTATAAAAGAATAATACTGCTGAAAATTTTCCCTGTGATAATAGCGCGCCTCCCCGGTACTCTGGTTATAGACAATGCTCCACTCCGTAGACGCAAACTCGGAATCAAAATTGTGTTTACTCACGCTGTCAAGGGCATCCCGTATCCCGTCCATACTATATGAGGAATCGCTCTGCAGCATATCATCCAGCATGGTATATCGGATTTTGGATTCTTTTGTTCCGATGCCGTACTTCTCACCGGGAGACAGATAATAATTTGTGACAACCGGCGTTTCCGTTACCGCCATCTCATTGTCAATATATTCTACAACCACCGAATGCCCTGACGCATCAGCCAGAGCAAAATGCACCATCATTCCCGCCGATGCATGCATGTCATACTGGGAAAGCAGATCAACCGCTTCCTCCACATCAGCCGCCTTGTCAAGCAACAAACGCACCGCCGTTGTCGTGGTCAGATCCGGTTTCCCTGTATCCTGCTGGAATCCCGGTCTGTCCTGAATCATCAGAACCGCCACACATAGCCCCTTCTCATTCATCCCATCCATAGGAGCAAAAGGCGCTGCCACCGACAAAAGACGCATCTGTGTTTCTTCCGGCATATCCAGTCCCAGATTCAGGAAATCCATATTCACGGTAGAAACAGAATCATACCCGTTTGCCGGATTGGTCTGTACAATCAGCGCCGTACAGCTTCCCCAGTCAAAATTCCTTCCAAACACAGCATCGCCTTCCGGAGTCCTGGCAGAGATGGTGCTGCACCCAAAGGAACTCCCCTGCAAATCTATGGGAAGCAGGCCATGGAACACATCCTGTATCACAAATTCCGCCACCGCCAGGTCATCAGGTGCGCCGCCCTGCTCTAAAAAATCGTCCAGATTGTAATCGCCTTTATATTCCATGGAATACAGCCCGTCCTCCAGTTTTCTTACACTGGCGGCTGTCCGAATATTTCGCTGAAAAAGCAATATAAAAGTAATAAATACCACTACCAGCAAAACAAAAAAGGAATAAACGATATATTTCAATTTTATTCTTTTCATCCCATGCTCCTGATTGCCCCTTTTATTTTCCAAAATAGGCAGCAATCTCTTTCATTCTGGAACCCTGCCTTACATGGAATGGGCACCTCCTGTCACAATGGCCGCAGCCTGTGCAGTCGGAGGCTTTCTTCTCCAGATTTCCATAATGCCTTTCTGCCATGGAATCCCCCGCCGCTGCCAAGTCATAGTATTTATTGATCAGTCCCACATTCAGGCCTGCAGGACAGGGCTGGCAATGATTACAGTACACACAGTTTCCCACAGCCTCCCCTGGCGTAAATGTACCGATAATGGAGTAGTCCCTTTCCTCGGTAGAAGCCCCAAAAAATCTCAACAGATTTTTTACATCCTCTACAGTCCGGATGCCCGGCAGTACCGTCAGCACTCCCGGCTTATCCAATGCATATTGGATGCACTGGTAACGTGTCAGTGCTCTGCCAAAAGGCGATGTTTTATCATCCAGCAGCTGCCCGCCGGAAAAGGGTTTCATCACGGAAATGCCCACCCCGTCCGCCTCGCATCTGCGGTACATCGACATCCGCTCTTCGGTACTGCCGTTTGCATAGTCTCCATGTCTATAATCATATCCAGGATTGATGGAGAACATCAGCTGATCCACAATTCCGGCATCCAGTACCTTTGTCACAAGGCCGGGTGTATGGGAAGACAGCCCGATATGCCGTACCACTCCCTGCTTTTTTAACTCCAAAAGATACTTAAGAGCGCCTCCCTCCTGATAAGCCTGCCAGTCCTTTTCTTCATCCAGGCAATGTATAAACCCATAGTCTATGTAGTCAGTATGCAATGCTGTCAGCTGGGCATCCACGGAACGCCTGATTGTCTCCGCATTCGTAGTCCATCCATATGCGCCGCTTTCGTAATTTGCACCGAAATGTACCTGATAGTATATATCTTTCCTGACGGATGAAAAGGCTTTCCCATAATAGATAAATGTCTTTGCATCAGCTGTGGCAAGATCAGCATAGTTGATGCCATTTTCATAAGCATATTCCAGTGCCTGGATTGCCTCTTTTTCCTCCGCCTCTGCAATATATACTGCACGCCGGTTGAATTTGCAGTGCAACCCGACTGCAGACCGCCAGCCAGGTACTTTCCCTGAGGCATCAATGTAAATCCTGGCGGTCTGCAGTATAGCTTGTTCCCAGACCGATTACACTGATATGGTCGCCTGTCCTTTTGTTTATCCTGTACTCCATTTTTCCCTCCTTGTTCCGCAACAGTTCGTCCTGGTTTATGTCTCTTCCCAATGTCACACTTCCCGCCATGCCGCCCAAATTTTCTATGGGATATCCCTCCACCATCTCTCCTGATAATCTCCCGGCTCATTCAGCTTTAAGGTCTCCCCAATCTTTGGTGTCACAATCTGCAGTCCTGTTTCCTCCCCCGCTGCCACAAAACGCTCCACGGAATCGTCCCAGGCGTGATAAGCCAGAGAAAAAGCGCCCCAATGGACAGGCATTGCTGTATCCGCTCCCAAAATCTCCACTGCCGCAATGGCTTCCTCCGGGAACATATGCACTTCCGGCCAGGTCACATCATACTGGGCACAGTCAATCAGCACAAAATCAAAATCACCGTACCTGTCATGCACCTGACGGAACTGCTCTCCATAACCGCTGTCGCCGCTTTCATACACCTGATGATTTTCGTCCCGGAATACCCAGGAAGCCCAGAGAGTGGCAGACTGGTCGTCCAGGCTCCGTCCGGAATAATGCCTTGCAGGTGTACAGCCGATGGTCAGGCCGTCGATTTCCGTCTCTTCCCACCATGCCATGTTCTGGATTTTCTTCGTATCTACTTTCCAGCGTTCCAGATGGTTTTCCACCCCCAGGGGGACAATATATCTCTCTACTTTTTCATCCAGATTCATTATGGTCTTGTAGTCCATGTGGTCATAGTGGTCATGGGACAGTACCAGAATATCAATATGGGGTAAATCCTCCACGGTTATCGGCGGGGTTGAAAATCTCTTTGTCCCCGCAAAGGCCACCGGTGATGACCTTTCGCTGAAAATCGGGTCAATCAAGATGTTCATCCCATGCATCTGCAGGAGCATGGAAGAATGCCCAAACCATGTAACCCGGATTTCCTCCTGAGACAGGGGCTGTCCGTATTCAGGTGTCATCATGGGAATTTCTCCTGCCGGCTTCACTCCTTTGAAGGACATCACCTTATCATCTTTGCGTTCTGTTTCCCGCATAATCTGAAAATCCCCGTCATTATAAAATTTTCCGTCACGGTAATTCTGCGCCCGGGCTGCGTAATCTGCTTTGTCTTTCCCGGAAGCCCTTCCGCCAAAAGCCGGCCAGAGCCGCAGGAATAGAAAAACTGCCAGAAGCAGCCCCAAAAGCACTGCTGCCAGAACCACAGCAATTCTTATCAGCTTGTGTTTTTTCAAAAATTGTCCCATAACCTCAACCCCGTTTTTCCTGTTTTCTTTACTGTCCTATCTTATAGCACAAAGTTCACCGCCATTCCCGTCACAAGGGAGAACACCATCACAAACAGCAGGTACAATACAAAACGCTTCATTCCAAGTACAATTTTCACCGCACCTAAATTGGTAATCTTGGTAGCCGGCCCGGTAATCATAAATGCTGCAGCGCTTCCCAGGCTCATGCCGTCCATGAGCCATGCCTGCAAAAGCGGTATGGTTCCCCCGCCGCAAGCATAGAGGGGAACCCCAATGGTTGCTGCCATCAGGACGCCAAATGCCTCATTGCCGCCGAATAATCCGGCTACCGTATCGGCAGGCACATACCTCTGGAACAATGCAGATAAAGCAATACCCGCCAAAAAATACCATCCCGTAGCCCTCACATTTCTGGCCAGATTTTTGAGAAAGCGAAACAGCAGATTAGAATCTGTATCTCTGTTCACCGGTTCTTCAAAACTGTCAAAATGGAAAAATGTCCGATTAAAGTAAAATTTCTTATTCATCAGAACAACCTCCTTTTCGTTTGCCCTTAATCAATCCGAAACCGGTATCCTGCTCCCCACACTGTCTCAATGAACTGGTTCTTTGATTCATTCTTTCCCAGCTTATCCCGCAGTCGGTTGATATGGACGGTCACGGTTGCCGCATCTCCCAGGGAATCCATTCCCCACACCCGGTCAAACAGGGTATCCTTTGAAAATACCAGATTCGGATTTTCCGCCAGAAACAACAACAATTCAAATTCTTTGTTGACCAGAACCACTTCCTTTTTATCCAGATAGACTCTCCTTGACTTTGGCAGGATGGTCAGATTCCGATAGGTAATCTCCGTTTCCTGCTGTTCCTCTTCCTCTGTTGCAGAAAGCAGATTATGAATGTAGATATGGGATTTCACTCTGGCTACCAGCTCCGTAGGGCTGAACGGCTTTACCAGATAATCGTCCGCGCCCAATCCCAGTCCCCGGATTTTGTCGATATCTTCCTTTTTGGCTGTCACCATAATGATAGGAAGCCGCAGGCTCCCTCGCAGTTCCCGGCAGACATCAAACCCTGTCTTGCCGGGGAGCATCACATCCAGCAGAATCGCGTCATATTTTTCTGTTTTCGCCTTTTGCTCTCCGGTGATACCGTCAAAGGCAAGATCGGTTTCGTATCCGTTGGCTTCCAGATAATCCCGCTCCAATTCCGCAATCAGTTCATCATCCTCTATAATCAATACTCTTTCCATCGCAACGGATTCCTTTCCTAAATCTGCCCGTTTTTCAGGACATCATGGTATACCCTTGTGGTATTCATTCTCAATCTATAACCGGAATCGTGACAATCACTGCCAGTCCTCCTCGGTTTTCCGCCCGGATTGTCCCACCATGACCCAGGATGATTTCCTTCACCACCGCCAGCCCAATGCCGCTTCCCTTCTCTGCGCTGTTCCTGGAATCATCCACCCGGTAAAAACTGTCAAATATCTGCTCCAGAGATCCTTCCGGCACTCCCGGGCCGTCATCCTGGAATACCAACTCCATGCTGTCTCCTTCCAGTGTCCGTTTCAGAGAAATGAGGACTCTCGAATTATCCCTTCTCCGGTATCTCACTGTATTGGCAAACAGGTTATTAAAGATGCGTTTAAATTCTTCCCTGTCCAGACAGACCGAAAAGCTGCCTTTTCCGCAAATATATTCTATCTGCACCTGTTGGTTTTCCATATCCAGACGCACAAGTTCCAGATACTTTTCCACATAATCTTTAAAATCCGTTTCCTCCATATGATACCGGAAACCCGCATCCAACCTACTGTATTCCGATAGGCTGTCTACCAGGCTGACCAGATTTCCGGTTCTTGTCTTTATGGCCTGCAGATACCGCAGCCTCTTTTCCGGGGTGTCCGCAATACCGTCCAAAAGTCCGTCCAGATATCCCATAATGGTGGTCAAAGGCGTCCGCAGGTCATGGGAGATTCCGGTAATCAAATCACGCCTTCGCTTTTCATCCTTCAGCCGCTGCTGTACGGACTCCTGCAGGTAGGCCCGCATTTCGTCAAAATCCCTGCACACCTGGCCAAATTCATCTTTTTTCTCATACTTCATGGGCGTATCCAGATTCCCCTCCCGTATTTCTTTTGTGCCAAGGCTCAATTTCCCAAGAGGCTTTAAAATACTGCCGGAAATCCACCAGGAGAGAATGCCGTTGATGCACACGGTCAGCGCGATAAAAAGAGCCAAAATACCGGCCAGATAACGCAGGATGCCGTTTTTCAGATAATTAACCATGGCACCATCTGTTTCCTTGGGATGGACTGCCGTAATACAGAAGACGCTTTCCCCATGCCAGAAGGTACTTTTGATGACGGACACCTCATAGCGGCTGGCTGTCAGCATTTTCGCATAGTCAATGGCATCCCCCGCCACGGACCTGGCTGTTTCCAAATCTGTTTCGGACAGGTTGGAATAGATGCTTTTTCCGTTCTTTGTAATCATAAAGCGGTATCCCAGTCCGGACAGTTTATGTTCCAGATGGGTCATCTCATCGCTGTGCCGGATCTCTGTCTGGCAGGCATCCATCTCCGGACAGTGCCCCCAGTTGTTTTCCCAAAGCTCCTGCTGATAGTTGTAGATCATACTCTGGGCAAACTGGACGCCGTTTTCATCGCTGTACATATCCATAAAGGTATGCCAGTAACTGCCCAGAGAGGTGTTTAGACACACGATAAGCACGATGGTCGTAAATAGGATCGGTATCATAACCATCATAATATTGGATAATCTGATTTTTTTCTTAATCGTCACTTGACTTTTCTCCCTGGAAATCTTTTATTCCGCCTGTAGCTTGCCTCTTGTGATGACTTTCAGCGTAGCATGGCGAGATAAAAGATTTCACAAAGATATCTAAACAATTTCTAAACTTTACAGGCTCTTTTTCAGCACAGCCTCGATATCTTCCGGAGCCATCGCTCTGTAACCACCCGTCATGGGCAGGGTTGCCGCTACGATTCCCGGAATCATCTCCTCCGTCACCCCCAGCTCTGCCAGATTCATAACGACACCAATCTCTCTCATATATCCTTCCATTGCCTGGAGCCCTTCTTCGGCAATCTGTTCCTGCGTCTTTCCATCCGGCCTCACTCCCCATACATTTATGGCATATCTTGCGAACTTCGCAAGACCGTCCGGCATAATATACCTGTAATACGGTATGGATACAGCCGATAATGTCATCCCATGTGTGGCATTGGTATACGCCCCCACGGCCTGACCGATCATATGCACCATCCAGTCAGTGGATTTTCCCTGAGCTACCAGAGTATTCAACGCCCAAGTGGCCGTCCACATGATATTGCTCCGCGCCTCATAGTTCTCCGGTTCCTCTACCGCGACCCTTGTGCTGTGGATTAGTGAGCGCAGAAGCCCTTCCATAATGTAGTCAGATGTGTTGTCATCCTCCCCTGAAAAATATTGCTCCAGAATATGGCTCATAATGTCGAAAAAGCCCGCCCGCATCTGATATCCCGGCAGAGAATAGGTAAACCTGGGATTGAGGATTGCGAATTTCGGAAACACATTTTCCCCAAATACATGACCGATCTTCATTTTGGCTTCGGGATTGGTGATCACTGCTCCACCGTTCATTTCAGAGCCTGTTCCAACCATGGTAAGGACAACTCCCACCGGAATAATCTCATTTCCCACATCCTCCATGCGCACATAGTATTTCTCCCAGGGATCTTCCTCACAATACGCAGACACGGACACAGCCTTCGCATAATCAGCAACAGAACCGCCGCCTACTGCCAGTATCAGATCCACATGGTTCTCCCTGGCAATCCTGCAGCCCTCATACAGCTTTTCAACAGTAGGATTGGGCATGACTCCTCCATCCTCAAAAATCTCCTTTCCATGTTCACGCAAAACAAAGAGCACCTGGTCGTAAATTCCGTTTTTCTTAATGGAGCCGCCCCCGTAAGTCAGCATAACGTTTTTTCCATACTTGGGAAGTTCCTCACGCAGATGGGAAAGGGCATCCTCTCCGAAATATAATTTTGTGGGATTACAATAGCTGAATTTTCCTAACATATTAAGCTCCTCCTTCACTCTTCCTCATTCTTTTCTGCTATATTTTTCAGGCTCTTACCAAACTGCTTCAATTCTGTCAACTTTTCTTCCGATTTATTTTGTTTGTTAAATGCTGTATAGATTCCCATATCCTCCAGCTTCAGATAATCCAAAAATGAATTTTGATACTCATAGATTGCACCGTCATATACCTGATCGCTTCCAGAGCTTAAAATCAGCGCCGCCTTTTTCAGGTTTGCCGGTTTATCCAGAGCATAAATACGGTTGATGGCACATTGTAGCTGTCCGGTAAAGCTGTGATAATACACCGGGGATGCCAACACAATCATCTCTGCTTCCGAAAGAACCGGATAAATCTCCTGCATATCATCCTGCTGAATGCATCTGCCTTCTCCTTTGGTATGACAGTATTCACAAGCCAGACAGCCCGCAATCTTCTTTTGGCATACCGGTACAACCGTAATGTCATGTCCGTTCTCTTTTGCGCCTTCCACAAAGGCATCCACCAAAGCCGCCGTATTCCCCTTTGGACGGGGGCTTCCGTTTAACACTAAAATCTTCATGCCCGCCTCCCCATCTCACGAGCCTTTTCCAAAGCGCTATGTTCTTTATTTGCCCTCAGGCTGGTTGAAATCACTAATATTTTTTTGCTCATCTCTTCTTTCCTTCTTTCCGCTAGATTCTATCCTGCCTTTTTCCTGTTGCCTTTCCCCGAATCTGATAGATCAGATAATCCAGGCAGGAAATCCTTCTTTCATCCATGTGTACCCTGCCAAGCAGATATTCCCTCTGACGTTCCAGCAGTTCCAGCTGCTTTGTCTGCTGTCCTTTCTCAAACCACCCCAGAAAATCCCGAATCATTTCGGTTTCACATCCGGCATCCTCCAGATTCTGTATGACAGATTCCCTGCTTCCTATGGCTATCATTCCCACACCCCCTGACGTATTTGATTGTTTTCGCGGGCAACGAGCCAAGCAGGCTTGCACGCATATTTGGCGACTGCCGTGAAAGTCAATAACTACAAAACTTGCTATAAAGTTACTGACTTAACTATAAGTCCATGTGTGAAAAATAGCAAATATTTATATATAATCCATTTTCATAGTTGAAACCTATTGAAATATATGATAAGATTTTTTTAGGTTTTTAAAAAAGGGAAACAAAGAGCGAAGTGTATAAAGAACTTCTAAGCGGCCAAAGCACGACCGCTAAGAAGTTCTAAGTTACACACTGAAGAATCGCAAGGACAGCGATTCTTCTCACGGATTGTTCGTGATAGCAGAACTGTATTCTGTTGTATGTGCCGCCGGAGGCGGCATGAGGAGGGTATCACTATGGAAATACGGGTACTTCAATACTTTCTTGCCATTGCAAGAGAACAGAGCATCATACGGGCTGCCGAGTCCCTTCATCTCTCACAGCCTACTCTTTCCACGCAGATTAAAAACATGGAAGAAGA
>CATKXR010000100.1 GCA_949840805.1 uncultured Lachnospiraceae bacterium | reverse complement strand
ATATTTCTGCATAACAGTCAGTCTCCTTCCTAAAATTAAGTTGTATGAAAGTATCTCTTTAACAGGCCTTCAAATGCCGAGGCATTTACGTTAGCTGAAGTATCTCTTTAACAGGCCTTCAAATGCCTTCCCGTGCCTAGCCTCATCTCTTGCCATTTCATGAACGGTGTCATGGATAGCGTCCAGGTTAGCGGCCTTGGCTCTCTTAGCCAGATCAAATTTGCCTGCGGTAGCGCCGTTCTCGGCATCAACTCTCATCTCAAGATTCTTCTTGGTGGAATCGGTAACAACTTCGCCCAACAGCTCTGCAAACTTGGCAGCATGCTCAGCCTCTTCATAGGCAGCCTTCTCCCAGTACAGACCGATCTCGGGATAGCCTTCTCTGTGGGCAACTCTGGCCATAGCCAGATACATACCTACTTCAGAGCACTCGCCCTCAAAATTGGCGCGCAGATCTTTGATAATGTCCTCGGGAACGCCCTGCGCAACGCCTACTACATGCTCTGCAGCCCAAGTCTTCTCTCCCGCCTGAACGGTGAATTTCTCGGCAGGCGCATGGCAGATAGGACATTCAGCCGGTGCTGCGTCTCCTTCGTGTACATAGCCGCATACTTGACATACATACTTCATAATTTAGTCTCCTTTTTTATATAAATTTGGAATTACCTGGGTTCAGGGAGCAGATTGCGCAGTACAACTGCAGCAGGTGCCGTAAAAGTAAGTTACATGCCCCTCAATTTGTCCGTCGAAGGAAGCAGACGCTCTGTCTGTTATCTCGTCAATGCTTTCCATCTCCAAATCAATGACACTTCCGCATTGCCTGCAGACAAAATGATAATGGGGCGAGGTGTCCGCATCGAAATGATCAATGCCGTCCCCCACGTTTAAGCGGCGGATTTCTCCGTCTTCTGCCAGTAAGGTCAGATTGCGGTATACGGTGCCGAGGCTGATATTGGGATGCTGCTTCCGTACGTTCATATAGACGATATCTGCACTGGGGTGATCTTTCCTGGATAACAGGAAGTTTTTGATCAACTCCCGCTGTCTGCTGTATTTTCTTGCAGCCATCCGTTACTCCTTTAAAATAATAATCATTACTAATATTAGTATAATGATTTTTGGGTATTTGTCAACCACTTTTTGCTATTCTATAAGTAAATTATTTCGGATAAGGCTTTCGTACCCTGGCCGAACGATTACGAATGGTTGATAACTATCCTCTCCAGTCTGGGCGCCAGTCCGGTGAGTATCTCGTGGCTGATTGTGCCGCATTGTTCCGCGACCTGGCCTGCGGTAATCTCCCGGTCTCCGGAAACGCCGATAATGACAGCTGTGTCGCCGCTCTGTACATCGGGGATTCCGGTAATGTCTACAATGGTCTGGTCCATGCAAATCCTGCCGATCACAGGAGCCGGGGAGCCGTTGATGAGAACGCTTCCGTTCCCGTTGGAAAGCGCTCTGGGCAGGCCGTCTCCGTAGCCGATACACAGGGTGGCAATCCGCATGTCCTGTCTGGCGGTATAAGTGATGCCGTAGCCCACAGACTCGCCTGCGTGAAGCGGACGGACGGAAGCGATTCTGGTCTTCAGAGACAGTACAGGGCGCAGGACGTCTTTCCATACATTGAAATCGGTCTGGGTGCTGAGAACGCCGAACAGCACAATGCCGGGACGGACATAATCTCCGGCCAGCCTGGCGATGTCGGAATCACAGCGGTTTTCCTCGGGGGCAGGGGACCCTCCGGGTTTGGTTTTGTCCTGCAGCAGGTTCAGTATGCCATAGCTTGCCAGAATGTGCATTCCCCGGCAGGAGCGTCCCTGTTCACGCAGAATGTCGATCACGTCATAAAAGGCGCGGATCTGGCTTTGGGTAAAGCGTCTGTGGTCGGGATGGGGGGAATCGCTGGCGCACAGATGGGTAAAAATACCGTCCACAGCCAGATTCTTCATCTTATACACAGCCGCTATGTCTTCTATATCTTCACATCTGATGCCCACACGGTGCATTCCGGTGTCAATGCCGATATGTACATGAAGGCGCCTGCCGAATCGATTTAATTCCAGGGCATAGGGATAATCGATGACGGTTTGGGTCAGCTGGTAACGTTCCAACAGAGGAAAGTCCTCAGGGGCGGTATAGCCCAGGATCAGGATCTCGCCCCGGATTCCCGCCTGGCGCAGGGTGATGCCTTCTGCGGCGCAGGCAACGCAGAAGGCGTCCACACCGAGGCGATTCAGCTGTTGGGACACGAAAACGCCTCCGTGGCCGTAGGCCTCCGCCTTGACCGCCGGCATCAGGCGGCAGCGTCCGGGAAGGCGGGAACGGAGATATTGCACGTTCTGTTCCAGCGCAGCGATATCCAGCTCAATCCATGCGCGGGAGCAGGCGTCGGTTTTTTCTTGTGTAAAGTCGGATTCACTTTCCATATTAATCTGCATATTCGAAACCTCATGACTGATTTGTGTTTGGCTATCCGCTTGTTCTTTCGGAAAATCTTTTCTGGCAAAAGGATCTTCCTCTTTTAGGGCAGAAGCATTTGGGAGAAGAGCAGCCGGTATTTTCTCCAGGATCCGGGTTTCCTCCGGAACGGGGATCTGCTCTTCCATGCTCTGCTCATTGTAAATTTCCTCCGGATAATCGTTCTCCTGCCATTCCTGCTCCCATTGGGAATCTTCCGAAGGCTGGTTCTCCTGCCATTCCTGTTCCCATTGAGAATCTTCCGGAGAGAGGAGTTCCTGTCCCGGGGCGATTTTGGCGGACGCTTTCTTTCGCCTGCGGGAGAGCAGGCGCACAGGGCCGAGGCGCTTCTGTACACAGGCCAGGAAAAGACTCATTCCGCAGGAGAGCGCGGCTACGGCCAGGTAATGCGACAGATTATTTTCCACCAGGAGTTCGGTCAGGCGGAGCGGTCTGGCAATGCCCCGGACGGCGACGATTGCGGCAGGATGGAGGATATAAATCCACATGGCAGTGTTTCGAAGGAAAGCGGAAGACTGGGCCTGAAGGCTCATCAGTCCCCTGTACAGGAAAAACATGGCGGGAACCAGAGCGATGTACATGCTGTCGTGGCGCTGCAGTTCAAAGCGCCGCAGGATGAAGGCCTCAGCTGTCATTGCGGCAAAAGAGAGCAGGAATCCAACCCATATCGTCAGAGGCGAAAGGGAAAACCGCCGTTGTACAACAGGAGAATCGCCTTCTTCCGGAATCTCTCTTTCATCAGGAACCATCCACATGCCCAGGACCAGGAAAACAGGGGCCAAAAACAGGCCGTTGCGGGTGTAGGAAAAAATCCCGAATAAAAATTCGTATACTGCGTTGAGGAAAGGCACTCTGACAGTCAGGCCGAAATAACTGTCTCCCATCAGACCGATTATGTATAAACAGGCCGACAGCGCCGTCATGGCCCGAAGATGCAGGAAACGGCTCATCAGGCGTACCAGCAATATACCCGTTATGCATGCGGGGAAATACCATAAGTGGTAAAAGGGGCCGTCGAACAGGACTAAACGCAGCGCAGAGGATATACCGATGTCCTGATAGTGCCCCGCGTAAATACCTACAGGCAGGTACAGAAGAATACAACCCAGGTAGAGAAAAACGGTTTTCTGCAAAAACTTATGATATCTCGCAATTTTTTTGACGGAGGGCTTTAACAGGCCGGCGGCAATAAACTGCCCCGTCACCATAAAGAAAAAAGGTACGGCAATTCGGCCGAGTATTCTTGTCAGAAAAAAGTCCGCCCCTTCACTTATGGAGGCCAGGGGGGAGGTGTGGATGGCAGCCACAAGCAGGGCGGCCAGGATCCGAAATCTGTCAAGTCCGCCGTAGTTTGATCTGTTATGCATCTTTTTCCTCCGTTTTCCGTAGTTCAGCCATACCTGCCGTTTCTCCAATTTATTTTCAATATAATTACGTTTATTCTGCTGTATATCTGTCGTACTGTTATCTACAGTCATTCTCCAGCGCCAGTTCCAGGATCCTGGTGAGGACTTCGCGGAAGGAATATCCGGCAGCTTTCATCATGCCGGGATAACGGCTGTGATCCGTAAAGCCGGGAATGGTGTTGACTTCATTAAATACAACATCTCCTTCCGGCGTCAGGAACATATCCACTCTGGCAAAGCCGGAACAGCCCAGCGCCTTATAGATGCACTTGGCCTTTTCCTTGATTTCCGCGGCTTTTGCGCTGTCGATTCTGGCCGGCACATGGATGGCCGAGGTTTTCAGGGTATATTTTTCCGTGAAGTCGAAAAAGCCTCCGGAAAGTTCGATTTCATCCACTTCTCCCGTGATGAGCTGATTGTTGCCAAGCACCGCGCAGCCCACTTCGAAGCCTTCAATATTTTCTTCCAGAAGAGCCTGATTATCATATTGGAAGGCAAGCTCAATGGCGGCGGAGAGCTGTTCCTGGCCGGAAATTTTGGTGACGCCGTAAGAGGAACCGGCCTTTACCGGCTTTACGTATATGGGGTAACCGATCTTGGCCGCAAATTCCCGGGCCTGGGAGAGGGGGGTGTCGCGGACCAGAACCAGATGCTGAGGCACCCTTATGCCCTCAAGCTTGACCAGCTTGTGCGCCCGGTCTTTATCCATACCCAGAGCAGAGGCTAAGGTGCCGCAGCCTGCGATGGGTATGCCTGCCAGCTCCAGCAGGCCCTGAATGGTGCCGTCTTCCCCGTTGCCGCCGTGGAGAACGGGAAAGGCAATGTCTATCGGAAGGTGTTCTATGCCGTTTTCTTTCAGCAGGAGCAGACTGCGGTCTTCCCGATTCTGAGACAGCGCGGCGGGGATGCAGTCCCGGGGATTTTGCCAAGTGTCGTTGAGCAGCTTATCTACAGGGCCGGTGTAATAATACCAGATACCCTTCTGGGTGATGCCTACGGTCAGAGGATTGTATTTTTCCCGGTCCAGATTGAGAATGACTCCGGAAGCGGAGGAAAGGGATACACTGTATTCAGGGGAGCAGCCCCCGAAGAAAATAAGGACATTCAGTTTTTTCATTGTTTTTGCCTTTCTTTTATCTTTCTTTCATTTTTTTTTAAATATATTTTTTTTAGCTTTTTTATTTTGTCTTTCTTATCTGTCTGTTTTTTCTGTGCAGACCCGTACACAAAGTGCGGCTCCTCGTACCTGGAAGTTTGCCGCAATCTTTATCCTACAACCAAAAGAAGGAAAAGTAAAGAGCAGGAGGCTTAAAAAAACAAAATCAAGATTATCTTAAGAAATTTTTTATGATATTATTTTTCTTATTTTACACATTCCATAAAAGGATATGATATAATGGCTTTGTTCAAGACGCTGGTGTTACAGCTGTATTCTGGCGGCGGTGGCGCTGAACTGTTACAAATCAGGGACAGATTCAGGAACATAAGGAGCGGGAGGATGAAATTCAGAACGAGGCTGAGGGTCACTTTTGTCATCATCATCGCTCTTCCGTTGGTGTTGACGGCGGTGGCATTTTGCGGGATTGGTCTGTATCTGATGAATGTACAGACCGGTTTTCCCGTTGTCCAGGTGGATTATACGGCTATGACGGAAAATATGCAGGAGGTTGTGGATGCAACCAACGAAATTTTTTTCGGCCTGCGTGATCAGTTGGAGAGGGACCCTGCCGTGCTGGCGGACAGAGAATACCTGGAGAAGGTAAGCGGGCTGATTCCCCGCAAGACAACCTATATTTTGGTGAGGAAGGACAGGGAACTTTATTATGCCGGCAACAGGGAGGCTGCAGAGCTTATTTTTCCGAAGCTTCCGGCATTCGGAGAGCAGGAGGCGGCAGAGGATCCCGGACTCTATTATGACGAGCTTGACAAGTTTGTAAAGCAGTTGGATTTCCGTTTTCCGGACGGCAGCCAGGGGAGCGTGTTTGTAATTACGAAAGTGAATTCTCTGATTTCCAGAAAACTGCTGGTGGATATGTTCGTGGCGATTTTTCTGATTTTGATCTTTACGGGCCTGATGCTGACCCGCTGGATCCACCGGGGCGTGTTCAAGCCGGTGAACGAATTGAATCTGGCCATGCGCAAGATCAAGGAGGGGAATTTCGACTTTGTCCTGCAGACGGATGCCAAGGGGGAGATCGGCGATCTGTTCCGCAATTATGAGGATATGCGGCTGAGGCTGAAAGAGACCACGGAGGAGAATCGGGAGAGTGAGAAGCAGAACCGGGAACTGGTGAGCAATATTTCTCATGATCTGAAGACGCCCATAACAGCCATCAAGGGCTATGTGGAAGGGATTATGGACGGCGTGGCCGACACGCCCGAGAAAATGGATAAATACATTAAGACCATTTATAATAAGGCCAACGACATGGAACGGCTGATCAACGAGCTGACCTATTATTCCGGCATTGACAACAACAGAATACCGTATAATTTCCATCGAATTAACGTGGCGGATTATTTCGGGGACTGTGTGGAGGAAGTAGGGCTGGATCTGGAGCAGAAGAATATAGAGCTGAACTACTCTAATCTGAGTAAATCCGACACGGTTGTCATAGCGGATCCGGAACAGATGAAGAAGGTAATCAATAATATCATCAGCAACAGTGTCAAGTACATGGATAAACCTCATGGGGTGATTGATATCCGGATACTGGACGAAACCGATTCCATCAGGATCGAGATAGAAGATAATGGCAAGGGTGTGGCGCAGAAGGACTTGCCCAAAATATTTGAACGGTTTTACCGTACGGACGCTTCCCGCAATTCCGCCCAGGGCGGCAGCGGCATTGGTCTGTCCATTGTGAAAAAGATTGTGGAGGATCACGGCGGCTATATCTGGGCAACCAGCAGGGAAGAGGAGGGTACATGCATGCATTTTGTATTGCGGAAATATATTGAGCTTCAGGATGAAGAATGACATTATGGGGAGAAAGGCAGGTTAAGGTATGAGCAGGATTCTGATCATTGAAGACGAGGTTGCAATTGCGGATTTGGAGAAGGATTATCTGGAGCTGAGCGACTTTAAGGTAGACACGTGCAATTCGGGCGACGAGGGGCTTGCCATGGCTCTGGACGGGGATTATAATCTGGTTATTTTGGATTTGATGCTTCCGGGACTTGACGGATTTGAGGTGTGCAGGAAGATTCGGGAAGAGAAAAATATTCCGATTCTGATGGTTTCTGCAAAAAAAGATGATATAGACAAAATCCGGGGGCTGGGCCTTGGAGCGGATGACTATATGACCAAGCCTTTCAGCCCCAGCGAATTGGTGGCAAGGGTAAAGGCGCATATGGCCAGATATGAACGTTTGGTCGGCACCAATCAGAAACCGCAGAACGATATTGTGGAGATCCGGGGAATAAGGATAGATAAAACGGCACGCCGTGTATATATAAACGGCGAAGAAAAAACCTTTACCACAAAGGAGTTTGATCTGCTTACCTTTCTGGCAGAGAATCCCAATCATGTATATACCAAGGAAGAACTGTTCCGGGAGATTTGGGATATGGATTCCATAGGTGATATTGCCACCGTCACCGTTCATATCAAGAAGATACGGGAGAAAATAGAGAAGGATACGGCGAAACCCCAGTATATTGAGACTATTTGGGGGGTTGGATACAGATTTAAGGTGTAAAATGGCATGAAAGAGCCTTCAAACCCGCATAAATACTGGATTTTTCAAAATGGTAAGTCCTGAAAACTTACCACAAAACTTACCAAAAATGAAATTTATGCATCCAGCGAGGTAATACCGTAGGTATAGAGCATTGATACCCTTTATTTTGAGACAGTGATAAGCATTCTTATTGCTGTCTCTTTTATTTTACCTTAATTAGCCTTATATGGCCTTTGCTGGTGGTAAGTTGATTAACGGTAAGTTTTATCAAGGAATTACGGTTTTAAATATTTTCCTTATTTTGCCTTATACTTCCTTAATTAAACACACAGGTTCTCAAAAATATCAAAATTTTCTTGACAAGGGTTCTTATATATAGTATATATATTGTAGGTTCTTAAAAATAGAATGATATTAAGGAGGATAAATAAATGGCAAAAAAGGAACAGTATATCCAAGTTGAGCCAGGTATTCAGCAAAGAGTTTCCGATAACAAATATGTTGTATGGCTTGACTATGGCAGACAGTTAAAGGAAGATAAAAAGACTGGGGAGCTTAAATACAAACAGGTGAAAACAAGTAAAGTTGTAAACACCTTGCGAGAAGCCAGAGCTTTAAGAGGTCAGAATAGTAAGGAGAAACAGCATAAAAAAATAACAGGTACTACCAAAAAGCTTGCTTTCAGTACTGTTCTTGAAGATTACAATTCTCATAAGCAGCATACTTGGTCAGATGCTTATGCTATGCAAAAGAAAGCACAAAGTAAGAGATTGCTGGCATACTTTGGAGATCGTGATGTAAAATCTATTGATACGATTGATGTTGAAGAGTTTTTTGAATGGTGTAGACATGAACATGAAAACTTTCCGCATCCGCTGGGAAACAACTCAATCAATAAGATTAAGTCCCATATGTCTGATATTTGGAAGTTTTTAAAGAAAAATCAGAATAAGTATGGTATTGCCGAGAATGTTGTTGTAGATGCAGAGGAAGGAAAGATTGATGAATATGAAGTAACAATTCTCTCAAAGGAAGAAGTGAATACTTTCATTGAAGCCATCTTAAAAAATGAGAATGATTATTCAGCTTTTACAATGGTAGGCTGTGCAACGCTTACAGGAATGAGAAGGTCTGAAATCTGTGGTCTTAAATGGGGAGATATTGACTGGGAGAATAAGATTATCCGTATAGATAGAGGAAGAGTCCAAAGCTCAACAGGGAGTCTTGAAAAGTTACCAAAAGGTGAGAAGAAAAGAATATCAGCACTTCCAGAACCATTAGCACAGATGCTTTTACTGGTAAAAGAGCAGCAAGAGAACTTTCTTAATCGGGAAGTAAGGGCTGATGATTATGTGTATATGCAAAAAACCAACCTCTTAAATAATTATCTCCCCCATCCTGGTAAGGTATCCAGAAGGTTCAGAGAACTGCAGAACCGAATAAATAAGTTAAGAATAAAAGCTGGGAAGGAATTATTACCAGTCGTAAGATTGCACGATTTAAGGCACACCTTCATAAGTCTTTGTTTAAACAGTGGAGAAGTGAATCCGTTTCAGGTATCAGCGAATGTAGGTCATACATGTGATGATAATACAACAACTCGTATTTACTGGCACGACCAGGGAGACAGAAAAGAAATTTGTGAGTTTATCAAATCTATAATAACAGTAGAAATCAAAGCATATTCATAAAAAATAGGTGGTCATTCAAGACCACCTATTTCAATGTCATTAACAATGTCTCTATAAGTAGAATATCTATGGTTATACCAATAATCCATATCTGAATAGATTATTGCATTTGTTTTTTCAATCAGTTCATCAGCATGAGGTCTTATATCAGTATATAAGGCCTCTCTATACCCCAATAAGCCGTCTTCCTGTAGCCAATGGGTATCAATGCCTATAAGTATATTAAAACGCTTTTCAGAGGCAATATAACGCTTCTGGAAG
>CATKXR010000099.1 GCA_949840805.1 uncultured Lachnospiraceae bacterium | reverse complement strand
GGTTCCGGGAAAAGGAAGCAATCCAGGGGATTTTTACAGAAAGAAAGTGAATACCAGACAGAAATGTGCCGGTCAGAGGGGAGGTGGCATGGATGGCCAGGGGAAAGGAAAAGGTGCGGGCCGGTTTCTACATCGAGAAGGAAGTGCTGGAGATGGCAGACAGTCTCCTGTCAGCCGCCAATGTGCGCTCCCGGAACGAGTTTGTCACGGAGGCGCTGAAGTTCTACTGCGGCTATCTGAATTCCGGGAAGGCCGAAGACTATCTGCTGCAGTCCCTGTCCTCTGTCCTCACCAGTACGGTGCAGGACACCGAGAACCGTCTGGCCCGGATGGACTTTAAGATCGCGGTGGAGCTTTCCATGCTGGCGCACATGATTGCCTATCACTCGGAAAGCCGGATCGATGAAAGTGTCTTCCGGAAGCTCCATGCAAAGTGCGTGGAGGAAGTGAAGCGTCTCAATGGTGCGGTGGAACTGAATGACGCATACAAGTATCAGAAACGTGAAAACTAAAAGTAAAAAGTTTATTGGTTTTGTATATGGACTGTGAGGACAGTTCCGTTTATGTTGATCAAAAAAGGAGTGAAATGAAAATGGACAGAGAAGAAATTTACGAGATGGTGATCCGGGAGATGACAGAAACCGCAGTGCGGGAGCGTAACGAGCAGTCACCGGAGGAGCAGGAACTTCAGGATAAGGTGGCCAGACTGAGCAAAGAGATGCAGGAGAAGATCAAAGATCTGCCGGAGGATGTGAAGAAATCCATCACGGATTATGTGGAGGCGACACTGCTGGCGGCGGATCACGACTGCCTGTATCTGTATGAGCAGGGAGCGAAGGACTGTGTGGCGCTGTTGAAGAAGCTGGGTGCGCTATAAAATTGAATAAGAATGCCCCGATTTTAAATAATATCAGGGCATTCTTTTAAAATACATAGATTATATAACAAAAATCAAGTGACGTAAACGAAGTACTATGCTAAAATATAGACATGGAAAAACGGAGGATGCAAGATGAGCAATTTGGTTAAGATTGATGAAGAATATAAGATATGGATACAGAAAGTCAGTCAAAGATATCAACAAAGTCAGATAAAAGCTGCTATCCATGTTAATGTAGAAATGTTAGAATTTTATTGGTCTCTTGGCAAGGATATTGTGAATTTGCATGCGGAACATAGATGGGGAAGTAACTTTTTTGAAAGTCTTAGTAACGACATGATTCATTTGTTGCCAAATGTAAAAGGTTTTTCGGTGACAAATCTTAGATATATGAAACGATTTTATGAATTGTTTTCTGTATCTCAGGAAAATTTGCCCCAAGTTGGGGCGGAAAATATGCCATCTGTTGAAATGGAAATATTGCCCCAAGTTGGTGCAGCTTTATTTTCTATTCCTTGGGGACATATGAAGGCAATTATAGACAAATGTCGCAATAATCCTTTAAAAGCAAGTTTCTATGTAAATCAAGTGAGGGAAAATGATTGGTCACGCGCAGTGCTGCTGAATTTTTTGGATACAGATTTGTTCGAGCGACAAGGTCGTGCGATTACTAATTTTAAAGATTCGTTGCCTGATGTACAAAGTGGGTTGGCACAGGAAATGACAAAAGATCCATATAGTTTTGATTTCCTTACCATCAGGAAAGGATATGATGAAAAAGAATTAAAAGATGCACTTATGGATAATATTCAAAAATTTTTGCTTGAACTCGGCACAGGTTTCGCATTTGTAGGAAGAGAGTATCGTTTGCTGATTGGAAAAACGGAAGAATTTCTCGATATGCTTTTTTATAATATCAGATTACATTGCTATGTTGTAGTAGAAGTGAAAGTAGTAGAATTTAATCCTCGTGACATTGGGCAATTAGGGACATATGTGGCAGCAGTTAATCACATACTGAGAAAAGACGGTGATAATCAAACGATAGGACTGATTATCTGTAAAACAAAAGATAATATATTGGCTAAATATGCTTTGGAAAGTTCAAGTGAACCGATAGGTATATCAGAGTACCAACTTAATTCTTTATTTCCAGAAGATTTTAAAGGGTCAATGCCTACAATTGAAGAAATAGAACAGGAACTGGGATATTGATGTAGAAGGTACAAAATGGAGAATATATGACAAACTATGAGATGTTATTAAAAATAAATGACAAAGCGAGAGAAAATATAGAAAAATTATATAATTCAGGAAAAATGGATTTAATGAATAAATGTATATCATATACTGATGATTTGACCAAATGGATATCTTGTTGCGGAGAATTTTCAAGTTATCTTTTGGTAAAAGAAGCACAGAATAAATGTTTAAAATCGATAATCATGTGTTCACAAGGTTTTTATAAAGAAGCAATAATCACATTGCGTCAATTTTTGGAACACATGTTATTTGCAATCGCTTTATCCACTAATGATTATAAGTATAGACTTTGGAAAATAGGACAATGCGATATGTCGTGGACACAAATTATGGATGGACAGAATGGGGTCTTTGGAAAAGAATATATTCATGTATATGCCAAAGATGTCAATGATGAAAGAAGTATGGAGTTATTGACAATAGCTAAAAATGTATATCGTGAATGCTCAGAGTTTGTACACGGAAATTATGAAAAGTTAAGTTTTTTGACAGAGAATATGAATTATGATGAAAAACTTATGGATATGTATACAGATTATTTTTCTAGTATAAAATATTTGGTGTCAATGGCACTGTTTATAAGGTTTAGAGAAATATTAAATGATAAAAGAAATTTAACACTTCTTGAATCGATTATTATGGATAATTTGGGAATGTTATCTGAAGTTCAATTATTATATGGAACAGAAAAGGGGCTTGTTTATGAATGAATTTATATTTAGAACAGAGGAATTAACAAATAAACAGATTTCTGATTGGTACGTTTCATCTGAATACGAGCAGAGTATTATAGAGAAGTTAAAGGCTCCTTCTCCTGTTTTGCTAGTTGGAAGTAGAGGGGTTGGAAAATCTTTTCTATTTAAAATGAGTGAGATACAAATGCTGGAGGAATTTGAAGAGAAAAAGGTTTTACCAGTATCATTAACCTTTAGAAAGGCGTCATTAGTAAAAAGCGGAAACGATTTTCAATTCCAATTTTGGATGTTAGGAAGAATATGTTCAGAAGTTTTACGGGCACTTAAAAAAATTGGAAAGCTATCTTCTATCTCACGGGGATTAAATTTTTTAGCTGGAGAAAGTGACGTAACAACAAATAGGATAGATGAGATTGTAAATCAATTTGAAGATTCATGGAAAAATCCTGGGATAAAGATAGATGCAGATAATATACCTAATTTGGATGATTTTTTAAATACAATAGAGGATTTATGCTGCGAATTAGATATTGAGCGTATTGTTTTATTTATCGATGAAGCAGCACATGTTTTTTATCCACAACAACAAAGAGAGTTTTTTACATTATTTAGGGATTTACGCTCTCCATATATAAAATGTAATGCTGCAGTTTATCCAGGAGTCACCGTATACGGAGAAACATTTGAATCAGTTCATGATGCGTTGGAAATTGTATTAAATAGAAATATTCATGATGATAATTATGTTATTAATATGAAAGAGATGGTGTTACGCCAGGTGAAAGATAGTACATTGGCAACAAGACTTTCCCAGAATGGCGAAAACTTTACGCTTTTGGCATATGCTGCTTCTGGTAATCCCAGATATCTTTTGAAGAGTATTGAATTAGCAGGTAAAATGGATTCATCATCGATTAATCAAGTTTTTCGGGAATATTATAGAGAAGGTTTATGGGCGGAACATACAAAATTATCAGAGAGGTATCCAGGATATCAATTATTTATTGATTGGGGGCGCGATTTTATTGAAACAAATGTGATTCCTGAACTGAAGAAAAAGAATGATAAATTTTTTGAGGAAAAAAAAGGTAAAGGTACTACCATGTATTTTTGGGTGCATAAAAATGCACCACAAGAAGTGAAAGAAGCATTAAGAATTCTTGAGTATTCAGGTATTGCCTATGAAGATGCTACAGGAATGCGAGCTACTAGAAGTGAATTAGGAACAAGATATATGGTAAATATTGGATGCTTACTGGCATTTGAGGCTAAGCCGGCTACAACTGGTTTTGAGATTGTGAAACAGTCTGATATTCGTAGAATGAGTGAATATGGAGCGAATCATAATTTGTACAAGAAGCTTCAAGGCTGTGTTATCGGAGATGAAACAGATGCTTTAAAAAAACAACTAGAAAAGAGTATTGATTTATTGGAATTATCAGACTGGCAAAAACAAAAAATGCACGAAATATCTATAAATACAATAGGAGAGTTGATTTCAGCATCGGAAGATAAACTTAAACAGGCAAGATACATTGCAGATGTACGAGCGAGGACGATAAAAAATGCTGGTATTGCTGCTGTATGTGAATATTTATTAGGATAAAAGATATGGTAAAAAAGTGAAGGGCGGAGTGCTTTTCGCTTTTTTATTTTAAGGAGAAATTTCATGGCAAAACTAATCTTCACCAGCCGCTACATCCGTGACGCTCCGCCAGAGCATCTGCAGAACTATGTGCGCTACATCAGTACCCGTGAAGGCGTGGAAAAAGCGGACGAGAGCAAAAAGGATCTCCCAGCGACATCCGCCCAGAAGGAGCTGATCCGGCAGCTCCTGAAAGACATGCCGGAGTCCAAAGACATGCTGGAGTACGAGGACTACCGACAACATCCCACCATCGGCAACGCCTCCGAATTCATCACTCAGCCGCTGGAACGGAACCTGGACATGCTCGCCATGAAAGAAAACTATGTGGACTACCTGGCCAACCGTCCCCGTGCGGAACGGATCGGTGAGCATGGCCTGTTTACGGATGCGGGGAGGCCGGTGATCCTTTCGGAAGTACAGAAAGAAGTATCCGGTCACAAAGGAGCTGTCTGGACCCATGTGATCAGCCTGCGCCGGGAAGATGCGGCAAGGCTTGGATATGACTCCGCCAGAGAGTGGATGGCGCTCCTGCGCTCCAAACGTGCCATGCTCTCCAGGCACATGAAGATTGACAGTGCGGATCTGAGATGGTATGCGGCCTTCCATAATGAGGGGCATCATCCCCATGTACATCTGATGGTCTATTCCGCGAAGGACAATGATGGATTCCTGACGAAAGCAGGCATCGAAGCCATGCGCTCGGAACTGGCCCACGATATCTTCCGTCAGGACTTTGCCCAGCTCTACGAAGGACAAAATCTGGCACGGAGCAGTTTGAAAGAAAAAGCAGCGGAGCGGATGTGCCTGCTCGCGGACGGCATGCTGCAGGGTGTATGTGAAAATCCAATCATTGGGGAGAAACTGCAGCAGCTTTCCGGACGTCTCAAAAATACCAGAGGGAAAAAGGTATATGGCTATCTGAAAGCGAATGTAAAACGGCTGGTGGATCAGATCGTGGATGAGCTGGCAAAGGACCCGGCTGTGTCGAAAGCCTATCGGGCATGGGGCGAATGGCAGGATCAGATCTGGCTGACCTATTCCTCAAAGGCTCCGCCGCTGCCGCCCCTGTCCAGTCAGAAACAATTAAAAAGTATCAAGAACATGGTGATCGCTGAGGCATTAAAGCTGGGCGGTCGCCATTTTTTGTCGGAAACATCCGGGCAGGGGAGAATCCAGATAGAAGTCCGCCTGGATGAATTGGAAGAAGAAAGAGTCCCGGATATAACAGAAGAAACAGATGGAGACACAGAAATAGAGGCAGAAGAAAAAACAGAAGCAGAACCAGATCCCGCAGAAGCAGAAATCATGTTGGAGGCAGATGAGTTCCTGTCAGAACCGGAACCGGATGTCCCTGACCCTTCTGAGGGAGAAGAGAAAAACTCCACAAAAGCAGAATGGAGCCGGCAATACAAACTGGCCCGCAGCTATCTGTACGGAAGTAAAAAAGTCCCCCAGGATTTTCAGGAAGCCATGCGTCTGTTTTGTCTGGAAGCAGAGCAGGGAAATGCGCTTGCCATGTATGACCTGGGACGGATGTGGGCGGACGGTCTTGGAGTGGAGGCAGACCCGGATGCAGCGAAGGAATGGTACCGGAAAGCGCTGAACGCCTTTCTCTCTGCAGAAAAGAAACTGCCAGAGAGAAAAAAGACGTATCTGCAGTACCGGATCGGGAAAATGTATCTTGCCGGCCTTGGCACAGATCAGGATTATGAGACTGCTGCTCTCTGGCTGGAGCGGGCAGCCGAGAAAAGTCATAAGTATGCCCAGTACACGCTTGCCGGTCTGTACGCAAAAGGCCAGGGCGTGGAAAGAGATCTGAAGCGTGCATTTTCCCTGTATCACGAGTCCGCCACACAGGGAAATCCCTATGCAAGCTATGAACTGGCGAAAATGTTCCGGGACGGAACAGGGACAGAGAGATCGGCAGGGCAGGCAGAGGAGCATTTTCAGGATGCCTTTTCCGGTTTTCTGGTTCTGGAGGAGCAGAGCCATGACGACAAACTCCAGTATCGTCTGGGGCAGATGCTGTATCAGGGCATCGGGACAGAAAAAGACGAGGAAGAGGCCGTCCGGTACTGGCAACAGGCCGCAAAGCTGGGAAATGTGAATGCCCAGTATGCACTGGGAAAGTTCTGGCTGGATACGGGGACAGGAGATGTGCATCAGGCCGCAGAGTGGCTGGAAAAGGCATCAGATGCGGGAAATACTTCCGCCCAGTATGTGCTGGCGAAGCTTTATCTGGAAGGCCGCCTGGGAGAAAAGAATGCAGAAAAAGCAGGGGAGCTGTTCCAGAAAGCGGCGGAGCAGGGAAACGGGTTTGCAGCATACAGACTCGGAAGGCTGTATCTGGAAGGAGAAGAAATCCCAAAAGATATGGCGGCGGCTGTCCGGTGGCTGACCGAAGCGGCGGAACAGGAGCTGCCCTTTGCCCAGTACACACTGGGATGTCTGTATCTGAAGGGGGAAGAGATACCCAAAGATACGGGGAAGGCGGTTGCATGGTTGCGGCAGGCGGCACTCCAGGGAAACGAGTACGCTCAGTACCGTCTGGGGAGTCTGTACCTTTTGGGAGAAGATGTGCCACAGGATCTGGAGGAGGCCGTAAGGTGGCTGGAACTGTCTGCGGATCAGGGGAACCAGTACGCTCAGTATGCACTTGGAAAACTGTTTCTGTACGGCCAGCCGGGGATGCCCCGTGATAAGGAAAAGGCTGTCCCCCTCTTGGAAGCAGCGGCTGCCCAGGGAAACATCTATGCCCAATTTTTACTGGAGAACCTGGGTTCCTTCCGGGACCCAGATCTGTTCCTGGCAGCCACCAGACTGATGCACCATCTGTCAAGGATCTTTCAGGAGGATTACCGGAAGGCGTCAGGAGGCTCCGGCATGGGACACATTGACCGCAGGAGGAGACGGAAACTGCAGGAGAAGCGGATGGCGCAGGGACACAGAAAGGATGATCATGAGCCGCAGCAGAGCATGTAAAAAGGAGGCGAAAGGATGGGATATGTATATTTTACGGAGGAACAGAAGGAACGGGCCAATACCGTAGACCTGAAAGATTTCCTGGAACGTCAGGGAGAACGGCTCCTGCGCTCCGGGCCGGAGTGGAGGATGTCCAGTGACCACAGCATCACCATCCGGGGGAACCGATGGTACGACCACGGCTCCGCTGGCAAAGGCGGGGCGGCTATTGATTTCGTGATCTATTACTATGGAAAAACCTTTCCGGATGCGGTGAGCATGCTCCTGGGCGGGGAACAGGGACAGACCTACCGCCAGAGCCGGAAACAGGAGGAAGTGCCGAGAAAGCCGTTTGCCCTGCCAGCCGCCAATAGAGATATGCGGCGGGTGTTCGCGTATCTGTTAAGATCCCGCCTGCTTGACTATGAAGTGGTATCTGCTTTTGCAAAAGAGAACCTGATCTACGAGAGTCTGGAGCTGTCGAAGGATAAGACCCGGCAGTTCCACAATGCCATTTTTGTGGGATACGATCCGGAAGGGAAGGCCAGGCATGCCCACAAGAAGGGGATCTACACCATGGGGAAAAGCTACCGGGGAAATCTGGAGAGCAGCGATCCACGGTACAGTTTCCACTGGAACGGGAAGAGCAGTGAGGTCTTCGTGTTCGAAGCGCCCATAGATATGCTCTCCTATATCTCGCTGCACAAGAACGGATGGAAGGAACACAGCTATGTGGCGCTGTGCGGAGTTGGCTCTCAGGCATTGTTCCAGCTGCTACAGGATCATCCGGAGCTGAAAAAGATCCATCTGTGTTTGGACCATGACCTGGCAGGACTGAAGGCGGCGGAGCGGATACAGGAAAGTCTGGCGGAGGCAGGGTATCCGGATGTGAGGATGGAACTGTCCACATGGAAGGATTGGAATGAGGACATCAAGGCCATGCACGGGATGGAGGCGGTACCGGCAGAAGAAAAGCCACCTCCGGAGATGACGGAGGAGAGGGCGCTGCAGATGGCCTGATGGCTGTTTGCTTTATGATTTTAAAAGTCAAGGCCGCCAGAATTTCCTAAGCTGCTATTTTAACAAAATAAGGAATTGTCGGAAAATAACTGATGCATCTTGTATAGGAAAAGCCTGTAAATACAATGAAAACTGTTATAAATCTGCATCAGTTATTTGTAGACACTTCCTGAGGTCTGACGGTCTTAAAGTCACTGTCACACCAGCGCCGTTGTTCTCATACATGATGGTAAATGAATTTGATGTGCAGTATAAATTGTTGTGGTAGATCACTGCAATGAGAAACTATGCGGCGCAGATCTATGCCAGAAGATAAATCGTGCTTGTTGACAGATTAAGAGAGGAGTGTGAAAATGCAGACCACACAGATCATAATCCTGGTATGTGCAGGCCTGGGAATGTTCGCCCTGCTGGGGCTGGTCACCTTCCTGTCCAACCATTACAACCTGGACGGGATCAAATCCAAGACGGTTGGAGACGGGCAGTACGGGACCGCCCGTTTCGCCACAGATATGGAGATCAAAAAGACCTACTCCCATGTCCCATACGAACCGAAGCTGTGGAGACAGGGAAAGAACCTGCCGGAGACTCAGGGCATTGTGGTGGGAGGAAAGTTTTCCCATGGCGGCGTCACGGCCCTGATCGATCCCGGCGACATCCATCTTCTGATGATCGGCGCTGCCGGTGTCGGTAAAACGGCGAACTTTCTCTATCCCTGTATCGAATATGCCTGCGCCAGTGGTATGAGTTTTCTCTGTACGGATACCAAGGGAGACCTGTTCCGAAACTATGCAGGGATCGCAGAAAAATACTACGGCTACAAGATATCCATCCTGGACCTGCGGAATCCTACCCGTTCCGATGGGGACAATATCCTGGGCATGGTAAATAAATACATGGATCTGTGGCTGGAGGATCCGGAGAACCTGGCATACAAGGCCAGAGCAGAGAAATATGCCAAGATTACAGCCAAAACTATCATCAGCTCCGGGGCAGACTCTTCCAGCTATGGACAAAATGCGTTTTTCTATGACGCAGCGGAAGGACTTCTGACCAGTGTGCTGCTGTTGATTGCGGAATACTGTCCAAAGGAACAGCGGCACATTGTCAGCGTGTTCAAGCTCATCCAGGACTTACTGGCTCCCTCGCCGGTAAAGGGAAAGAACCAGTTCCAGCTGCTGATGCAGAAGCTTCCCCTGGAGCATAAGGCGAAATGGTTTGCCGGGGCCGCCCTGAACACCGCAGACCAGGCCATGGCCTCTGTGCTTTCCACGGCCATGTCCAGACTGAACGCTTTTCTGGATTCGGAGATGGAGCAGATCCTGTGCTTTGACGGTTCCATGGACACGGAGACATTTTGTAACTCCAAAGCGGCAATCTTTATCGTTCTGCCGGAGGAGGACAATACAAAATATTTCATGGTCAGCCTGTTCCTGCAGCAGATCTACCGGGAGATGCTGTCCATCGCAGATGAGCATGGCGGGAAGCTCCCCAACCGGGTCGTGATCTTTGGGGATGAGATCGGGACCATCCCCAAGATCGAGTCCCTGGAGATGCTGTTCTCCGCAGGCCGATCCCGTCGCATCAGCATGGTCCCCATTATCCAGTCCTTTGCCCAGCTGCAGAAAAACTATGGAAAAGAGGGCAGCGAGATCATCATTGATAACTGTCAGGACATCCTGTTCGGAGGCTTTGCGCCCAACTCGGAGAGTGCGGAGGTTTTGTCAAAGGCCCTTGGAAATAAGACCGTGCTGTCCGGCTCCATCAGCAGGGGAAAGAATGATCCCAGCCAGAGCCTGCAGATGATC
>CATKXR010000098.1 GCA_949840805.1 uncultured Lachnospiraceae bacterium | reverse complement strand
GCGCCAGAAGCAGCAAATCGTGAACACTCTTTTTGAGCAAGGCAGCTGCTGATTTTGTTACCCACCACCGCCGAAAAACTACAAAATTTCTTCGGCGTTTTCTTACAATTTCAAATTGGCGTTGACAGTAGGTAACAAGCTGGCTTCTCCCGGCGGTGGACGGGCTTTTTTTAATATGTCAATGACCGGGCTTTGCCAATACGCTTTGTATTTCATGGCGGCTACCTCCTTTTTAGCCGCCGTTTTAGTGGTACTATGTCATTTCTTTAAGGGATAAAAAAGAAACGGCGGCTTCGATTTCTCTAAAGCCGCCGTGTAAGAATGGGCGCGTAAAAATTCTTCTGCTATACGACGGCTTTTTTCTTTTGCCGTCGCACGGCAGATTGCTTTTTTATTCAGTTAATGGAATGGTTATGCAATTATTCCGTCACTCACTGTAATAATCCGGCTGCTGCTTTTTGCAGCTTCCGGCGAATGAGTAACCATGATAATTGTCTGTCTGCTTTCCTGGTTGATCTCCTGCAACAAATTCATAATGTCTGCCCCGGTACGGCTGTCAAGGTTTCCCGTTGGCTCGTCAGCAAACAAAATTTGGGGCTTGCCGATCAATGCGCGGGCGATTGCAACACGCTGTTGCTGCCCGCCGGACAACTCGCGGGGCGTGTGTTTTCTCCTGTCAGATAAGCCGACAACCTCTAAAATTTCACCAAGCTCATTTTTATAGTCACGCATTTTCTTTCCGTCCAACAAAAGCGGGAGCATGATATTTTCCTCTACGTTCAAGTTTGGGATAAGATTATAGAACTGGAATACAAAGCCTATATTCTGCCGCCTTATCCGGCTCATTTTTTCATCACCCAGCTTCGATATATCTATGCCATTGAGAAAGACAGCTCCGCTTGTAGGCGTATCAAGACCGCCAAGAATATAAAGCAAGGTACTTTTACCGGAACCGGATTGCCCCATGATAGAAACAAATTCTCCTTGCGAAACTTTCAAAGATATGCTTTTCAATACCCTTGTTCTGGTATCGCCAAGCTGAAAGTCTTTTACAATGCTTTTCCCCTCAATAACGATTTTTTCTGTTAATTCTCTCATGTGACAATGCCTCCTATTCAAATTTAATTTCTTCTATCAGTTTCATATTACGACTTTTCATGAATGGTACGACGGAACCTAACAGCGTAATGAAAATCCCTAATCCCCCTGCGGCAAGAAACGTCCATAAATCCAGTTCCGGCAGCATGGAGATTTTGGGAGCTGCCACAAGGAAAATTGTCTGAATTTCCATGTAGGAAACAAAAATAGCGATTACTGCACCGATAAGCCCGATCGATGCGCCCTCTATCAATGTCATTTTCCTGTTTTGGCGGTTGGATAGACCAATGGATTTATACATGGCAATCGTGCGCCGTTTCTGCATATAGTTAATCAAAAGATTGTTGATCACACCGACGGTTGCAAGCAGCAGGATAAAATAGGTCATGGTGTGCATTGGTTCTAAAAATGCGCCAACGGTTGAAAGTGCGTCTGAATTAAATTCCTCTACGGTGCGGCTCCAATTTGATGTTTCCCCAAATAAAGCCCGTATCTGTACCATGATTGCGTCGGGGTCTGCGGCTGTATAAGCTAAGAAGTCATAGACTGTTGCTCCAAAGTCTGAAACAGCGCAGTAAGCGGGGATAACAGCTTCTACATCCGTTGCCCTTGATTTGAAACTGCCAGCAATGGTATAAGGAATTTCCTCTGTTCCATTTGAGAGAAGTATTTCGTCCCCAACTGAAAAGCCGGTACGTTGCAAACAATCCTCGCTTAAAATGACAGAGCGTTCTTTGTTCCCAAAGGAAGCAACAGCCTGTCCCAATAAGCCTTTATCTGTAAATTTTAGAGCCAGCATGGAACTATACCACTCCAAATTGTCTGTACCCTCTAAACGGGAAAATGTGATACCTCCTGTTTTTATCGTATTTTCAAATACATAGACAGCAAGTACCTTTTCAATCCCCTCCATTTCTTCCACCCGTTCCACAAATTCCGGCTCCATACGTCCGTCTGCAAACCCTTGAAGTTCCGCGCCATGAAAAACGTCGCTGATATAGGTTGTTACAAAATTTCCCACAACGCTGATCGCAATAATCGCGGATATGCTTATAAACAGCAGAGTTACGTTTTGTGTAGTGTTTTTATTATCTTTCATGTTACGGGCGGCTATCCTGCCCTCGTTTCCGGCTATCGCTCCATAAAAGCGTTCAAAAACTCCGCTTAAAATATTGGTAAAAATCGGTATTACAAGGATTGTCGCCGCAATAAGTCCCAGCAGAGAAAAGCCGCCTGCAAGATAGAGCATATTTCCCGATGCAAGGTGCGGCAAAAATACTGATATGGCAAATAGAATGGTTCCAATTCCAACCATCAGCGGGTGCGGGATATGACGTTCCTCCACTGTGCCTAAAACAACATCTTTTATCGGCAGACGGCTTGCCCTGCGGACTGGCAGCCATGCAGAAAGTAACGATACGGTGACTGCAACGGTAAAAGAAAGGAAAGCGCCGGGGAGAGAAATAATAACAGGAATTTCTATTCCCTGTGAAAGTGTCTTTCCCATTCCCTGTAAAATAGCTTTTAATACGAAGATACCAACAGGAATACCGATTAGCCCACCTATACAACCGTAAAATAGGCTTTCCAAAAGCAGAATACGGGTTACGGCTTTTTTCGTTGCGCCGATACTGCGGAATGTGCCTATGACCGGCAAACGGTCTAAGGTAATGACTTTATAGCTGCTATAAATGATGAAAATGCTCATAGTCAGTGAAAAAAAGCTGATAAGGAAAAACGGCATAGATTTCTGTCTTGCTTCGGCAGCGATCTGCATTTCATTGACAATCTCTGATACCCGGTATTTTTCTGTATCAAGGGCATTTCGCAATTCAGAGATTAAATCGTTTGTAGTGGTATGCCCGGCGGCTTCGATCAGAATTTCACTGTAACCGTTGTCTTGCCCCAAAATCTCTTTTAAGGTTTCCAAAGGTAAAAGGGCGGTCGCTCCCCTTGTATGGCGCAGGAAAACCGTATCATAAGCGGCGATTTCCAGCACTTCAAAATCTATGGGCGAACCGCCTATCTGTAAGGTGATAGTATCGCCTTTTTCTATTCCATACTTTGATGTAAACCTGTCTGGCAGAATAATCTGATAGCCCACAAAGTTCGTTATTTCACCGCCATTTCGCAGACGCGGCTTGTTGATCTGATTTAATGCGTCTATATCAGCGGCAAGCAGATCAACGGTTTCGTAATATCCGTTTTCATGGTAAAGGGAAGTTCCCTCTAATATCCCGGCTTTTGTCTGTATGACAGGCAGGGTGGGAATATCCCCTGCATAAATGCCGCCCGTCACATTCTGCACGGAAACAGTGGCACTCCCCGCCATACCACGCGCCATTTTACGCTGTGCGCTTTCATAAGACACCCCAATAGAAAAGGATACAAACAGCAGCATAGCGGACAGAAGTATTGACAGGAGCATAACGGCGGTTCTTACCTTGCGTTCCTGTATGTTTGTTAAGATATACTTTAGAATGATTTTCAAATTTACACCTGCTTTCTATGCGCTATTTCAACGCATTTTCGATTGCTTTCAAAACGGTATCGCTGGTAAATGTTGCGCCGGATATTGCGTCAACTTCCAATGTCTGTCCGGCACATACTTCTCCGGCAATCCTTTCAGCTTGTCCCATGTAAGAAGCCTTATGTTCTAATACTTCAATATCCATTATTTCATGGTTTTGTACACGGACTTTAACAACGGCTATTAAAATTTTGTTTTGACATACGCCTATATACTCACCATCTGCCACTGTGTTTAAGTCCACCGTGCCAATCTCCAAAGCCTGCGGGCGCAGCAGCAGGGCGAAAACGGCAAAGCACAAAAAAGCTGTAACCAATATAGCTGCCAAAAATGGAAATACCTTTTTTATGTTCATGTTCCACCTCCTTACCTGTAATCAAAAAAGGTTGACCGTCACTACATTTCACATAGTAGATGGTCAACCTTAATCTCATTTTCATTCTATCTTAATTAACCTTAAATGCCGGGAAAGCGGATAAGAAAAGCGGTTCCGGCTCCGGGACTGCTGGTAACAGAAATTGTACCTCCATGAAGTTCTATAATGCTTTTTGCAATCGCCAGCCCCAAGCCTGTTCCTTCGGACTTGCTCTCTGTATTTGTTCCTCTATAATAGCGATCAAATAATTGGTCTGTTTCTTCCGCACTCATACCTATTCCGTTGTCTGATAGGTTTATATTCAGCCAACAATCAGAAACGGAAATTTGCACGGTTACTTCCGTATCTTTGCCGCCATGCACAAAAGCATTGATAATCAGATTTTGAAATGTCCGTGTGAAAAGCTTTTTATCAAACGAAAATATAGCCGTTTCGTCTGTTATATTTTCGCTACACTGAAATGCAATCGTGCGTTCCTCGTATTTGGGGCGGTTCAGAATGTCAATGGATAATTCTCGTAAAAAGCGGACAATGTTCTGTTCCTGCCTGTTGATTGGAAGCATATCATTTTCTAATTGCCATGTTAATTTTAAGTCGTCAATCAGATTTTCCATATATGCCGCGTTTTTTAGCATTATTTCTGCATACCGCTTACATTGGGGGATTGTCTTTTCTGTATCATCACATAAAATCTCCGCATATCCTTTTATCGGGGACAAAGGAGTTTTTAAGTCATGGGTAATATTAGAAATCCATTCCCGGCGTAGGTTTTCTGTTTTTTCACGCAGACGATCACTCGCCCTTACTTCCCCGTCCAATTCGTTCAGACTTTTTATCAAATCTCGAAATGCGCCTTTTTCTTTGGCGGGCAGATAGCAGCGTCCCGAAATATCCCGAATGGAAGCGGATAATCTGCTGATTGCTTTTGTTACCAATAGTCCATAGCCCAATCCTAAGAAAAGGACGATTACTAATAAAATGCCGATAATGAAAATGATTACCTTTTTCCCGCCTGCAAACCGTTCTCCGTTTAAATACATGGTTACTTTTTGAATGTTCATAGGGAAATACAGAACATAGGCATAGTCTTTTTCGTTTCCTGTTATGACACCAATAAAAGCAGTCATATCTTCCGGGCTTGCATTGTCAAAGTGTCCCGTCTGATAAAGCTGTAAAAGGTCGGTATTAGAATAATAGTCCTGTGCGTTATTTGGTTTTTGATACGCATATACTTCATTTCCGGCATCGTCCAGAATTTGCAGCCCTACATGGGTTTCCTGTAATAATTCAAGCCCTGTCTGTTTTATTTTAGGGGTATCGTTTACGAATACAATGTATTTTGAAAAATCCTGTGTAAAAATTTTAGGCTGGTCGCTACGGACATTTTTACCGTTTGGATTTGTCGCAGTAATCAGCATTGCAAAAAGGCAACACACGGCAATGAGGGTTCCTAAAAGTGATAAGAAAAATATCAAATAAATATGAAAGGTGGTACGGTAGCCGGATTGCTTCATTTAATCAGTCCTTTTCTTTAATTTGTAGCCCAAACCTTTTATCGTAATCAGTTGCTTTGGAGCAGACGGAGTATCCTCAATCTTTTCTCTGATATGGCGGATATGTAACCTTGCCAGCGCCGTGGACATAACCGAGGCCATGGCCTGTTCGCTGGAGGACAGCGCGGCCCCGGCGAACCAGCGGGCTTTGTGGTCGGAAGGCAGACTGTCCATGAGGAGGTGGAACAGGGTTTTCCCTTTGACCCCGCTGGGAGCCAGCAGTTCTTGGATGATTTTGAAAATAGATACGATGTGGCGTTCGGCAGGCTCGCAGAACTCCGCTACCAGCAGAATCGCCGATGTCAAGAGGCCCTCTGCCGCATCGTAGAAGAACGCGTTTTGCCCATAGCTTGCGCTGTCACCGCCCGACATGATGATGGTCTTGGAGATGATTTTTGCGTACTTTTCGGCCCGGGCTTTGTAGGCCAGCTTGCCCTCCTGCTTATATAAGTCAGCGTATTTGTTGACTAGGTGCAGGAGGTTGAAGCCATCGCTTTTGGTGGGGTTGCGAAGGTCAATGACCGAAACCCGGTAGCCGTAGCAGTCCCGGGCGATGCCTGCGTAATTCCGAAAAACGTCGCCCTTTGTATCCGTTGAGGCGAATGACCTCCCGCTCGCCAAGGCATATTCCAAGCAGGGATATAACCAGTAGGCAGTCTTTCCCACGCCAGCAGCGCCTATCATAATGGCGTGGACGTCGCCGGTATCCACTAGGGCGGTGGTGCCTTTTTTACCACCTTTGCACCCCACCACAATGCCCTGCTGGTCGGGAAGATTCTTACCCTCACGCCACAAGGCCGGTGTGAACGGAACATGGGTGTATGTGCGGGCGATCTCGCCCCTGGTAGCCCAGCGAGCTGTGCCATGCTGACCGTGGCCAACGGTCTTGGCCTTTATATTCAGCGAGTAGAAATTACTCAGGACAGTGATTCCGGCCAGGACGGCGAACATGACGCCCGCCGCAATAATCAGGCCGGATATGTTTTGAGGCATAAAAAGAGCTCCTTTCTTAATTTACAAAAGGCTGTTTTCATGCAGCCTTTTGTGCTATAATTGAACTGTCAATTATACTTTTTCAAAGGGGTCGATCCATATGACGAAAAGGCAAAGGGTCCTGGCGGTGCTGCACGGTGAAAAGCCCGACCATATCCCGGTAGGTTTTTCTCTGCATTTCCCGGCAGACCAGAACGCCGGGGAGGCCGGTGTTCTGGCTCATCTGGAGTTTTTCCGGGAGACGGACGCCGACTTGGTGAAGATCATGAACGAGAATCTTGTGCCTGCCCAAGGGATGATTTCCGGGCCGGATGACTGGAGCTGCATCGCGCCCATCAATAAAGAAACGCCTTTCATAAAGAAACAACTCGACTTTACCAAGAATATTTTGGACCAATACGATGGGGACGGATACCCCCTCGGGACCCTCCACGGCATTACCGCTTCTTCCATCCATCCCATCGAGCAGGCATATGGGTATGAAGGCTCCAGGACCCTGCTGGTGGAACACCTTCGGGAGAACGAGACTCCTGTGCTGGACGCCATGAAGCGCATTGCCGAGGGTATGTGCCAGCTTGCCTGGGGATATCGTGAGGCAGGTGTGGACGGTATCTACTATGCGGCCTTGGGCGGCGAGAGCCGGTGGTTCACCGACGAGGAATTTGCCCGGTGGATAGAGCCCTTTGACCGGCTGATCCTCTCCGAGATACGCAAGGCGGGGTGTGACGTTTTCCTTCATATCTGCAAGGAGCAGCTTCAGATGGAGCGCTACCGGGGCTATGGAGAGCTGTGCGATGTGGTGAATTGGGGCGTCTATGAGGCTCCGCTGTCGATGGAGGAGGGTCAAAAGCTGTTCCCGGGGAAGGTGCTGATGGGCGGGCTCCCCAATCGGAGCAGCGTGATGACGGAGGGAAGTAAAGAACAGCTTGTCGGGGAGGCCCAGAGGCTGATACGGCAGTTTGGTCCCACCCGTTTTATTCTCGGCGCGGACTGTACTCTGCCCACGGAGCTGCCCTATGAGCGGGTGAGGTGGCTGGCGGAGGCCGCCAGGGGAATCGAACTATAATATTTGCCTACATAGCCATCACCGGCTCCAGATTTTCCTCCGGGAAAGGGGCGATCAGTTCTTCATTCCAATCCTTCCGCTCGGGGAAGTGCGCGCTGACTTCCACCTCCCACTCGTCCAGCAGCTCCCTTGCGATACGCATAGCGGCCTTATGACCTGCTTCATCGTTATCCAGGCAGAGGACGACTTCTTCTAACTGCGGCGCTTCCTCCAGGAAACGCTGGATAGGCATACTGCCTACACCACACAGGGCAACATACGAGTTTTCCTGCCAACCGTCCGGGTGCAGGCTGATGTAGGACAGCATATCGATGGGCGCCTCGAATACATAAAGCTGCGCCCCTGTGCCGGTATGGTGAAAGCTGTAGGCTTTCTCGCTGCCGCCCAGGGTCTGCCGGAACCCAGAGCCGGTGAGCGTCCCCCGCATATGGATGTGCTTGACCCTACCATTTTCATCTTTACCGACGAACACGGCGTTGTGCTTATCGGCGCTCTCATATATCAGATGCGCATGGGCGAAGGCCGACACTACCTCCAGGTCGATGCCCCTGGTCTGACAGAGATACGCGAACACCCGCCGCATATTTCCATTAGCGGCGGGTGGGGTCAGGTCGATTTTCCTTTCCTCCTGTTTGGGTGGAGCCATCTTTCTAGTGGGCCGTATGCGCTCCGGCATATCGTCCAGCTCCGTGACGGTACATCCTAAATGCTCGGCCACACAGTTTTTCCCCGTGTGTGTCAGGGTATGGGGCAAACAGAAAGGGGAACCAGGGAAAATCAGAAAATCCCCTCAAAAATTGTGCTGCTAAACAAAGAAAGCTTTTGCAGCTAATGAAAAGTTCTCCCTACAGACACAGGCACAACATAATTTTTCTCTGCCATTCTATCGAAGTTCCGTTAAGTATGCCATATACAAAGAGGGGATGTCAAGTGTAAATCACGCCTATAAATCCAGTTGCAATTCTTCTGCAACCGTGATACAATCTACACAATGTTTCTTTTATTTCTACCGAAGCTACAAAATTTACCGATCCTATTTTTGTGCAATCCGAGGGGCGGGCTATATCAATAAAATCTGCTAATTCTCAAAGCATAGTATATGACCTTGACCAAATTTTGACTTTTTCCCCATATAATAAAAAAGACTGGAGGTGTTCCCATGGCATACAGAGTTTTGATCGTTGATGATGAACTTATCCTGACCGAATTGCTTTCCGCCCATTTGCAGGATCACGGATACACGGTTTCCGTAGCAAACAGCAGCGATGAAGCTCTGGCAAAGCTGAATACAAAGCCAAACCTTATCCTTCTGGACATCAATATGCCGGGGAGGGATGGGCTGGAGCTGTGCAAGGTCATTCGGAATCATATCGTATGCCCCATCCTGTTTCTGACGGCGCGGATCACAGAGCAGGATAAGGTCAACGGCCTGCGGGCCGGAGGGGACGACTATATCACCAAGCCTTTCGGCTTGCAGGAATTGCTTGCCCGCATTGAGGCCCATCTGCGCCGGGAAGAGAGAAATAACCGCCCGCCGGAGGTCGTGACCTCTCAGGGACTGATTATCAACCTTTCTGACCGAAAAGTATTTTGGAACGAGCAGGAGCTCTCCTTTTCCAAGAGGGAATTTGACATCATCGAATTTCTGTCCTCTAACCCCAATCAGGTCTTTGACAAAGAGCGTATCTATGAGGCGATATGGGGCTATGACGCCGAGGGCGACAGCAGCGTGATTAAAGAGCATATCCGCAAAATCCGCGCGAAGCTCATGCAGGCCAGCGGAAACGAGTACATCGAAACAGTTTGGGGGATGGGCTACCGATGGAAAAAATAAAAAGGCAGTCATTGAAACGCTCTTTTATGAACGCTGTGACGGTAACGATGCTGATCGTGTTCCTGTGCAGTAGCCTTGCGGTTTTCGGCTGTTATCGTTTCCAAAAACATATCCTCCCTGATTCCAATGAGGTCTGGCTGACGCAGCAGACGACCGTCCCGGAGGGGACGGTCACAGAGACAAAGATGAGGTATGTCCTTGATGGCTCGCCAGAGCCCTTCGGCCAACTGGTAACGGACGGTCAGGAACGGGGCGAGAGTCAGGGGCAGACGAGCTACATGATAGAGCGTATTGAATCCAGCTACTCCATGCTTTCCTCCAAAGCAAAAATGGCCTACCGCGCCTCGCAAATTTGTATGGTGTTGCTGCCGTTCCTGTTTGCAGTTATTGGAATTACTTTGTGTGCGTGGTGGTTTTACCGTAGGGTACTGGAGCCGCCGATCACTGTCCTGATGGACGCCACCGCCCATATTCAAGATCGGGATTTGAACTTTCAGATCAACTTTGACGGGCGGGATGAGTTGGGCCAGCTCTGTACTGCGTTTGAAAAAATGCGACAGACCCTATATGAGAACAACCGTCGGATGTGGAGTATGCTGGAGGAACGCCGCACATTGCAGGCATCTGTGGCCCACGATCTGCGTAACCCCATCGCCATTATGACCGGCTATGTGGAATATTTGCAGGAGAACAACAAGGCTGGAACCTTGACGGAGGAAAAACTGGAAAAGGCGCTCTCCAATCTCGGCATCACCGCAGAGCGCATGGGCCGCTTTACCGATACCATGCGCGACCTGGGCGCGATTGAAGAAACAGAAGTTCACCGCAGAGAGGTGGAGCTTCTTGATTTTTTACAGCACATGGCGGATTCCTTATCCCTCCTGTTTCA
>CATKXR010000097.1 GCA_949840805.1 uncultured Lachnospiraceae bacterium | reverse complement strand
TGATAAACCTCCTGTTCATTTCATAGGGAATTGTGTTTATGTATAAGATATGCAGTGTTCAATCTTATCATTTACTCTGTCTAATTTCTACCCCCTCCGTGTCCAGTTTTAGTATACCACTTCACAACCGCCTGCGGGATAAGATGGGGAAAATTGATGCAGAGAACCAGTTTATTGAAACAGTGTGGGGAGCGGGATACCGGTTCCGGATTGATTAAAAAAGTTGGAGGGAAAAAAAGCAATCAGGAGCATGATATGAAAAGAATAAAATTGAAATATATCGTTTATACCTTTTTCGTTTTGCTGGTAGTGGTACTTATTACTTTTATACTGCTTTTCCAAAGGAATATTCGGACAGCCGCAAGTGTCAGGAAACTGGAGGATGGGTTGTATTCCATGGAATATAAAGGCGATTATAATCTGGACGGCTTTCTGGAGCAGGGAGGTGCATCCGATGATCTGGCGGTGGCGGAATTTGTGATACAGGATGTGTTCCATGGCTTGCTTCCCATAGATTTGAGGGGCGGTTCTTTTGGGTGCAGCACCATCTCTGCCAAGACACCGGAGGGCGATGCTTTGTTTGGAAGGAATTTTGACTGGGGAACCTGTACGGCGCTAATCGTGCTGACCAATCCGGCGGAAGGGTACGATTCTGTTTCCACCGTAAACATGGATTTCCTAAACTTGGGACTGAATATGCCGGAAGAAACACAGATGCGTCTTTTGTCAGTGGCAGCGCCTTTTGCGCCTATGGATGGGATGAATGAAAGGGGGCTGTGTGTGGCGGTTCTGATGATCCAGGACAGTCCGGGATTCCAGCAGGATACAGGGAAACCGGATCTGACTACGACAATGGCAGTACGTTTGCTGCTTGATAAGGCATCTGATGTGGAGGAAGCGTTGGAGCTGCTTTCTCAGTATGACATGCACGCATCGGCAGGAATGATGGTGCATTTTGCCATTGCTGATGCAGCCGGGCATTCTGTGGTTGTAGAGTATATTGGCAATGAAATGGTGGTAACAGAAACTCCGGTTGTCACAAACTATTACCTGTCGCCCGGTGAGAAGTACGGCATCGGAACAGAAGAATCCAAAATCCGATATGCCATGCTGGATGATATGCTGCAGAGCGGTTTCCCATTTAGTATGGACGGGATACGGGATGCCCTTGACAGTGTGAGCAAGCACAATTTTGATTCTGATTTTGCGTCTACGGAGTGGAGCATTGTCTATAATCAGAGTACCGGGGAGGCACGCTATTACCATAGGGAAAACTACCAGAAATATTATTCCTTTATGGCAGGCAGTTCCTGAGAAAGCAGTACTGGTATAGAAAAAAAATAAGTTATCCGCAAAAGAAAATAAAAAATTGAAGGAGGAATGGAACATGAGCGGACATATTTTAGAATTATCACAGAGTGTGGAGAGGAAAAAAGTAGTTTACAGGAACTGATATGGGCTGGATATTACAGGAGAACTTTACTTTGAAAAGGGAATTTCTCTGGATCAGAAGCATCCGGCGCTGATTATCGGTGCGCCGTATGGAGGGGTGAAGGAACAGGGCCCCTGTGTGTACGGCAATGAACTGGCACAGAAAGGATTTGTTGTGCTGACCTTTGACCAGTCCTTTATGGGGGAATCCGGGGGCTTTCCCAGAAATGTGTCGTCACCGGATATTTTTGTGGAGAATTTCAGTGCGGCGGTGGATTTTCTGGGGCTTCAGAAGTTTGTAGACAGGGAAAAAATCGGTGTAATCGGGATATGCGGTTCCGGCGGGTTTGCGCTTTCAGCGGCTCAGTGTGATACCAGAATCCGTGCAGTTGCCGTTATGAGCATGTATGATATGAATGTGGCAGTCAGGGGAAATATGGACAGGGAAGAACTGCAGAGCGTAAAGGAGCGCCTTTCAAATCAACGGTGGATTGATGCGGAAAACGGATATCCAGAGTACCTGCCGGGATTCCCGGAGCAGCCAATCGACAAGGTGCCGGAGGATATTCCGGAGCCGGGGGCGGAGTGGTTCCGTTTTTATGCATTGAAGAGGGGGGCATCATCCGAGCGCCAGAGGCGGGTTTACTACGACCAGTGAGCTGGCGATCATGAATTTCCGGCCGTTGGATTTCATTGACGAGATTTCTCCCCGCCCAATCCTGTTTGTTGTTGGAGACAGGGCACATTCCCGGTTTTTCAGCGATGCGGCTTATGAGCGGGCTTTAGAGCCGAAAGAAATGCTGGTGGTGGAAGATGCGGAGCATATCGACCTGTATGACCGGAGAGACCTTATTCCCTTTGACAGACTGGCAGATTTCTTTACAGTGAATATGCAGTGATAAAAAGAGGATGGCTGGATAGCGTTGGCAGAGAAAATCATAGGAATTACAAGGAGGACAAGATGGCAGTAAAACAGACAGCGGGCAGAGACACACTGGGTGAATTTGCCCCGAAATTTGCACAGTTAAACGATGATGTGTTATTTGGAGAAGTGTGGAGCAGGGAAGATAAACTCTCTTTGAGGGACCGGTCACTGGTAACGGTGGTTTCACTGATGGCTCAGGGACTGGTGGATTCTTCTTTTCAGTTCCACCTGATGAGTGCGAAAAAGAACGGGATTACCAGAACGGAAATTGCGGAAATATTGACACATGCAGCCTTTTATGCCGGATGGCCCAAGGCATGGGCGGCATTCCGGATGGCCAAAGAAATCTGGTCAGAGGAATGTTCCGAAGCGGATGCAAAATCTGCACATGCAGCTTCCATGCTGTTTCCCATAGGGCAGCCCAATGAAGCTTTTGCGCAGTATTTTATCGGACAGAGTTATCTGGCACCGGTTTCTGCTGAGCAGGTGGGCATCTTTAATGTGACCTTTGAACCTGGCTGCCGTAACAACTGGCATATCCATCACGCAAAGAGCGGAGGAGGACAGATTCTGATCTGTGTCAGCGGCCGGGGATATTATCAGGAGTGGGGGAAAAAGGCACAGGAGTTATTCCCCGGCGATGTAGTAAATATTCCGGCAGGCGTAAAACACTGGCATGGAGCAGCGCCTTACAGCTGGTTCTCCCATCTGGCTGTTGAGGTTCCTGCCGAAGAAGGTTCTAACGAATGGCTGGAACCGGTGGATGACGATGCTTATAGGAGCGTATTATGCTGAAAAAGATAGTGTTATTCCTGTTGCCTGCCATAACATTGTTGTCCGTTTCAGGATGCGGCAATACAGACAGAAACATCCATTCGGAGAAAACAGAGAAACAGCCGGAGCAGTCTGCAGAAAATATGGCAGAATCCCTGGAAACAGATTATGCAGACAATCACAGCAATCATGAAAGTCCAGGGTTAAACCTTTCAGGACTTTCTATAAAAATCAGTTCAGATGAAAAGGAAGCGGTTTTTCAGCTTTACGATACAAAAGCGGCAGAGAAACTGTATGAGCAGCTTCCGCTTGTGCTGGATACAGAGAATTTCAGAAATGCCCAGTGGATGTTCTACCCGCCAGAGAGCCTTCCTGTTACAGCTGACGAGGCTTATCATGATGGGATAAAAGGCGAACTGAGTTATTATGAACCCTGGGGAGATGTGTTCATTTTATATGAAGATTTCTATGCGGGAGATGAGATGCACCGTCTGGGCATCTGTACCTCCGGGACAGAGTACCTCGAAAGTTTTGATGGCACAGTAACGCTGGAAAAGCTGGAATCGTCAGCAGAAGATCAGGAGGGATACAGGATGGGGAAACAGATGCGCATTATGGTTGATGAACATGAGATTGTATTTGAACTCAATGACAGTGCGGCAGCAGAATCATTGTATGGGCAGTTGCCATTTCAAGTAGAAATATCTGATTACAGTGATGATGAAAAGATATTTTATCCTCCGGAGGGCCTGGAGACATCCAATACGCCTCTTGCAGATGCAAAGACGGGTACATTGGCTTATTTTGCTCCCTGGGGAGATGTGGTTATGTTCTATAAAGAGTTCGGTTCATACAATGGACTATATGAGCTGGGACAGGTAATAAGTGGAGGGGAATATATTGAAAGCATTCCGAAGGGAACATATATTTTTGAAAAATAAGAGGTTCCTTACCCAATGTTCATGCAGAAAAAAATAACATATTATTTCAGATGTAAAACACCGGTTTGGCATGAATGACAGCGATAAATCTGTTGCTCATGTAAAACCGGTATTTTTGTGCGGGCAGAAGTCTGAGTGTGCGGATGAGTAGATATGCGTCAGACTATGTTTGGTGGGCGTGGCTGTATTGGGAGTGAATTATGATTTTTTGTATAGTTATTTCCTTGTTAAATAGATAAAGTATAAGTATTTGCTATTTGCATATCATCTTGTTAAGATAAATCCAGAAACATAAAACAAAAAGTAATTGAGAAATCTGCAAGAATTCATTTAGAAATTGTTTATTTTTCTGTTAGAGGCATGTTATCTAGGGTGGCTATAGTTATAGTTACAGGCACAGAGAGAAAAGTGTGTAAAGAACTTCTAAGTTACACACTGAAGAATCGCAAGAGAAGAGATTCTTCTAATGATGTGCAGAAAGGAGCCGGAGTGAAAAAAAGATTTTATATAGGTCTGCTTTTAGTTTTAGGCATATCGTGCCTGTTGTCAGGATGCGGAAGATATTCCGGTGAGCAGACTGAGGTAAACAGCCATAGCGAAGAAGTGCAGAAAAGCAGGACAGAGGAAGAAGAGAATGAAAAAGGAAACAAAGATGAGAATACAGTCCGGATCACTCCAACTTCTGAAATCACAGAACTGGAAACAGGGCTGTCAACCGTCCGATATGAAGGGGATTATGGCTTTGATACATTTTTAGAACAGGGAGGCGCTGGTTCAGACACGGATGTTGCGGCATATATCACATCGCTGCTGGCACAGGAAATCTATATGGAAGGAGCTCCTTTTGGATGCAGTACCCTGTCAGTGAAAAACCGGGGCGGCGAATATCTGTTCGGAAGGAATTTTGACTGGAATGTGTGCAGAGGGTTGATTGTCAGTGCTAGGCCGGAAAATGGATACGCTTCTGTTTCAACCGTCAATATGGATTTCATCCGGGCTGGAGGACTTGACCTTTCAGAATTACCGGATCAGATGCAGGCGGTTGTTTCCCTGTATGCGCCACTGGATGGAATGAATGAAAAGGGGTTGGCGGTTTCTGTGAATATGATCCAGGACTCCGCAAGTATCAATCAGGATACGGAAAAGCCTAACCTTACTACTACCACGGCAATCCGGTTATTGCTTGACAAAGCGGCCAATGTGGAAGAAGCGCTGGAGCTGCTGCGGCAATATGATTTTCACAGCTCCATGGGAATGATGGTGCATCTGGCTCTGGCAGATGCGGACGGCCGGAGTGTGGCAGTAGAATATGTGGATCATGAAATGATTGTCACCAAGACGCCTGTTGTCACTAACTTTTATCTGGCTTCGGGGGAGAAGCAGGGAATAGGAACTGCCCAGTCCCATACCCGGTATGAAATCCTTACCCAGACATTGGAAGAACACAGGGAGATGACGGAGGTAGAGGTACGGAATGCACTGGACAGCGTGAGCAAGGATAATTTTGGCGAGTTTGAATCTACCGAATGGAGTATTGTGATGAATCAGGAAACAAAGGAACTGATTTATTACCACAGGGAAAATTATAAAACGGCATATGTCATTTCGGTTGAATAGGTGAGCCATGCAACAATCTTGACGAGGAGGACGAAAATGAATTACTTAAAGACTTTAACAGATTTATACAGACTGAAAAAGAATGTGAAATTAAGCGCTGATAAGATGCGTTCCCTGCAGGATGGAAAATTGCGGAAACTTCTCAGATACGCATGGGAACATTCCGTTTATTACCGGACGGCCTTTGAACGTGTAGGAATTACGGAAGAACAGTTGGATACGCTGCCCCTTTCCTGCTTCCCCACCATTGACAAACAGGCACTCCTGGAGCATTTTGATGAACTGGTCACAGTGCCGGATTTAAAACAGGAAAACCTGCGGGAATTTGATGCGGGGGAAGCGGCAGACAGGAAACCTTATCAGGGAAAATACCATGTGGTCCATTCCTCAGGTAGCACAGGGAAACCCGGATACTTTGTATATGATGGGGATGCCTGGAGCCAGATGCTTCTGGGTATCATCCGGGCGGCTCTTTGGGGAATGTCCATGCCGCAGATTTTGAGACTCCTGATGAAACGTCCCAGAATTGTCTATATAGCGGCCACAGACGGGAGATATGGAGGCGCTATGGCGGTGGGAGATGGAATCGATGGGGTTGGAGCAAAACAGATGTATCTGGATATTAAGACGCCGGTAGCCGAATGGATCAGACAGCTCAGGGAGTTCCAACCGAATATCGTTATCGGTTATCCGTCTGCTATCAAAATTCTGGCACAGCTGATGGAAAATGGGGAAGTCGGTTTGGATGCGGAAAGGGTAATCTCCTGTGGAGAACCGTTGGGAACAAACTTACGCATCTATCTGGAAAAGATATTCCGGACACAGGTGGTCAATTTCTATGGATCCAGTGAGTCACTGGCTCTTGGAGTGGAAACCAACCCAACGGACGGGATGCTTCTGTTTGACGATATGAATGTCATTGAGGTGGAAAACGGAGTGATGTACCTTACCTGCCTTTATAATTATGCGCAGCCGCTAATCCGGTATCGCCTTTCTGACCGGCTGACGCTGAAAGCGCCAGAGGGAGGGGAGCTTCCATTCACCAGAGCAGTGGGGCTTCTGGGACGGAACGAGGATGTCCTTTGGTTTGAGGACGGAAGGGGAAACAGGGAATTTCTCCATCCGCTGGCGATTGAAGGGTTCTGCATCGAGGGGCTGAAAGATTACCAGTTCCGGCAGACTACAAAAGACACTTTTGAGATGTTTGCAGAAACAGAGCATGGAGCATCAAAAGAAAGAATCAGACAGGAGATGCTGCAACAGATGAGGGAAATCCTGTCAGAGAAAAAACTGGATTTTGTGCAGTTCTATGTAAATTTTGTAAATGAAATTCTACCAGACATCCGAACAGGAAAAAAACCTTTGATATTAAAGGGAAAGGTGGCGTAACAAATGGCAGATACGATATTACAGGGAGAAAAGATCACCAGAGTTTTTCGGCAGGGAAAGGCGGAAACAAAAGTCCTTGATGGAATTGACATCAAAATATTTGAAAAAGATTTTACCGTTATCATGGGGCCGTCAGGATCCGGGAAATCTACGCTTTTATATAGTTTAAGCGGCATGGATCAGATAAGCGGAGGCCGCGTGCTCTACCGGGATCAGGAGATCAGCGGTCTTTCAGAAACCCGGATGGCCAGGCTTCGGGCGGAGGAATTTGGATTTGTATTCCAGCAGACCCATCTGGTCAGTAACCTGACGCTTTTGGAGAATGTGCTGGTGGCGGGATATGTGAGCAAAAAGGACAGTGCCGAAAAGGTAAAAGAAAGGGCGGCAAATCTCCTGCGGCAGATGGATGTGGAAGAGGCGAAGGACAGACTGTCCTCCCAGGTATCCGGTGGTGAGGCGCAAAGGGCGGCCATTGCCAGAGCTATGATTGGAAAGCCGGGACTTTTGTTTGCCGATGAGCCTACAGGCGCATTAAACCAGGCAAATACCCGTGAAGTTCTGGGACTTTTAACGGATTTGAACCGAAAAGGGCAGAGCATCCTGATGGTGACCCATGATCTGCAGGCAGCAGCCAGAGGGAACCGGATTCTTTATCTGGAGGATGGAAAGGTCTGCGATGAACTGGCTTTGAAGCCTTATAACGAGATGGAAGAAAAGCAGCGGGAAAGAGATGTAAGCCAGTGGCTTTCCGGGCTCAGGTGGTAAAGCGAAAAGATTTTCTAAGGCGTCAAAGTACGCCGCCTAAGAAAATCTAAGTTTCGCTTAGAAGAACGCACAGAGTGTGTGCGTTCTTCCGGCCTGATGCAAGTCAGAGAGGAGATGAAAATATTGGAAAATCAGATTATGATACGTGCGGGAATGAAACGGCATAAGGGTAGTTATATCGGAATTGGAATCCTTTTGTTCCTGACAGCGCTTTCCCTGACAACGGTACTGATGATTGCGATTGTGGGAAACAGCTATATCCGGGAAGAAATGGAGAGGGCAGGTTTTGGAGATCTTACCGCATGGGCATCGGATGTGCCGGATATGGAATTCCTGCTGGAAAGTATCCGGGAACAGGAAGGGGTAGAGGGAGCGGAGGTTCAGGAACTGGTTTTTTCTGAATATGAGGCAAACGGCATGGAATCTGACAGCGAGGGGCAGATGATTCCATGGAACTCTCAAGGAAGCGAAGCTTCCTTTGGGGACAGGTATCGTTTCTTTCAGAATAATCTTTCCGGTTATGCAAAAGCTCCGGAAGAAATCAGGGAAGATGAAGTGTACGTTTCCCCTTCCATGAAATCCATGATGGATCTGGAGCCTGGTGATACAATTACCTTTCCCATTGCCAGAGGCGGGCGTAAGTTAAGCCTGACGGTGGCGGGTTATTATGAAGATCCTTTTATGGGCAGCTCCATGATTGGGATGAAAGGGTTTCTGATCGCAGGAAAGACCTATGAGCAAATCTGCTCTGTCTTAGAGGAAACCGGGATGGACGCCCTGGCCAGGGACGGGGGCATGATCCATATTGAAACAAAAAGCGGCATGAACGCTTCCGAAATGAACAGGGAGCTAACAGAGAACACGCCTCTTTCCATGTATACGGAATTTATCCACAGCGCAGATACGATTGCCGGTTTCATGGCAATCCTCCAGAATGCATTTTGTGCGATCATGGCGGCTTTTGCGGTGGTTTTGCTGGGAGTTGCCATGGCGGTAATGGGACACAGCATTTCCGGACTGGTGGAGCAGGAATGGAAAAATTTTGGGATTTTAAAAACTCTTGGCTTTACAGGCAGGAAACTTTCCGGTCAGCTGCTGGTACAGTATGGGGGAGCGATGGGAGTCGGCATCATTCTGGGGATGCTTTTAGCGATTCCAATGGCAGGGATGGTGAGCCGGATGACCGTTACCACTACGGGAGTCCTGCTCCCAGTTCGTTTTCCGCTTCTGCCCTGTGTGGGGATATTTGCCATTCTCCTGTTGGTTCCGGCTGGCTTTTGTATCCTGCGCCTTCGTAAAATTCGGAAGATTACGCCGATGGCAGCCATCCGGGGAGAATCAGATAGGGTATCCGTGTCAGGAACCACTTTTTTCCGCAATGGGCTTCGGGCAAAAGGGCTTACGTTCCATCTGGCGTTGCGGCAGGTTTTGACGGGCAGGAGGCGTTATGCGAGTGCCTGTCTGGTAGCGGCACTTCTGGTGTTCTTCGCATCCCTGGCAGGTAGGATGAACGGCTGGCTGGGGACGGACGGGAAGGGGATGATGGATGCCTTTAATCCGGCAGACCTTGACCTGGGCGTGCAGGTTATGGGAAAACTTCCTGTAGAAGAAATGGAACAGATGGTGCTTTCCTATACGGATATCATAGACAGCTATCTGTTAGCCATGCCCAGCATTTCCGTGAACGGAACAAATTATACGGCAAATGTAATCACAGAGCCGGAACGTTTCCACATCAGCAGGGGGCAGACCAGCAGAGAGGCCGATCAGGTAGTGCTGACAGAGGCACTGGCAGCAGACCTGGGAGCAGATGTAGGAGATTCCGTTACAATCCGTGGAAATAAAGGCAGCAGCGAGTTTACGGTTTCAGGAATCTACCACTGTGCCAACGATATGGGGGCAAATCTGGGAATGAGCAGGGAAGGGTATCTCTCCATCGGAGAGGATGACAGCCGCCTGTGGTGCTACCATTATTTCCTGGAAGACGTTTCCCAGAAACAGGCTATTACCGAGGCTTTGGAACAAGCCTATGGCGGGGACGTCCATGTCCATGAAAATTCCTGGCCTGGGCTTTTTGGAATCATATCTGCCATGCATCTGATGATTCTTGTCCTGTATGGAATGAGCGCAGTATTTATCTGTATTGTCACGGGAATGGCAGGGACAAAGATTCTGGATGCGGAGCGGAAGGATATGGGAATCTATAAATCCATCGGATGCTCTGTCCGGATGCTCCGGCTCTCCTTTGCCTTCCGCTTTGGACTGGTGGCAGCGGCTGGGGCAATGATTGGGACGATGGCGGCTATTGGGTTCACTGACCCTGTTGTGTCTACTGTCATGCGTCTGGCCGGGATAAGCAATTTCGCATCGGGGAATACACTTGGAAGTGTTCTCCTTCCGGGTGGAATGGTAATCTTGTTATTCTTTGGGTTCGCCTGGCTGTTATCAGGCAGGATCAGAAAGGAGGACATGAACGTGCTGACGGCGGAATCTTAAAACATATGGTAA
>CATKXR010000096.1 GCA_949840805.1 uncultured Lachnospiraceae bacterium | reverse complement strand
TGGCTATCCCGGCAAAGAATGTTTTTATAGATAAGCAGTCCGGCAAGGATTTTGACCGTCCGGCTTATAAGAGAATGGTACGGCGGATGAAAAAGGATGACCTGCTTTATATTAAAAGCATAGACCGACTGGGACGCAATTATGCGGAGATACTGGAACAGTGGCGGATTCTTACTAAGGAGAATAGGATTGACATTGTGGTGCTGGATATGCCGCTTCTGGATACCCGGCGGGGCAAAGACCTGATGGGAACGTTCTTAAGCGACATTGTATTACAGGTGCTGTCTTTTGTGGCTGAGAATGAACGGACAAACATCCGGCAGCGACAGGCGGAAGGGATCGCAGCGGCGAAAGCTAGAGGTGTGCGCTTCGGAAGGCCTCCAAGTCCCCTGCCGGAGAACTTCCATGAAGTCTACCAGCTATGGAAATCCGGGAAAGTTACTGGAACGGCAGCGGCGGAACTATGCGGTATGCCGCTGGCTACATTCCGCTACCGGGCAGAAGTTTACCAAAAAGCCAAGTTATTGTAAGCGGGTATTTTTACAGAAATGTGTACGTTCCTGTAAATGCCCGCTTAATGTTTATCTCTTTTATAATACTATAAAAATTCCCGTTTTTCCACTAGAAATCCGTATTTTTGAGTAGCCACTTTACCTTTATCAAAACGTACACAATTTTGTAATTCGTTTCTTGAAGCGATAAAGGAGGAGCTAATTTGCTTGTCGGGATACAGGATGAAATTTTAAGGCTCCACTCAATGGGATTACTCAAACAGCTTCTTGTAGATAAAACCACAAGGACAAATATTATCTGGGCTACAGATGTCTATCAGGAACAGGGAGCTGAATATCAGCGTGATAAAGAAATCAAGGAGCCATTGATTACCAGACAAAATTCAGATGTGATTAAAACAAGAGCCAGAAAAGCAATGGAGCAACAATCGGATAGGACAAGAAAACATGCCGAGGTGTTTACACCGCTCTGGCTCTGCCAGAAGATGGTCAGATATGCGGATGATAGTTGGTTTGGGAAAACAGGTGCTTTTTCAAGTAGTGATGAGCAGTCAAAGGAATATATTTCATTTTCTTCAACGCACAAGTGGCAGGATTATGTAGATGCGAGGCGATTGGAGATTACCTGTGGTGAAGCTCCGTATCTTGTGAATCGCTATGATGTGTCTACTGGGGAAAGTATTCTGTTGGAAAACCGGGAAGGCATTCTGGACAGGAAGTTACAGGTCGTAAATGAAAATGTTTATGATGAAGCTGAATGGCTGAAGTGGGTAATCCGTGCTTTTCAGTCTACTTATGGATACGAATTTCAAGGTGATAACGTGTTAATTGCGCGGGTTAATCTGTTAATGACTTTTGAGGAATATCTGTATGCGCGATGGAAACGGAAACCTTCCATAGCTGAATATCGGGAAATTGTGAAAATAATTGTATGGAATATCTGGCAGATGGATGGCCTGAGTGGAACAATTCCGTATTGTAAAGCCAAAGAAGAATTTCATCAATTTAATTTATTTGAGTGGATTGGAAATGAAGGAAATCAGGAAAAAGTAAACGAACAACCTCACTGCCGTATTTATGATTGGCGGCGAGGAAATAGTTTGGAATATACGAATGTGAATAGAGGGGGCAGAAATATGAAGTTTGATTTTGTGATTGGTAATCCACCATATCAAGAAGAAACAGAAAGTGACAGTACAAGAAAACCACCGATATATCATTTGTTTATGGATGAGGCTTATAAGATAGCAACGGTAGTTGAGCTTATTACACCAGCTCGTTTTTTATTTAATGCTGGATATACACCCAAACCATGGAATGAAAAAATGTTGAATGATTGTCATTTTAAGGTTCAGGAGTATGAAGCAGATAGCGCAAAAATATTTCCAAATACCGATATTAAAGGTGGTGTTGTTATTTCTTATAGAGACTCTAATAAAAAATTTTCTCCAATCGGTACATTTACTAAATATACAGAGTTGAATTCTATTTTGAGAAAAATTAAAGATGCATCACAAAATTTTTTGAGCGATATAATATCTTCTCCGTTGAGTTATTCGCTAACTGATTTAATGAAGAAAGATTATCCAAATTTATTAGATCGACTCCGAACAAGTGCATTTTCAACATTGGCTCCGATTTTTTACGAAAATAAACCTAATGATGGGTATGAATATATTATTTTGATTGGACTGTTAAACGGGAAAAGAGCTGAACGTTATGTAAGAAAAGATTATATTAAAGATGGTTCAAGAACTCTTTATAAGTATAATGTTTTGCTCCCTAAAGCAATAGGATCTGGAAATTTTGGTGAGCCATTATCTACAGAAATCATAGCGGAACCAGGTGTTGGGTATACGCAGACATTTATTGGAATTGGAGGATTTGAAAATAAGAGTGAAGCTATCAATGCAAGTAAATATGTAAAAACAAAATTTGTACGGGCAATGCTTGGTATATTAAAAATCACACAAGACTGTCCAGCTCCTAAATGGCGATATGTTCCACTTCAAAATTTCACTTCCAGTTCTGATATAGACTGGTCAAAATCTATCGCAGATATTGACCGCCAGCTCTATGCCAAATATGGATTGGATGATAATGAAGTAGCTTTTATTGAATCCCATGTAAAGGAGATGGTGTGATATGGCAGTGGAGATAAAATCGTTCAAACGTGTTGTTCCAATGATTTACGCTTATAATACGCCAGGTATCTCTTATCATGACGGCTGGACAAAAGTAGGTTATACAGAAAAACAGTCAGTACAGCAGAGAATCCGTCAGCAGACGCACACGGCAGATATCCATTGGGTATTGGCATGGAAAGACAATGCTATGTTCAAAGACGGCTCCGGCGAATATTTCACTGACCATGAATTCCATGATTATCTGGAAGCGGAGCAGGTACAAAGAGAGCCGGGAACGGAATGGTTCCATGCGGACGGTGGGCGGCTGTTAAGCTATTTCAATGATTTTACAAGCAGGACATTGACAAAATCAGATGATAGATGCACTTATGATTTGCGGAAGGAACAGCGGGATGCGGTAAGGGTGACGGCGGAATATTTCCGAAGCGGCGGCTCAGAATTTTTGTGGAATGCAAAACCACGGTTTGGAAAGACGCTGACTTCCTATGACTTAATCCGGCAAATGGGCTTTTCCAAAGTGCTTATTGTTACCAACCGCCCCAGTATTGCTAATTCATGGGCGGATGACTTCCATAAGTTTATTGGCTGGCGTGAGGAGCTTGCTTTTGTATCGGAAACAGATGCATTAAAAGGTAGGAAAGGTGTCCTTAGCCGGGAAGAATATATGAAAATAATTTTGAATGCGGATGAAAGCTGTGACTTGGGCATGGTGGCGTTTGAATCCCTTCAGGGGCTGAAAGGATCGGTATATTTTGGCGGTGAATATGACAAGCTGGCATGGATGGCGAAAGAATATAAAGATTTGTCAGGGAAAAAGCAGAAAGGTATGGAGTTTGACTTATTGATTGTAGACGAAGCACAGGAAGGTGTAGATACCATTCGCACAGACCGGGCATTCCGAAATATCAGCCGGAAACATACATTGTACCTTTCTGGAACGCCATTTAAGGCACTGGCAAGCGAACGGTTTTCGGGCGATCAGATTTTTAACTGGTCTTATGCGGACGAACAGGAAGCCAGAGAATCCTGGGACAGAGACGAATACAATCCGTATGAACCGCTGCCCCGCCTTGCCATGTATACATATCAGCTTTCAAATATGATTTATGATCAGGTTCAAAGGGGGATTGACCTGTCCGGGGAAGATGACAGCGTGGATTATGCTTTTGACCTGAATGAGTTTTTTTCAACAAATGACCGTGGGAATTTTGTGCATGAGGAGGAAATAAAAAAATTTCTACATGCTTTATCGTCTAATGAAAAATATCCATATTCGACGCCAGAATTACGGGATGAACTGCCGCATACTCTGTGGCTGTTAAACCGTGTTGCAAGCGCAAAGGCGCTGGCAAAACTATTAAAGAAAGACCCGGTATTCTGCGACTATGAAATTGTACTGGCGGCAGGGGATGGACGACTGGATGATGAAGGAGCGGATGAAGAGGCTTTCGGCAGGGTAAAAAATGCGATTGCTAATCATGATAAAACAATCACGTTAAGCGTTGGGCAACTGACAGTGGGTGTTACCATACCGGAATGGAGCGGGGTGCTGATGCTGTGCAATCTGCAAAGTCCTTCGTCTTATATGCAGGCGGCATTCCGGGCGCAGAACCCGTGTATTGTTACGAAAAACGGACAGCGTCTGAGGAAGGAAACGGCATATGTGTTTGATTTTGACCCTGCCCGGACATTGATTATTTTTGATGAATTCGCAAATAACCTTTCGCCGGATACAGCAGACGGTAAGGGCACAAGCGATGCCAGGAAAGATAATATCCGGAGGCTCTTGAATTTTTTCCCAGTACTGGGTGAGGATGACCAGGGGCATATGGTGGAGCTGGATGCGGCGCAGGTTTTATCCATTCCAAGGCGGCTGAAAAGCCAGGAAGTTGTCCGGCATGGGTTTATGTCAAATTTCCTGTTCCAGAATATCGGCAACGTATTTGGCGCTCCGGGTATTGTGAAGGAGATTGTAGGGAAACTTACTCCGGCACATGAAGATCCAAAAAAGAGGGATCAGGAAAATTTGCGGCATATTTCTGAAGTACCCGTGAATGAGGATGGAGAAATTGATATACTGGAAGAGATTATCATTGGAAAAGCCCAGGGGCTGTTCGGGAAAAAATATTATGAGGAAATGAATGAAGGGTTTGAACCTCAGCTATCCTGCCTTGCGGAAAGCAGCAGTTTTGCAACTGTGGAGCAGTCTGTGAAGAAGCTGGCGGATAAGGTCAAGGAGAAAATCCGGCAGGAGGTCGTTGCCCCGGCGGCGGAAGCATATGAAGTGAAAAAAGGCATCCAGAACCGTATGGAGCGGCAGGTGGAAAACGAGATTGACCGGAAGTTTGAGCAGATCCATGGGGATTATGTCCAGCAGGCCAATATTGCCAAAGCCCAATTTGACCGGAAACGTCAGGCGGCTGAAACAAAAGCAGAGGTTACGGAAGCGGAAAAAGAATATGAATCCAGTATGGATGATGCGCTGCGTGCATTGACAGATGCGGCACAGGCAGCGGTACAGGATACCGTCCAGGAGAAACCGACGGAACTGGTTGAACGGATGGAAAAGCATATAGCAGAAGAAGAAAAGAAATCCGTTGAGGATTCTATCCGTGCGCATCTGCGGGGATTTGCGAGGACAATTCCCAGTTTTATCATGGCATATGGAGATGGCCATTTGACACTACGAAATTTTGACGAATATACAGAAGCAGACGTGTTTGAAGAAGTGACAGGAATTACAGAAGATGACTTCCGTTTTCTTCGGGACGGCGGCGAGTACACAAACCCGGAAACTGGGAAAAAGGAATATTTTTCCGGGCATCTGTTTGATGAAACAGTGTTCAATGATTCCATTGAGGAATTCTGGAAGAAGAAGCAGGAGTTAGCAGATTATTTTGACACAACACATACTGAGGATATTTTTGATTATATCCCTCCGCAGAAAACAAACCAGATTTTTACGCCACGGTGGGTAGTTGAACAGATGGTGGACGAGTTGGAGAAAAATAATCCGGGATGTTTTGATGACCCAACAAAGACATTTGCAGACCTGTATATGAAGTCAGGGCTTTATATTACGGAGATTGTAAAGCGATTGTTCCGTTCAGAGAAAATGAAGGCAAAGTTCCCAGATGATGGCAGACGCATCCGGCATATCCTGCAACACCAGGTATACGGCATGGCTCCAACCCGGATTATCTATTTAATCGCAACGAATTATATATTGGGATTTGATGAGCAGCTGAAATCAGAGGCAACGAATTTTGTTCAGGCTGATGCAGCGAAGGCGGCAAAAGAGAATACACTGGAAGATTTAGTGGAGGAATATTTTGGATAAACGTTTCCCAATAAAATAACAAAATATTGGTCAAGCCAAAGGCGATCAACCGTGGAAAAAGTTGGTCGCTTTTGTTTTGCCCAATATATAAAATGCGGGCAGGTGTACAGAGGGCGCAGCCCTTTGTGCAGGAGTGCAGAGGATGCAATCCCTCTGCTCTGGGTACAGGGGCGAGGCGCCCTGTTGGGGTCAAGGGGCAAAGCCCATTGGCGGGTTAAGGGCGGCAGTCCTTATCGGGTCAAGGGTGAAACGCCTTGCCCAGCTAGAATTGATGCCTGCGTCAACTCGTACTGGGTATTATCTGACGCAGGAACCGGCAGATTCGGCAGCAAAGCTGCCTTTCCTGCAGAGAGAAACTTGAAAAGAAGGAGGACAGGATGAAGCTGACCAGACACAACGGCAGAGCCGGGAAAAACGGCGCTTACAATCCCAAACACAATGACCGGAGATTTGATGTGGCGAACAGTGAACATATTGATGTGGAACGGACAAGGCAGAATATTTACTGGGATTGTTACACCGGCTTATCTTCTGCCCTGACAAGGGAGAGGGGCGGGAAAAACGATTATTCCTTTGAGAAGATTGAACGGATTTATTACTATGAGCATTACGCAGATCATGTACAGGCGCAGAATGAGCGGAACGAAAAGACCAGGCATACAGAGCGCAACCGGACGGTGGACGATTTGCTCACCAACAACAAGACCTGCCCGGAAGAAAGCATTTACCAGATCGGTACGGTGGAGGAATCTGTTCCGGGGGAACTGCTGGCGGAGATTGCAGCGGAATTTTTTGCGGAGATGGAGGAAAAGTTCGGCTCCCATGTCCACATATTAAACTGGGCACTGCACCTTGACGAAGGCACTCCGCATATCCATGAGCGGCACGTTTTTGATTGTGAGAACCGGTACGGGGAGTTATGCCCGCAGCAGGAAAAGGCGCTGGAAGAACTGGGGGTGCCGCTCCCTGATCCGGATAAGAAAAAAGGCAGGAACAATAACCGCAAGCAGACATTTGATGCAGAGTGCCGGAAGATTCTTTTCCGTATTTGTGCGAAGCACAGTCTGCATTTGCAGACAGAGCCAAGTTACGGCGGCAGGGGTTATTTGGAAAAGCAGGATTTCATCATTGAAAAGCAGAAAGAAATGCTCTCTGCGCAGGGAGAAACCTTAGTGAAAAATACCAGAGCTATAGCAGAACAGGAGAAGAAATTTGATAAGGCGGCGAAAGCTGTTTCAGAGAAGGAAAAGGAACTGGAAAAACAGGAAGAATTGATTGGGGAAAAGAAGCAGGAACTTTCGGAAAAGAAGGTGGCTCTTGCCACGGTCACCATGAAGATCGCTGACATAGAATCGCTGGTGGAGGAAGTGGCGGACACGGCTTATGAGAAAGCCTGTGAGGTCGTGACGGATACCGTCCGGACGGAAACACAGAAAGAGGATATACGGACAGTCGAGGAGTACAAAAAGTGGCTGGCTTCGCCGGAAAGGAAAGCGCCGAAGGAGAAACGGGATTTTGCCGTGAAGTGCTTGAATACGCTCCAAGAACAGATAAAAAATGCGGCGCAGAAAGCGTTAAGGAAAGTCCAGTCGGCGCTTCAAAAACCGGAGGTAAGCCGTGCAAATAAGGAGCAGATCAAAGAGAAGGCAAGGGAATCCATTAAGGACAGGCTTGCAAGGGGGAAAACAGAAGCAGACCGGGCGAACTGGGAGCGCATGGAGCGCAGGAACGGGATAAAACCGATAACAAAAAAAGATATGGAAATCTGAGGCATTTGCTTTTCTTCACGGAGACAGCAGATGCTTTTTTATTTCAGGAGAGGAAAGCATGAATGTATTTGAAGCAGTAAAGGAAAATGTAACAGCAAGGCAGGCGGCGGAAATGTACGGCATCCGGGTGAACCGGAACGGCATGGCGTGCTGCCCTTTCCATGATGACAGGCATCCGAGCATGAAAGTGGATAAGCGTTTCCACTGTTTTGGCTGCCAGGCGGACGGTGATGTGATCGATCTTGTTGCAAGGCTGTATGGGTTGAATAATCTTGGGGCGGCTGTGAAGCTGGCTTCCGATTTTGGGATCAGCTATGACAACAAAGGGCGTGCTTCTCCCCGCCCGGTGAAGAAAAAAATATCTGAGGAACTGAAGCTAAAGCAGGCGGAGTTGCAGTGCTGCCGGATCTTATCGGATTATAACCATTTATTGGAAAAGTGGAAAACAGAGTATGTGCCGGAAACACCGGGGGAAGAATGGCATCCCCTGTTCGTGGAGGCTTTGCAGAAGCAGACCTATACAGAATATCTGCTGGATACCCTGCTGGGCGGCACGGCAGAGGAAAAAGCCGGCATTATAAAAGAGCATGGAAAGGAAGTGATGCGGATTGGGGAACGGATTTCAGGACTTGCCGCCAGCCACAAGGCAGGCTGTCATGAACGCAGTGGACTTGCTCCTACCGGCACTGACGGTCGATGAGGTAAGGAAGAGCCTTTCCATGACACAAAAGGGGCAGACAGCGAACACGATTGGAAATTGCAAGACGGTATTCCAGTGTGACCCGCTTTTAAAAGGAGCGATCCGGCTGAACTTACTGACAGAGCGGGTAGATATTGTACGGGATGTGGGATGGCGCAGGAATACCAGCGCACTTACGGATACGGACATCAAATACCTGCTCCTTTATTTTGAGGAAAACTATGGGCTGACCAGCGAAAAGAAGATACAGGCAGCCCTGGCAATCGTGGCAAATGAGAACTGCTATCACCCGATAAAGGACTGCCTGAATGGGCTTGTCTGGGATGGAACGCCGCGCATCCGCTCCTGCCTGCGTCACTTTCTGGGAGCTGATGCGGATGATTATGTGGAGGAGATGCTGAAACATTTCCTGTTGGGGGCAATCCGGCGTGTGTTCATGCCTGGCTCAAAATATGAGGAAATGCTTTGTCTGGTAGGCGGGCAGGGAGCAGGGAAATCTACCTTTTTCCGCTTACTGGCAATAAAAGATGAATGGTTCAGCGATGACCTAAAAAAACTGGATGATGACAAGGTATTTACGAAGCTGCAGGGGCACTGGATTATTGAAATGTCGGAGATGCTTGCCACCAGCAGCGCAAAGAGCATTGAGGAAATCCGTTCTTTTATCAGCAGGCAGAAAGAAACCTATCGGACACCCTATGAATCCCAGCCGAAAGACCGGCTCCGGCAGTGCGTGTTCGGAGGTACATCAAACCGGCTGGACTTCCTGCCCCTTGACCGTGCCGGGAACCGGCGGTTCCTGCCGGTGATGGTCTGTCCGGAGGATGCCAAAGTACATATTTTGGAGGACGAGGACGGCTCCAGAGCCTATCTTTTGCAGGTGTGGGCGGAAGCGATGGAGATTTACCGGGATGGGAATTATTCCATGAAATTCAGCAAGTCCATACAGAAGAAATTGGCGGAGGTTCAAAAGGATTTTATGCCGGAGGATACCGAAGCCGGAATGATCATCGGTTTTCTGGAAACCTATCAGGGGAACCAGGTATGCTCCAAACAGCTTTACCGGGAAGCCCTGCACCATGAATACGATGAGCCGAAACGCTGGCAAATTCACGACATCAATGAGATCATGAACTCTGTTGTCACCGGCTGGCGGTATTTTTCCAATCCCAGGGCATTTGCCGGGTACGGCAGGCAGAAAGGTTGGGAACGCATACCGGATTCCGGCAACGAACTGCCCGGCAACGAAGCGGGTTTTCTGAAGCTGACAGAGGAAAAAGCCCGGCAGTTGGAACTTCCGAAGGAGTGGCTGGAGTGATTTTGTGTGCTGGTTACCGGGTAGGTTGTTGTTTTGTTGCCGGGTTCGTTGCCGGTAAATCTACTGCCCTGTTGTTCAGAAAACCTCTTATTTTAGGAGAATTCTGTTATTGTCTATATTTTTATGACAACGAAAGCAACGAGAAATTCAAGAAAAATAAAAAAACAACAATAGCAGGCCAGATATTGGATTACAGGTTTTACGCTGTCCGTTGTTGGACTTCGTTGCCGTGTTCCTTTGTCTGCCTATTTCATTTATGGAGGTAAGCGCTTATGCAGAGAAATTCGGAAAAGAAGAAAGAGAAACAGGAGAGCCGGAAAAAAGTGCAGTTTATCGTGACAAGGGAGTTCTCCGGCAGCCAGACCATGCAGGAAGCCTTTGAACAGCTCATTGAGCGGCAGGCCTGCGGGCAGTTTGAGGAATGGCTGGGGCGGAAAGCAGGCTAAAAAACGGTTGCAGGACGGGCGGGGGCATGGTATTATAATGGTATCGTGTCCCTGTTCATAGAGAAGGAGAATGACTATGAACAGGAAAAATCAAGTCAATCAGAAGATAACTGCCCTCTATTGCAGGCTTTCCCTTGAAGACAGCCGGGAGAACGAAAGCATGAGCATCAGCAACCAGAAGCTTATGCTCAAAGATTATGCCGAGAAAAACGGCATGTTCCAGTATGAATACTATGTGGACGACGGTTATACCGGGCGAAATTTCAACCGTCCCTCTTTTCAGCGCATGATTGCCGACATTGAAGCGGGGAAAGTTGGCTGCGTGATCACCAAAGATTTATCCAGACTGGGGAGAAACTACATTGAAGCAGGCAGTTATATCGAAATCTTTTTCCCAAAGCATAATGTAAGATATATTGCAGTCACGGACGGGGTGGACAGCCTGACAAGGCAGGAAATGGATATTACGCCGTTCAAAAATATCCTGAATGACATGTACAGCCGTGACATTTCCAAAAAGGTATTGGCAGGACGCATGACCCGTTCCAGACAGGGGAA
>CATKXR010000095.1 GCA_949840805.1 uncultured Lachnospiraceae bacterium | reverse complement strand
TTTGTCAAGTAATGGTGGTCATAAAATTTACAAATACAACCACCACATATCGTACACTATGCCTACAAAAAGAAGCCCCAACGGGACTTCCTTAAAAATCAGATATTGATCAGCTGTGAATGGTAACGATTTCTGCCTCCGTGACCCTTTTCTTTACGGTTTCATAGTCATTCACATCCGCAATCTTGAAATATGCCTTCTCATATAAGGGGTCCCCTGCTTTTCCGTCCACCTTTTCGGGGAAATCCAAATCCGTAAAAATAATATTTTCAGATCGGTAGGTATCTCCGAACATATACGGGGCTATTGGCTGATTCACCTGATAGATGCCCACAACTTCCGCTTCATAAGTCATGGAATCCTCGTTCTCACGGCATTTGCCGAATCGGATTCTGCTGCCGATCTGTAATTGATTTTGATCTGCAAGCTCTGCGGAAATGACACACACATCCTGTTCCCCTTCTTTCACCATTCTGCCCTCTTTGATAAAGGCATTGCCCGAAAGAAAATTTGAGTCCATGGACATATCTTTGTTTCCAACCAGTGACACGCCGCCGAGATCGCTGTACTGGTCCACATCCTCATCCTCAATGCGGGTAAAATCAACCGGTCTTACGGCAGTTGTAACCGTTGTAATATTGTAGTCGGCAATCCCTTCCGTGCCTGCTATTGTTTCAATATCCTCCACCAACAGCGTTTCAAAAGAATTGTCCGTCCATGTTCTCCAGTTTTCAAATCCGTTTATTGTCACTTTTTCCTGATGGTATCCGCCCAGGCTGCCTTCCTTATGGCCAAGCTGCCCTGCTAACACATCAATCCTTCGGTGCCTGTCTGCTTCATTTTCCTCCAGCAGAAGCCCTGCCCCGATTGCCTGCCTTGTGTGATCCTGCATTTGAATCGTTGCCTTCCCGCTGCTCATTCCGGACAGCAGCAACAGGCTGATGGTAAACACCGTCACAAACAGCAGGACGCTTTTTACCGGCTTTCTCATAACGCAGCACCATGCCAAATGAAAACCTGTCATTTCCTAGCCCTCCATTTTTGATAAAATGTCTTTTGGATTTGTTCTGAAAACAGGCAGCAGTGAAATACAGACCGCCGCCACTGCCATACAGCCTCCTGCAAAGAACATGGCTGCAAGATCCCCTGCCTGCAGGGAAACGGATAAAATGACTGCCGTATTGTCTTCCATGAGCAGTTTTTCCATCATTCCTGCCATTCCGCTTCCGATGATGCAGGCGCCCAGTACAGACAGACAAAAGACCGCTGCCGTTTCCACAAAAACCTGCAGGAAAATACCCTTTTTTCTTGTTCCCATACTGATAAAAACAGCTGTTTCTCTTTTTCTCCCCCGCATCCACATACAGAGCAGCAGGGATGTGATGGTTACCCCTGCAGCCAAAGTAAACAGCAGCAGCAGTTTCATCACACGGACGATTCTGTTCAGCGGCACCTCCAACCGGCGATATAACATATCAGCAGTTGTGATTTTCACTCTGTCCCCTAAAATATCCTCTAATTCCCGCACCAGAATCTCTATCCCTTCCGGATTTTTGGTATAGACCGCTATCTTCCCATAACCTGCATGCTCAAACAGCTCCTGATAGGATGCATTGTCCACAAAAATCTGGTTTTCAACACGGTTCACTGCCGGCATGGTATCCATCTGGTTCCTCTCGCTTCCCGCAGAGAAGATACCGATAATCTTTACGCTGATGACAGTCCCGTTTTCTGTCCCCACTTTCATCTCGTCTCCGATTGCAAGACCATTGGCATCCGCCAGAACATAATTGATCACAGTCCCTCTTTCAGAATCCTCCGTAATCAGCTTTCCCTTCATCAGGCGGTATCTTACCTCACTGAAGGCACTGTCCCGCTCCAAGTCATCATAGGACAGCAGCGTTACTTTCCGATTATTTTCTTCTTCGGAGTCGCTGTTTGTAACAGGGTTAAAATCAACAGGATAAACGGCGCTGCTGCCCAGGCGGTTGACGAAAGTTACTCCGTCCAGATCCCGGATTGTTCTCAATTCCTTTTCGGTTATCATCTGACTGTTCCCCTTCACCTCCGGTACGGCCTTGGTTCCCATCTTTTCCTGCATGGTAAGCCGGGAATCTTCCGTGGCGTGGAGAATCATGCAGGAACTCAAGATCATGCTGTTGATAAACAGCAATACCAGGAGCAAAATACATGCCTTAGACTTCTTTCGGCACAAATACCGGAGTGCAAGCTGATAAAATTTCAAAATCATTCCCTCCTGTTCAGGCTGTCCTATGACATATGATAATTTTGGTTGCCGATACATGCTGCGTATCCTCAAAGCTTCCATAGATAATCACACTGGCCTGTTTCTTGATGTCAGCTATGTTGGCCTGCTCCAATTCCGCCTCCCCGGTTGAAGTATAGATGGTTGCAATCTGAACCACACAGCCCTCCTCATATGTCACCACTACATTTGTATCCTCGCTTTCATGCCCGGGCGCGGCAATGACACCGGTATTTCCACCGTCTTCCGTTACGACAGGGCTTATTGTACAACTGTCATCAGAAAATTCCACAACGCTTCCTGTTATGGCCGCCGCTGCATACAGACTCTCTGCATCCACTTTCTCATCTGCGGCAGTCGGTATGGTATTATCCTGATTCTCCCGGGAAGCGTCCGCCCCGTCTGTTCCATTCCCATCCGGCAGGTCATTGCCCTCTGCCTGGTCTGTATAATCTCCTTCAGAGCCAGTGCTGTCCCGGTCATCTAATATGACGCTTTGGTCCTCTGTCCCCCGCATCTCCCGGCTCCCTGTCCTTTCCTCTGCTCCGGTGCCGCATCCTGTAAGCGCTGACAGACACAATCCAATTACGAAACCTTTCCACATTTTTTGATTTTTCATCCTGAAATCTCCTTTCTGTTTTTTGCAGTATAACAGCAAAGTCCTAAAAAAATCCTGTAACCGGAATCAATTTAAATGTAAATTTTTATAGGATTTTTATAGAATTCTCTGCTATACTATATAAGAAAGGGGATTCGATCTCATGAAAATACTACTGCTTGAAGATGATATAGAACTCTGCAGTTCCATACAGGATGAACTGCAAAAAGCCGGATATGTAGTTGACTGCTGCCATGACGGGGAAACCGCCATGCTCCATGCACTCAATATAGAATACTGCTATGATCTGGCAGTCATTGACCGTATGCTCCCCATCATTGACGGAATGACCATTATTAAGGCCATGCGCCGGAAGGGAATTGCAATCCCGGTCATTATTATTACAGGTATGTCTGCGCTGAATGACAGAATAGAAGGACTGGATAACGGCGCGGATGACTATCTGGTAAAGCCCTTTCATATCCCGGAACTGCTTGCGCGCATCCGGGCACTGGTCAGGCGTCCGGCAGAAATCAGGCAGGAAACATGTACCTGTTTCTCCGATCTGTCTTTCAACCAAGCGGAGCATATCCTGTCCTGCGGTACAAATTCCCTGCTTTTAACGGCAAGAGAATCGGAAGTATTATCCGTTTTTATCAGCCGCCCCCAGTCCCTCATCTCCAGAGAGCAGCTGATCTACAAAATCTGGGGAACCGATACGGATATCGTCCCCGGAAACGTGGATAATTATATTTCCTTTCTTCGAAAGAGACTGAAAGAACTGGGGAGCATTTGTGAAATAAAAACGATTTACGGCTCGGGCTACAGATTGGAGACCAAAAATGCTGAATAAACTATATCAAAAACTATATATCATTTTTATCAGTTCCATGATGCTGATCATAACCGCCGTTATCGGAGTATTATACATAAATTCTGTAGATAATGAACAGCGGGTAAACAGCACTTTTTTCGGGCGGCTCGCCACGCTGATGATTTATGAATTGGAGAATCCAAAAAATCATCCCCAGAAGGTTATTCCGCCTTATGAAAGCAGCTATTCTATTTTCGCCCTGCTCACCGATCCACAGGGAAATGTGATTTATGAAAGTGCTATCTCGTTTCCAACAGATAGAAACCTTTTATTAGACAGATTTTCGGAGCGTTCAAACACGGAATCTACCACGGTCCTACAGAAGACTTCCGCCACAACACAAGGCGGGATGATAACCATTTCCGGTATCTCCCATGATACCTATTGGGGAATACCGGCCACAATCGTTGACAAAGACGGTTCCCTGTTCCATCTGTATTTGCTGCAGCAGAATAAGATATCGTTTGAACTGATCAAAAAACAGTTATTTTTTTATATTCTCATATGGCTTGTTTCTCTATTATGCGTAACAACCATCAGCCATTTTTTACTGAAATATGCCATGAAGCCAACCGAAATGGTATTGAAAAGCCAGAAGGATTTTATTGCCTCTGCTTCCCATGAATTAAAGGCGCCGCTTGCCGTCATTCTTGCCAACAATGATAAAATAAACGGCTTAAGCAGGGAGCTTCCCCCTATCCGGAAGGCCACAGCCGTTATAGATACGGAACTTCTGCATATGTCCAAATTAATAAAAGACATGCTTTTTCTGGCTTCTTCAGATGCCGGGACACGCACCGTTTATAAAACAATGGTAAATCTTGACACCTTATTGATTACGCTTTATGAAGCCTTTGAACCGGTATGCAGCCGGAAAGGAATACCTTTGGATGCAGATTTTATGGATATCCGTTTTCCCCCGCTATACACAGACCGGGAATGCCTTTTTCAGATTTTAAGCATTTTTATGGAGAACGCCGTTTCGCATTCCGAAACGAAAGCAGCCATCCAGATAAAAGCCGCTCTGTCACGCAGGGCTGTCACTATTTCTGTCATTGACCACGGACAGGGTGTTTCCGCCCAGGACAAACCTTACATTTTTGACCGCTTTTACTGTGCCGATAAGTCCCATACAGATAAGTCACATTTCGGCCTCGGCCTAAGCATAGCTAAAGAATTGGCAGGCTTTTTGTCCGGGAATGTGGGGGTAAGGGATACGGAAGGCGGCGGGGCTTCTTTTTTTCTTACGCTTCCGTTAAAATAAGGAGCGCTGTCATATCCGCAGACTTTTACAGCCGCGGCTCTCCCGTCTCCCTGTACATTGGCCTTCTTCCTTGTGCCTGTGGGAGCGGGCAGCATAATGGGCAATAATAGATTCATTTAATTGAGGACTGGGATGCTCTTTTCTATTAAGCGCTTTTCTCAATAATTCTTCTATCTCATCATTCTTCATGTATTCTCTCCTTTATTTCAGTTTCTGTAAAACGATTTCCTCCCCACTTTCTCTTGCCAACACATAAATATGACCGGCATCACAGGTAACTGCCATGGCAGGTATATCGCTGATCATTTCTTTGTGATTCCCGTCCTTGCCGCAGGAATACAGGCGTCCGCCGTCGGTCCTGGAAACATAATAGATGGACTGCTCATCCATGCAGAAATCATAGACAACGATATCTTCATACGTGTAAGTTTCACCTTCGGAAACAGAATATCTCGTTAAGACCTCCCGCTCATTTTTGTAAAAAATACTTTCGCCATCAAAGGAAATATTTCCCTTTACCGGAATGTCAAGCTTTACCGTTTTTCCGGTGAGCCGATTTACCTGCGTCAGGCCATCGTTGCCGAGGAAAAAGATGCTTTCATCGTTTAAGAAAAAAGCGTAATGAAAGTCCAGGAACTGCCATTTGTCACCTGTTTCATAGTCAATGCCCAGAAGGGAGCGCCCGGAATCTGTAATCTGCTCGAAAATCGTTTTTTCCTCAAAGGTATCCAGATTCAGCTCCACTACTGACACCTTTGTCACATTTGAGTTATAGTTTCCCACGTGGTTCACATGGCTTTCCATAACCGATGTGGTATAATACAGATACGGCGGGCACACATAGCAGGCCCGTATTTCTTCGTCCTCAGAAAATACCCCAAACACAGGGGAACGCGCTAAAGGATAGGTTTCTTTCGTGGAAGCATCTCTCAGATAATAGTCAAAAGTCTCTGCATCCCGTATGATTTCGTATCCCATACAGTCATAATCTGCCGATGAATTATAGACGACACTTTCCGTTTTTCCACGGCCCGCACATCCTGCCAGCGCCAGGCAAAGCATGACAGCCAGAATCCCGCGCTTTTTTCGTCCTGATTTCATCAGCCATCTGTTGGAATTGCACCGCAAAATCCAGACAGCAGCCAAAGTACACAAAAGCATGGATACCGAGAGCAAGGCCAAAAGTGTAACCGTATCCACCTCCGCAAAAACTCTTTTTTCATCCCCTTTCAGGGCATCGCGGAGGACAATATTCCCTGTGAAAAAGTCTGTTCCAAGCAGAAACGGCAAGGGCAATGGCAGACGGTAAATACTGGTTTTCGATAAGCCTATATAGGGAAGGATCACTGACGCCGCACCTGTGAGCAGGGTCACCACATACCTTTTTGCCAGAACAGAAAGAAGCATCAGAAGCATGGCAAGGAACACGCTGCCGAACATCCGCAGCAGCCCTATAGCGGCATATCCCTGCAGCAGCGACATATCCTTGCTGCTGTCTGCAAAGTAGCGAATGCTCTGAATCGGATAATCCCCATCCGGCAGCCCGTATCTGAACCTGTAAAATCCGTATTCCATAAGCGAGATGCCCAATGACAGGAAAAGGACAGCCCCAATTAGAATGAGCAGTTTATACAGAGCACTTTTCCGCCCCTCCCTTGAGGTCAGGAGCAGAACGTCCATCTGGCAGCTATACTCGGAACAGAAAGCGGGCGTGGCCAAAAGCAGAATGCCCAGGAACAGAATGAAGTTAAGCGTCCCTTTGCCAAGAAGCCCCGTCCATCCGTTTGTCTGGAGAAAACAGCGGTTTTCTGTGTTTTCGCAGATATAGAGATATTGCTGATAGATGACCTCAAATCCATTTTGATGTTCCAGAATCTTTTCTATTTCCCGGCTCTCTTTTTTATATTCGCTTTCACTGATTTTCCCGTCATAGTAGTTCTCCAGAAGGGCGCTCTGTTTCTCCTTCGCTTCCGCAATCCGCCCCGCCTCCTGCTCCAGATAAAGGACGGATTCCTCGCTGCAGTATCCCTTGACCTTTTCCAGATACCATTGGTATTCATCCTTATACTGCTCCATTGCACTGTCTGCAGGGCTGTCTGACGCACAGAGCCAGATCATGCCAAGCAGCAGGACAAGGGCGATGTAGAACAGCCCTCTTTGGCAGAGCAAAATCTTTTTTAATTCGTACATAAATCCGGACATTTTATCCTCCTATTTCAAGTCGCTGCGCGACAGCACTAAAGGGTAAAGTCACTTCGTCGCACATTTAATGAGAGGAACTATCATTCGAAAGGGCACTCATGAAAGTTCCTCTCGTGCGCCTTCGCGACTTTACCGTCCAGCAGAAAATATAAGAGTTCCTTTTAGAGAGCAGCAGCATTGCCATTATGGATACCAACCCCAGGGTTATGGCAAAAACAATTGCTGCCAGGAAGCTCTGTATGGGATATCCTGCAAGATTAATAAACTCGGTTTTGCTGAATAATACGCGGTTGGCAAGCAGTGAATAGGGGTTTATGATTTTGAGCCAGGTATGACTCAAACAGCTCTGGGACGCACCTGTAATAATGAGGCACAGGGCTGCGCCAAAATCAGCTACGAACGGGACGAGAGCATTGCGCCAAAACATGGAAATCAACAGGAACACCATGCTCATCGTCCATACGCCCACTGCCCTTACCACAGCGGACAGAATGGCATATTGGCGTAAATTGCAGTTTACCGCAGCCGTGCTGAAATTGCTGACGGCGTACAGCGGAAGATTCCCGCCTTCTGTGGTTCCGAAGGAATACGCAAAGCCGATATAATCCACGACAGAAAACCATATGGCCACGCTGCCCACAAAGAAAGCAGCCGCGGCAATTTTGGCAAATGCAGTCTTTTTACCGCCGCCCGGATTTGTTAATAGCAGCATATCCATCTGCGTTTCCTTTTCACAGACAAAGGTGCCCACAACCCCGTACAGGCAGAGAAATAGAACCAGTATGCCCGAAAAATCGTAGTTCAGATAATAGTTATACATTTCCTCATAGGCAAAGGTTTTTATGCTCCGCCCGGCATATAGGTTATAGATCGCGCTGTTTTTACGTACTTCTGCAGTCTGCCCCCGTTCTCTGTAAACAGCGGCATTTTCTTTCGCCCTCTCTGCCACTTGAAGCGCATAAGTCTGATAATGATAGAAATATTCCATAGGCTTCACATAGTATTTTTCCAGGATATTCAGGTCACTGTATATATTTCCCGTCATCATATCCGGATTGTCCTTGGCTGTGCTCACTGTCCTGTCAGCCGTGGCATGTGCCAATGGCTGATATAGGGAAAGAAGTTGATTGATTTTTTCAGCGGTGATCTCTCCTCTGTAATTCTCATAAAGTTGCCAGTACACGCTGTTCCAACTGCGGCTGTCATTTCCGTCCGCCAGGTAGGAATATGAGTGGAATTCGCTGTTTATTTTGAACAGGTTCATTACGCTGAACAGTATGAGCACAACAAGTATTGACGGCCTGCAGAATAATTTGTAGAATTCGTATTTGATTAAACGTGTCATGTTAATCCCCCCTGCCGCCTTGGCCGGCTCAAATAAAAGTGTGAAACTTAATCGTTCTAAGGCAGTGTCTTTTGCTGCCTTAGAACGATTTTTCACACTATCTCCCTTAACTCATTTCCCGCGGAAATGATACAGAAATACATCTTCCAGGTTCGGAGACGCCTTCACCGCGTCTGCCGCGGGCGGCATATCGCTTACAATTCTTACGGAAAAGTGTTCACCCTGCTGTTTCATATTGCTGACATAATACTGGTCGCCAAGTCTGGCGGCGTCTTCCGCATTTACTGTCACCTCCCACACTTTACCGTAGATATTCTGTTCTAGTGCGTCTGTAGTCCCCTGCGTAATTAAGGAGCCTTCCTTTAAGATGATAATCTCCTTTGCAATACACTCCACGTCGGATACGATATGGGTGGCCAGTAAAATTGTCCTTCCCTGTGCAAATTTTGAAATCAGGTTGCGGAAACGAATGCGTTCAGTCGGGTCAAGCCCTGCTGTCGGCTCGTCCAGAATCAGAATCTCAGGATTGCTCAACATCGCCTGGACAATGCCCACTCTCTGCCGCATACCACCGGAAAGAGCGCCTATCTTTTTGCCTTTTGCGTCTGAAAGATTGACAATCTCCAGAAGCTCCAAAGCCCGCTTTTTTCCCTGTTTGGCAGGGATTCCTTTCAGCGCGCACATATACAGCAGGAAATCCATCACCGAAAAATCCCGGTAGAAAACAGGATATTGAGGCATATATCCGATTTTTGACAGGAAGTCCTTACCCAGTGTTTTTGCATCCTGTCCGTCAATCAGAACCCTTCCGCTGTCACTGCCCAAAATACCCACAAATATGTTGATCAGTGTTGTTTTTCCCGCGCCGTTGGCGCCCAAAAGTCCATAGACACCCTCCGTGAATTCCGTGGTAAAATCCTTCAGGGCATACCTGTCCAAAGCATTCATGCCCAAGGCATTTATGCCTTTGTACCGCTTTGAAATATTTTGTAATGATATTTTCATGGGAAATTACCCCCCGAAGCCAAAGGTTGTTATCAAGGTGCTTACCTCATCAATGCCCCGTCCAAGCACAACGATACAGGTGCCGGATTCATCCAGAATCAGAATCTGTGGAACGCGCAGGAAATAGGTACTATTACTGTCCCGTAGGGTTTCCGTATGGATGTTTTTTCCCGATGCCGTATCATAAATATTGATTGTAATACTGTCTTCTCCCAGAACAGAAGTCGCCACATATTTCCCCTGACCGGAACAGTAAACGCCGTCTTTTCCCTCACTGCTGCCGGAGAATGACATTGTTTTCTCTGTGTTGGATGCGGTGTCGAGCATCAGCAAAGTTCCGTTGTTTTTGTCAAAACTTTGGGGCATGATCAACAGGTTTCCACCCTTTTGCACTTCTTCCGTATCCACTTTGTAGTCCGCCTTTTTGGTCATGGTGAACTCTCCGCTGTCTGTGGATACTGTGCCATAGACGCTGATTCCGTCTCCGCCTATGGAGGTATCTGCAGCCATGCCTGCATAGACTAAAGTGCCGTTTTCCGTAAAGGCAAGGCTGTCCATGGTTACAATCTGCATATTGTCTGCCGTACTTTCGTCGGAATAGTTCAGAATGGTGCGAATCTCCCGGGAAGAAGTATCATAGAGATAAAGCCCCTGAAAGCCGCCGAAAGCAATCTGTTTTCCGTCCTGTGAAACGGCGACACCTGTGGTTTGTAAGACAAAATCATCCCTTAATAATCCGTTGAAGGAAATGGTATCCTGAATGGCAAAATCCTTATTCAGTATGTATCCGTTGATGCCGCTGCTGTCTGATGCGGCAAAGGAACCGTTGCTGCCGCCGCTTCCCTGTCCTACGACAAGGTAGCCGTCTGCATAGGACTGTACGCATAAATCTTCCATGGAAATATCCGCACTTGCAATGGTTTGGCCTTTCTCCGTATCGTAAAGGTAGAGCTTATCCGCGGCAACAATAATCCGGTTGCCATGGGCATAATAACAGCCTCTGACCTTTCCTGAAAAGGCGGAATTTTCCACTGTGCCAACCGCCATATTCTTATTATCTGTATCACTATCTTGCTGATTGGCCATATTATCATTGTCACTGCTTTCTATTCCTGTATTTTCCAATGAATTATCTTTTTCGGATTGCGGCGTATCTATAGGAATTCCGTTTTCAGAACCGATTGCATTCTCCTGACTGTTCCCGCAGGCCGCCAGATGAAGCACTAAAGCAAACATAAGTATCATACACATCC
>CATKXR010000094.1 GCA_949840805.1 uncultured Lachnospiraceae bacterium | reverse complement strand
GGCAGATATCGGGAGACAGTACACTTAGGAGAATAAATATAGATGATACAAATGATTTCAATGGTACGCTTTACTTTGAACTTACTACGAAAGATAAGTATGGTACGGAAAATGTATATCAGCTGCAAATGGCTTTAACAGAAATAACAAAAAATAATGGTAATTAAATTCGGGCTGCTTTCTGTTTATTGAGAAATGGAGGTTTCAGTTATGAGTACAATGATTTCCTTTTTGAAAAAATAAAGCGAACCAATAAACTAGGAGGAAATTTTATGGAACCTAAAATAATCAAAACGTTATACAGTATGGAAGTTAAAATTATACCTAAGCAGGAGAACATTCCTGATTTTGACACCAAAGCAATCCAGATAAAACATATTGACTATTATGACCCGCCGTATTCTTCTTATGAGGCTGATGAAATTACAGAAGAAGTAATTTCAAAATCCTCGAAGAAATACCGCAAGGACTTAATATATATCTGTACTTAGACCCCTATGGGGAAGTTGATCAGCTTGAAGTAAATTGTGACGGGGAATGGCTGGCAATCGGCCTTAGCCTGCATGGCGGAACAAAAGATGAAAAGAATTATTATTCCTATAATACAGAGTATGCCGGAGTAGAGGAATTTGCCCATGTGCAAAGCGGCGGCCAGTCGCCTATTGAAAAATACCTTGCGCTTACCAATATGGAAGTTGGCGTAAAAGCGGTTGAATATTTCATAAGGACGGGAAAACTTTACCCAGGCATTGACTGGGCAGAACAGCTCTAAGCGGAATAGCAGAGGAGAGGATGATGAAAAGACCAACGGATGATATTGCAAACTGGCGATTACAGCAGGAGAATACATCAAAACCATTCCCATATGTTTTCCCACAGATGCCGCCCTGGTTCCGGCGATGCTGTGCCTTTGCGAAAGCAGTATTTCTGATACAATGGGGATGCTTTGCCGCTTCTTGTGTTTGCAGTATGGTGCTGTTCATTCCCGTGGTTATTTGGGGCAGGAACATGAGAATGAGCGCCATGATAGAGAACAGACCGTTTTTGGCGTTTTTCATTGTGGTGGCTGCTATATCACTTCTGATTTTTTTTGCGGCTGTTCCGTTTGGATTTACCCCAAAACTTTTTTGGCGGTGTCCTTGCTGCAGGCATCCATTTCCGTATTATGTTCCGATACGAAGGAATAATCTGAAAGAACAGGAATGTTTACGGAACATAGAGGGGCGGCATATCAAATATGTGAAGCTGAAATTTTGTCCGCTGATCATTCCGTCAGTCTGCCCGGAGTGCAAATGTAAGTTTTTTGAGATGGCTGATAATCTACAAAATGTAGGGAAAAATTGATCAAGAAGAAAAACGGGATTCAAGGAGAAGCCTATGTGCGAAATATGTGAAAAAGTAAAAACAGTTGAGATTTGTCCTACACAGAATATTGGTGAATTTATTGATTATATGGAGGAGTTGGGTATAACAATTAAAGGTTTCACTTGGTGGTGCCATGTTCGCGATGGTCATCAGTCATGTGGTCTTGGAGGACCTCGAAATCAATATGGGGATGGTTGGTTTAGTGAAATTCCTATGAACAAAGTAATTTGCTTTGAAAGTAATGAAAAATTAAAACATTATTTGTTGGCAGACTATCCAAACAGTCATGAATATAAAGAATGCTATGTGCCAGCGTTTTGGCTCGATACTCTTTAACGAATGCAGAAATATATTGACGAAGAAGATTTGATTTATAGGAGCAGGAATATGAGATGGATTGACGGTAAGGAAATAAATATCAGACAATTTACAGGCGAAACTCTATGCGAAAAACTTGCAACTGATTTATGGAGTAATGATTATGATCAGTGGTTGAAATGTGCTGACTTTATTCAAACAGCTTCTTTCTTAATTGCATTTGATACAGAATTGACTATGGAAGGAATTTTCGCCTTTCTTGAAAATTCTATCGGTCATTATGCGCCTAACATTATACAGGCATTTAGAATAATTGGCGACAAGAATGATGCGGATATACTTGAAAAAATATGTCAGATTGCGCCGCCCGATATAATGAGAGGAGAATTTTTAAGCGAGACTCAACAAGAGTATGATATTACCACATTTAATGATAATCACGAACTAAACGAGGAAGCTGAGGCGAGAATTGAAGAACTTAATAAGCAGCTGTATCTACATAGTGGAATTGATATATGGTCATTACTTTTCACATATTTAGATGAACAGATAGAAAATCTGTAACTTCCGATTGTAGAACTGGAAAAATCGCAATTTATGCGAGGTGATATACTTTGGATAACAACAGACTTACTCAACAAAAAGATTTGTTAAAAAATGAAAAAGAAGGCATTATTTGTTCTTGCAATAATCATGATAGCTGTACTATGTACATCTGCATGGTTCTATGGATATTACAACCGAAAAAGTAATGATAACATTCCGTCAAAGGAATTGATGGTTTCTTATTACCAAAACAAAGGTGCAGATTATGCAGCAGAACAATTACAGGGTTACAAGAATGCGCAGTTAATGGAAGTGTGGGGAGAACCGGATAGCTGCCTGTCAGGAATGTGGGGCGATATTTGGGAAACCAATAACACATATCACATCATTGTTTATTATGACAGCAACGGTGTTATTAAGAATGTTAAGGTTATGAATAAAGAATAACAAATTCTGCTTGCAGAACTGGAAAAATCGTGATTGGAGGCAGTAAATGAACACAAGTAATATTTTTGGCTTTGAAGAAACAGAAAAGATGGGCCTCAGAAAAGGCATCGTTTATTATTTTAACGATTGGATTGACGAAAAAATCATTTCCATATTGGAGGAGATTGTAGAGCAATTTCTTTCCCTGACACAAGCGCAATTTACAAAGAAACGCAGTGGGGAGAATGACGCTTATGTCAATCGGAGAAACATTCGTGGCGGGTGGAAAAAAGTTTTTCATCGAGCGTTTGACAATTTTGACGACTCGAATATTTTGATATTAGACAACTGTACGCCCCAGCAGTTACAGACAATTCATACCTGTATTAAGCCGACTAACTATAGAGGCCCGTCCCATTTTGTGTACAGCTATCTCTATTTTCAGTTCCCTTTGGATATAGAATGGTCAACTGTCTATCAATTTATGGAGTATGTAAACAGCAAACTGACGATCTGTTACGCCAGCGCGGGATATGAGATGGCGTTCAATGACCTCTGTCCTAAAAGTTCAGGGTACGGCGTGAGAGCTTTGAATCAGCTAAAGTATGTCAACAGCGAATATACAGAATGGGACGATCTTTGTTTAAGTACACGTTTTGGTGTTCCATGCCCAAATTTTATACAAATCCTATGCTCAGAATTGACGCAAAAAATGGCATCTGAAATTCCTGATGAGCTACATGGAAAATTAGTAAATACCAATCTGTTTCTTGACATCCTTGATCGGAAATCTGAAAAAATGCCTGAGCCGGCATTGGAACAGATAAAATCCCGGTATCAAAAATTGTATTGGCTGCTGAAGCCACTCCTTGTGTCGCCCGAACGATCTATGTTTATGAAAAAAGAGGATTGGGAGAAGCGTCTAAGGAGGTTTGAAGAAATACAATCATAATTTCAAGCTTACAAGGGAGTGTGTTACATGAAAGTGAGTCATTATTTATCCGGTGCAGTAAGACAATTCTCGTATTGGTTTGTGCATGGGACATTAGGATATCCTATTTTAGAGGGAATTGATTATTTGAATGAATTAGAGGAAGACAGCAGCTGTATGGAACAGGCATTTTCGATATTTATGAATAACATTGAGTTAGAAATGAGGGAAATGTATTGAATTATAAATATTGTGAAAGAAGAGCCGCAGAATATATCCGAATATATTTTAGTCCTGATTATAGCCTTGACAAGTCATTCGAGGATTGGGAATTAGAATTGCATCCGGTAAGTAAAGAATCATATAGCCTTTAACATTAAAATTTTCAGGGGGCATAAATGACAGCAGAAGAAATTTTTTGTGATTTGTTCGATAAATATGGTGAGGATTTTAACTGGTATATGGTGCCGTTATCACAGTCAAACTGTGTATTTGTTGAAGAATTGAAAAAAGAGCTTGGAGAAGGGCATTTTTTATATCATAAAAAAGTCTGGGCAGTAGCAAAGTGTGAATCTAATGATGATGTTTTATATCTTACTGCTGGAGAGCAGGGTGGAGATACTTATTACATTTTTCATCTGACTTATTCAAAGCAGAATTTAGAGGGGTTTCCTAAGTATGAAAAATTTGCAGACATATATGCAGTAAAAGAATTTATTGAACAGGCATTTATTAAAAACTATATGTGATTAAGTAAACTTCCAGTCTATAGAACTGGAAAAACCAGGATTTGAAAGGGAGTGAACAGATGAAAAAATTGTTTTAGGCGGCTTCATTTTTGTGGGTGGGGCAGTTATGTTTTCTGTCGGAACATTAGGATTCGCAGATGTGAACGTACAGGCGCACTATATGCAGCTGCCGCAGTATATTGGAACGGCAACGATGATAGCAGGCATTGTTTTTGGGATATTAGGTTTGAAAGATGATAGGTGATATCGGAACAAAATAACAGATTGCACTGACACAACATAAAAGAAAAGAGGATGAAAACAAACATGAAAGCTGCTATGCAATATCAAAATAAAACTCCGGAAGAGATTGTTCGTCAATACAAAAAGAAACTTCGGGCCAAGCAGGGGCTTCTCATCCTGATCTTTCTGCTGTATGTTATTGTGGGCATCAGGGGAATCTGGTGGGGCGATGACGGCACTGCAGATGTCCTGCTCAAACTGTTGATCCTTTTTGTGATCACTTATCCAATCAGCATTTGGATCTCCCGGGATTTTATGCTCTTGAATCTGATCCTGAGCCAGGACTGCGATCCGGTAACCTATGTTCAGGTAATGCGCCTGCTGGAAAAGGTATATAAAAGAAAGTGGAGTATCCGGGCTATCCATATCAACGAGGCGGCTGGCCTTATGTGGTCCGGACAGTTTACCGATGCACTGGCTTTGGCTGAATCTCTATGTAATGACAAAGTAAGCGCTAATTATCAACTTGTCCTTTTGAACACCCGTTTTAGCTGTTATAAAAAGATGAAAGATCTGGAAAGGGCGATGCAGGTGAGGCAGGAAGCGGATGCTCTTATCTCCTCATCCACAAAAGCATCCGTACAGAAAACAGGGCAGAAGATGCTGAAGACTATGGATGCCAGCCTGGCTCTGTGGCGGGGAGAGTATGAGACATTCCGCCGCATGGAGGAAGCCCGGAGCGCCGGATATACAGCCAAGCTTCAAAAAGTGGTTTCTGCCGTATGCCTTGCGGATGTGGATATTGCCTGCAATGAGTTAAAGAACGCCAGAACACATCTGGAGTATGCGATCCGGGAGGGCGGGACTTTGTATGTGGTGGAAGATGCCCGGTGTATGCTGGCAGAACTGGCGCAAAAGGAACGAGTGGAAGGAACAGGCCATGGGGATGGAACAGTTGAGAACTAAAATAGAAGAGCAGCAGGCTGTTTACCAGGCTCTGAAAGCAGGAAATGACAACACAGTCCGCTATAAGGAATTTCATAATGGAGAATGGGGTACGGATGACGAGAATTATATTGACCGTCTCCGGCTGGCGTATTATCTTCTGTACTGCCATATCGATGACGAAGAGGCGGTTGCTCTCCTTTTTGAGGAGGAGCTGAAGGACAGGGAGCGGAATTCATTCCAGGGGATAGGAAGTACACTGCAGATACTGACGCATCTGATTAGAAAATACAATGGAGACGGAAAATATGCCGGTTTACTGGAGCGGGCAAAGAATGCGAACTTTGACTGTGCCTGCGGCTATGACCCGGACGGACAGATGGAGGATGACTTTGGGACAAACAGCCTGCTGGACTGTATCTATTTGTGCCGGGAAATGAAATACCGGGATGTAATGGGAAGTCTGGTGGATGAGTGGAAAAAGACTATCACAGAATGGTCCGATTCCAACCGCAGAGTGCTGATCGACTTTAACACATTTCTGGAAAGAAATGCGGAAAATGAAAAGCTTTATCAGGAACAGCTGGAGGAAATCCTGTCAGCAGAAAAAAGCAGTACAAGAGATATCATTTCCGGATATAAGGATATGATTCGGCATTACATATATATATGCGATTATGAAAAGGCACTCTGCCTATGCGAAAAAGTAATCAAGACCACGGATTACGGACAGATCCGGACGCTCCGGCTGTTCAAGGATATCCTGGAAGCCTGCTTTGAGGTCACGGCAAATCATAGTAAGGCAGCAGCCGGCTTGTGGAAGTGGGCAAAGACGGAACTGCAGAAAGTGCCGCAGTCGAGCTGGTACGGAAATTTATATATAAAGGGAATTGCGGCGGCAAAAGCCATGGATGATCCTTATGGGAAACAGTTAGAGCAGAAGTATGAAAGCTTTCTTGCAAGCTTTAGAAGGTAGATGACAGGAAGGCAAACTATTTTAGCATGGAAGGATGCGCTTTTATTTCTGGAGGAAAACGCAAAATGATTGATAAATTTATAAGCTGTATGAAAGAACAGGGCTGGACTGTAGAGAGGAATGAAAAACAGAGATTCTGTCTGCCTGAACCAATGAAAAGCCGATATACCGGCTACCCGGAAAGCTGGGTGGAATTTGTTTCGATTGTAAAAGGTATGATACGAGGAGATTCATTTATAGAAAAGATGAATGTGGAAATGCATCTATTAGACAATAATAAGACCATCTATGGCATTGGGGAGGAATGAAGCCATGAAAAAGGATCAGTGCCTGGCCAGATTAAAACAAAGAACCGTAAAGCCAGGAGAGGTATATGCCTTTTATGTGGAAATGCTGGGGAAATACGGCGCCTGCCAGATCCTTGCTGTGGGGGACAAAAGCATTTGCTATGTGCTGCTTGATTATCTGGAGGATGACCTGCCCGGAAAAGATATCCTGGAGCGGTTACAACCGTATTACCGGGAATCCTTCCGGTATCACCATCAGATGATAAAAACAGGGATTGAAAATACTCCTGTTCCCAGGGATTACCGGTACATAGGCCAGTGCGGGCTCAAAAGCAGTCCGGTGTGGGATTCCTACTCCTGGAAGTGGCCCACAGGGGAAGATTACTATTATGAAGAGCGTTGGAAGTCTTTTGACGAAACCAACAGGTCGGCATACAAAAAATATATAAACAGCGGCGATTTTGTATCTATACATGACAGGATGTTCAGGAAAAATACCGGAGGACTGCGGGATGATCTTTACCATTGCCTAACAGAAAAAGATACGTTAGAAGAGTTTCCCTGTATCACTTATGCCGAATTGCAGGGGTATTCCGGTAAGCTTCAGATGCTGCTCTCCACAGCGCCGCTGCTTCGGACACTGCGCCTGCAAAAGGCAGGTGTGGAGGTACTTGACCTTGGGAAGACCTGCCTGGATAATCTGGAGCTGGATATGAGCGGAATCAGGAAACTGGTACTTCCAAAAGATACCCACTTTCTGAAGCTGTATGGGAAGATCCGGCCGGAGCTTAAAATTGACGACAGCCTTTGCGGTGGGAAACTGACTCTGGAAATATCCTTGAAAAAGGCATTGCTTAAGAGATATGGACTTCAAAAAAACCGGGTTCCAAGGCTCCGCCTGACCGACATAAAAGAGCTGGATATGAGGCAGGCGGCAGAACAGTTTCCAGAGGCGGAATATTTAAACATAAGCGGAGCTCCCGGCACCGTAACCCATATGCAGGAGGCAGGAAAGCTGTCCGGGCTTCGGAATCTTTACTGTAAGGACCTGTTTGGATATGATGAGTGGGATATGGAAGCATTGGAGGGGCTGCAGGAACTGCGGGAGCTGGATTTTGACAGCGTTCCCAAAGGAGCGGGCCTGTACCTGAAAAAACACTGGAAAGGGAAGCTGGACAGGCTAAGTGTCACCCACCTGCGGGATGAAGGATGGCTTAGGGATAACCTGGAGAACCCGCTCCGCCATTGGGATGGAAACGAGTTTATTCCTGAGGCGGCATACCGGAGCGCCAGAAAGTGTTACAAAGATACAAAGAAGCTGCTGACGGAGGCGATGGGCAGGGCGGCGGACAGAAAAGAAATCGAAGAGATTGTCCGCAGGTACACCGGGTATTTTAATAAGCTTAATGACCGCTATGAGGAGTTCATCGAGACAGAGGAACGGGAGGATATCTTTATGGCCATGCAGAGGCTTTACGAAGAGTGTATCCTGCAGGGAGAATACGGACAGGCGGATGAGAATGCGGTGCCTGTGACGCTTTCGGAAATTTGGAATGTCATGGATGAGGTGCGGGAGAACTGGTAATCGATGTCCGGACATGGAATGACTGGAAAGGAGGCAGATGCATATGCATATGAAGGTACGGAGATTTCGCTTTTATGCCAAACGAGAGGATCTGCAGGCTATCCTGGAAGAATTTCAGAGTAAGTTTGATGTTTATTATGTGCCCACATATTCAGATGAAGGCCCTGTCGTTTTCAAGGACGCTGCCAGTCTGCCAGACCTGGGAACTAATTTTTTCGGCTCCCATCAGGGCAATAAGCAGATTCTTGCATTTTCAGGAACAACTGCCTGCTCCTGGAAAGAATACAGATGGAGCGACCACGAGAAGGGAGGGATACGATATACTTCCCTTTGTGACGAAAATATAGAACGGATAGATATAGACTTAAACGGCGTATACCAGGAAACGGCAATCTTCCCCACGGAGACAGCAACGATGCATTATGACAATGCAGCGGCAAAGAAGCTGTTTGACGGACTGAAAAAAATCGTGCGAAGGCAGTCTGTCAAAACTGTGAACGGCTGTTTTATTTGTAAAGGGGCATATGAAGACAAAGAAACATACAGGTTCTGTACAATCAACATAAAGTCGCCGGAAGAATATGACCTGAAAGTTGAATAAGCAGGGAAACGGAGCCGGTTGTGGGCAGGGATTTTTAATTAGGAGGAACTTTTAAAATGATGAAACAGTATGGGATCGATCCGAGACTTGTGATCTGGATCCAGAGAAACACAGGACATGACCTGCAGACATTCAGCGATCTGACAAAAATGAAAAGCCTGGACAGCAGAAGGAGAAATTTTTCGGCTGTTAAAAAAGTAGAGGACATACGTCTTCCTTCATGGCTCATGGTAAAGGAGAATGATTTTTCTCTGATTGGGGAAATGACAAGGCTAAAGCAGCTGTCCCTCCATGATGTGGCAATCGACGACTATTCTTTTCTGGCCGGATGCAAAAGTCTAAATACCCTGGATCTGCAGGATACCAGCTTTTCAGACTGCCGCTTGCTGGCAGAGCTTCCGGCGCTGAAGAAAGTCCTCCTGCCTCCTTACAGCCAGCTGAAGCATACGGAGGTGCTGGAACAGCTGTCCTGCCTCCAGGAGATAAAAGAAGAAAAAACAGAAGAACCAAAGGCGGCAGGGCAGCCCTGTGGGGAGGAAACTCTTTCTGAGGGCAGTCCGGCATCAGAGGAGCCGCTGCATCTGGGAGATACGGCGCATTTGAGTATTGATGGCATGGGGATTGTCCTGTTTTCCCCGGAGGTTATGGGATATGTTGTTCCGGGGAGCGACTTTTTGACCGAAGAATTCACGAATCCGAAACAGGTGGGGGAGCATATCCGAAAAGGGGATATCACGGCGTTCTGTACGGGTACGGGAGGCGATTTTATTCTCTGGTTCCGGCCCGGCTATCCGGATTCCAATGGGGAGAAAGAGTTTCCGGTGATGATCCGGCTGGCGGTGGAGGTAAGGGGCGGTTCCTTGCAGTTTGGAGACCTGTTCTGGCTGAGTGACTGGAATCCGGATTTTCCACAGGACCAGATATTGTCTTTGCCGGACGGGTACTATCATATCACAGCCTGCACCAGAAGGCCGGAATCCGGATACTGGGGAGACGACCAGATTATCTGCCTCTATTTCAACAGGCTGGAAGAAATGCCAAAGCTTATGTGGCAGGGGGTTCCCTGCCTGTTTACGGAAGAACGGGAAGCAGGGCCGCAGGATGCAGGCGCTCAGGGGCAGAACCAGAGAGAGTATAGGGAAGAGATCCGGCAGCTGTATGGGGTGGAAGAACTGCGGGGATATACAGAAGAAGAGTTGGCTGTTGTAAAAAAATACTTTGCGCCCCTTCCTCCCGTGCTGGAAGAGTTCTGGAACAGGGCGGCGCGCACGGAGGCAATCCATAAGGTACAGGACCGGTGGATCAGGCCGGAAGATTTCGATCGATGGGACTGGTTAAAGGACAGCGATTATCTGGTAATTCTGATTGAAAATCAGGGGTGCTGCCGGGCGGGAATCCGAAGAAAAGACCTGACCAAAGCGGACCCTCCGGTTTATGTGGCTGCGGATCAGATAAATGACCACAGATGGACATTGTGCGCCGGAACGCTCAGCGGATTTCTGAGGGCTGCCCTTGCTTATGAAGCGGTATTTACCTTTGCTTTTCATGGGGAGGAGCTTATGTACTGGCTTACAGAGGAAGAACTGGAAACCGTCCGGTCAGGCCTTGAAAAACAACCCTTTGGGCTTTCTGGCTGGTTGGGGATGGATATAAGTTTTTACAGTAATGCATCTGACAATATGGCTGTGGTCATGGAGTGCGGTGATCTGGAAGTGCTTTATGGAGCCGCCGGCGAGGCAGGGTATAAGAAGCTTATGGAAGTCATGGAAGGACTTGGAGAAGCGATATAAAAGAGAACGGAAATCGAGCAGGGTATGAAGGAAAAAAAGGGATTGGACAGCAGAGGGAAAGTATTCGGCAGAATTAAAAGAATGGCAGTAACAGGGATTCTGTCAATGTTCCTGCTTACCGGATGCAGCCGGGAACGGATGGAGACACGGCAGGAAAATGCCCCGGAATATCGTGTGGCTACACCCGTAGAATGGCGGGAGAGAGGATTTGACCATGGGAATATGGCGGATTTTTATTTCCAGGGTCAGGCGGCAGAAGAATTGCTTGCAATGATGAGCCGGGTGGAATTCCATAATTCCTGGTTATCCATGAAGCAGCCGCTTACCTCACTTTCATTCGAGGTTGGGGACTGGCCGGTCTGTGAAGGGGGCTATGTTGAGTGGAACCTGCGGGTATATGCTTCACCGGAGGCGGAATGGGTAGACCGTTCTGTGGAATATCCGGATATCGCAGGCTTCCCATATTTCAGGGAGTGGAGGCGGGCCTGCCTTAAAGACAGGGGAACA
>CATKXR010000093.1 GCA_949840805.1 uncultured Lachnospiraceae bacterium | reverse complement strand
AGTCCGGGCAGAGAACAGCAGGCATTACAGCTCCCCGCCGAAGCCATACAGCGAGGACACGCTGTTAGCCGCAATGGAACGTGCCGGGAATCAGGATTTTGACGAGGATACGGAGAAGAAAGGGCTTGGAACGCCTGCAACCAGGGCATCCATCTTGGAAAAACTGGTTTCCTCCGGCTATGCAAAGCGGAGCGGAAAGCAGATTCTCCCGACAGCAGACGGGAAGGAATTGATTGCGGCGCTGCCAGTTTATTTGAAATCTGCCGCCATGACTGCAGAATGGGAAAATAAGCTGCTCCTGATGGAGAAGGGAGAGATGGAAAGCAGTGAGTTTTTGCAGGGGATTACCGATTTGATTGATAGGATGATTGCAGGCTGCAGCGCCATATCCGGGGAAGAACAGAACCGTTTCCGACAGAGGGAGAGTGTTGGAATATGTCCGGTATGTGGAAACCCTGTGTACGAGGGGAAAAAGAATTTTTACTGTGACAGCCGGGAATGTTCTTTCTGCTTATGGAAAGAGAACCGCTATCTTTCCAGTATGAAAAAGCTGGTGGACAAGAAGATGGCAGTGGATTTACTGGAGAAGGGGCGTACCCATGTGAAGGATCTCTATTCACAGAGGACAGGGAAAACTTTTGCGGCAGACCTGTTGATGAAGGTGGAGGATGGGCGTGCAAATTTCAGCCTGGAGTTTCCAAAGAAAAAGGGAAATGCGAAATCCGGCAGGAAAACAGAAAAACAGAAATAAAAATTAGGGACATGCCGCTCTTGTATCGGAAGATGTATTTTGATAAAACAACCTTCTGGTACAGGGGCGGTATTTATATGGAGGTTTTATATGGCAATGTTAAATGAAATCCGTGGGCTTGCGGAGTATGAGGCAAAGGCCGTCACCAGCTCCCCACAGGACTGGATGAAGTATCTGGACACGGCGGCGAAGCTGTACCGTTATTCGTTCCCGGATACGCTTTTAATCCATGCACAGCGCCCGGACGCGACCGCCTGTGCATCGCTGGAGCTGTGGAATGAGAAGATGAACCGGTGGGTGAACCGTGGGGCAAAGGGGATTGCCTTGATTGACGATACCAGACCGACACGGAGGCTGCGGTATGTATTCGATATTTCCGACACCCATATGGGGCGTGGCGGCAGGACGCCGAACCTGTGGAGGATTGAAGCTGCACAAAAGGGAGCTGTCCTTGACCATCTGGCAGATGTTTACGGGCTGTCAGAGGTGGATGCTTCGGACCTGCCGTTTGCCTTATCCGAAATTTCCCGCCAGCTGACGGAGGAGAACTTAGAGGAAGCAATGGAGGGACTTCTGCATGAGACGGAGGGGACATTTTTAGAGGGATTGGACGGGGATACCATCCGTGTGGAGTTTCGGCGGCTTTTGATGAACAGCGCCTTTTATACGCTGTCTGTCCGCTGCGGGCTTGACCCGATGGAGTATCTGGAGGAAGAAGATTTTTCCGCAATCACCGATTACAATGCGCTGCCTGTGCTTACCTTCCTTGGGAATGCCACAAGCCAGCTTGCAGAGCCTGTCCTTGTGGACATTGGACGGACGGTGCGGAGGATTCTGATAGAAGAATCCCAGAAAACGGTTGCAAAAGAGAATGGAATCGGATATAATGAATTTAGCACTTTAAAGCGTGAAAGTGAAAAAGGAGGAAATGAGCATGGAACTGACATACCACCGCAAAGGGGATTACCTGTTCCCGAACCTGACCATAGAGGAACCGGAGGTGACCATCGGGAAGTACGGGATGCTGCGCCGGACGTACCTGAAGGAGAACCGGAAGGGATGGTACCAGAGCATGATGCTGTCGGGGAAACTGGACAAACACTTGATGGAGATCGAGCAGGCAGCGACGGAGAGGATGGAAACGCTGATGAAAGGATTGCTTCTGAAATATCCGGCTCCGGACAAGGAGAAAGACCAGATGGCGTGGGCAGCGCATATGAATGGACTGACGGCAATGGCGGAAGAGAGCATCTTGAAGGAATTGGTATACAGTTAAATGAGGAAACAACAGAACAGGATTTGAGCGAAGCAGAGGAGAAACAAGCCTCTGCTTTATCTTTGCCCGATTTACCGACCGTGGAACAGCAGAAACGGGAGATTGAGGGGCGGATGCAGGCGCTGTATGCCGGGGAGGTTGCGATCCCTCCGGATGTAATAGATGAAGTTTTACGCAGCGGCGGCAACCGGGACGGGAGCCAGCTTCGGATCATCTATAATTTTATGATAGACCAGACACCGGAGGAATATACGGAGTTTGTCCGCAGGGAGTATGGCACGGGCGGCATTGGGCTTACCATAGGCGGCACGGAATATTCTGTCTGGTATGACGAGCTTGGGATGATGATTGCCGTAGGGCATACGGTGGAAGATAAGATACTGGATAAAGCGGTTTTATTCTGGGACGATGTGAGCGGGCGTATCCACCAATTGTTGAAACAGGGGGAGTATGCGCCGCAGGTGGTATTGGATGCCGCACGGCAAAACGCTTTGAAGGAACATGCCGATGTACTTGCCTATATGTATCAGGATATGGCGGACGGTGTAGCAGAACTTGTATTTGAAGATGTGGAGGTATTCCGTGGCGGGTTTCCGGATAAGGTGGAACGGCTGCAGGCGCTGCTTGCGAAACCGGAATTTCTTGAAGATCTGAATGAACGTCTGGCAGGGCTGGCAGAGGCATACGCTATGGACAAAGAGATTATGCGTTTCCACTTTTACCGTCCGGATAAGGTGTATGAACGGTTTGAGAAATTTGCAAAGGAAGCCGTGCCATATCAGGCAAGGGAAGGGTTTGCATGGGAAGAACACCCGGTTTTTATTACCGAAGATGAGATTGACGCTTTTTTGCGGGGAGGCGGCGCATATTCAGATGGCAGGCTGTCTACTTACGCATTTTTTATCCAGGATAAGACGGATAAGGAAAAAACGGATTTTATTAAAGCGAGCTATGGGATAGGCGGACGAAGCCATGCGCTGTCCGGTGCAGACAATTCCCATGCGGATTACAGCGGGAAGGGATTGAAGCTGGTAAGAGGCTCCTATGGAGCGCCGGATGTGGAAATATTATTGAAGTGGCCAAAGGTAGCGAAAAGGGTGGCAGCTTTAATTGAGAGTGGCAATTACTTGAAACCGTCCGATTATTCCCGGATGCCTTCCTATGAAATGGAGCAGATGGCAGGGCGGGTCATCCATTTCTATCACCGCCTTCCAGACCATATGATACGTCCCTGGGCAGGGAATCCTGATATGTTTACCCACCGGGATGATGTGGTGAGCCTCCTGAACAAACCAGACGGGCAGGCAGGCTTATTGAAGCATATGGATGAAGCGATAGCAGAGCTGCCGTTAGATTTTGAAGATTATGAGAAAAAGGCGCAGATACTGACGGATCTCCACGGCTATGTAGAAGGGACATATACGATTTTCCCGGAGAGGAAAAAAGAAGAAGTCCAGATACAAAATGGCGGGCAGTTATCCCTGTTTGATTTCATGGACAATCCTGAACCAGAGCCAAAGCCGGAGCCTGCAAAGGAGAAAAAGCAAAAAACGGCAGGAAAAGAAGCAGAAAAAAAAGAGCCGGAGGCTAGCAAGAAGGCAAAAGAACCACCGAAAAAAGCTGAACTGGAAAGTAAGGGTATAGAACCAATCGGGGATAAGGGAAGCCCTGGAGAAACCAGAAAATACGATTATAGCATAGGCAGCTTTATATTCTTGGATACAGACCATTTATACCGCATATCAGGGGTCAGGAACCAGCGTGTATATATAGAGGATATGGAACATCCAGACCACAGGCAGAGTTTCATTGATCTTGAATCATATAATGGGAGATTGGATGTCTGTTCGGAATTGAACCGCCATTTGCTTATTGGCGGGTATACATGGGAAAGGGACAGCAGAGTCATTTACAAAGAATGCCTGTATACTGCCCTTGACAGAATCCGTAACAGTGCGGCATATGATGTGATCCGGTCCAGGGATGTTGACGCAGATATGGCATATGATATTGTCCAGGAAGAATTGGATCGTCTGATAACGGCGAACCGGGAAAATGCTCCTGTGATGGCGGAAGCCTATGAGAATTGGGAATATTTCCGTGATTGGATGGCAGAGGATATTTTTCAGAGGACATATCAGGATTATCTTGTAGATGACAGGGATGCCATAGCCCTGCATCAATACGAACCGTCAGCGCCAGAGTGGGCAAAGGGTATGGCCGTAGAAGCGAAACAGCAGGGAATCGCGCCTCTTACAGAAGAAATACAGGAAAACATACAGGGAGAGACAGCAGGGGAAAATTCTGTAGAATCGGCAGATAAAGTAAACCCTGCCGAAGCAAACCAGCCGCAAAAGGGATCGGCCATATTTGAATATGGGGGATTTCATTTTGAAGCTGTCGGGAGCCTGCGGGAAAACTTTAGCACACGGGACATTATCATGGATACCGGGTCGCATAATGAGCTTGGCATATCTGATTATGAAGATGGGGATCGTCCCTATTCACACAGCAGCTTTTATGAAGCAAGCCCGGACAAAACAGCAGATGTTTTCCGGTGCGTGGAAACAGGGAAAAATTATCTCCCAGGGGAACATGAACTGTTTGAGTATGTGGGGGAATTTATCTCTTTTTTACAGCCGGAAAAACAGGCAGAAAAAGCAGAGTCGGCACAAATGGGCACAGCGGTTCCTGATTCGGAAGAACTGCAGGAAGAATTAAATGCTGAAGAATATGCACGGATAGAGGACAGGCTGTTTTTGGCGATGGAGGAAGCGGGGGTAGACCTGGATGATTTTTCATCGGAGCAGGTGGATGTGATTTATGAAGCAGCGGAGAAGGGTCTGAACCTTGTACCAATGCTGAACCCAGAGTTCCCGCCGGAGCAGATGCAGTTAATCGCAGACGTAATGGAGCGGATGGTTGCGAACGAGCAGGCAGCGTTTGGGAACGAGATCAACCCACTGACAAACCATGTGATGAATCCGGAAGAAATCAACCATATCCGCAAAGACCGCAGATTACCTTTAGAGCCTGTTGCCGTAGATGGGACAAATGGGGCAGGACAGATTGAGAACGGTAGTATCCGGCAGACCTCCGGGCAGGCTGGAAGGGAAAACGGAATGGGCGAACCGTCATCAGGGTTGGAGCGCAGGGAGAAGATCAATTTCCATATCACCGATGATGACCTGGGCGCAGGAGGCCCGAAGCAGAAGTTCCGTGCCAATATGGACGCAATCCTCCTGCTGAAAACACTGGAACAGGAAAACCGCCTTGCCACGCCGGAGGAACAGGAAACTTTATCACGGTTTGTCGGATGGGGCGGCATCCCGGCAGCGTTTGATGATAAGAATGAAGCGTGGGCGGCAGAGTATGCACAACTGAAAGCGGCGCTGACACCGGAGGAATACCGGGAGGCAAGGGCATCCACATTAAATGCGTTCTACACTTCCCCCACGGTCATTAAGGCAATGTATGAAGCTTTGGGAAATATGGGATTACAGCAGGGCAACGTATTGGAGCCGTCCTGCGGGATCGGGAATTTCATGGGACTTGTGCCGGAGACTATGGACGGGTTAAGGATGTACGGCGTGGAGCTTGACAGCATTTCCGGGAAGATTGCGAAACAGCTTTACCAAAAAAATAATATCTCCGTGCAGGGATTTGAATCTGCCGCATACCCGGACAGCTTCTTTGACTGTGTGATTGGCAATGTGCCGTTCGGCGCTTATAAGGTGGCAGACCGCAGGTATGACCGCCACAATTTTATGATACATGATTATTTTATCGCAAAATCCTTAGACCTGGTGCGTCCGGGCGGCGTGGTGGCGGTGGTGACGTCAAGTGGCACGATGGATAAGCAGAGCGCATCCGTGCGCCAGTACATCGCCAACCGTGCAGACCTGCTTGGGGCGATCCGCCTCCCCAATAATGCGTTCCAAAGGAATGCCGGGACGGGCGTTGTTGCGGATATTTTATTCTTCCAGAAACGTGACCGGGCGTCTTTGGAGCAGCCGGATTGGGTGGAGCTTGGCACGACGCCGGAAGGATATACGGTCAATTCCTATTTTGCAGGACACCCGGAGATGGTGCTTGGGGAATTTACCACGGAAAGCACACAGTACGGCAAGCAGGAAACCACGGTAAAACCGATAGAGGACGCTGTCCTTGCGGAGCAGTTGAAGGAGGCGGTGCAGCATATCCAGGGGACGATTACGGAGATGGAGCTGGAAGATTCAGAACTAGAGGAAACGGCATCATCCATCCCGGCAGACCCTTCCATCAAGAATTTCAGCTTTGCAAACGTGGACGGAAAAGTGTATTACCGGGAAAATTCCATGATGAATTTAATGGAGCTGCCCGCCATGACGACAGAGCGTGTGCTTGGGATGATTGAGCTGCGGAATTTAACGCAGGTACTTTTGCAGTGTCAGATGGAGGACGGCAGTGATGCGGAAGTTGCAGTGCTGCAGAAAGAATTGAATACCCAGTATGACCGGTTTACTGCTCAATATGGCCTGATCAGCAGCAATGCCAACCGGAGGGCATTTTCCCAGGACAGCAGCTACTGCCTGTTATCGTCTTTGGAACTGGTGGACGAGGAAGGGAAACTGAAACGGAAGGCAGATATTTTTACCAAAAGGACGATCCGTAAGGCGGTTCCGGTGACAAGCGTGGATACTGCCAGTGAAGCCCTGGCCGTTTCCATCGGGGAGCGGGCAAGAGTGGATGTGCCGTTTATGGCAGGACTATCCGGAAAGACAGAATCCGAAGTTACGGAGGAACTGGCGGGGGTAATCTTTAAAAATCCCCTGACAGACCAGTGGGAGGCATCGGATGAATATTTATCCGGCAATGTCCGGAAGAAGCTGGAAGTCGCAAAGCAGTTTGCAGAAAATAACCCGGAATATGGGATCAACGTGCAGGCGCTCACACGGGTGCAGCCGAAAGACCTGGAGGCATCGGAGATTGAGGTGCGGCTTGGGGCAACCTGGGTAGACCCGGCTTATATCACGGAGTTCATGGGGGAGCTGTTCCATACACCGAAGCATTTCCTGGGGAACCAGATTGACGTGAAGTATGCGAAAATTAACGGCCAGTGGAATATCTCCGGGAAAAGCGCGGATTCCTATGGAAATTCCCTTGTCACAGCTACCTATGGGACGCAGCGGGCAAATGCTTACCGTCTGTTGGAAGATGCGCTGAACCTCAAGGATACAAAAATCTTTGATACGGTTGTGGAGGACGGCAAGGAAAAACGTGTCCTGAACAAAAAGGAAACCATGATCGCACAGCAGAAGCAGGAGATGATAAAGGAAGCCTTCAAGGAGTGGATTTTCCGGGACATTGACCGGAGGGAGGACTTATGCAGGAAATATAACGATTTATTTAACAGCGTCCGTCCCCGTGAATACGATGGGAGCCATATCCAGTTTGCAGGTATGACACCGGAGATTACATTAATGCCCCACCAGAAAAATGCGGTGGCGCATATCTTATATGGAAACAACACGCTGCTTGCACACTGCGTAGGGGCTGGCAAGACCTTTCAGATGATTGCGGCCGGGATGGAGAGCCGCAGGCTTGGGCTGGCGCAGAAAAACCTTTATGTCGTGCCGAACCATCTGACCGAACAGTGGGGCAGCGATTTTCTACGCCTGTATCCGGGGGCAAATGTCTTGGTTGCCACGAAGAAGGATTTTGAGCCTGCCAACCGGAAGAAGTTCTGTTCCCGTATCGCAACCGGGGATTACGATGCTATCATTATCGGACACAGCCAGTTTGAGCGTATCCCCCTTTCCAGGGAACGGCAGATTGCGAGCATTGAGCGGCAGATGAACGACATCACAAATGCGATTGCAGAGCTGGCAGAAGAAGATGGCACACGCTACACCATTAAGCAGATGGAAAAGACGAGGAAAACATTGGAAACACGGCTTGCGAAGCTGAATGACCAGAGCCGGAAAGACGATGTGGTGACATTTGAGCAGTTAGGCGTGGACAGGCTGTTTGTAGATGAGAGCCACAACTATAAAAATATGTTTTTATACACAAAGATGCGGAATGTTGCAGGGATTTCACAGACGGACGCACAGAAAAGTTCCGATATGTTCATGAAGTGCCAGTATCTGGATGAGCTGACCGGAGGGAAGGGCGTCACGTTTGCAACCGGGACCCCCGTGTCGAATAGTATGGTAGAGCTATATACGATCATGCGCTATCTGCAGTATGACACGATACAGAAGATGGGCCTGGGGCATTTTGATTCCTGGGCGGCGGCTTTTGGCGAGACGGTGACAAGTATAGAGATAGCGCCAGTGTTAGAGGTACATGAAAGAATCCAGAGAGAAATACGCTAACAAAGAGGTCATACAATATTTATAGTTGAAATATTTAAAAATTAATAGAAAAAGAGAGGATGGTGTGCTAAGATATTCTTTGAAATAAACATACAAATTGTGTTTGAGAGAAAATTGAAAGGTTAAAAAGGACTTCAGTTTTATTGTTGCCAAGTGAGTCTAAATAAAGTTTAAGATAATGGATTTTTAAATTTAGAAATTTTTTAAAGAGAATTATGATTAAAGTGGCAAAAAGGAGATAAGAGAAACAATGGTTAATATTATCGAAACAGCAAAGAATGAGTTAACCTTTGAAAATATACTCATGAAAGCAATGCATACACCTGGAGTGAAAGTTAATCGCATAAAGTTTTTGCAAAAAGAATTTATCAAATATTATCCGAAAGAAGTGATTGATGAAGCTATTAAAAATAATCCTGCGAAAGCAGGAGTGTCTAAAGCTGTAGTAAATAAAATTTCACAACAAGTAATCAATTATGAGACGACAAAAGTAACAGGGATATCTTTTTTATCTAGTCTTCCCGGCGGCGCAGTGGCAATAGGTGCAGCTGCAGCTGACATTACTTCTTATTTTGCTTTTATATTGAGAACAGTACAAGAACTTGCTTACCTTTATGGCTTTGAACAATTTGATTTAAACGAAGATGAAATGGATTCAGAAACGATGAATTTTCTTCTTCTTTTTATTGGAGTTATGTTTGGTGTACAAGGAGCATCTTCTGTATTGAAGAAATTTGCGGACACTCTTGCTAAGAATATTGCAAAAAAATTGGCGCAGAAAGCGCTAACCAAAGGAACGATTTATCCTCTTGTAAAAAAAGTAGCTCTAAAAGTAGGTATACGTATGACAAAACAGATTTTTGCAGATAGTGTTGCATCTACTATTCCCGTTGCAGGGAGTGTATTATCTGGAGGTCTTACATTTGCAACGTTTAAACCATGTTGTATGAAGTTGAGAAAAAATTTGATGTCATATAATTTATGCGATCCAGATTACTATAAAGTAATTGATGTTGAATTTTATACTACAGGAGAAGAGTAAATGTTAGAAGAGAAAGAAAATAGGATTTGATAATGTAAATGTAACAAAAAGAAAGGGGAATTTGAAATGAGTAATAATTTTGAACAGCTTTTATATACTACGCTGAGAATTGAGTGTTTCGATGAGAATAATAAGTTATCTTCGATAGGAACGGGATTTTTATTACAGAGACCAGTCGGAAATGATAAGTATAAAATGTACCTGATTTCTAACAAACATGTTTTATGTGGCGCAGAGTCTATTGCTGTTTCATTTACAAAATTGAAAGATGATGTTCCAGATACAGGAAAAATAGTTCGGCTTCCTATTAACAATATTAAAGAGAATATTGTCCTTCATCCAGATTTTAACATAGATATAGCTATATTAGAATGTACAGGTCTCTTCATAATGTTACCAAATCAATTATATTTTAAGGCTGTCTCATATGATATGCTGGCAACTTTTAATGAGCCTGAATTGTCTATTGCGGAAAATGTGTATTTTATTGGATATCCTAATAATAGATATGACGAAAAAAATAATCTTCCTTTAATTCGAACAGGAATGATAGCAAGTCATCCAAAGTATAACTATAACGGAGATGCGGTTTTTATTATAGATGCTCAAGTGTTTCCAGGATCAAGCGGAAGTCCTGTCTATATTGATTTGACATATGAAAATTTTAAAAATGGTCAAATTGATTTGTCGAAAAAGAACATAAAGTTGTTAGGTATTGTATCGGCTACTATGATACGAAATAATCAATTAAAATCTATACAAACAGGGACTCAATGGCTTGCAGAAGAAGTGTTAGGATTAGGAATAGTTTACAAGGCAACTGCCATTAAAGAATTAATTGATAGTATGCCTGATGATAATTAATCTAAGATTTTGTGAAAAATGCAAAAACAATAATATGCTTCCAGATTGTAAAAGAATAATTAGCAAAATAAGCCGGAACTGTCAACGGTCGAGATAAACGGGCGCTGCCCGCCGTTGACAGTTCCGGCTTATTTTGCTGATGGACAGACAAGGGGCAACAGCATAGAGTGCTGCCGCCCCTTACATTATTTTTCATCAGTTTTTATCTTCCCATGCTCTTTTTCTATTTGTTCCAAATGCTGAATCAGCACATATTCAATATAGTTGGTCATGGAACGGTGTTCATTTGTTGCTAAGACACCTATTTTATCAAAGACTTCGTCTGACAGACGTAAAGTAAATACACGCTTATTGGTTGCCATATCCCGGCCCTCCATTCTGGGGATAAATTTATGATAAACCAATATGTAGAAAATATATACATTCATTAGACAGGCAAGTGATATCACTTTGCGTCTAAATATGGTTTGCTGTAATAATTTAACATTTTTTTTCTGTCTGGCGGGTTTGGCTTGTACCCTGCTCTTTCTCAATTTCTTCCAAGTGCTTTACTAACACATACTCAATATAGTTGGTCATAGAACGATGGTCTTTGGTAGCCAGAATACCTATTTTATCAAATACCTCATCCGGCAGACGTAAGGTAAATACACGCTTATTGGTTGCCATATCCCCGTCCTCCTTGTTTTGGTATAGATAAATGTTAATCTATTTTTGATTAATAGTATACAGTCACTTGACAGTTGAGTGACATCACTTTATAGTATAAGAGTAGCAAAAATAAGAAAAAGACAAGTAAACATGTAGAAAATGGAGGTGTGGAAGATTATAGGATTGTGGAAGAAGATACGGAAGAAATGGGACGACTTTTGGATGGGAGATGAACACGACGATTCTAAGAAGCATTTAAGCCAGTCTGATAAACGATCTCTCTTATATGGCTATTTCATGGTAGGTTCTCTTACGATAGTATTAGTGCTATTACTTTTCGAACGTGTACTTGACTTCCTTTGCAGCAGGGATTCCCTGGATTTCCATTCTCGTTTCATGGGTGTATGGGGACGGCAGATCATCGCTGTTGACGGCTCTAAAATACCTCTTCCTAACCGTAAGA
>CATKXR010000092.1 GCA_949840805.1 uncultured Lachnospiraceae bacterium | reverse complement strand
AATACACATAATTTATTCCATATTTCATATAAAGATTTTCCAACTAACGTTGTCATTTCCTCTCTATCTGGTATTTTATCAAGCATAGTCATCTCCTTTATAAATTCCAATCTACCGCTGTCACCAGGCAGCCTTTTCTCACTACCCATCATAACAGAAAAAGGCCGCCATATCAATCAGATTTAGAACTGGTCCATATCCGCCATCCGGTCCACAGACACCCTCTGATTCTCCGACACCCCATTACCTCTTCATCAAAGAAGCCCACAGCTTCAATATCCTATTCTGATACCGCATATTGTCAATAAACGCAAGATCATAAACCTGCCCCCGAAACAAAATCCGGTAATGCTCCGTGTCCATACCAGCCACCTCCGAACAATACCGGATAATGAAATAGATATCCTTCTGCGCGTTCACCTGCGCAGCTTCCCAATACTCCTTCCCGGAAAGATTGTTCACAAAAGCAGAACAGCTAACTTGATACATCCGGTTAGCAGTCCTCTTTACTGTTTCGTGTGTCCCATGTTCAGTTTTCCATACATGGTTATAGATTTCCTTTTTAGTAAATACTTGCCCTGGGCCAACATGACCATATCATTTTTTACGGTAGTCCTGGATACTTCAGACTGTTAACTTAGTTGGCTGATTCTGAAGTCCTCATTACGAATCATCAGAAGTAACAGGATGATGAACATCCTCTTTTTGCTGTTATAGAGAACCCCATTTTATCCTCCATCCCCTTTAAATTTAACCCAGATGGATACACCACTACACCTTTACTTCGTTTTTCAAGCTCCGGCAGATGTTCCAAGGATAAAATATCATTAATCCGTCCCACATCATAGCGGACACTGCGCTCGGAAACTCCAAGCTTTTCAGAAAATTCCTTGTATGTGGATTCTCTATTCTTTTTCAAAAAACAAATGATATTCATCATCCTTTCATTAAACATATTTCTTTCCAGCCCCTTTTTCTTATGCCCTGCTTAACTTTTTTCCTTTAAAACGCTCTAACCTCGCCAGAGACACATCATTAACTAATACCACGCAGACCGCTTCTTCAATATCTTTTGTGAAAAGACGGTTTTCTATCCCGGCTCCGCCTTGGGTTTCAATCTTAACCTCTATCCCCAGCTTCTCACCAGATATTTTTAATGCCTCTGGCTACGGACTTCTCCGCCTCACCTTTACTGTCTGTATTTGGTTTCTTTAAGGCGTTAATTATAATGCCCCTTTTGTTTTGCCATCGTAAGTTATAACTGTTTTTTATTAAAGAGTTTAATTGCAATCAACAGCCCTAAAATCGACATGGCAACGGAAAGCAAGGCAGGCATCATAAAATCCAACGGTACTGCTTCACCGGAAAGTAATTCCACATTTTTTGATGTTAAAATGAATGGGTTGAATTTAGCAATCGGGCTGGTGATACCAAGTAAAGATATAACAGCAACAATACCCCCGGTAAAAAGGATACTTGTAAAAGTTTGTTTGAAAATGACGCAGCCAACCATTAAAATACTTAAATACAGGAAGCCGACTAACCAAAGGGCAAAGGCCGCAATCGCGACATGAAAGAGGCCTGTATCATGCCATAAAAAAGCCGTATAGCCATAAGTAACTGTGAAACTCACCCAGTAGCAGATTGTCATAAGGACAGCCGCAACTGTATATTTTGCAAGAATGACCGCTTTGCGTGACAATCCTTTTGTTACCATTAAAACCAACGTGCCTTTAGAATATTCGCCTGATAAGCAGCTGCCATATAGAATAATGAAGGCACTAAATCCGACACCGGATATATTTTTGTAAAACTGCTTCCATGCGTCCAAAGCAACTGGTTCAGAAGTCATTTCCATATCTGCTGCTAAAGCTGATAAAATTTCCGGCGTAAACTTTGCGAGAAACGCGCTCATAATACCGAAGATCAGAAAAACCGCAAATAAAATAAAAAAACGGTAGTTCTTCATGTTTTCCGTAAATTCTTTTTTCACAAAAGCAATATATCCACTCATTTCACTACCTCCAAAAACAGACTTTCAAGGGATGGCTCCATGATCGGGCTTAAGCAGGCCAAGAACCATTTTCATAGTTGTCGTTTTCCCGGCTCCGTTTTGCCCAATGAAGCCAAAAATACTTCCTTCCGGTACAGACATGTTCAGATCATTTATAATCTTTTGCTTCCCAAAACGTTTCGACAGGTTCTGTATCGTAAGTACGTTCATTCTTTTTCCACCTTCCGCTATGTTGTTGATACATGATATCACTTTAGTAATATTATCATAATGATAATATAAAGTCAATAGAAACCGCTCCATTTTTCAGGGAGCGGCAGATTTTATTTTTCCGGAGGGGTAATAATAATCCCAAGCGTCCTTAATTTTCGTCCTGCTTTCGGCTCATTTTTCTCTACCATCTTAACTATATTTGAAATGCTTTTCATAAATTCCATTAATTCCTCGTCTGATAAATAAAGGTGTGAAAGAGAAAAGCCCGACATATCTTTTTTAATATTGATATTCGGCGATTTACAATATTCCCGGAACTGTTTCGCAAATCCAAGAAGATACTGCATGAACACCTGCATATAAAGGGTACCGGAATTTTCGGCTAATATGACTTCAAAATCACGGTTCAGGTCAAATGCAAGCGCATAAGTTCTTTCTACCGTACCCCGCACCTGGGTCTCTTCAACCACTTTCAGGATACCATCATTTAACATCTTTTTCAGATTACGATATAAAGTAGCTTGTGGAATGTCACTGAGAACATCGGATAAATGTTTTGCGGTTGTCTGCTCCTGTGAGTATATTTCAAGCAACAGTTTACATTGTACCGGGTTTGTAATGCAAGCCATAATTTTATCTGTCATGTATTGCCCCCCTGTTTGGATATATGGCAATATTATCACTTTGATACTAAAAAGTCAATCTCAGATACCCGACAAACTCACGGATAAATGCATTTAACGTAAAATACCATTTTGCTTTTGCATCTAAGCCTACGCATCTTATTCCCTGTTGCTTTGCCAATAATAACGCCCTGAACAACATGATAGGCAGTTGTGACGATCATAATTTCAGGCTTCTGTTTACTCATCTTCCCTAAATCTCCAGTCACCGGCTGTCTGTACATCCCTGGATAAAGCCTGTCGAATAGATCGTAAAAAATTTCGGATAAGAGGCAGCATTTTCAGAGAAAAATTCGGAATTTTAGAGTGCAATTTTTCGGAAATCCGGATTATGTAAACAAGGACTCCTGAGGAAAATCCCCAGAAGCCCTTGCGTTCTAGCTTTTTTAAGTTTTGATGATTTTTAAATCTTAATCTTCAACACTAACGATCTCTTTCTTGTTGTAGCTGCCGCAGGCCTTGCATACCCTGTGGGGCATCATCAAAGCTCCGCACCTGCTGCATTTCACCAGATTCACAGCGCTCATTTTCCAATTAGCTCTGCGCTTATCTCTTCTGGCTTTGGATGACCGGTTCTTCGGACAGATCGACATGGTTTACACCTCCTTAAACTGTTGAAATATATCCTGGATTACCGACATTCTCGGGTCAGGCAAGCTGCGCTCGCAGGAACAATTCCCGCGGTTTAAGTTCATGCCGCATCGATTGCAGATACCTTTGCAGTCGTCCCTGCATAATACTTTCATAGGCAGGTTCAGCAGCAGTTCATTGCCGATCAACTGGTCTACATCCAGATCATAACCGTTCACATAGGGCTGTTCATCGAGATCCTCCGCACGCTCCTTCTCCGACTTGTCCATATCCAGTTCCTGGCATATCTCGAGCTTAAAAGGAACATCCACTGGCTCCAGGCATCTGCTGCATGGAATGGAAAGACTGAGGACGGCTCTGCCTTCCAATAAAATCTTCCTTCCGCCCATGTGCTTAAGTCTCAGAACCACCGGTTCTTTTGAAGAAATCCTCAGGCCGCCATCCGGCGCCTGAAAAACATCCATCTCAATCTCTGGTGTGCAGGTCTTCTCTTTTCCGTCTGCGGAAAACAGCTCTGTCAGATTAATCAGCATATTATTCTCCTAATACGCACCTAAAATATTATACATAGGCATCACAAATTTGTCAACATTTTTTTGCTTTTTCTGCTAATTCTGCCAATCCGCTGTAATGGTTCCAAAACCAAAGACAGAATCGCGTTACTGGGTCAGTCTCTTTGTCTCTCTTGCAATGGCAAGCTCTTCATTGGTGGGAAGCAGCATCACCTTCACTTTGGAATCCGCAGCAGAGATCACTGCATTCTTTCCTCTTACATCGTTGGCTGCGTCATCGATCTTCACGCCCAGATAACCCAAGTAGCTGCAAATGGCCTTTCTGGTGGCCTTGTCGTTCTCACCCACGCCTGCAGTAAAGGCGATGGCGTCCACGCCGTTCATAGCCGCGGTATATGCGCCGATGTATTTGGCTACCCGGTAGATAAAGGCATCCAGGGCCACTTCCGCCAAATGGTTGCCTTCCGCCTTCGCCGCTGCAATATCACGGAAATCGCTGGACACGCCGCTCATTCCCAAAACGCCGGACTTCTTGTTGAGGATATTGAGAACATCATTGACATCACGGTTCTCCTTGTTGCAGATGTACTGCACCACTGCCGGGTCAAGATCGCCGCTTCTGGTTCCCATGATCAGGCCCTCAAGAGGAGTAAGTCCCATGCTGGTATCCACGCACTTGCCGCCGATGGATGCGGAAATGCTGGCGCCGTTGCCCAGATGGCACACGATCACTTTGGCGTTTTCCGGGTCAAGACCGCCGAACTTGATGGCCTCGCCGGATACAAACATATGGCTTGTCCCATGGAAGCCGTAACGGCGTACCCCGTACTTCTCATAATATTCATGAGGGATTGCATACAGGTATGCCTTCTCCGGCATCGCCATGCCGAAACCGGTATCCCATACTGCCACGTTTGCCTTACCTGGCATAGCCGCCTCGCAGGCCTCGATTCCCATCAGGTTAGCCGGGTTGTGCAGCGGGCCTAAATCGAAGCACTCGCGGATCACTCTCTTTACATCCTCGTCCACCACGATGGACTCGCTGTAGGTAGTGCCGCCGTGAAGCACCCGGTGGCCGATAGCGGAAATCTCATCCACACTGGAGATCACGCCATGATCCTTGTCCTGCAGGGCATCCATGACAAGCTGGATGGCAACCTTGTGGTCCGGCATGGGGCTTTCTAACTCGTATTTGTCCTTGCCTGCAGGCTGATGGGTCAGTTTGGAACCTTCAATGCCAATCCTCTCACAAAGGCCCTTGGCAATTACACTCTCATTGTCCATGTCGATCAACTGGTATTTCAGAGATGAGCTTCCACAATTCACTACTAAAATTTTCATAGGTTTTACGTTCTCCTTCATTTACTGTCGTTTACTGCAAATGCCCCTGGCGGCAAAATCATCTTACTTTACGATCTCACCCTGGGCGTCTCTCGGACATGCCGCGGCGTTGGACTCGTCGGTGTCAATATGCATGGCAAGAGCGTAGGAATCGCTGACGCGCACTACCACGTCGCCGAAAACAAGGCTTCTGCCATCACTGTCGATCTTTACGGAAACAATATCGCCGTTCTTTACGCCTAACTCCTCGGCATCTTTTACGGTTGCGTGGATGTGACGCTGTGCGACGATCACGCCCTCGCTGATCTCAATCTCGCCGTTAGGCCCGATGATCTTGCAGGCGCCGCTGCCATCCAGCACGCCAGACTCGCGGATCGGGGCTGCGATGCCAATGGAACGGGCGTCTGTCATGGAAAGCTCCACCTGGGTCTGTTTTCTGACAGGCCCTAAAACGGACACGCCCTTCAGCTCTTTCTTCGGTCCTACGATCGTCACGCGCTCCTCGCAGGCAAACTGCCCTGGCTGGGACAAATCTTTCTTCTTGGTCAGCTCATATCCCTCACCAAACAGGGTGACAAGGTCGGCCGGGCTTAAATGTACATGACGTGCGGATGTTTCTACCATGAATTTCATACGTTCTCTTCTCCTATCTTTGTTCTTTGTGTGAATCGAGACCCATAAAACGATTCTGTCTCTATTTTATTGGTTTTACACAATTTTTTCAACCCTTTCTCTCCTACAAATTTGCATTTTTTGGTAAACAATGATTATTATTTTCTCTTTCGTCTGTTATACTCGCGAACATACTTATTTGCCAAATGATTCGGTGTATTTATGGAAAGATGGGAACTGTGTTGGCAAATCATTTGGCTCACGGGTATAAATATTAAGGACAGTTTCTTACTGCACTGGCAGGATTTGCCGCAATAAGGAGCCGAATCCATAACAACCCAATCCGCCCTTGCCTGCCGGACCCGATACGGGTATAATAGAAATAACAGCTCAAAATAACATTTTAAAAACAACGTTTCAGAAACAATGTTTCAAAAACAACCTGCAGAAAAAGGAAACCCGCCATATGAAAACTATCGGTATTATCGCAGAATACAACCCCTTCCACAACGGCCATCTCTATCTGATCAACGAACTTCGCGCCAAAACCGGGGCGGACTTTGTGGTCGCAGCCATAAGCGGCGATTTTGTCCAGCGGGGAAAACCTGCCATCTATGACAAATACACCCGGACAAAAATGGCGCTGAATGCCGGAATCGACCTGGTTTTTGAACTTCCCGCCTGCTTCGCCACAGGAAGCGCGGAAGATTTTGCCGCCTGCGGCGTGGCATTGTTTGACCGGCTGGGGGCTGTGGACATGCTGGGCTTTGGAAGCGAAGCAGGCGACCGTGAGCTGCTTTCCCGGGCCGCAGGGCTGCTGGTCCGGGAACCGGAAGAATTCGCACAGACACTGCAGGTACATTTAAAACAGGGCTTTTCTTTCCCGAAAGCAAGAGCAGCCGCTTTCAGGCGATATTTTTCCAAAACGGACGTCCCGGATCCGGACGCCTTTTTCTCCTCTCCCAACAATATCCTGGGAATCGAATATTTAAAGGCGCTGACGCGCCGGGGAAGTTCCATAGAACCGGTGACAATCCGGCGGTCAGGCCAGGGATACCATGGCATGGAGCCGGTCAAAGAGGATATTTTTGCCAGCGCGTCGGCCATCCGCAAAACCATACGGGAGAACGGCCCCTCCTTTGTATCTGGCCAGATTCCAAAAGCTGCAGCCGGGATTTTAGAGGGAGATGCCTCAGGCTTTTCCCCTGTCCCGGTATTTTCCGACGACCTGACAAGCCTTCTCAACGGACGGCTTTTGGAACTTCTGCACATGGAAGCTTCCGATCCCTTTTCCTGCTTTGCCGACATGTCCCCGGAGCTGGCTTCCCGCTTAAGACGCAATGTGCTGAATTTTTCCAGTTTTTCCGGAAGAGTTCTTCAGCTAAAGACCCGGGGCTACACCTACACCCGCATCAGCCGTGCTCTTCTGCATTTGCTGCTCGGAATCACGGCAGAGCAGGCTGCCCGTTATAAAAGCCTGGACTACGTGTGTTACGGCAGGATTCTCGGTTTCCGCCGCCAGGCCGCCCCCTTGCTCGGCCAGATCAAACGCACCTCCTCCATCCCCCTTATCACAAAGACCGCCCGCGCCCATAAAGTCTTAGACGCAGACGGCCTTGCCATGCTGCAGGCGGATTTTCATGCCTCCCACCTGTATCAGTCGGTCGTTTTCGCCAAAAGCGGGCAAAGCATGCCCAACGAATACACCCGCTCTGTCATTGTGTGCTGAACCGGTACAGCAGTGCCGGAATTTCAGTTTTCTTCCAAAAGCTTTTCAAGAGTCAGCTCTGCGCCTAAAAACTGCGTGATCCGCCGGATTTCCTCCTGATTTTTCTTCCCCTTCCCTTCCCGGACCGCCCGGATGAGGAGGTTCTTAGGTGTGTGCTCCATTTCGATAAATTCCAGTATCTGGGTTCGGTAGCCCTCCCTTTCAAGAAGCTCCGCCCGCAAGGCATCCGTGTACAGGGCCGCCATCCGTTCCCGGATCACTCCGTACCGGAATACTGGCTTCATCAGATCATTTTCCATCTGCCGGTTCAGCTCATGCTGGCAGCAGGGTACAGAAAGGATTACCTTCGCACCCCATCGGACAGCCTTGGCTAAGGCATAATCCGTGGCCGTATCACAGGCGTGCAGCGTCACCACCATGTCCACCCGGTCCACGCCGTCATAACCTGCAATATCCCCGCAGTAAAAGGCAAGCCGGTCATACCCATATTGCTCTGCCAGAAGGTTACATCGGGCAATCACATCTTTTTTTAAGTCAAGGCCGGTTATCCGGATGGGATAACCTTTTATTTCCTTCAGATAATGATACATGGCAAAAGTCAGATAAGACTTGCCGCACCCAAAATCAAGGATCGTGTTTTCCCGCTCCTTAGAAAGTTTTGGCAGAATATCTTCAATGAATTCCAGGAACCGGTTGATCTGGCGGAATTTATCGTAACGGCTTCTTACAATCTTTCCCTCTTTTGTCATTACCCCCAAATCCACCAGAAACGGAACAGGAATCCCTTCCTCTAAAATATACCGTTTCTTCCGGTTATGGAACAGCTCTTCCCCCGTTGGCGGTATCGGTTCTATGTCTCTGGAGGGTTCCTCCCTGTTTTTCTTCACTTTAACCGTCACAGTCCCCTTTTTCCCTGCCAATACCATACTGCTGCCAAGCCGGGAAGCCACCTCGAGCTGGCGGAACTTTCCGCCCATCATTTTTTTCGTATATTCTTTCAATTCCCCGAAAGAAAGATTCCTGTGGAATGCCTGGGTCCCCATAAACTCCTCGGCCTGGAATTTAAGCTCCTCCCGAAGCATAACCGGGCGGACCCTCACTTTGGAGAGCCCGCCCTTTTCCGCCGGGTTGCTGAAGACCATCTGGCGCAGGTATTGGTTAGAAAAATAATCCAGCATGGATTCCAGCGTCTCTTTTCCCATTGATCTTCCCTTTCCTTCGTTGCCTTAATTTTTAAAGCTGTGAATCGGCGCCGGAATCCGTCCGCCCCGGTTTACAAACCGCTCGCAGGAATATTTGTTCACCGGCATTACCGGGGCATAGCCCAAAAGGCCGCCAAACTCTACCGTATCCCCCACTTTTTTTCCGATGACAGGGATCACCCGGACCGCTGTGGTCTTCTGGTTGATCATCCCGATTGCCGCCTCGTCGGCAATGATGCCGGAAATCGTCTCCGCAGACGTGTCCCCGGGAATCGCGATCATGTCCAGCCCCACCGAACACACACAGGTCATGGCTTCTAATTTTTCCAGAGTAAGGGCTCCTGCCGTCACCGCATCGATCATCCCCTGGTCCTCACTGACCGGGATAAAGGCGCCGCTTAATCCGCCCACATAAGAGGAAGCCATGACACCGCCTTTTTTAACCTGGTCGTTAAGCATGGCCAGCGCCGCCGTGGTTCCCGGCGCGCCTACGCATTCCAGGCCGATCTCTTCCAGAATCTCCGCCACGCTGTCTCCCACCGCCGGGGTGGGAGCGAGAGATAAATCGATGATTCCAAAGGGAATCCCCAACCGCCTGGATGCTTCCTGGGCCACCAACTGCCCTACCCTGGTAATCTTGAAAGCCGTCTTTTTGATCGTCTCGCAAAGCACCTCGAAATTCTCGCCGCGGGCTTTTTCCAGGGCGACTTTCACCACACCCGGGCCGCTGACCCCTACATGAATGACGGCATCTGCCTCCGTAACCCCGTGAAAAGCCCCTGCCATAAAGGGATTATCATCCGGGGCATTGCAAAATACCACCAGTTTGGCGCAGCCCAAAGAATCCTGGTCCTTCGTAGCCCGGGCAGCGGCCAGCACCGTATCTCCCATCAGCCGTACTGCGTCCATATTTAACCCTGTCCGTGTGGAGCCTACATTGACAGAACTGCATACCCTCTCTGTAGAGGCCAGAGCCTCGGGAATGGACCGGATCAGATTCTCATCCGCAGCAGTCATCCCCTTCGAAACCAGGGCCGAATAGCCGCCGATAAAATTCACGCCCACCTCATGGGCCGCACGGTCCAGTGTCCGGGCTATACTCACAAAATCCTCCGGTGTCCTGCAGGCGCATCCGCCCACCAGCCCGATCGGCGTTACCGATATCCGCTTATTCACAATAGGCACGCCGAAATCACGTGCAATGGCCTCTCCCGTAGACACCAGATCCTTTGCATATCGGGTAATTTTTTCATAAATCTTTTTATTAACCGCATCCAGGTCGCTGTCACAGCAGTCCAGCAGGCTGATGCCCATAGTGATAGTACGCACATCCAGCCGCTCATGCTCGATCATATTGTTAGTCTCGATCACTTCAAACATGTTCAACATTCTGTTTTCCCCCTCAGATCCGGTGCATTTTCGTGAAAATTTCTTCGCGCTGGCAGTGAATCTTTACGCCGATCTCCTCCCCGATCTGATCCAGACGGGTATAGATTTCCTCAAAAGGCGCAGTCGCTTGGTTGATATCGGCAATCATCATCATATTAAAATATTCCTGCACAATCGTCTGTGAAATATCCAGAACATTCACATTATTTTCTGATAGATACGTGCATACCTTCGCAATGATTCCCACAGTATCCTTTCCCACCACAGTAATAATAACCTTATTCATTTTCCGCCTTGTCCTTTCTTCTATCTTATACAGCCGTTCAGGCAGGCCGTCTTCCGGCCTGTCCCAACCATTGCATCTACACATACAAAATCTGCGACATCTCATCCCGTCTTGCCACTGCAATGGAAAAATCCGATGCCCGGTACGGCGTGTCACCCTGGTCGATCTCCAGACGGACGGTCTCATAAGCCAGGGCCTCATAATTATTCTCTTTGCTTAAATGCCCCAGCAGAATATGCTTCAGCCGGTCATGAAGAAGATAATTCAAAAGCCTGCCGGCATTTTCATTGGACAGATGGCCATGGTCCCCCAAAATCCGGCATTTCAGATAATATGGGTAAGGGCCTGCCTGAAGCATATTTACATCATGGTTGGATTCGATCAGCAGCGCGTCCAGTCCCTGCAGATGGTCAATGATATACGGGTCATAATGCCCCATATCCGTAGCCACGGCAACCTGCTTTTTTCCATGCCGGATCCGGTATGCCACCGGATTGGCCGCGTCATGGTCAATGGAAAAGGGCAGGATATCCAGATCGCCCACGGAAAATTCCACATCCGGCCGGATTCCCACCAAAAGCTCTTTTGGGTACTCTCCCAGACATTTCTTCCCCTGGATCTCCTCCAGGGTTTCCCTTGTCCCATACACCGGGATCCCATACTTCCTTGCCAGGATCCCCAGGCCCCGGATATGGTCCGAATGTTCATGGGTGATCACAATGCCGTTCAGCTCACATCCCTTTACCCCGATCTCATTGAGTCCCTGCTCAATCCGCTTGTTGCTGATTCCCGCGTCCACCAGAAGATGGGTGTTCTCTGATCCTATGTAGGTGCAGTTCCCGCTGCTTCCGCTTGCAATGCTCACTAATCTCATGGATGTTCTCTCTCTTTTTTATACTTTGTCGTGCGGAGCCCGACGGAGCACGCCCGCCCGAAGGGCATGCATTATGGGGTGCCCGGAAGGGTATACTTTGTCGTGCGGAGCTTGACGCTGTTTATGTTTACAGTGATTCCAAAAGGTCCGCCTGGTCTGTTACCCGTACCCCGGAAAACGCGCTCCCGCTCCGTGAAGAACGTAGCGGACGCTAAATTCGCCGGGAAAACCATTCCGGCTCATTAAGCGCC
>CATKXR010000091.1 GCA_949840805.1 uncultured Lachnospiraceae bacterium | reverse complement strand
CATTTGAATTGTTTAACAATGGAAAATTGGTTTTGCCGGAAAAGGAGGCTGGCTTTGCGGAGATCGGATGGTCGAAGCATCCGGCTTTTAAGGGGGTTGAATTGAAACACATCATTACGGCAAAGGACTGCCTTATGTTGAACTGAATAAGAGGATAGTATGCACAAACCGCCGCACTATGGACTTCATCCGCCATATGCGGCGGTCTGCTTTTTTCCCAGGCAGGCCTTGCGGTGCATCCGCCCCTTTTGGTGGGGATTTTGAGGTTTGGCGGGGTTTCATCACGGTGAGTGGTGGCCCCTGTTTTCTGGCGTTTTTTGATGCCGCTTATAAAGGGGCGATTAAAGAAGAAAAGAAAAAAAGAATGTTCGGAGTGTCCCAACATATGTATGGTGCCAGAATCTATAAGTAAAATACCGGGCAGAGCCATGGACAGAAGTATTTTATTTTTGTTGGTAATTTCGTTGAGTAAATTGCTCTATAATTTTTTTGATGGGTGTGATAATGTTAAGCTGTACTTATCCATTGGAGGAGATGCTGTATGACAAGGAAAGAACAAAAGGAAGCCAGAAAAATACAAATTATTCAGGCTACATTGGATTTATTCGTGGAACGGGGATATTACGGAACCAAAACAAGCCAGATATCCAGGAGGGCAGGAATTAGCGAAGGGCTGCTGTTCCATTATTTCCCTACGAAGGAAATTCTGCTGGAAGAACTGGTAAATATCGGTTTGGAAGGAATGCGTATGCCAATGCAGATCAGGGCAGAAAATGGTTTGGATTTTTTCTATCAATTTACAAAAATGTTGTTTTTGCAAGTGGAAAAAAATAATTTTATTGCAAAAATGTTTGTGTTTATGGGGTATGTGGTGCAGGCGCAGGATATACCAGGGAAACTTCGTAAGCTGGCAGCATCGGTAGACACTATTGGATTTTGCCAAAACTGGGTGGAAGCAGGGCAGAAGGATGGAAGCATACGTAAGGGAGATGTCATGGCACTGTCAAATATGTATTGGTGTGCAATACATGGAATTATGGGACAGTATGCTTTGCGTCCGGAAATTCCGCTGCCGGAACCGGAATGGGTGGCAGGCATGCTGCAAAATGACAAAGAATTAATTTAGTAGAAATGGTTTGTTTATGGAGGAAAACGTTTATGGAGGCAAACAAAAAGAAAATTGTAATCGTAGGCGGCGGTATCGCCGGACTGTCAGCTGGGATTTATGGAAAGCTGGCAGGTTATGACGTGGATATTTATGAAAAAAATCCCATTGCCGGCGGGCAGTGTATGGGATGGAACCGGAAAGGCTGCCATATTGACAATTGTATTCATTGGCTTACCGGAACGAAAAAAGGAACAGCCCTCCGCAAGGTATGGGAAACAGTTGGAGCATTGGATGAACATACGAAATTTGCAGACTGTGACAGCTTTTATACCAGTATCAAGGGGGATTTGCAGATAACACTGTGGAAGGATTTGGAGAGGACGAAGGCAGAACTTCTCGAATTGTCGCCTGAAGATGAAACGGAAATAAAAAAATTTGTGGAACATGTGAAATACGCGGCGGAATGTGAAATACCGGCTGAAAAACCTATGGATGCTATGGGAATCATTGATTATATCCATATGGGTGCTTCAATGGCGGATATGCCGAAGGTGATGAAAGAATACAGCTCCATTGATTTGGCGGAGATGTCCGCAAGGTTTAAACATCCTGCATTGAAAGCATTGTTTACCGATTATTTGCCCAAAGAATATGTTGCAAGTTCATTTCTCGTTTCTTATGCCAGTATTGTATCCGGTAACGGTGAAATTCCAACAGGCGGTTCTTTGGCAATGGTAAACCGTATGGTGAAGCGATTTCGGCAGTTGGGCGGTAATTTATACTGCAATGCGCCGGTTCTTCGGATTTTGATAAAAAACAAAAAGGCAATAGGGATTGAAACAGCAGATAGAAAAACGGTGTTGGCGGATTATGTAATTTCATCAGTGGATACCATGGAGATGTTTCGTAATTTGATCGGTAAAAAGTATATGGACGCTAAATGGCAGTCCTGTTATGCGGATAACGAAAAATATCCTCTTTTCAGCGCTGTTCAGGCAGCTTTTGTGGCAGAGCGGAACGCGTATAATGGGAAAGGAACTATTTTCTTCGACTGCCTTCCTTTTGAAACGGGAGGAAAGAAAGTGGAGAGAATTTCAGTGAAAAGTTATGAATATGAACCGGAATTTGCCCCGGCAGGGAAAATGGTACTTCAAGTAAATATCCCACAATTTGATAAGGAATACTTATACTGGAAAGGACTGACAAAGGAGGAATATGAGAGCCGGAAAAAGGCGGCGGTAAAGGCGATAGAGGAACGATTGCTGACGCAGTTTCCCGGTCTTTATGGACATATGGCATTTCTTGACTGCTGGACACCGATAACTTACGAACGGTACTGTAACGCATACCATGGAGCATATATGGGATTCATTACAAGAAAAGGTGTAAAGTCTTTTCGTGTAAAAGGAATATTAAAGGGGGTAAAAAACCTGTATATTGCCAGTCAGTGGATAATGGCTCCGGGAGGACTTCCGGTAGCGGTAACGGCAGGAAAGTTTGCTGTGTGGCGGATTGCCCGAAAGGATAAAAAACGGATTCAGGTCGGGACATTATAACTTTATGATCATTTCGTTGCAATTTATAGTCACCTGGTGCAATCATGGTTTGAAATTTGGGTACATCTGCCGACAATTTTATATGAAGCCATATTTTTAAGATAGAAATGGAGGATGGAAGGAAATGGGCATGAGCGGAATAGGAACAGCGGGATATTCGCTGACAGGATACACGCCAGGAAAGACAGGAAGAAGCGCAGAATCCGGGGCCGTGGGATTCATGGAAACGGTGGAAGAAAAGGCGGCGCAGGGAAAGGCAGCCGACCAGGATGAGAAGGCCTTTGAGATGGTCGGCCCCAACGCCCCACAGGAAGTGAAGGGTGCGTGGATGGAGGCGGCGAAAGAAGTGAATGCGAATGGTATGGGAATCCGGGGCAACGGAATGATGAGCCATATCTCTCAGATGATGGTGCAGCGGCTTAATAAACAGCTTAAGGGTGAGACGGAGAATTTTGACATCCTTGGAAGCACGGTGGAATCTGCGATCCAGGCAGCGAAAAAGGCACTGTATGATTTGGAGCATCCCGTAGTATATACGCCCAGGAGCATAGAGGTTCATCAGGCCCGCATCAAGGAAGGGGAATTTTACAGGGCGTTTCTGGAGAAGCTGGGGAAAATTTCATGACCATGTCGATACTGATAGACAAGATGGACGGCACTTCTACCACGAAAAAGGAGATTATATGGCAATGGGAATAAATAATGTAAATGAACAAGGTTCCGCGTGGGGAGCGGCTTTCAGGGACAAGCCGGTATGCTTCATGACAGTAAAGGAGACAGAGGCATTTTTTGACGGGAAGCTGCGCAGGAACATGGAGCTGCGGGAGGACACCTGCACCCTTGGCAGCAATGACACTTACCGCAGACAGCATACTACCTATGAGGTTTCAGACAGAGACAGGGGCAGTGCGTTTCTGGATTTGAATTTTCTGATCAAGGATGAGACCAGCAGCCTGAAAGGAAGCCTCAGTGATAAAAAGGATGTGGATTTTTATAACTTCTCCATCCCGTTTATGAACTTTCAGCGGAATTATTTTGGCGTTGAGGTCTATATAGATATGCCGGAGGGCTGTGATTACGACCTTACCCTGTATGACGAATACGGTAATCAGGCAGGGAAGGCGGAGTGGGACGGGGAAGGGCGGAAGAAGCTGACCGTTCCTGATTGGGATATCAATACCAATAAATACTGCCTCAAGGTAGAAAACGGAAACGGGGAGGAAATTTCCCCGGATGATTATTATAAGATCAGTTTCCATGTTACCGAAAACAAGGAGCCGGGAAGGACTGATGCCGTCAGGGAGGCGTTCGGGAACCTCCACGGGGCATACAGCCGGAAGGATGAAAACTGGCGGGAATACCTTGACAGGTATAATGCCGTCTTAAAGGAGACAGAGCAGAATTATATAAAAGAGATGGAGCGGCTCCACCGGAAACAGTTTGACAGCCTGCCGGAAGAAAAGAAGTATAAGGGCGGGCGCACCGTGGATGAACTGCTGCAGGACATGGCGGATGGGAAGGACTTAAATGATGCGGAACTGGAGTATGTGAAGATTTTTGCCAACCTGAAAGACATGGAAAAGGCGCAGAATAAAGCGGAGCTGAAAAACAGCTTTTCAGATGATTTCGTTAAGGATTTGGAGGGAATGGGCATTTCCCGTGACGACATAGAGGGTATGCGTGTACGGATCGGGAGCAATGGGGATGTGGCCGTGGACGGGATAAAGGACGAGACTGTCCGGGGACAGGTGCAGAAGCTGATAGATGAAAAGTACGGTGAACGGATGTACCGGTATTACATAGGGACAGCGGACAGCGTGGGGAATCTGCCCGGCAGCGCGTACCAGTATGCCACGGATGTGCAGGAGGTCCGGCGTTACCTGAAAGGGGTTACGGGGGATGATATTTCATTGGAAAATCTTTATCAGATGTCCGATGGGAGGATCGGAGGGCTGCCGGATAAGGCGGCTGATCTGATCAACAAGACAAAGGACAATGCCAGGATAGAACGGATGAAGGATGCGCTGAAAAATATCATAGGGAATATCAGGATAAGCGGCGATTTGGGGATTCCTGATTTTACTTCGGAGTTTCGGTTCGGCAACGGTGCGTTCTCCGTGACGGACAGCGGTTTTGCAGTAGATATGGGCGCACTGGATGGCCGGCTTACACCGCAGTCCTCTGGAAATATGTATTCCGATATGTATGAATATCAGTTCAAGAAGGTTCTGTAACATCGGAAGGGAAGAATTGTACAGGTCTGGGTGCGCCAAGTCCTGTGCGTCTTGGTCAGAACAACAGGGCTGCCGTTTGCTTGAACTCTCCGACATACCATATTTCCCTCACCGGAACTGCGGAGGTCTGTACCGATCCGGAAATCTGCCGCAGGATGTGGTATGATGGCCTGGCAAATCATTTTTCCGGTCCCGATGATCCCGATTTCCGCATAATCCGTTTCACCACACGGCGCTGCAGTCTGTTTATAGACTGGGAAGTGGTGAAGGGAGAAACAGACGGATAACAGAATACCGTTTTGGGGTTTTGATTCAAGGGTACGGCAAGAATTACGGTTATTACAGCGAAATGTCCGTTCATGGCAGTGACAGAATTTTGTCCGTGTTTGTGTCGATATATATGATATAGCTACAACAGAGGTGATGAAAATGCTGTCAATAGCAGTGTGTGATGATGAAGTCATAGAATGCTGCAACATGGCAAAAAGAATAAAAGAAATTATGGAAGAAATAAAAATGCCATGCATCATCCGCCAGTTCCAAAGCGGCGGGGAACTGCTGCAGACATTGGAAAGCTTTGACGTTGTTTTCCTTGATATCATTATGCGGGAGCTGGATGGAATGAAAACAGCGCAGATTTTTCGTGAAAGGGCATCCGATAAAATACTCATTTTTGTATCTTCCAGCAGGGAGTATGTGTTTGAAGCGTATGACGTGGAGGCTTTCCAATACCTGCTCAAGCCTGTGGATGACAGGAAGCTGAAAAGCGTACTGCAAAAAGCCGTCCTGAAAACCGAAAGTTGTTTACAGGAATTTATCATTGTCAGCAGGGAAAGACAGAAAAAGAAGTTATTTCTTGATGATATATACTATTTCGAGATAAAAGGAAGAATGGTTGATGCTCATGGGCCGGAAGGTATTTTTACTTATTATGAGCAGATGGGAAAGTTGGAGAACAAATTACAGGATAAAGGATTTTTCAGATGCCATAAAAGTTATCTGGTCAATCTGAAATATGTTGACCGGTATAACAGGCAGGAAGTGATCCTGGAAAACGGGGAAAAAATCGTGATTGCAAAAAGAAGGTATGAGCAGTTTGTCCGGGAGGTGCTTAAGGCTATGCGGAAAAATGGAGGGATTCTATGAAGCAGCTCTCCGACTGCACAGATTTTCTAATCGTGGCACCATTTTACCTGGGGTATCTGTGGGCAGCGGATAAATTTTGTAAAAAATTTTTGGGGGCTTCCAAAAGGAGGGAGTGGCTGTTTTTGTCCGCTTCCTTTTGCGGCTGGCTGTTTTGTAATATCTGGGGGCGATTATCTTCCGTACTGTATACTTTTTCTGTGTTTCTGTACCCTGTATTTTTCATGGGATTAGTGGTGGTGCTGTTTCGATCAGACAGGGAAAAAAGGATTCTGGCTGCATCTATGCTGGCGGCGGTAAGGCTGGCGGCAGATTTTGCAGCCTCTTTTTTATCGTGTCTGGAACTGCTTTTCCTGCATATAGTGAAAAAGATCCCGGAACCATTTTCTAAAGACTGGGCGATTGGGCTGATCAGTGGTATTGGTTATTGTTTTGCCATATTGGCTGTACGGTGGATGTCGAAGCATCTTGAGACTGTTTTTTGCGGCAAGCCGAGAATGTGGTATGTCATATTGGCGGTCCCTCTGCTTATGATCATTACAGTGTATGATGTGGCGAACCTGGGGGCGAGCAATGGCATTATGGTCAGAAGCGGGGGAAACATGGGATTGTATTATGACCAGATTTTCAGCCTTGCTGGATTTTGGGTTTTGGATTTCCTTTCTATGGCGGCAGCAGGATTTTATGTGTTTGGGATGAACCGGATTTATCTGGAGCAGGAAAAGAGCGGCCGGTACCATTCGCAGATTTCGGTTTACAAAATGCTGGCACAGCAGTACAGACAGTCGGAACGGCTGCGGCACGACATGAAAAACCATATCATTGCCTTATCGGCGCTGTCCCGGAATAAAGAATGGGAGAAGATAGATGACTACCTGAAAAAAATGGAGAACATTGCCTTGGATGTTGGTGGAGATATGACAGGAAATAAGGCGGTGGACGCACTTCTGTACCAGAAGCGGAAACGGGCGGAAGAGGAAAATGTCAAATGGGAATGTGATGTGCAGATACCAAAGGAATGCCGCATCAATGAGTTTGACCTGTGCGTATTGTTCGGAAATATGTTGGATAATGCTCTGGAAGCATGCGGAAGAATACAGAAAGATGAATGCCGTTTTATCAATATTCAGGCAAAAACAGTAAAGAAATGTTTTCTGCTTGAGGTAAAAAACAGCATGGACAGAACGGAAAAGTATGCGGTTGGATTTACGAATAAAGCGGATTCACAGGAACACGGTATCGGTCTGCTGAATGTTGGCGATGTAGTGCATGGTTATAATGGCGTGATGAATGCCCAAGCGAAGAACGGGATTTTCGTAATATCCGTTTTAATGCCGTTTCCTGATGCCGCACATGACATCAAAACGGTTGTTTGAAGCATAAATCTAATTATCATATATTCCCACTGCCGAAAAGATAAATGAGGATTTTTGTTATTCTTAAAAACGGTGATTGGGAGGCGAGGTTATGAACACAAAGACAATGGAAGGTCTTGTAGGTGCAAGGACAAATATGAATCTGGTGAATACCCCCATGCGTGTCTTTAAAGAGGCAAGGCGTAAAGGCAATACAGCGGCAATGGAGCGCGCAATGGGATATGCCGCTGAATTTTCCGACAAGGCGCAGGAGTATAAGGCGGAAGCTGACAAAGGAATGGAAGAAGATGCAAGGGAGGCAAGGGGAAAAGCTAAATTGCAGTGCGAAGAGGCTGTCCGGAAGCGCGGGGAAGAGCAAGAAAAACCGGAAGATCGGATTGACGAAGGAAAGGTATTGTTGAAGGACGGCATAGATTCAGAAAGTACAGGTCATGATGAAATAAAGGCGGATGCCGTAAGAGAGCCTGTGACCTATACAAAAACAGGAGAGGTGGTTGTGGCAGAACAGGAGGCAGGCATTTCGGTTTTTGTATAAAATAAATAATCTCTGAAAAGAAAGAACGGGGCGCATTGCGCCTGCTTTGACGGATACACTTATGTTGTTCAGTGATTTTCACGTGGGAAAAGTGAAAAAAGTTTGTGACATTAACTTGCCATACGCGGGGGCGTATGGCAATAAAGTGTCAACAGAAAATACATGATCCCCAGCTGACGGCAGGCATAGCTGTCGTTGCCATAGCCGGCGGTCTTTTCGTAGCACTGAAGCGCATGGGGCAGGCTGCGCTCCACCGCCTTTCCGCTCCAATAAATATCCCCCACAATATGCCAGCTCCACAGATGCCCTGCCTCCGCCGCCTTCATCGCCCAGGAAAGGGCCTCTTTGTGGTCTTCTTCTGTGTATGCCAGGTGATTGGCGTAGGCATACATCCACTCCGGATAACCCAGCTCCGCGCCCTGACGCATAATCGGAACCGCTTTTTCCGGCTCCGGCGGAATGTAATCTCCCCGGCCATGCTGATAGTAATGGCAGTAATTCCGTCCGGCCAGAATCATGCCGCCGTAGAATGCCTTTTCAAACCAGGGAATGCTCTGTTCCATTTCCTGACGTTTCCAGGCGTTCCAGGCTTCCCTGTTCGCAAATTGGCTTTCCTTGCGATCCTCGATTTCTATAGTATCCAGAAAATAATAGGTATTTCCGATCATATACTGGCAGAACGGACAGCCGTTTTCGGCTTTTTCAAGGATTTCCTCCCATGCCTCGTGAATACTGTCAAACGGCATGATCTCCCGCAGCTCCGGTGTCAGCATGCCCATACGGAGCGCACCCAGAACTGCGGCGGCGCTGCCTGAGGAGATTGCCTGATGGAGCATGGCGTAGGCCGCAGCCTCATTTTCCTCAAACGGGTGATATTCCCAGCTGCAGCAGGAGCCGGAAAAGCAGCGGGAGAGGAAATAACAGGCATCCCCGTCGCCGTCCTTTGCCGCAGACAATAATGCGTCCGCCGCCGCTTTTGCTTTGTCGTTATCGCAACAATAATAGAGATCCTCGATGGCCTTATCCACCGCATCACTAAAATACTTTCCCATGGTTCTTCCCGCCCTTTCTCTCTGCCTTTTCTATCTGGGCGGTAATATCAGCCCAGCCGCTCATCTCTTCAAAAAAGCCGTGATCCAGATAATTAACCAGCCAGAATTTCACCTGTGTCACAGTGCCTTCTTTTGCCAGAAATCTGGTTTCCCCTTTTCCCGTGTTATTGGTACACAAGATCACCATCAGGTCATTTTGAACGCCGGGGAACAGGTCAATGGCTTCCGTTCCCCACTCCAGGACTGCCTTTGTGTATTTTCCCTCATGGATGCCTTCAATGGCCAGCTCCACATCTCTGGCAGAAAAGAATCTGTGCTCATCATGCCAGCTCTCTCCAAAAATGACCAGAAGCTGATGCCAGTAAGTCATCTGTCCTTTCTGATCGGTCATAAGCTGCCGCCGGAAGGCTTCCGCATCTTCCTGCCGGACTTTTGTCTCTATGCTTTCCCACTCGAAAAAATCGGGACTGCCCGCTAACAATTGTTTCAGCCATTCCACCGCATTATCCGGCTCTGTGATTTTCTGATATATCCGTCCTTCGTCCTGCGCCATTTCAAAAAAGGCCGCCAGACCAAAGCCAAGAAATGCCCCATAGCCTCCCAATATAAGAGGTATCAGGCGCAGTCGTTTTCGGGTTCTGTTGTTTTTTCTCATAATTTATGTACATCCTGTTCTCATAATTCAATTTGATTATATGCCTTTTTCACCGCCCATTCAATATTCCTCCCGCACTTTTATTTCACTGCCCCAAAGCCGTCACTGTCCGCTCGCAGCCGGACCGGATGAAAAGTGCCGTTGACTTTCCCCTTAGGGTAAAGGTTATACTGAGCTTGGAAGGAGGGGTTTTATGCTCACAATTGGAGAATTTTCAAACGACCAATTGGAGAAGATGCTGCTGATCAATCGTCTGAAGGCTTATCGCTTTTCTTTGGAAGAAATCAAAGCTGTTTTTGAATCGGAGGAGCTGATGGACGAGGTGCTTTTTACCGCACTTAATAAAAAGAAAAGGGAGATTGCGGTAAAGGTACGGGAGCTTGAAGATACTCTGCATCAAATAGACGGCGATCTGTCAAACCTGAGGAAAGGAGAATCCGTTATGTCATATATGGAAAGCATTGAGGTACAGCTGGTTGAGATACCGAGGATGTATCTTCTGTCCATACGGAAGAATGTTTTGGAACATGAGTTTTCGGAGGAATATGGTACTTGCTTTGGAAAACTATTCCGGAAAATGGAGGAGAAGAAACTGACAGCGGCCGCTCCGCCAATGGTGTTGTTTCATGGCGATGAGTATACACCATTTGGATTAGATACGGAATTTGCAATCCCCATAAAAGAGTGTGTAACCGGAACGAGGGATTTCTGTCCCGGACTGTGTTTGAAAACAGTTGTGAAGGGGTCTTACCGCCAGCTTCCCTCTGTTTATGCAAAGCAAATGGAATGGGCAGAGAGGGAAGGCTATGAAAACAGCAATGCGCTGTATGAGGTATATGTAACAGATCCGGGAGAGACTTCAAAGGAAAGCGAGCTTGTCACGGAGGTCTATTATCCGGTTAAAAAGAGGGGGGTCAAAGACCGGAATGGCAGGAAGATCTTGTGAAGTGCGTGAGAGGGAGAAATTATGGATCAGATAAAAAAGAAAGAGCTGGAACAGAAAATAAACAGTCAGTATGGAAATATCACGGGTATTGTCATAATAAAAAATGGAATGGTGTCCTGTGAAAAATACTTTAAGGGCTGTACGGCGAGCAGCCGCGTTCATGTCTATTCTGTGACGAAAAGTATTATTTCGATATTATTTGGGATTGCCCTGGATAAAGGATATATTAAAAATGTCCAAGAGAAAGTACTGGATTACTTTCCGGAATACAAAGTGAAAAGGGGAGAGAGAAAAATACGGAATATTACACTGAGGGATATGCTGACAATGACGGCACCGTATAAATATCGTTTTTTTGCACCTTATATAAAATACTTTACAAGCAGTGACCGGGTAGAGTTTTCACTGGATTTATTAGGTGGCCATGGGAAGACAGGGACGTTCCGATACGCCCCGTTGATCGGACCGGACATTTTATCGGGAATTTTAGTGAGGGCAACAGGGCGGTCCGTATTAGATTTTGCGGCGGAGAACTTATTTGAACCGCTTGGGATTAAGGTGGAAAACAATTTGCAGTTCGAAAGCAAAGAGGAACAGCTGGCGTTTAACCAGTCTACGGATATTAGCGGATGGGTAACAGATTCAACGGGAATTCATGCGGCAGGCTGGGGACTTACGCTTACGCCCATGGATATGGCAAAGATCGGCCAGCTATATCTGAATGGCGGTACGTGGGAAGGGAAACAGATTATTTCCTCAAAGTGGGTAGAGGACAGTACGACAGAACACAGTCGATGGAAAAAGAAAAATCTGGCCTATGGATATCTGTGGTGGGTAAATGAGGATGGCTATGCGGCTCTTTTTATACCCAGAGCGGGGGACTCAACAGAGCTGATCAAGAAATTCATTGAGCCTGCTTTTTGAGATAAACAGAAGTGCAGGCCATTCCGATTGCAGAGCTGGAGCCGGCATGGGCAGAGCGCCATTTGCCTATTGACAAAGCAGAATCATAATAATAACATAATTTTGGGATTAAAAACCTTTGCACATTTATTAAAAATTTAACAAAGTAGGAGGTTACGAAATTGAAACAACGAGTTCTTTCAGTTGCCTTAGCGCTGTGTCTGATCATGTCTTCCCAGTCAGTGGCATATGCGTTTCAGGAAACTCCGGCACCGGAGACACCTATTTCACAGGAGACCCCGGAAGGAACGGACCCCAGTGCCGATGTGACACCGTCCCCGCAGGAGACCCCGTCGGAGGAGGAAGTGATTCCGCAGGAGACTCCGGAAGGAACGGA
>CATKXR010000090.1 GCA_949840805.1 uncultured Lachnospiraceae bacterium | reverse complement strand
TTTATTAGATTAATATAATAATAATTAGATCATTCTTACGATTAAAAAGAATTCAGGGTTCCTTTCGGGGAGCTTTGGGGACCAACCATGCATTCCCAAAACGCCTTCCAACTATTCGTTAAACTATTCTTTCGCGAATAGTTGGAAGGCACTCCCCAAAACCTGCTACTCACCGTTTCCCTGTCCAGGTCCTTCCAGAACTGGACCTGCCTGAGCCGGCTTTCCACCGCCTGGCCCGTTAGCTGTATCTGTACCTGGCCCGCCGCTTTCGGCTGCCGGGATATCCGAACCGCCTGGTCCTGTTACAGGGCCGATAGACGAATTGTTTTTATTTGAAGAATCTGTTGGGCCGATATTATCAGAATTCGGACCATTGACGGGTTCTATAATGGTTTCTGACGTTTCTTTTTCCTGACGGTTTTCTTCAGTCTGTTCATCGGAGGTTTCCTCCGTCATATCATTTTCCGTTTCTTCCTGTTCAGATGATGATTCTGCCATGGAAGCTTCCTCATCTACAACTGCAGGCTGCGTTGGCTCAGGGTTAGCCGGAGCCGGTTCCTGGGGGCTTTTTTGCTGGCTTCCGCCGGTATTTCCCTGGGCGCCTACATTTTTACCGGATTCCGTGTCTTTTCCAGGCGTTCCGAGACCGCTGACTTCCGCAATATGGGCACTGATGGCCTTCACCACGCCAGATGGCGCATATTGGGTATCATCATACAGAAATTCATGAAGCTGAACCACGTTGCTTTCCAGGGTTGTAGGAATCACACAGGCCTTTTTTCCGATTTTCATTTCGGAATGAGAAAACGGAAATCCTGAGGTTTGCCCGATATAATACTTTTTCGCATTTTTTGCCATTACCAGCATATCATCCACGCCGATGCTGGTGGATATCTGAGGAAATACGGTTCCGATCAAAGTGCGTAACGTGTTAAAATCCGCCTGTTTGGCTTTTTCCATAGCCAGCCCTAATACTTTTCTCTGACGCTCTGTCCGGTTGAAATCCGTATCCATCAGCCGCAGACGGGCATAAGCTACTGCCTGTACGCCGTCTAAGTGATTCATTCCGCTGTGTTCCAGCTGCACGGAGCCGACGCCGGTTGAATTGACAGTTTCGGTAATAAAGGAATTGATATAGGCAAATTCTTTGTCTGTTATTTCCAGGTCTATACCGCCTAATACGTTGATTCCATCCACCACGGCTTTCCAGTTGAAGGTAGCATAATCATCAATATGCAGATCCAGATTTTCTTTCAATGCCTCTCCGGCCTGTTCTCTTCCGCCCAAAAAGTAAGCTTCATTTATTTTGTTATAATTTCCTTCTGGATCGATTTTTAAATATGTATCGCGAAAGACAGAAGCAAGCCGGATTTCTCCTGTTTTTTTGTTGATGGTACAGAGAATCTGGACATCTGCCAATGCGCCTCTTCCCACGTTTCCGTCGCGGGAATCCACTCCATAGACGGCAATCGTCCAATAACCGCTGCTCCCGGGACGTTTTAGGAAAAAGTAACATCCGGATATTAAAATAAAAAGAACAAGCAACGGGAGAATCTTTTTCTTTTTTCGTTTTTTCGGTTTTCTTACGGATGTATGTGTTTTTGAAGGCCGGGATTCCAAATCCTCAATCTCAAAATCATCTTCTATGTAAGCAGAAGTTCTTACTGTCCCGTTTCTGGAGCCGGCCTGTTTTTTATGATGTCTCCTGGCACGCATCCGGTCGATTTCATCTTCGTAACCTTTGTCACTGTATTTCATGATCCTTAAAATTCCTTTCTCAATCTGTAAGTTTTCTATAGTATGGCCAGTTCGCCTCGCGCACAGCAACTGTTACATTGTTAATGCCAACGCTGCTTTCATGGATGCAGCGGATTTTCCCATCTTCTGTCCATTCCAGAAACATAATGACATGAGCGTTTTCACCAGTACGCAAAATGATGTCTCCTGGCTGTAAATTGCTGCGGCTGACCGGGCTTCCACATAAGGCCAGGCCTGATGTGCTTTCATAGGCCAGACGTTTTCCTGTCACAGACCAGTATACCCAACTGATCCAACCGGAGCAATCCAGCCCTTTCAGGACTCTTCCTTTATAATCAGGAGAGACAAAAGTGCCGAATCCGTTGCGGGAATAATTAGGGGCAGAGGGCTTTCCGCCCCAGTAATAAGGCACTTTTCCTACGGAAGACAAGGCGAAACGGATAATATCTCTCCGGGTTTTTGATATGTCGTCCGGAAGCCTGCCCATATATTCCTGGATCTCTGAATTGGTCAGAGGATTTCCTACAGCGATCACGGATACGCTCATTTTATATTTATCGTACCAGTCCTGGCTGCTCAGTCGCTTTACGGCATCCATTGCCTCCTGGTTCCAACCCTGCCAGCCTCCTTCTTCAAAGCTGGCTGTATCATTTCCATAAGGGTCTGCCTTAAAAAGCCCGTTTTCCTCTTCTATCCCACGGATATGTATCTTCACGATCAAATCCACATGTCCCGGACATGAAGCTGTTTTGGGGGAAACGGATTTCGGAGGATCCGTTTCCGGCGAGATTGTCTCTGAAGAGGTTGTCTCTGAGGACTCTGAGGAGACCGTTTCTACCGTTTCTGGAGAGGTTGTTTCTGAAGAAAATGTTTCCATAGAAATTGTTTCCGGCAAATCGGAATTATTTCCCGAATTATTTTCTTCTATAATTTTTTCCGGAATCTCTGGTTCTGCCATGTTAGAAGGCGTTGCTTTTGACAGGCTATCCTTCTTCTGGGCAGTCTGTTCTGTTGCAGATTCGGGTTCCGTCCCTGTTTCTTCCTCTTCTGCTTTTTTTCTTTTTCCGGCAAAAATCACAGCAGATTTACTGGAGGACGGTTCGGAAGTATAAATTTCTTCCGGTTCTTTATTTTCTGTCTCTTCTGCAACAGGGTTTCCTGTTTCTTTTGGAACGGCTCCGCTTTCTTCCAAAACTGTGCCAGTATTTTCATCATTCTTTATGGATGTATCGCTTGGGACAGGATGTGGACGGCTTTCTGCGCCTGTCTGTTTATCTTTTGCGGCAGAAGCTTCCTCCTCGGTTGTCTCACCATCTCCTCTCAGGATTCGTTCCGTATTTAAGGCTTCTCTCTCCGCTTCTTTTTCTAACTGCTTCTTTTCCTCTTCTTCCGTTAAGCATCCGTCGCAGTAATAAAGGTCGCTTATGCTGATGGAATAAGAATGGGATTTGTCCCACAATGTCCTGGCATAGGAAAGAAACAGGTCATGATCTCCCACTCCTTTATAATATGTATATACATTTGCCATAGACATGATCTCAATTACATTAGAATCAAGATTAACAGGATTATGATCACCGTCCAAAACGCTGATTCGGATATCGCGAAAAGAATCGATAAACCAGGTATTTGGATCATTTGGATCATGCAGATCATTTTTCGGATTGTATTTTCCCAAAACCGCGCTCTTGGGCCGTCCGATACGGGATGCCAGTTTTTGTGGCGAAATGTCTGCATAGTCATAGATCTTTTCAATCCAGTTTTGGTCCTGATTCATCAATTCCGCAAAAATCATTCCTGCATAGCTTTTTATGATATCGTCAGTATCCGCCTCTTCTTCTGGAAAATAATGCGCCAGATTCAATTCATCCGGCGCGGGCTCATACACCTTTTCTGATTCTGTCTGATCGGGCTGCAGCTCTTTTGTACTTTCCGTTACAGTATATTCCGGTTCTGAGGATACAAGTTCTTCTGTGGTTTCCGGTTCCTCTATAATGGCTGCAGGCTGTTGCGGCACATAAAAACCGGATGCGGCAAAAACACACCATCCGCTGAAAGCCATGAATATGGCCAAAATCCATTGTCTTTTCATTCTGTCCTCCTGCAGTATTTTGATATTCACTATTCACGAGGAACACCTCCTACTATATCATAATTTAATTTAGAAAAACAGGGACAAATTTTACATTTTCTTTAAGAAACAGGGAAAAAAGCAAGAATTGACGAATGTTATTTCATAGGCTATAATAAATGCAATTTGCTGTAAATCATTTAAAGGAGAATATGTTTATGTGCGGAATTATTGGATATACAGGCCCCCTGGAGGCTTCTAAGATTTTATTAGAAGGGCTTTCCGGACTGGAATACAGGGGCTATGACAGCGCAGGGATTGCCCTCTGCATGGAAAATTCTAAAGTTTGTGTAGTGAAAAAAGCCGGAAAGGTAAAAAATCTGAAAGAAAGTTATGAACAGCAGATCTCCGGCACGGCCCACAGCGGAATCGGACACACCAGATGGGCCACTCACGGCGGCGTAACGGATGCCAACGCCCATCCCCATCGGGCGGGAAAGGTCGTCCTGATCCACAACGGCATTATTGAAAATTATCATGCCCTGACGGAAAAGTTCCATTTAGAGGATAAACTTCAGTCTCAGACAGACAGCGAGGTTGCCGCCTGGACGTTAAATATGCTCTATGACGGCGACCCTCTTGCAGCGATTCACAAGCTGGTCCAGCTTTTAGACGGTTCCTATAGTTTCTGCATCATGTTTGACGATCAGCCAGGTTCTGTCTATGCCATCCGGAACGTGAGCCCTCTGGTAGCCGCTTCTACCCCATCAGGCTCCCTGATCGCTTCTGACCTGACTGCTCTGATACCTTACAGCCGTCAGTATTTTGTTGTTCCAGAGCAGCATATTGTGAAACTGACTCCCTACAAGATCCATGTTTACCGCTTAGACGAAACCTACTCCAAAGCATATCCGGAGATTATGACCGTCAACTGGAACATGGATGCTGCCATGAAAAATGGTTTTCCCCATTTTATGTTAAAAGAGATCCATGAACAGCCGGAAGCTTTGCGCAATACCATTTTGCCAAGGGTGAGCAAGGGCATTCCTGATTTCAGCGAAGATGGCATTCCTGACCATGTTCTCGAAAGCTGCAGCCAGATCCAGATCATAGCCTGCGGTACGGCCATGTATGCCGGCATGGCAGCCCGCGCCATTATGCAGCCGTTACTGCGTATTCCTGTCACCGTATCCATTGCTTCGGAATTTCGATATGAAGAACCTCTGATTGATGAATCATCCCTGGTAGTGATCGTCTCTCAGTCAGGTGAAACCATTGACACACTGGCTGCCCTGCGCCTGGCCCGTCAGTGCGGTTCCACTACCCTGGCCATAGTCAACGTAAAGGGCTCCACCATTGCACGGGAAAGTGATTATGTGTTCTACACCCATGCAGGTCCGGAGATCGCGGTAGCCAGCACAAAGGCTTATTCTGTCCAGCTTGCCGCCCTGTATATGATCTGCTGCCGTATGGCCCTCGTCCGGGGGAAATACACCAAGGAACAAGCCGGCTCTTTTTTGGCAGATCTGCTGGACGTAATACCTGCCATGGAGACCATGATCGGCCGGAAAGATTTAATTCAAAACGCAGCTTCCCATATCATTCCCAGCCCGGATGCATTTTTCATTGGCAGAGGGCTTGATTATGCTTTTTCTCTGGAGGGAGCATTGAAATTAAAGGAAATTTCATATATCCACTCTGAAGCATATGCTGCCGGTGAACTGAAGCACGGAACGATTGCACTGATCTCGGATCAGGTGCCGGTAATTGCCATTGCCACCCAGGAACATGTATTTGCCAAAACCATCTCCAACATCCGGGAGGTAAAAGCAAGAGGAGCATTTGTTATTCTTCTGGTAAAGGAAAGTGCAGTTGTAGATGAAAATCTCGCTGATATCCAGATTCGGATTCCTGATGTACAGGATCATTTTACCGTATTCCCGATTGCCGCCACTTTACAGTTGATTGCCTATTATGCTTCTTTAGGTAAACATCTGGATGTGGACCAGCCACGGAACCTGGCAAAATCAGTTACGGTTGAATAAAGAAAAATAACGAGGTATTATTTTATCAATTACTATGGAACAGGCTTTTCGTTATGTGCATGTACAAGTAAGCCGCTTAAGAATCATCTCTAAATTTTCTATAAATTTTTCAAAAACCGATTGATTTTTTTCTCGTTTTGTTATACACTGACAATAACGAAATTAATAATTTCATATGGGCTGGTCGTAAGACCCAGGTCCATCACAGGCGGGGAAGTTCCCCGCCATTTTTTACAAATACTGCAAAGGTGACAATATATTGAAAGAACTCAGTATTTTTATTGACGAATCAGGTGACTTTGGGGAATATGCTACCCATTCCCCTTACTATATTATCACAATGGTATTCCATGATCAAAACAGTGATGTCCAACCTGCGATTACTAAACTGAACCAGGAATTTTCCTATCTAAACCTAAATGACATCTGCATACATACTGGCCCGATCATCCGCAAGGAAGAAATTTATGCTTGGATGTCCATTGTCGAACGCCGACGTATTTTCAACAAAATGGTTGCGTTTATACGACAGATCGATATCCGTTATAAATGCTTTTACATAGAAAAGAAGCATATATTTGATGTCATCGAAGCAACCGGAAAACTGTCCAAACAAATTTCTCAGTTTATCTATGGTCACTATGATGAATTCCGTGCCTTTGATAATGTTAAAATCTATTATGATAATGGGCAGGTAGAGGTCAGTAAATTACTTTCATTCGTTTTTAACGCATTGCTTCCAAACCCAATTTTCCGTAAAGTACTACCAATGGAATACAAACTTTTCCAAGCTACTGATCTGTTATGCACAATGGAACTGATCAGGTTCAAACTGACAAATAACCTGCTTTCTAAATCCGAGATAATATTCTTTGGAAACATCCGCGACTTGAAGAAAAACTATTTGAAACCGCTAAGCAAAAAGGAATGGTTATAGCATTTTAAATAAAACAAAAGTGCATAAGCCCCGCAATTTCCGATAACTTATACACTTTCTTTTACATTCTTCCATCGCAACCACATAAGTATACCTTCCAGAGAAGAATCGTTTCGCAGAGTTTTCCACATTACGTCATCCCCTGTTCAAACATCCCATAATGCGTATCTTCCAGCCAAGTATACTCCGTCATGCCCCGTCCAGTACGGTATACATAATATTTTTATGTCAACTGCAATCTCACGTAATCTCACAATTCCGTAAACTCACCTGCATCCATAACTTTTCCGTCTCTCCAAATTCGTTCCAGGTCATAGAAGAGCCGGTCTTCCCGGCTGAACACATGGACGATAATATCTCCGTAATCCATCAAGATCCAGTTAGCGCTCCGATAGCCTTCAATCTGACGGGGTTCATGCCCTGCCTTTCCCATTACTTCTTCCACATTGTCAGTCATTGCCTGAACCTGGTTGGAATTGGAACCGCTGGCTATAATAAAGTAATCGGCAAGAACAGATACCTGGCGAATATCAATGATCCGGATATCTTCTCCCTTTTTGTCCTCTAAAGCCTTGATGGCCAGCCTTACCATTTCTTTTGATTGATCCACCTTGTCACTCTCCTTTCGTTATATTTTTAAAGTACTCATAAGCCTGACGTGTCACAGGGTCAATGTCAGTATTTTTCTTTTTCAAATAATCCAGCGTGCTGGCAAGAAGCTCATACATAGTCTGATTCAAATCCTGAAAAGCCAGAAAACGCATTTCTGCAAGATTCGATGCTTTGTTCCGTCGTGGTTCTATATAGTCGGCAATATAAAGAATCTTGTCCAAAGTTCCCATATATGCTTTTCCTGTAGTGTGGCAGCGAATGGCAGAAAGAATTTCCTTATCATGGACACCAAATTTATGTTCCGCCATCCATGCACCATATTTTGCATGAATAACTGCCGGCGCGTTCCGTTCTTCCTCCGTAAGTTCAACATTATGCTTCTGGCATTTCACGATCAGTTCATTGTCCCCATAACGCTTGGCGCAGTCGTGAAGCAGTCCTGCCAGTTCTGCCCGGTGAAAGTCGTATCCGTAACGCATGGCCAATGCGATACAGGTATAAGAAACGCTCAGGGAATGTTCGTAGCGCATGGGATCCAATTTTGATTTCAACTGTTTGCGATAAGTGACGATCTGTTCATCTACATTAATCATCTTCTACTCCTTTTATCCTAAGTCCGGTAAAGTCCATTGGCTATAATATAGTCCTCCACACATTTCGGAACGTATTTATGCAGCTTCTTGCCATGATAAACCATTTCCCGAAGCTCCCCGGAGGAAATATCCACCTCTTCGCAATGAAGGAAACGAATATCAGCCCCATATTGCTTTTTCAGATAGGCAGCCTGATCTTTTATAGGACAATGAGCCTGCTCATATTCCCGTTCAGCAACCAATAAAATCGCCTGCGCCATTACCTCTGCAGGGTGATACCAGTTTTCAATCTGATAAAGAGAATCCGCGCCGACAATAAAATAAAGCCGGTTCTTTGGATACTTTTCCCGAAGCAGCCTCAAGGTCTCTGCCGTATAAGTATTCCCCTGACGCCGGCTTTCAAAATCCGAACATAAAAAATAAGGATATTTTTCCACTGCAAGAGCGACCATTTTAAGCCGATGCTCCACCTCAGTCACCACATGATCCTTTTTATGGGGCGGAACGGAAGAAGGCATAAACCAGACCTGATCCAGCCCGTATTCTAAATAAGCCTGCCTGCCCAACAGCAGATGGCCATTGTGGATCGGATCAAAGGTTCCGCCCATGATTCCAATCTCAGCCATGTGTCTCCTACTCCTCCTTCATCGTATCTCTATTTTACCGGCAGTACGATCTTTCTCTTTTTTTCGTCCTTTGCCTGTCGGTACAGCACAATCTTTTTCCCTATAATCTGGACAACTTCTGACCGGGTACGTTCAGAAAGCATCCCGGCAATGGCCTTCCCGTCTTCCAGGCAATTTTTTAATACTGTGATTTTTATAAGCTCCCTTGCCTCCAATGCTTCATCCACAGCATTTGTCAGCTCCGGTGTCAGACCGGATTTTCCGATCTGTACCACAGGTTCCGTAGTCATGGCAATCCCTTTCAAATAGGATCTTTGCTTACTTGTCATCTTCCTCTCCCTCAACTCTGGTCATCATTTATAATAATCAAATGCCAGGCCATACATCCGTACCGTATCCCCTTCCTGGATTCCGGATGCTTCCAAATCATCCAATATCCCGTTTTCTTTCAAAAATTTCTGGAAAAACTGAAATCCTTTTTCCGACTCCAGGTTGGTATAGCCGAGCATTTTCTCAATCCGGGGACCTTCCACAACAAATACATGCTCCTCCTCTTTTACCACCGTATAAGGAAGATTCCGGTCTCCGGCATATTCGATCTCAAATTCTTTTTGAAAAACAACCGGCTCGCGGCTGACAGTACCCAACAACTCATACACAGCATACAGCAGCTTTTTTACTCCTTTTCCACTGACAGCAGAAATCGGATATACCGGGATTCCCTCTGGTTCAAATTCCCGGCGGATGACTTCTGACGGATCTTCTCCGTCTTCATAGACAACATCCATTTTGTTCGCCGCAATGACCATTGGACGTTTTAAAAGATCAGGATTATATTTTTCCAATTCTTTATGAATGGTGCGGATATCTTCCACAGGATCCCGCCCTTCCGTCCCGGCTGCATCCACTACATGGATCAATACCCGGGTTCGCTCAATGTGACGCAGAAAATCATGTCCCAGTCCCACGCCCTGAGACGCGCCTTCGATCAATCCGGGAATATCCGCCATGACAAATCCGGCATTGCCGTCTAAATCCACCACTCCAAGGTGAGGATCCAATGTAGTAAAATGATAGTTGGCAATCCTTGGCCTTGCATTGCTCACACGAGAAAGCAAGGTGGATTTTCCCACATTGGGAAACCCTACCAGCCCTACGTCTGCAATCACTTTCAGTTCCAATTGCACCCACAGCTCATGCCCTGGCTGCCCTGGCTGGGCATACTTCGGCGCCTGCATGGTGGCCGTGGCAAAATTCATATTGCCCAGCCCGCCTTTGCCGCCGCGGAGGATGATCTCCCGCCGGTTCTCTCCCGACATATCGGCAATGACCTTGCCAGTCTCAAAATCTTTGACAACCGTTCCTTCCGGCACCTTTACGATCAGATCCGCGGCATTCGCTCCGTGGCAGCGTTTCTTCTCTCCGGGCTGCCCGTCCTTTGCCACATATTTTCTCACATGCCGGAAATCTGCCAGGGTATTTAATCCGGGATCCACTTCAAAAATAACATTCCCGCCCCTGCCGCCGTCCCCGCCGTCCGGACCGCCGGCAGGCACATATAGCTCCCGGCGGAAGCTGACATGTCCGTCCCCTCCTTTGCCGGATTTAATAAAGATTTTTGCTCTGTCTGCGAACATCCGTCCCACCTGTCCTTTCAGCTTTTACAGACAACATAACCCGCCATATTCCCACAAGGCAAAAAAGGCTTCATACCTGATATCAGTATGAAGCCTGCATTTTATTCGTTGACTGTTCTCGGATAAACAGAAACCTGCTTTCTGTCCCTGCCTTTCCTCTCGAATCTTACAACACCGTCTACTTTAGCAAACAAGGTATCGTCTCCGCCCCGGCCTACATTCTGACCCGGATGAATCTTGGTGCCACGCTGGCGATACAGAATATTGCCTGCCAGAACAAACTGTCCGTCCGCTCTTTTCGCGCCAAGTCTCTTGGCCTCGGAATCTCTGCCGTTCTTTGTGGAACCTACACCCTTTTTATGAGCAAACAACTGAAGGTTCATCTTAAACATCACTTACACCTCCTTATAACAGATTTTAATATATGGCTCTCCATATTCTTCCTGGATATTCAGCAGGCCGAATACCAAAGAATTCATAAGGAGCGTCGCTCCGGCATCTGCCTTTTTCGTAAACCGAAAGGAAAACTTTCCGCTTTCTTCCTCCATATCTGCCCGAAATGGCGTCCCCGTGAAATGTTCCACGCTGTTAGCCATATTCAAAGTCAGGGCAGACACAGCAGCACACACCAGCTCCTGACCGTCCTGATGCCTGTCCTCATCCCCGTATCCGGCATGTCCTGACATCAGGATACCGCAGTTTTGCTGTGCCGAATCGACTAATACAGTTACCTGAATCATGCTTATGCGTTGATCTTATCGATCTTAACCTGAGTATAGAGCTGTCTGTGACCGTTCTTTTTGTGATATCCGGTCTTTCTCTTATACTTGTACACAATAACTTTCTTTCCCTTGCCTTCTTTTACAACGGTCGCGGAAACAGTCGCTCCGGCTACTGTGGGGCATCCAATGGACAGCTCTCCGTTGTTTACTGCAAGAACCTGGTCAAACGTAACGGTCTCGCCGGCGTTCACACCAAGCTTCTCTACCATAATGATATCGCCTTCCGCTACCTTATACTGCTTACCACCTGTTGCAATAATCGCGTACATACGGCACCTCCTATTATCATTACTCGCCAGCTTCGGCGTCCGGAAGCAAAGAAATGCAATCATCTCATGCCAATGCTTTCCCGAAACTTTTAAACCTCGCTGTGCGGCATACTTTGTTATTCTAGCATGGGAATTTTAGAATGTCAACCAGATTTATGAATCGTTTCAAATATTTTTCAAAATCAAAAGCGGCATAATCTTCATAAATGAAAGATCATACCGCTTTTCTTCTTAGAAATCATCCACAGGGGAAGAGGGGCTCGAACCCCCATCTACGGTTTTGGAGACCGCCGCTCTACCATTGAACTATTCCCCTTCGTCTCGTCTTTTAACATGACCGACAACTATTGTAGTCTATCACAGCTTACGGCATTTGTCAACATTTTTTACGCATTATTTTTCTTTTTATTTCTGCAGGCCCAAACCCATTAAAAACTCTTTTTCCCCGGTTTCTTCCTCTGTCATCTCAGACTCAATAGAAAATCCTTCCCTCAAATAAAATCTAATTGCATCCATATTTTTCTGATAAACATGCAATTTCAGACAATCTTTTCTTCCTTTTGCAAAATTAAGCAGACATCTCCCAATCCCGTTTGACTGTTCTTCATGCCGGACAAAAATCCCCGCAATATAATCATGGTCCAAACCGATAAATCCCAAAATCTTCTTCTCATCCTCGTTTTCATAAACATACACTTCCGCCTGTAAAAGCATTTCTTTTACATCTGCAAAATGCCCCTTCCAATATTTTGCAGGAATAAAATCATGAGCTCTTATATTAGTATCCAGCCAAATCATGGCAACTTCATCAAGATCAGCTTTTCTCAATTTTCTAATCATCACATACCATCCGAATTTTCAGTATTCTAAATGTTACTTTTCACGGGACAATGTCATTAAGTTAATAACGAACTGCCTGAAATGGTCAGATTCTTTTTATGAGGTCTAACCATTTTTTATCTTTTTTAAAAAAAGGGTTGACAAATTCTCCAGAATGTGCGGCCGCTCTCGCTAC
>CATKXR010000089.1 GCA_949840805.1 uncultured Lachnospiraceae bacterium | reverse complement strand
TTTGACGGTTATGTTCTCCCCATGCCAGAACGCATCCTTTGTATCAAATACGCAGTTTTCAAAGGTGGCGTTTTTGATATACTGGAAGGAATATTTTCCCTTAAACTCCACGCCTCGGAATACCAGCTTTTCCGACCGCATCATAAAATATTCACTGACCGCTGTGGTATCTTCCATGCGGATTCCCCTGGTAGACCATCCGAACTCCTGTGAAATAATGTCGCAGTTTCGGATTACGACATCACTGCACTCTCTGAGTGCCTTGATTCCATGCAGCTTCGTATCCGTAATCTCCACATGGTCGGAATACCAGAGAGCTGCCCTGCAAAGTTCCGTCATTTCCGAATTCTTGATGGAAAGCCCATGGTCATGCCAGAAAGGATAGCGCAGATTGAAAAAGCAATGCGCCGTTTCGATATTCCTTCCCTCTTTGAAGGCGCTCTCCCCGTCTGCCGGCCCATCAAAAGAACAGTTTTGCACCAACACATTCTCGCTTCCATAAAGAGCACGCTCCATGTCAAAAGTCTGATTTTCAATTACTTTCATCTTGATTTCCTCCACTTCGATTTCATATATTTTTTAGGTTTCATTTCGTTATTGATATTTCTTCAAGCAATAGGTTTTACAGGATTGTCAAAGCGTTCTTATTTTACGGCTGTGATATCTGGATAATCTTATTTCCCCATCCCTCCAGCACAGGGTTTTCCTCAACAGCAGTCACAAACTCTTCTGTGGCATCAAATGTACCAATCTTGGTATATTCTGCCGAAATTTCCGCATCATGGTAAAACAGGACGATACGGTTTGGATCAGAGTAAAACACATCACCTGCTTTTGCTTCTGTCACGGTCTCCGGATTGTCGGATGGAATATCATATCTGCTGGGAATGTCGTAATACTGCAGTACGCTGTAATCCACATCGTCATCCCTCTCATAGATGGGGAGCCGCCAGTCAGAAGTACCCACATACCTGGCAATGGCTGCCGCTGTCTCATTATCCAGAAGGGTCATCATAAACGCTTCCCCGCTGTCTCCAAACCGAACTTCCAGCTGTGCACTTCCGCTTTCTGCTGTCTGATTCCCGCCACCCTGATTTTCTGTACCGGATGTTCCCTCTGTATCGGCAGCATTATCTGCTGTTCCTTCTGTTCCAGCGGTGTCTTCCAGCCTTTGTGTTTCTGTCGCACCGGCTCCGTCTGCATTGGCAATAGTATCCCTGCCATCTTCCGCAGCACTCTGGCCACATCCTGCCAGAAGCACTGCAGAAAGCGCTGCAACCGCCATCATTTTCATTCCTTTTTTTACCTTGTTTGTTTTGTAATGGTTTCTTTTCATTTTCTCTTCATCCTTTCCATATTTTATTGCAGTGCCATATCACATGCCGTCTTTTTTCACGCTCTATTCTGCCATCAGCACATTCATATCCTCCTTTCTGATCCTGCCTGCCAAAAGCCAGGCAAACCAAAGAAACAGAAAAGTAACAGCCAGCCCCGGAAAAAGAATGCTTCCGGGTGTATTCCCTGATGCAAAATTGCTGATTCCGGCAAGCCGCATAACAGATGAAACGATCACATCCGTAAAGCAGACTGCCGCCAGCGTCCCAATCACTGCCCCAACTGCCGACACAAGCCCAAACCTTAACGCAAAGGATAAGCGGAGCATCTGCACAGAGCAGCCTATGGATTTATAAATCCCGATATCCTTCTGTTCTGTATCCAGAATCCTTGCCCCTGCCATTCCTGTGACAATGCAGACAACTACCGCGCTTACCCCATACAGAAAGATTATCAATACATGCATGGCAGAAATAATCCCGAAAAGCCCCGGCCATGAGTTCTCATGGACATGCACATCCCCTCCGTAGGTCTGTTCCAGTTCCTCCGTGAGCGCCTGTTTCCGGGAAGTGTCGCTTAAAAAATAGTGATAGCACCATAAGCGGCTGTCATCCTCTCCGATAGAGAGATACCCTTCTCTGTTCATCCCTAAGTTTGCCCCCATATCATTGGCACAGTGGTAAATGCCTGAAACTCTGAACTCTCTGCTGTCCTTATTTCCCCGGATTGTCACCAGATCCCCTACCTCTGCTCCCAGATCTGCCGCCAGAACCTCTGTCAGCACCACTTCATCCTTTTTCCTACAGGTCTGTCCTGCGCTGATATGGAACCGCTCCGGCTCCGTGATCACATTAGCTGTATAATTTGTCCCGTTTACTGACACGCTGGGCATGGCCAGCATGTAGCTGTCTGTGATATCCGTGTAGGAAAGCACCATCTGCTCCATCTCCTGCGCCGGGAGCTTTCCCAGAACCTGCACGCCCAGGTCAAGATCTGCCGGGTTAAAGGCATCCATCATCCCCTTCCCGTCTGTTCCCAGCCACCCGTTTATCCTGCCTGCCAGAGAAGCGAAGAACACCAGCATGGCCGCCACCAGACAGGCGCTGATATAACGTTTGCTCCCCGTCAAGACCTGGCGCAGTGCCAGATGGAAGGTAAGCCCCTTTGCCCGGATGACCGGAATCCTGGGGTTGTATCCCTTGTGTTTTCCCCGGTTGTCCTGCTCCCCGTTTTCCCTGCGGATAGCCGCCATAGGCGAGATCCTGCCAAGCCTCCCAAGGCGCAGGAAACAAAATCCTGCGGATAGTAACAGGAGTACAGCCAGAACCCCCATACAGGGCAGAATCGGAAAACGGATGGAAAGCAGCACCCCTATGGTAGTAACCATCATCCGGCTGATCTGTCCTGATACCGGAATCGCAAGGAGCATTCCCAGCACCACACCGCTTCCCACGGCTGTCATATACTGCATCATTACCTGCCCTGTCAGTTGTTTCCCGGTAAATCCAATGGTTTTCAGAATGCCGTAATTTTTCCATTCCTGCTCCACCAGACCGGAAATGCTATGTCCCATCACCGCCAGCGCTGCTCCCAACAATACCACTGCGAAAGCCGCAAAAAGCGCACTGAAGGCGTTCTGGAGAATCATCATAAAGCCTGCGATTGTTTCTGCACTGTGGATAAATTCCGTATACATGGAAAGCGGCGTATTGGTCGTCAATACTCTGTTCATCTCTGAAACGGTAATCCCCTCCGCCGTTTCCATGTGAATCATGCTTCCATCCCTGGCCAACGCATCCATACCGCTTTCTTCTATGACAGAGAGAATCTCCTCATAGGTTTTTTCTGAAATCAGGAATCCCTTCATTCCAATCATGGAACTGCCCATAAAAGGATCTTCATAATATCCCGCCACGGTAAGGCTGATTTTCCGCCCGCCTCTGGCTATGGGAAAGGTGATGGTATCACCAGGCTTCAGATCCATCATGGATTTCATGGAAGGGGAAACATACACTTCCTGCTCTCCGATTTCTGCCGGAGCTTTTGCATATCCGGAAAGGCTGTTTTCAAAGAAACGATACCTGCTCCGGGTGGAAATTCCGTTCTCCGAAGATACCCACGGAATCATCTGCCCCTCACTGTCAGACTCCACGCCGTTTGCCTCATATTCCGAAAAAATCAGTCTCTGAACCTCCGCATTCTCTACACCTTCCTGTCCCCGGATGCTTTCCAGCAGGAATTCCATATCCGGCACATCGGCTGTCCATGCGGTAAGGTCTCCGAATCCTGCCCTTTCCATCTCTTCCCGGATGTAGCTGTTCCCTGCAAAAGCAATCATCAGCACCGCTGTCAGGGAAAGCGCCGTCAGAAACATAAGGATCGCGATTCCAAAAAGACTTCCCTTATGCCTTTTCATTCCTGCCCGGATGATCATCTGATTTTCCAACATTTTCGCCTCCCTTTACCAACGTAATCCGGAAAGCCACTGGCTTACGTCTCTTTCCCGCCGCTTTTCTTCCATTTCGTTATAAGGTTCTAAAGCCAGCTCATCACATATCTTTCCATCCTCCAGATAAAGAATCCTGTTTCCTCTGGCGGCTGCCCGCAGGTCATGGGTCACCATCAGGATGCTCTGGCCCTTCCGGTTCAGATCGGTCAGAAGGCCGAGGACTTCACGGGTATTTGCCTGATTCAACGCCCCTGTCGGCTCGTCGGCAAACAGCAGGCCGGGCTTTCCAATCATGGCTCTGGCGATGGCTGCCCTTTGTGCCTCGCCCCCGGATACCTGGGAAGGCAGTCTGTTTTTCGCTTCCTCCACATCCATCTGCCGCAGAAGATTTTCCGCCCTCTCCCTTACCTTTTCGGCGCTGTCCTTTTTGCTCACATATCCTGCCACCAGCACGTTTTCCAAAAGTGTCAGGTTGCTCACCAGATGGGTCTGTTGGAATACAAACCCGAACTCCTCTGCCCTTAGCCTGCTCATTTGGTTTTCCGAAAAGCTGCTGATTTCCTTATCCCGGTAAAGCACACTCCCTCCGGTTATGTGATCCATGCCACCGAGCATATACAAAAGCGTAGATTTCCCGGCTCCCGAAGGCCCCATAATGACGGTAAAGTCCTTTTCAAATATTTTGATGTCAACTCCGTCAAGAACTTTTGTTTCTGTTTTTCCCTGATGGAAAATCCTGGTGATTTTTTCTCCCTGTAATATCACATTTTTCACACTGCTCATGCCACCTTTCCTTTTAATATTAAAGGCTTTTTCCCGGTTCTTTTATCCGGCAGGATCATATCCACAAAATTTACATAAAACTGCACATATTCCAGCTTTTTCTCTTTCAGTATCTTCCTCATTTGACACAGCATCTCCTGCCGGATATATTCTCTGGAAGCGCTGCGGTCTGTTTCGGCATACATTTCAAAGGTATCTTTTGTTGTCTGCCGGAACTGGTAATCTTTCAGTCCTTCAATGCAGAACCCTTCGATAGCTAAGGGATGCAGAAATTCCCGTTCCCCTTTTCCGTCCTCAAACCACAGCACATCTTCGTTTCTTCCCAACAGGCCCACCGCCCTGGTAAACGGCAGTTCTCCTTCCCTTGCCCCCTGCAAAGTCAGATGGTCTGAAAGGCGGTAACGAATCAAAGGCTGTGCGTAATTATACAGGCAGGTCAGATACATCACACCGTTTTCCACCTCAATCAGGTTCAGATCGTCAAAAAGGAACATTCCCTTTTCCGGATATGTCTCTACCCCCAGGGCCAAAGACTCACTAGCGCCGTAGATATTTACAATCGGCGTCTGAAATACCTTCTCCAGGTACTTCCGCAAAGCCTCGCCTAACGGCTCTCCACAGGAGATTACCCTCCTGGCATCTATGGCAACATCCCCCTTTTCCATAAGCTGTGCCAGAATCTTAATGGCGGACGGATATCCGATCACAATATTGGGCTGGAACTCTCTGATCTGTCTGATCCAGTCGGCAACCGGTGTCTTGATATCCAGATACATCTGCTCTGCACCTACCCCATCGATTCCGTCCCCCACTGCCATAGCCCCGCCGTATCTTCCGTCTGTGGCAGCGATATAGACGATTCTGGGGCGTTTCATCAGGAGTTTTAAAATCTGGGGCATGGACATATCCCACAGAGCTGCCCGGATGATACCCAGAAGCATCTGATTCCAGGCATCTTCATCATACACAAAATATCCGGGTTTTCCGGTGCTGCCGGAAGAATGAACCACATGGTACTTTCCCTGATAGGGCTTTCGGTCTGCCGTCTCTTCTGCGTCAAATTTCCGTAAGTCTTCCTGTTTTAAATCAGGCACTGTGACCAGTTCATCGAAATGCTCCAAAAGCACCTGCTTGTCGATGGCCGGAAAGCAGGAAAGAGGCAATGTATCCAGCTGTTCTTTCGTAATTCCCGCATCCTCAAAAGCTGCCCTGTAATAAACGGAATGTTCCCATGCGAACCTGAGAAGCCTTCGCAGTTTTATATCTTGCAGGGAATGCATCTTTTTCGCACTTAACTTCACATTCTTTTTCAGTTTGTATAAGTCCATTAAAATCTTTATGTAATTCATTTTTTCCTCCTGTCAAAATTGCTGCGTGGATTCGCCTACTCTACCGAAATGACATATGCCGTTTCATAATTTTCCCTGTGGTAGTAGATCAGTTCCTTTGTCTCCTGATTCATCACAATGCTCCATTCGGTTGATTCAAACTCGCCAAAATTGTCCTTGCTCACACTGTCCAGTGCGCCCCGCACTTCTGTTTCTGTCATCGCCCCTCGTTCTTCCAGTGTCTGGGTAAGGATCTCATACCGGGTATGGGACTGGGCGGTTCCGATTCCCTGCTTCTCTCCATCCGACAAGTAAAAGTTGGTAACAACCGGTGTTTCGATAACGATCATCTCATTGTCTACATATTCCACGGCCACGCTCCTGCCGTCCGCATCCGCCACGGCCAGATGCACCATCATTCCCATGGAACTGTGAAAATCATATTGCCGCAAAAGTTCCAGCGCTTCTTCCACATTGGCTGCCTTGTCAAGCAACAGCCGGATTGCTGTGGTAGTAGTGAGGTCTGACTTTCCTGTATCCTGATTGATACTTACGGAGTCCTGAATCATGTTCACAGAAACCGCCAGCCCTTTTTCATTCATTCCATCCAGTGGCGCATATAAGGAAACCAAAGCCTGCACGGAATCCGGTAATTTTGAAAGGTCAAGTCCTCCTGCCCGGACGAAATCCATATTGACGGTTGAGACAGAAGCATATCCCTTTTGGGGCCTGGCACTGACAATCAACCCACTGCAGGTATTCCAGTCAAAATTTCTTCCGAACAGGTATCCGCCATCCTGATTTTCTACCGACAGGGTGCTGCATCCAAAAGGAGCTCCCTCCATGTGGATTTCCTGTGCCAACAGTGAAGTGATATAAGCCGCAACATCCGCGTCAGAAGCGGCTCCTCCCTGCTCTAAGAATGTGTCAAAGCCATACTCCCCTTCATACCGAACCGCTGACAATCCCGTTTCAAGTTCCATAATTTCGGAAGTTGGAGTAACCCGGACTGCATTTTTATCTCTGCTTTCTTTTCCATTTTCTTCTCTCACTGCACCTTCTTCCTCTGTCCGGCTTTCCTGACTTTCTTCGCTATAGTTCTCTGTCCCTATCTGCTCTCCGGAATCTTTTCCGCATCCTGACAACAGCCCTGCCGCCCCCAGTATCAAAAGCAGACATATTAAAAAATCTTTTTTCACCTTTTCACTTCCTTTTCTGCAGCTGTAGCCATGTGTATCCTACGAGATATACTTTAACTGCCCCGGATAACATCCACCTAACAGAAAAATAAACAATTTCTAAATGAATTCTTGCAGATTTCTCAATTCCTTTTTGTTTTATGTTTCTGGATTTATCTTAACAAGATTGTTTATAGATAGCAAATACTTATACTTTATTTATTTGACTAGAAATTTCCTATATATAAATCTACACTCTCCAGACTCAACTCTCATTTAGGCATATAAAAAGATACCGGTTTATATAGCAGCAATCCTTCGTCTGCTATTTACACAAAACCGATATCTTTTTGGTCAACAACTTCCTATTCTATTTGTTATTGCATATTCACCGTAAAGAATTCCACCAGCCTGTCAAAAGGAATACGGTCTCTCCGATCATAAAGGTCAATATGCTCCGCATCCTCCACAACCAACATTTCCTTCGGCTCTAAAGCCCTCTCATAAGCCGCGTCACTGAAAAACCTGGAATGCGCCCTGTCCCCAACGACAAACAGGATGGGGCGTGGGGAGATCTCGTCAATAAAATCCAATAGCCGGAAATTCATCATTGCCATTCCACTTGTGGTAGTAAACCCACCTCTAGCATTTGGGTGATGCCCTCTTTTCAAAGCATAAAAGCGGAACCACTCTGCTTCCGGCTCCGGTATGTCCTCCGGCACCTTGTCAATAGGCTGCTCTGGAAATCCCGGCAGGTACTCTGGATACCAGTTTTCCGCATCGATCCACCGTTGCCTTGACAAGCTCTCTTTTACAGCCTGCAGTTCTTTCTTGTCCATATTTCCCCTGACTGCCACACTCATATCATACATACTTACAACGGCAACTGCACGGATTCTGGTATCACACTGGGCCGCCGAAAGTGCAAATCCGCCGGAACCGCATATCCCGATCACACCAATTTTTTCCCTGTCCACAAACTTCTGGAGTCCCAGGAAATCCACCGCCGCACTAAAATTCTCCACAAAGATATCCGGTGACGACACATTTCTGGGAAATCCCCCGGATTCCCCCATAAAGGACTGGTCAAAGGTCAGCACGACAAATCCTTTCTGCGCCAGCTCATTGCCGTATACACAGGGGCCCTGTTCCTTTACCCCTCCATATGGCGCACCGATAATCAGAGCCGGATGCTTCTGATTCAGAGAGATTCCCTTTTCATAGTAAAGCTCTCCTGTGATATCCAGCCCATATCGGTTCTTGTAAACTACTTTTTTCCTTTCCACATTCTGTGATAATTCTAAAATATGTCCGCTCATGTTCCATTCCTCCTTCAAAATTTTTATTTCCTTTTGCGGATAACTTTTTGTTTATCTCTTCTCTTTATGGTTCCGGCTTTCTCATGGACTGCCTGCCATAAAGGAGTAATATTTCTCATAATTTTCCCTGTGGTAATAGCGAACATCCCCGGTACTCTGGTTATAGACAATGCTCCACTCCGTAGACGCAAACTCGGAATCAAAATTGTGCTTGCTCACGCTGTCAAGGGCATCCCGGATTCCGTCCATACTAAATGGAGAACCTCTCTGCAGCATATCTTCCAGCATGGCATACCGGATTTTGGACTCTTCTGTTCCGATGCCATACTTTTCACTGGGAGACAGATAATAGTTTGTGACAACCGGCGTTTCTGTTACCACCATCTCATTGTCTATATATTCTACTACTACAGAATGTCCTGATACGTCAGCGAGGGCAAAATGTACCATCATTCCCGCCGATGCGTGCATGTCATACCGGGAAAGCAGCTCCAATGCTTCCTCCACATCAGATGCCTTATCAAGCAGTAAACGTACCGCTGTTGTCGTAGTCAGATCCGGTTTCCCTGTATCCTGCTGGAATCCCGGACTGTCCTGAATCATCAGAACCGCTACGCACAACCCCTTTTCATTCATCCCATCCATAGGCGCAAAAGGCGCTGCCACCGACAAAAGGCGAATCTGTCTTTCTTCCGGCATATCCAGTCCCAGATTCAGGAAATCCATATTCACGGTGGAAACGGAATCATACCCGTTTACCGGATTAGTCCGCACAATCAGCGCCGTACAGGTTCCCCAGTCAAAATTTCTGCCAAATACAGCATCACCTTCTGGCGTCCTGGCAGAGATGGTGCTACATCCAAAGGAGCTGCCCCTCAAATCTATGGGAAGCAGGCCGTGGAACACATCCTGTATCACAAATTCCGCCACCGCCAGATCATCAGACGCGCCGCCCTGCTCCAGAAAGCCGTCCAGATTGTAATCGCCCTTATATTCCATGGAATACAGCCCCTCCTCCAGTCTCTTTACACTTGCGGCTGTCCGAATATTCCTTTGAAAAAGCAGTATAAAAGCAATAAGTACCACTGCCACCAAAGCAAAAAAGGTATTAACGATGTATTTCAATTTTATTCTTTTCATCCCATGCCCCTGATTGCCCAATTTATTTTCCAAAATAAGCCGCAATCTCTTCCATTCTGGAAGTCTGTTTTACATGGAAAGGACATCTCCTGTCGCAATGGCCGCAGGCTACACAGTCAGACGCTTTCTTTTCCAGGTTCCCATAATGACCGGCTGCCATGGAATCCCCTGCCACCGCCAGGTCATAGTATTTATTGATCAGACCCACATTCAGGCCTGCGGGACAGGGCTGGCAATGATTACAGTACACACAGTTTCCTACGGCCTCCCCAGGCGTAAATGTGCCGATAACAGAATAATCCCGTTCCTCGGAAGATGCCGTCAAAAATCCCAACAGATTTTTTACATCCTCCACACTTCGGATACCCGGCAGTACCGTCAGCACTCCCGGCTTATCCAAGGCATATTGGATGCACTGATAACTTGTCAGCGCCCTGCCAAAAGGCGATGTCTTACCATCCAGCAGCTGCCCGCCGGAAAAGGGTTTCATCACGGAGATTCCCACTCCGTCCGCCTCGCATCTGCGATACAGAGCCATACGCTCTTCGGTACTGCCGTTTGCATAATCTCCATGTCTGTAATCGTATCCGGGATTGATGGAGAACATCAGCTGATCTACAATTCCAACATCCAGTACCTTTGCCACAAGACCGGGCGTATGAGAGGACAACCCGATATGCCGGACCACTCCCTGTTTCTTTAATTCCAGAAGAAGGCTAAGGGCACCGCCCTCCTGATATGCACGCCAGTCCTTTTCTTCATCCAGACAGTGAATAAATCCATAATCTATGTAGTCGGTATGCAATGCTGTCAGCTGGGCATCCACGGAACGCCTGATTGTTTCCACATTCGTAGTCCACCCATATGCGCCCCTTTCATAATTTGCTCCAAAATGTACTTGATAGAACAAATTTTTTCGGACAGATGAAAAAGCTTTCCCATAATAGGAAAAAGTTTTTGCATCAGCTGTGGCAAGATCTGCATAGTTGATGCCATTCTCATAGGCATATTCCAGCGCCCGGATCGCCTCTTTTTCCTCCGTCTCCGCAATATAGCTTGTTCCCAGGCCGATCACACTGATACGGTCGCCTGTCCTTTTGTTTGTTCTGTACTCCATTTTTTCCTCCAATCAAAAATAGATAAAATTTACCACAAGTCCACTCAGAAAAGAAAATAGCATTACATACGCCAGATATAGGGCAAACCGTTTCATTCCTAATACAATCTTTACTGCCCCCAGATTTGTGATCTTCGTAGCCGGCCCGGTAATCATAAAAGCCGCAGCACTGCCCAGGTTCATGCCGTCCGTGAGCCATGCCTGCAAAAGCGGTATCGTCCCTTCGCCGCAGGCATAGAGGGGAACCCCGATGGTTGCCGCCATCAGAACGCCGAATGCCTCATTTCCGCCAAACAATCCCGCCATTACATCTGCCGGCACATACCGCTGAAACAATGCGGATAAAGCGATACCGGCCAGAAAGTACCACCCGGTAGCTTTTACATTTCTCCCCAGGTTCTTGAGAAAGCGAAGCAGCAGATTCGAATCTGTATCCCTGCTCACTGGCTCTTCAAAGCCATGAAAATTGAAAAAGGGCTGATTGCGGTAAAAAATCCGCAGCAATCCTCCTGCAAAAATACCGCATAAAAAGCAGGACAGCATGCGCACTGTCAGGGCTGGCACTCCCAGAGCCGCGCTGTAAACAATCAGCTGTGGGTTCAGCAGGATGGAACTCATCATAAAAGCTGCCAGCCAGTCATCCCGTATTCCACTTTTGGAAAAGGATGCGGCAATCGGAATGGTTCCGTACATACACAAAGGAGAGGCAATCCCCAACGCACTGGCAGCCACAATTCCCGTAATCCCCAGCCGCTTTTCTCCCATGGAACGGAATGCTTTGTGAATATGCTCCTTCAGAAACACGGAGACCAGGCTCCCCAGCACCATTCCCAATACCCAGTATCTAAAAATCTGCTCCAGCTGAACACTGAAATAGTACCAGAGATAGACTGCTTCACGGCGTAAAATATCAATCATCTATACTCACCAGCTCATATGCCCGGCTTCCCAGGCCGATCTTTTCCGCCTGCTCCAACGTGTGCAGACCATTACGGGATTCAATCCTGTCAATCAGAGATTGTCCATCCTCCGCCCCATAGACCAGATCCACACAAGCCTGGTCAAGAGCCACCGGGTCGTAGGATGCCAGAATCCCGATATCGTGCATATCCGGCTCTGCCGGGCTTCCGTCACAGTCGCAGTCCACCGACAGACGGTTCATCACATTGATATACAGGATATTTCCATCAAGATAGTCCACAACAGATTTCCCGGCCTCGGCCATGGATTCCAGGAAAGCATCCTGATCGCCGCCCCACATGCTCCCGCCGGTTCCGCCGCTGTGGATATGGGATTTCCCCTCCGAAGATGCGATACCAATAGAAATGTTCTTGATCGCTCCGCCGAACCCTGCCATAGCGTGTCCTTTGAAATGGGACAGAACCACATAATAATCGTAGTCTGCAAAATGTGCGCCCACATAATTTTCCGTCAGATTGTCCCCGCCTGCCACAGACAGCGTCATGGAACCGTCCTCGTCCATAATATCCACGTCCGCAATGGCCGTATAGCCATGATCCTCCGCCACCTGATAGTGCATAGCCGTATTTGCCCTGGAGCCTCCGTAGGCGGTATTACATTCCACAATGGTTCCCTCCAGGGACTGCACCAGCTCCCCGATCAGGTCTGTCCGAAGATAGTTGCTGCCCGGTTCACCAGTGGACAGCTTCACCGCAATTTTGCCGGACGGAGATGCCTCCAGTGCCTGATAAATCCTCATCAGTCCATCTGAACTGATATCCGTTGTCATGTATACCACAGGAGTACCTGTCTCTCCGTTCTGCCCTTCTGCAACGGCTGATTCCGTAGCATCCCCATCCAAATCTTCCGATGTTCTTTCAGGCGCAGAGAAGCTTTCTGTCCCAGGTACTTCTGCAACTCCTCCTTCCCCTTCTGGAATCACTTCCTCCTGGCTCTTCTGTGTTGCTTCTCCCCCGCTTCCATCGGTTCCCAGCCTATCCGAGGGGGAACCCTGTCCTCTTTGCCCGCAGCCGGAAAGCATGAGTGACAGTATTAGAAGAAACAAAAACAAACATTTCTTTTTCATCAGAACAACTTCTCCTAGTATAATAATGGTGTAGTCAATAAGACAGACTACCTGGTTAATAAGTTCCTATAAATCAGATAACAGAAGAAGGTGTTCTTCCTTCATCAGATGTTATCCTAAATAATTATCATATCTGA
>CATKXR010000088.1 GCA_949840805.1 uncultured Lachnospiraceae bacterium | reverse complement strand
TGGTACCCGTCCGGGTCTGGTCATAGCACTTGTAGGTGTAGGTGGTGAAGTCCCTTGACTTGGAGTGCCACCTGGTCTTTGCGAAAGCGTGGCCGCACTGGCAGCGCAGCTTCCTGCGCCAGAGGTCCTCCGAGTGGGTGCCCTTGTTCTTCCGGTAGTTCCGTGATTCCGCATTCCGCTCCGCCAGCAGATTCTGCACCTTTTCAAATTCCTCTTTGGTAACGATGGGCTGGTGCTTCCCTTCCACGATGACACGGTCAAGCTCCCCGTTGTTCTTCGCCCTTTTCTGTTCGAGGTAGTCCGGCACATATTCTTTCCGGTATTCCAGCTCCCCGCAGTAGAGGCGGTTTTTCAGGATATGGCCGATGGTAGCGTAATGCCAGAGGCTCTTCCCCATCGCCGTGAGGTCGCCGTCTTTTTCAAGCCGCTTTTTTATCTTCTGGTAGCCGTTGCCTGCAAGGTACATATCGTATATCTTCCTGACCGTTTTCGCCTGCGCCTCGTTGATGACATACTCCGGCCCCACTTTATCATAACCGAGAACATTCCCGGTGCCGTAAATTACCCCGTTCTGGAAGGAGACCATCTGCCCCGCCTTTACCCGCATGGAGGTCTTTTTCGATTCGTTCTGTGCGAGGGTCGCCATAATGGTCAGCCGCAGCTCCCCGTCCTCATCGTTCATGGTCCATATGCCGTCCTCAGTGAAATACACCTCAATGCCCATCCTCTTTAAGATCCTCGTCTGCTGGAGGGTGTCCACCGTGTTCCTTGCGATCAGGGACAGAAAAATCTCCCTTGGGCGATAAAAACCGCGGAACAAGTGTACCGGCCTGTCCGTTTTCAGTAAAATGACGCAGAATGATACCCTGCCTTTATTCCCGGGTCCATAAAGGCAGAGCCAAAACCATCTGGGCCTTCCATAGCCGCGCCAGTTTCCCTTCATCCAGTCTCCCCTGCGCCACGATGGAAAGATAGGCCCTCATCGCCTCCGAATAGCCCTGCCTCCCGACGTGGCCTATACTCTCCATAAAACCATACAAAACCGTTTCCACCTCTTCCTGTAGCTGTCTGTAATATTTTCCCCGGTTTTTGTTATACCTGGTGAAACTTTCAAGGTCCCTGCCATCCGTACACTTCAACAGCCACTCTATCCGCCTTCTGCCCGTCCAGGGTTTTATGACCTCCAGGTTTTTCGTTTCCATGACCATAACCAACAGCACCTCAGCCATCAAGCCTATGGAATATTCCGCATATACGGCGAGAAAAAAAAGATACCTGGCCAGCCGCCCTGTATATTCCCCTACCTTGCACACGGTGTCCTCCATTTTCCGCATCCACTCCCGCGCCTGCTCCCGGTCCGCCCGGGAAAGGCGCTCCGCAAACAGGGATATCTCAACGCCTGCCTGGTGGATGCCGTCCCCCCGGGCGCTGACCGGCTCATAGGCAATACCCAGCATCCTGCCGCATTCTCTCAGCCAGATTTCATGAAGGGCGATGGCCATGATACATTCCATATACTTATTCTGCCTGTCGGTCTGGGGTTCGTCCTCCTGCGGCTCCCTTAAAACACGCTGCTTCCACTTAATCCGTTCCGGAAGGGATACGCCGAAATCGGGGGCGCATATTTCCCAGAACTCCCCCAATTTTCTGCGGACCATCGCCTGAATGCGTTCCAGTAATGCCAACGGAAATTCCACCTCCGTCCCGTCCGTCCGCGCATATTCCCCAATCAGCATACTGCGTTTCGCCGCCAGACGATTCTCCCGGGCAGAAAAACATTCGTCCAGATTTTGAAAATAAAAGGCATATTTCTTGGCGGCCAGATCCCGGGCCAGATATTTCCGGATATCCCGATATGAAACCTTGGAGTCTGTATTCCAGGGGTATATTTCCAACACCGCTGTTGACAGATATGTTTTGAGCTGAGAAACGCTGATGCTGCATCCGGGTGTCACACAGACTTCCCGGACCCAGGCCCCCTCTTCCAGATACCGCAGGGGGCCCGCATCCTTCTCCGCCTTCTCCCGGGTCCACCGGTCTATTACCTCCATCAAATAATCAAATTGTTCCGCCCTGTCCATTTTCTTCCTCCGCAGCCGCTCTCCGCCACACCGCCAAAAAAGGCTGAGCCATACCGTTCAGCCTTTTCCCATCTATGCAGTCTATCTGTCCTTCTTTACATTTCCTTTTGAGTCCCTGTATTTCCCGCTGCCTTTGAAAGCATAATCTTTCCCGCCCTCTGACGCCCTGAGGTGATGCCTGATCTGACTCTTTTCCTTTTCGTCATAATGCTTTTGCTCTGTACCCTTGCTCTTAGGCCCCAAAAACATGCCATAGACCAAAATTCCCAGTCCCGCAATGAGAACCAGTGTCTTCCAAGATAAACCTGATGCCAGTAAAATCATGTAATACCCTCCTTTGTTTTTGCTTATGCCAATAATATACATTGCTCCAAGCAATTTGTCAATATTCTTTAAGCGGCCGGGAGCTTGCTTTCAAATCGGAGGTCCAACAGACCGGGAACCACCGCAAGAAGATTCTTTTCAAAGGCATATTCCAAATAACGGTCTGCATATTTTCTCCTGAGCAGTCCGTTTTTCCGGCAGAGGACAAAAAATTCCAAGTCGTTTTGATCCAGCACCCTGCGGTCCTCCTCGGGAAATCCGTCTTCCCCTCCGTCCAGCGGCTCCTCCCCCTCAACAATCTCCACGGATTCCATGGCCATGGCCAACACCACTTCCACAGCATCTTCCTTCTCTTCTTCCCTCCATTGTCCCGTCATTAATTCCCGCAGATAAATTCCCGCATATTTTTCCTGCCTGCACATTCTCAGTTTTCTTTCCATGGCCCTGTGCATCCACAACAAATAAATACAGGAATCTTCCATCTCGCTCTTTTCCAGGACCAGCCGGAAAAACTTTTCGTCCGTATACCACCGGGGGCGTTTGGAACCTATTATCCGCCCATATCTCTCTATGTTATTCATGGTATTTCCTTTGCAGCAAATGTCTATCCAATCCAGGAAGAGTGTTTCATACCACATCTGGTAACGCTTCCTGTTCCCCTTGCACAGCTTATAAAAATCTTTCTCCAGAACATTGATCCATAGTTCCCAGTCCGTGCCTGCCCTATGCCATTCTTCCAAAAATTTGGGGAGCAGAATCTTTATCGTCTCTTTGTTGCTTTGAAACAGGGGCAAAATCCGCTCCCAGAAATCAGCCTTGACCCAACACCATTCATTGAGGCACTGTTTCCTGGCCCATTTGTCCGCTGCCGACTTAAGACTGTCCCACCACGTTTCGGATTCCATGCTTTTCCCGTCCTCCCCCGGAGAATGCATGTTACTGTCCAGCCATTTCCGAAGGTGTGCCAAAAACGTCTCCTCCCTATCCTTTTGAGGCTTTAAGGCATCCTCCTTCCCGGGAAGGAAATGAATCCACATCTTCCGCGTTTCTTCTTCCAGCGTATAATTCCCTACAGCACAGTCATAGCTCTCCCACCCACGGAAGAGATCCGCCTCTGACAAAAGAAGCTGATAACGGCTTCCGGAACGGGTATACAAAAACAGTTTCTCACCGCTCCCGCTCAATCTCACCACTTCGCTGGTATGGGCAAATAACCCGTCCGCAATCCGATGATGCCCATATACCACCCCATGGGCCCTTACCACCCCATAATAATTGTTCTCCAAATACCATTTCTTTAACGTCAACTGTCCGTCCATAATCAACATCCTCTCCCTTGGCGCAGTCATCGGGTGTCTCCCACCGCTTCCGGTCCGGCTCATTCGGCATGTGCCGTCAAACATACCGGTTCTGTCCCATTTCCCCCAAAATCTTCCTGCACATTTTCAGATATTCCGGTGTTTCCCACATGCTCACCGCCCTTAACAGCGCTTTGTGCCGATTGATAAAGCAGAACCCTTTCTCTTTCAATATCCCCTGTTCGTCCACGCTTCCCAAAAAGTCCAGCAGCCTGTTTATCTGATGGGAAATCCGCGCATAATCGGCATCTCCCTCTTCGGATTCCGCCTCCTGGGCAAGCAGTTTACACAGGCTGCCCGTAAGCTTCCATTGATTCTCATAGTCCATCCCCCTGACCTTCTGTAGGTTTTCAGGGATATTCCCGCCCCGGAGAATCTCTTGCGCATCCCAGCGGGCCATGCCTGTTTCCGCCTGCCTGATCCACAGCAAAAAACCTCCGTCCGTCAATCTGTCCTCAATGGAAGCTATCACACACTGCCGGGCAGTCTTCCACATGTTTGATATTTCTTCTCCCGCCCCGTCCTTCTGACAGATCTGCCATGTGCTACGTTTTGTGTAGTCTCCCCGGGGAATCATGAACAATTCCCTTGCACGCGCATCCGATTCCATAAGGCCCTGATGTCTGTTGATTTGATTCCCTTCACCGCCCATGTATACATTGGGGATACCCATTTGCTCCATCAGAACGTCCACCTGGGAATTCAGCACCGACGAAAACCAGGGCATACTTTCCTGATTTTCAAAATGCCCCATAAGGCCATGGAGAACCAGGTGCATAATGTCACTCTTCAAGGTGGCATTGCCGTTATTCACCACATAGTCCGGAGTATAGAATACATGCAGTCCATCCGTATAAAACCCATTGGGCCCTCCGATGTCTTCCCTTTCCATACAGACCAGCCTGCACAGGGGATAGAGAAAATCTGTCTGCTGCGCTTTCAGTTCCCGGAATACATTCCCGATTCTACGTGCCGCCCGTACCCTCTTTTCTTCTCTCTTCATAAGTCTCCTTTCCGGGTTCTTCCCGACTTATGAATACAGTATAATATAAGCGGCCTCCCCTGCCTCCATCAAATGTCGGATTATTGCAGACGGCTTATCATGGATTCCACCTCCCGTACCGCTCTGCCGGTTTGCCATAAATATGCATCCTTATGGCTCCTCTCGTATTCTTCCCGGGCGGCGTATAACCGGGGAATCTCCTTCCTGAGCATTTCCTCACATTCCTCCCCAAAGCGCTCCTGCAGCCAAAGGAAATACCTGCTGCCGAAAAACGATAATTCCGTTTCCAGAGGACGTTTCAGACTGCCGGAATTTCGTTTTCCCCACACGCCCGCAGTAAAAAGCTCCAGCCTCTCCTCAGGCGGCAGATAGCCTGTAAGAAGCCTGTCAATCTCCCGATAATTGGCGGAATCAATCTCCTGGATGCAACGTTCCCTCCTCCATACTGCCGTAAAAGGGGCGCACTCCGTAAGCTGCTCCAGATGGTGCAGGATTCCCCTGGTATACCCGTCGCCAGACAGGCTCTTCACATACAAATCCGCCAGACGTCCGCAATAATCCTCCGACAATTCCCCGTCCCCAAGGGAATGCACATATTGCAGCATTTGGTAAAGTTCTTTTTCCTCATTCCACACAATGCTTTTTTTCAGATCCTGCCATATTTCCAGCTTTTTTTCCCGATAATGTGCGGCAAACCTTTCCCGGTCATCCGCATAGGCACAGGCACGCAGAACAAAATATTCTCCTCCCAGAAAAGCTTTCTTCAACTGCCGTATCCCCTCAAGATATCCGTCCATACCAGAGTTTTTCACCACCGGCACATACATATGGGCAATGCAGAATTCCGTCCTGACCGTCCACTTGCCTTCGGCTTTTCTACGCTCAAATAATGCAAATTCTTCTTTAATCATACTCCGGGCAGCATCATAATCCCCCGCACGCAGGTATTCTCTGATCTTGTCCTCGAAGCCATCGTCCGATGTATCCGCCGAATCGCCGGACAGATATTCCGGCCGGCCTTCGGCGGCCGTCGTCCCATGGGAAGCCATTCCCGCACTCTCAGCCAAACGGCGTATATGCTCCTCCCACTCTTCACCGGACAATGCCGCTTCTTCCCGCATGTCCGACCAAAAGCAATCTCTCTCTTCCGCATCCCTGAAACGCTTTCCCAAGCATTCAAGAATCCGTTCTTCCGCCGATTCCGCCTTTTCCCTTAATGCCCATGCCAAATGCAGTACCGCATTGGCTGTCCAGACATCCGCCTGCCGGTCAATCTTCCACTGCCATCCGTGGATACCTCCCAAAATACCAAACTCGTCCCCGCTGGCGCTCCCTGTAAACTCCGCTTTCCAGTCTGCCCTGCCTGTCCGCATTCCGCACAGTTCCAGGAAACCCAGGAGAAGCCTTTTATCCTCTGTGGATAGCGCGCTGTCGTCAAATCCGCCGTCCGCAAAAATGCATCCCAGAAAAGCCGAAAGCCTCCGCCCCGCCAAATCCTCCTGTCCTTTGCAGGGAACCTCCACGGACTTTTGCAGAAAAACCAGGAGTAACCGGTTATTTAAAATCTGATTCCGTATCAATTGAGGCCCGTCAAGATTCTCATCCCTCTCCAAAAGGAACACGGATTTCGTCAGCCTGCCAAGAAGAAGCCCGCACAGCAAACGCCTGAGTAAATTCTGCGGGCTGCCGGCAGTAAGGTTAGACAGGTACAGGATTCCCTGCCGTACCACACCGGATATCTCCTCTGCCCCCGTGGCGCCGTCCCCCGTGTTAAACCATCCCAGCAGGCCGCATATGCGGCTCAGTACCGGATACGCCCCCCAGCGGCTTTCCAGGTAGAAACTTCTATAATAATCCGCAAAAAGCCTGCCTAAAATCTCCCGGTTCTCTTTTGGCATATCCTCCTCCGGCATCATTGCCTGAATCAGGAAAGACGCATCGGATTGGTCCATGGCTTCCCTGCCGAATTCTCTCTCCAGAATCCGTAAACCCTTGAACACCTGCCGATTCACTTCATCCGAGTAAAATGACTTCTTCACCCTTATCTGCATAATCTCAAGCACACATAAACCTACATCATTTTCCGCTTCCTCCTCCGTCAGCCAGGAGCGGTAACTTCCGATACATTCCCTGATTTTCCGGGCGGCAAGTTCTCCGGCGGGATTCCGGCGGCAGTAAAAATAATATTCCGCCCAAAGCCGCGCATTTATCTTTTGTGCCACCCCGGGCGCTCCTGCCGACATATTGTCCGCTATGGCGCAAATATGCCCCAGCTCCTCCTCAATCTGCATAGGCTCGAAGCGGTCCCCCATCTCCTGCATAAGCTCCGCCCTTGTCCTGCATATCAGGTAACGGTTCCATTCCGCTTCTTTGCCCGATGCCTTTTCGGCCAGAAGAGAAGTCACCTCATATGCCTGGACACATGCTCCTACTTCCCTGGCTGTCTCCACCATGGCCTTCCAGACCCGGACACTGTATTTCCCGAAGACCTCATGTCCCTGTAACAAGCACAGTTCCTCTTCCCCATCCTGCTTTCGGAACACAAGGGAAAAATAGCTCCCTATCAGGGATGCGCCATACAGCTCCTCCTCCCGTCCCCGGGATGCTTCCCCAAGATTCTTGGCTATTTGCAGCAATTCATAAAATCCGGCCTGCATCGTCAGATAACTTACCGCCTTGGCAAATTCCTCCCCCAACAGTTCCCATTCCCTTTTCCCGCAGCTACAGAATTTCGCTATATGTACCGCGGAATTGCAGAGCAGCCAATAGGTTTCGTCTATCCCTCTCTCCCCCATCCGATTCAGTATGTGGGTCAATAAATTCCTTTTCAGCCTTTGGGGACACTCCTCCATGATAACATCCAGCATCAGACCTTGCACAAATCTCTGCCCGCTTTCCCCTTCCCCGATAAAGGATGTCCTGCACATTTCCCCATACACCAATATGTTATTGGGGGCCCCATTCCAGATCAGGCTCTCCAGAATCTCTTCCGTCCATGTGCCGAGGCAGATAAGCGTATATAGAACCTCCCTTTCCTGCAGCGTATAATACTGTAGAAAGCGGGATGAGATTGCACGCCTGCCCCTGCCGTCCAGGAACAGTTCTTTTACGGATAGGAGCGACGGCCTGCATTTTCCCGCCTGTCCCCTATCCGTAATACGGTTTTTTTGCATATTCTCATTCCATATCTTAAAATACACATCCACACAGTTTTCGACGGCCAGGGAGTATCCCTCGGCCTGCCGGACGATTTCGTCTGCCACCGCATCCAATCCCTCTCCCGCCACATCCTGCCCCAACTGGCGCATCAGATATTCCTTCACCGCCGAATCCTCATGCCTGCCCAGCTCCACGGAAAGAAAGGAAGACTCCCATTCCCTGTCATAGCTATTCCAGGAAATTTCCTCCCTTCCGAACAGCAGCCATATACATTCCGGCAATAGCCGGAACAAACCGCCGCTGCCTGCCAGCCATTCCAGATAATCCTCATCTTTCCCACTGCGGAGCACCTGATATCTCATACTTTCCACGGTGTCGAGAAGAATGGCAAACTTTTTCCTGCCTTTGTTCTTTTCTTCCATAAACTTGCAGAAGTCTGCCGCAAAATACCCGGTCAGCCGCCCTTTCAGCTCCTCTTCGCCCATCGCTTCCATCTGCCTTGCCATTCCCTTATACTGGGCATTGTCCCGCATTTTAAGAAACCATTTATATCCCTCGTTGGCCAAGTCAATCACATCGCTGACAGTCCCGAATGATGTCAGGAGCCCTGCCGCCCCCTTAACCAGATTAAAGGAAGCATTTTCATTCATGCTCTCCCACTTGGTAGACCGTTCCTCCTGTCGGACTTTTTCACCGGCTTTCATTTTATAAGCATAATATGCCATCTGAAATCTGGGAAAAAGCTCCTTTTTTCCCACCTGGGCGGCAATCTCATCCGCCAGACTTTTCAGGACATCCTCAAATCCTTTCTGCCTCTGCAAATCCACGGATACCACATAAAGCCTTTCCCTGTACGGGGCCTTGGCCAATATCCCGGCGATTTCCCTGCATACAAAGGACTTCCCCACTCCCCCCTGCCCAAACATATGGACCACATGGGCGTTATCATCCCCCTCTCCATCCAGAACCCCCTGGATATGCGTAAGCAGCGAGCCACCGTTATCATCGGGGGCACCCCACACATCTGACCTGTCCATCTTGACCCGGCTGTCTTTCCACATACAGCATAGCTCTTCCTGCCTGAATTTAATAATCTTCAAACCCGCACCTCCCTGCCCTTTTTATCCTTTAAACCTCTCCGTTCCCTTTCCGGCAGAAACCTCCCAAAGCCTCTGCCAAAAAAGGGGTGGCTATTATGAGCCAACCCTTTCCAACTTTCTTCATTCACTTTATTCCAATCACGCTTCTTTGTCAAGACATTACGTGAAGCCGCCGCAGGCACCCGTAAGGCGGGAACCTACAGAGGGACGTGCGAAAATACAATGGGAAAACCGAATCACTGTTACCGAAGTTTTATCAGTATCTGGTGCAGTCGGTCTATATCCCCGTTACGGAACATTGTTTCGTCCACACAAAAGCGTTTTGATAAAAAGGAGATGCGATAGCGTCAAATAACTCCAGAATGCACGCAAACACAACAAATTGTATCAGTTTTTTGGGGGAACGTTTGCGCAGACTGCCCAGCCCCATATATTCTTTTATGCAGCATATGTCTTTATGATACGGAACTCTTTGTTTACCAAATAATAGAAGTCACCCTCTATGATAAAATCAGTATCCGAGCCATGAATGCAGCATTGTTTTTTATCGGATATGCCTTCCATATGCAGTAAATCCATAATCCGCACCTACAACTCCAGTATTTTCTTTTTCATGGCATCATATTCCTCTTGTAAAATAGATGTTTGTTTTCTTTTTGTCAGTCTTGTGACATGATTGCCTGTTCTCCTCTTCGTTTTCTTATTTCAGATAATGTTGCTTTTCATCTTTGCTCTCTTTCCTCCGGGGCAGCCCGCTTTCCCGGCTGCCCATTTCCATGCATTATGGCCGCAGGCATATGGCGCATAAGCACCCGCCCGTTTACCGGCCCGGCAAAACGTCAAATGACATGGCAGGCTTTCAATGCCATTACCACGATAGCGACTAAGATAACGAGGAATATCCGGCTCCCCTTAGCGTCAGCCTCCTGGTGTTTCTTATATTCCGCCACTATCCTTGGGTCACTGTTATTTCGGTAAGAATAGTACGGGCATTTTTTAAAATTGTCAAACGTGCTGCAATAGGTTCTATATTCCATACAAGGGCATGGACCCCCTACCGTTTTCTCAACATGTTCCTTATAAAATCCGCACATCCCATACCTCATCTTGTCACATCCTTTATTCATCCCCATTCCTTTCCGTGAGATTATTTCAGGGGCGTCTTTTCCCCGGAAACCACAGGACGGTCCGGCTTTCCTTCTTCCAGACTTTGCTGTGTCAAAATACCCCTGATGAAAATTCTCACTTTTTCAATAACAGCCTCGTCAGTGATATTCTCTATGTCCTCCTTCAGCCTCTCTTGTGCCGTGGTCATGTGCTTTCCTCCCCTCCTTTGTTGTTTATAGCATAACTATACATTGCTTAAAGCAATATGTCAAGCTTTCTCTCCATGTTGACACCGGCAAATTATTTTGATATGCTTATGACAATAAGCGAGGTAACTGCGATGATAAACGAACGACTGAAACTTCTCCTGAAAGAGCTTGGTATGTCCCAGCGCCAATTTGCCATGAAAATCAATCTGGATGCCGGATATTTCTCAAAGATTATACAGGGTAAGGCCAATCCGCCGGAAAGAATCCTTCTGCTGATTGAAAAAGTCTTTCATGTCAACAAACATTGGCTGGAAGACGGCACCGGCGAAATCTTTTCCGTCCAGGGATTTTCCCCCGCCAAAAAACAGGTTCTAGAAGCCATAGAAAGCCTCAGTGATGAACAGGTACATGCCGTATCTTGCTTTATAAAATATTTGACAGAGGACGATGCCCGGCAATAAATGACTGTCCAGCACATAAAAAATCATATCATACATCCTTATGTATTTTTCCATCAGATATCGGATTATTATAAGAACCCCCAAGCCGTCGGCCTGGGGGTTCTTATATAAAATGAATATCCCTTATACAATTATGCTCCATACCGGTCTGATTCTGATATGCAATCCCCGTTCGAGAATATGCGGTATATCCTTGTCCGTATATTCGGGGTCTGTTGCCGTCCATATTGACCGTTGACTGGCTGAACCGGATTTACTGCTTACTGTGAATCCGATTGCCTGTCAATCGGTACAAGCTTTTTAATACTTGAGTCTTTTACATACATTACGATACAGATAATCGCTAAAAAAGTTTCCACGATTGGTTGGGCGGCAATGACACCATCTAATTGCCATAAACTATTTAATAGAATTACTGCCGGGATAAACCGTGTTAATGATACCAAGCATTGGTGCTGACAGACCTAAAATACTGACAAAATATCCCGCCTGATGTATAAGTGATTCGTAATGTAACCTCCAATATAAAACCGCTTGCCTACAGAGCGGATACATGGTATGATTTTGTCCATAGCAGTAGTGATGGTTCCTTTGTGTATAAGGTTTGTTGGTTTGTGGTGAATTAACAATACCTTATTCGGGTCTCATTTACTACTGCTTTTTTATAAAAATGAAAAATCGCTATGCGTAACCTCGGCAGCTATCGCGCAGCGATTTTGTTCAATTCTGATAATCCGCTTCTTCCGGTTGTGATAGGACATCAGACGCTAATTGAGTGTCCTGCATCGGCTCCTGTACACCATCCAATACTGAAACAACATTGATTTCTTCTGATGCTATGCTTTCTTCCACAGCAGACTGTGCAAGATTGTCCTCTGCTTTTTCCGCATTATCTAATGTGCCACATCCTACTAATGTCAATACACACATCACCACTAAGAAGAATCCTACCTCTTTTTTCATCATTTCCTCCATTTTGATATAATCTCCTGCTCCCCGATTCCCCAATCTGCCAGAACGCCGGGGAAGCCTGCCTTGCCTTGTCAGGCTGTGGCTTATTGGGGATATAAATTCATGAAATTCTAAATGATATTCTTATGTCCTTAAGCCATGCCTAGCAAACTGGAATTAGTCACGTTTCCCGCTCCGGTAAAAACAAAAACATACCATAGCCCAAGTTCCCGGCACAACCGCATATCCGGCATTTACTTGCCCATGATTTATAAGAACATATCCATCGCCTACAAATGTCAAAACCAAAAAAATTATTTCTAAAATCAACGCTGCTTTTTTCATCAACTCTAACCTCATTGAACAACTTTATTATAAGGTTCCCCGATACACTGGAAAGCTAGGGATGCCTGCACTGCCTCGTCAGGTTACTTCTGTGTTTTCTTTCTGATAAGCATGGAAATCAGCATAGCTGCTATCTCTAAGACAAGATAAACTGCCGCATACAGGATAAATGCTGTTTCCCCCAAATCAAAGAATATCCATGTTCCTATCAGAAATAGCACTGCTGAAATAACCGGAAGGCTCCACAGACGCTTCACATCTTTTCCCGCAAACGCTCCGATTATCACGGAATATAATGGATTGACTGCAAAAAACAGAAGAAAACATACCGCCATTCCCGCATCGCCTTTTACAAAAGTAACCGCAAGCCACGGAAATGCCAGCATAACTACCGCCGATGCCGCAAGCCATAAAATAATGTTCTTTTTCATAATACTACCAAAACCTCCATCATTTTAATATTATGGTTCCCCTCTCCCATTCAAAGCCGCCCCGGCACCCTCGCAGTCCGCAGAGACAAAGCATTATGCGCCTCTGCGGAATAAGGTGTATAGATTATATCTTCATATCCAGCCCTTCCGCCATGCCAGATTTCCCGGACACCATTGACGTGATGCTCTCATCCGCAAAAATCTCATCCAGCACATCAGACGGAATCGGCTTGCCATGCGTCCATCCAGGCACCTTTTCTTTCACGGCACTGGCTACTTTTCTTCCAATGCTTATTTCCAACTGCCCTAAAGTCCATGCCGCCGCTACCCTGTCTTCCTTCTTTAATGTCTTATAATAATTGTTTTTTGCCTGGGCCATTTCTTCCCACTCTGCCTCATTGTCACCGGACATTCCATTGTATTTATAATACGCATCCTTCACGCTGTTAAAAACGCG
>CATKXR010000087.1 GCA_949840805.1 uncultured Lachnospiraceae bacterium | reverse complement strand
GGAGAATAGCCTGCAATCTGTCGCAGGAAAAGCTGGCGGAATTATGTGATGTCGGCACAACGCACATATCCCACATTGAAACAGGGAATTGTATTCCGAGCCTGAAAGTGTTTATCGCCATATTAAATGCGTTATCCTGTTCCGCTGATGAACTTTTATGCGATGAACTAAACAGGGCAGAGTACACTTATATCTCTAAAATCACGGATATTTTAGAGGACTGTTCCAGCCATGAACTGATGGTTATTACAGATACCATACAAGCCCTGAAATCTTCCCTGCGTAAATAATCCCACGAATTTTACATTTGTATCAAATGCCGTTGATGTTTTTCATGCGCTCCCTTGCCTGTTCCCTCTGTTCTTCGCTTAGTTTCCTCGGCTTGCGATAACTGACGTGCGATTTTGGGAAAGAATAAGTCTTAGACACTTTGTCCTGCCCTGTCAGTTTGTATGTGTCAGGGAAGTCGGCAACAAACGTGTCCAGTTTCCGCATGACTGCCTTATCCCTTGTGTAGAGGGTGGCGGTCTGTTCCCCTGCATTGTAATTGACAATGGTTTCCTGTTCGTATCGTGTCAGTTTCATAACTCCAATCCCTGCCTTTCCTGTTAAATCTATCAGACTGATTGATATGATTGATTTTTGGTGCTGGTTAAAGATTTTCTGTCCGTTAAGTAACGGGTGTTTGGATTGCGTGATTCTATGTACGGCTATTTCTCCACTTGGGGGAATAAGGTTTCGTTTCCTACAATAATTATTGCATGAAAAAAGACTATAACTGTTGCTGTTTGTTATAGCCCTTTTCCGCTGAAATCTGTATTTTACATTACCGCTTGTTTGCCGCTCAGCGAAGTCACGTTTGCCCTCGGTATGTCCGGCACTCCTGCATGGAAGTATATGCCGTTTTCCCTGTCCTCGGCTCTTACCTGCTCCTTTTGGCTCTCAATCTGCGCCTTTTTCTTTGCTTTGGTGCGTTCTTCATATTCTTTCTGTTTCCCGTTGGCTTTCCGTTTCAGATAATTCTGATGAAGCTTATCCTTTCTCGCTTCTTTCTTCCGCATTTCTTCCAGTTCTTCGGGTGTCGGCTCTTTCTCCGCCATAGTCGGCGGTATGTATTCCCCGATAAAGTTAAAATAAATCTCTATCTTCTGTGTGGTGTCTGCACTCCCTTTTCGGTCACGCTCATGCACGACTATTTTCTCCACAAACTCATTCAGCATTACCGTTGACATTTCCTCTGCGTTGCTGTACCTCTCAACTAACTTTAAGAAACGTGTGGCGGATTTGCGGTCATTTTCATACTGAGCCTGTTCTTTTTTGTAACCGTCCAATTCTCCCTGTAACTGTTCCTGTTCGCCCTCATACTGGTTGTAGAGCAAGGTATAACGCTTGTCTGACAGCTTGCCTAATGCGTTGTCCTCATAAATCTTCGCAATCAGCATTTCTAATTCCCCGATACGCTTTTCACATACCGCCATGCGTTTCTTCTGTTCCGTAAAGTCTACGGTCTGCCTGTCCTCGATATGCGACTGTATTTCTTCCGCAAAACGCCCTTTATCAAGACTGGCATACTGTATAACCTCTTTTATGGTTTTTGACACTATCTCCATAACGTGATCCGCTTTGATACGGTGTGCCGACTGGCATAATGTTCCTACGGGTACTTTGGAATAATTGCCACAATGGTACATTGGAACACGTTTTCCATTGTTTATTCTTTGGATATACATTTTGCCGCCGCAGTCAGCGCAATACATCAGTCCAGTGAGCGGGTGCGCTTCGCCCCAACCGTCTGGATAACGCCTTACCTGTCCTCTGATGCGCTGTACGTTGTCAAAGGTTTCTTGGTCGATAATCGGCGCATGGGTGTCCTCAAAGATTAGCCACTGGTCTTTATCTACATAATGGCTCTTTTTGTCCTTGAAATGCTTGCGTGTCTTGAAATTTACCGTATGCCCTAAGTATTCATGTTTCTGTAAGATGTGCGCTATAGTGGAACTCGTCCATTTATAGGGATATTTAATCTCCCTGTTCTGCCACAATCCCACGCCCAACTGCGCTTGATGGTAGGCAGGAATGGGGATATGCTCGACTGTGAATTGTGTTGCAATCTGATACGGACCGTAACCCTCCAAAGCCATTCGGAATATCCGTCTGACAATAGGTGCTGCCACTTCATCAATCACCCATTGGTTTTTATCTTCGCTGTCTTTCAGATAACCGTATGGCGGACTGCTTGCAACGTGCTTTCCACTCTCGCCCTTTGCCTTAAAGGTAGACTTGATTTTCTTGCTGATATCCTTTGCATAGTATTCGTTGATTACGTCACGGAACGGAAGGAAATCATCATCAAATCCCGAACCTGTATCAACACCTTCGTTGACTGCAATCAGCCTTACATTCGCTCTGCGCAACTGCTCCCGTAACATTCCCATCTGCACATAATTTCTTCCCAGTCGGCTCATGTCTTTCACAATGATAGTACCGATATTGCCTTTTTCTACCTCTGCAAGCATGGCTTGCAATCCCTCACGCTCAAAGGTCGTGCCGGAAATACCGTCATCAGTAAAATGGCGTATGCCCGTAAAACCGTTCTTTTCCGCATAATTCTCCAACATTGCCTTTTGGTTGGATATGCTGTTGCTCTCGCCCTGTAACTCGTCATCATGGCTCAATCTCTCGTATAATGCTGTTAAATCGTGACTCATAATCAATTCCCTCCTTTCCGCCAGTACCGCATAAATGCTATGCTGTGGCTGTTTTGTACTTATTTTGATTAAGAAGTCTTTTATATTTTATAACTCCCGCCGCCAATTTATATTTTTTATACTGCCGCAAGGCAAAGTGGTCCGGGTCCTTTTGCTCCAGTGCGTCAAAAAGCAGGTCAACGGCGTTCTTAAAGCTCTCGTCATCCTCACGGACCTCCATAGCATTTATCATTTCTACCAGAGTAGAAAAGTTCTGCTCGTTTGTCGGAGCCTCATAATAAATATAGCCAATCAATGCCGTATACAGCAGAGTCTCGGCCTTGACCCAGAAGTCGTCACCGGATTTTCCTTCCCCTTTGGTATTTGCGATCAGCACCGTTACCAGTTTCAGGATATCCTTTTCGTTGTGGATATAGGCAAAGGGGTTATAGTGCATACTTTTTGAGAAATTGATTGTATTGAACACCTTGATCTTATAAGGCTCATACACGGTTTTCCCATCCTTCCCCTTGACCGGTTTCCCGTCCTTATCCAGTTTCGGCGTGCCACGGCTTAGCAGCTTTCCTACTTCGATCAGGACCGTACCTTTTGGATCGGTGACAACATACGAACTATGGAGCTGCATTAAGTTGGGTTTTATAAAAAATCTCGTCTTACCAGAGCCGGAACCACCGACTACCAGTACATTTTTATTGCGGGCATGGGCGGGATTTTTCGGTCTGCCGGACATCATAAGCCCCTCGGTCTGCGTCAGGATAATGTTGTTTTCCGGTTTCGGGTCCATAAAAGGGGCAATATCTGTTTTGTTACCCCACCGGGCGCTCCCGTACTCCACATTTTTGCGGTACTTTTTTGCATCCTTTCCTTTGAAATAGACAGCCAGCCGCACGATCACCGCACCGCATAATCCCACCAGCCAGTCCAGCGCGGCACCCGGCCACATGCTCTGAAAGGCAAGCGTAAAACCATCGGCAATCCCTAACAATTTCTGTGAGGCGTCCGCACCAGGGGCAAGGCGCACCGCCTCGCCCAGCTTCGCAAATACCAGAAGGAACAGAAGATAGGGCAGATGAAGGATCACCTGCTTTTTCAGGGCATCGGTATCTATCTTCATCGTTCCGGCCCTCCGTGTTCCTTGTTCTTTACCCGGTCACGGCCAAGCGCCTGGGCCAGCTCCTTGAACTTATGAAGCTGTGAAAGAAGCGACGGCCTGGCGCTACGGGCAAGGTCTTTCTGCGTGTACTCCTTAAAAGCCGCAGTCAGCGCGTCCGCCTGGTTCGCCTTGAAATAGACCGTCCATTTCGGGGGATGGATCCCCAACTCCTTTTCAATATGGTAGCGGACCTGGTGTTTCCTGGCGTACCGCTCAAAGGAGCGGATTCTGCCGGAGACTTCAATGGTGTTAGCTCCGGGGTCCTTACAGGTCAGCCGTTTCATGCTGTTCCTGCCGACTTTCGGGGTAGTGCGTTCCTGCTCCATCTTACGGAGCACCGCGGCAATCGCAGCACGCAGCACCCGCCCGGACAGCTTTGCCGCCTGAATGGAGACCGATACGGTCCGCTGTTCCAAATCTTCCTGCATGAACATCCTCCTTCCTGATAAAATCTGCAATTATAAATAGGAAATAACTGTTTAACGGGCATCCCCGATCACCTGCTGGCGCGGGGCGTGCTCAAAGGCTTTTGCCGCCTGGTCCACCTGGATTTTTGCGTGTTTCAGGAGCGTCTTAATGATAGTCGCCGGGTGATTCTGTTCCTCCAGGCGCGTTGCCATATCCTTACAGCCTTCCGGGAGATATTCAGCCATATCTTTACAGACATCAGCCAAGTCGCCCATGAAGCCCCAGCAGCTATCCATGAGCTCACCGTTTTTGTAAAGCTCAAATCCGTAGCACTCGCCCCGCAGGTAGGAATCATAAGCCGCGACTTCGCTGCGCATCAGATCCTCCGCCTTTTTCCGAATAGAGCCGGTCATTTTTTCACCGTCAAATTCTTTTAATGCGTCCTCTTTCGAGACATATATCCAGCCCACCTGCCCGCTGTCCCAGGGATCATTGAAACTTGTGGTATTCATAGCAAGGCCGCTGTGGTCCATCAGATAAAGAGGCAGCGTAATGTATTTTTCGGAGATCACCTTCAGCATGGCGTCATCAACCGCCCGTTCCTCCGTCTTTGGCCCGTGCCGGAACCGGCTGCTCACAACGTTTACCATGTGTTCATACCGTTTCATGCCCGCTTCATCATGCCCCACAGTATCTAAGTACATCTCCCGAAGAAAATCGTCTTTATCCATGTAATTGTGGCTGTCTCCCAGCGCATAGCGGGGATGGAAGCAGGCCATTGTCCCAAAATGTTCGTCTACCTCACGGGGAGAGATTAAAATATCGTCCGGCTGCACCATCAGCGCATAAGGGCCTTCCACTGCCATCAGCATAAATCATCAGCTCCTTTCCGGCTCCCTGGCCTTTTTATCCGGTACTTTCGGCTCTGCCTGCGCTGTCTGTTTCCTTGCATTGTCAAGCTGTTCCCGTACCGAAATATCCCGTTTTGCCTCCGGCACTCCTGCGCCGAAGAAACCCTGCAGCTCCTGAAAGCCGATACTGTCCACGTAATAGGCGGTGTCTGTACCTTTCTCATGCAGGACCAGCACATCGGAAACAGAAAGGGAATGGCCCCTGAAATCTTTCGGGTGGTCGATATTGAACCGCCTGTAAATATCCTCCAGTGTTTCGCCTGGTTCCCGCTGCCTTGCATAGACCATCTGGTAATTATCCCGGTCCACGGAAAGCCCTTTGCCCTGCACCCAATCCAAAGACATAAAACGGAGATTATCTGTATTGTCCGATAAGTCAAGCTGGTAAATGGAATATGTGCTGATCCCATACTCTTTTTCATAGGAAGAAATACGCGCTAAAAGCGGCGCCGCTTCTCCCTCCATGTGTTCCTCACGCTCAAATGCCGCCAGCCTCATGCGGATTTTTCCGGTATCTCCTGAAAGCAGCTCGTCCGCCATGCGCTCCTTCTCTACATGGGAATCCGGGTACAGGTCTGCGTAAGCCCCGTTGTTCTGCCTGAAAAATTCATCCAGATCGAAAGCCAAATCCGTGGATTCGTCAAGCCTTATATCATCCCCATCCGGTTCCTCCATAACAGTGGCTGGCTGCTGCTTTTCCTCTGGCGGGAGGGGTTGCTTCACCGCAACAATCTCACCCGCCAGCCGGTAAAATTTTTCCGGGTATTTGAACTGTTCCTTATACTGCTCCATAAAGTAATCGGGAAGATCGGCAAAACTTTCCTCACCGAGACCGGCCATGAAAAAAGTACCAGCCATGATCTCGATCATCTCACCGTCCTCATTATAAATTGCCCGGTTCAGGGGCAGCCCGTTTATTTTTCCTTCATCATTGCAGACAATCGCAACAGGCTCCGCATAAGGGTAATAGCCCTCTATGCCTCCCCCGACTGCCTCCTGCATAGATTCAAGGCTCCCGTCAAGCTCGGCCTCATAAGGCGTTTTCCCCGGCTCTATCATTAACACTTTCAAATCTGTATGTCCTCCTTCTTTTTATTTGCGGCTTTCGGTTCTTTCCCTGCCTTTTTCTGTACCTTCACCGCAGACAGCTTTTCCTGCACGGAGGCCTTTTCCTGCTCCCGGCCCTCAATCCTATATCCGGGGAGAAGCACGCCATTGACCGTAAAACAGTTCTCATGCTCTTTGGGAACAGGCGGTGAAATCTCTGCAAACAGATGGGAATAGGCTTTTTTCCGCCCGTCCAGATACTTCACGGCAGCAGCTTTGTCCGTATAGCGTTTCCTGTCCTGCCCTGCAAGGTGGATGTTGTAGCCTTCCCTGGGCGAATTGAGATATAGATCCCATGTCACATACCAGGCAACCGGGATGCTCTGCTTCATCTGTCTGTCATATTTGGTATCTTCCCTGATCCGGCAGAACATCTTATAGACCCGGTTGCTGATTTCCTCTAGGTCACTGTCTTTAGAATAAGGCTGCCACCTGTTCCCTGTATGCTTGACCTCCGGGGTGCGTAAGTATGCCAGCGCCCGGTCAAGCCGCTGCGTGGCCGCCGCCTGCTGTTCCCATTGCTTTGCTGCAGCCACTACGATGTCATAGGCTTTCTTTTCTCCTTCAATGCTGTCCTGGCGCATGGCCTGTATGGTTTCTGCCCCTTGTGCAATAAACGGTGAAATATCTATGTTCTCACATGATACCGTATGTTCCACCTGTAGCTTGTAGCCTTCCGACAGGTCCCCGGAACGATGGACACGGTAATCTTTATTTTCTTCCAAACTCTTTCACACCTCCTTAAATCTCCGGCGCATGGCTCTTTTTCGGAACCGCCTGTGCCGGGGTGGTCTTTTCTGCCGGTTTCGCCGCTGTAAGCTGCGCCATGACCGAAGGCCTTTCTGCCGTAAATATGGAAATCTGCTCATTCTCCGCCAGTGACCGTGTTGGTAGGGGCAGTGTTTCGTCCGAATGGGTTAGTATCTGCTCCCTTTTCAGGTCTGCCATGATCTCGTCAAATACCGCATTGATGGCCTTCCGTTCCTCACCTTCCGGATAGGCTTTCAAAACCTCCATTTTTCCATCTTTATCAGTTGCAAAGGTGACGGCACAGTCCGCATGGCCTGCCAGATAATCTGATTGATAAGGCAGCTTATCCTTGATGTAACAGGCAAAGGCCCTGGCGGTCATTTCCGTGTTGCTGTCCCAATAACCGCCGTCCTTTTCACATTCCTTACCCATGCGCACGGAATTCCGGTAGAAATCGGTTTCCACCCGCCCAATCTGCGGTGACTCCTGTGCCTGCATCCCGGACAGCATGTGCTCGAATATTTCCAGCCTTTCCCGCTCACTCTTGGGGATCACCCGCCCGGTGACAGATTTCTTAAAAGCGCTGATCTGTTCCACGGAGCCGTCCTCGCCGGACAAAAAAGCCTCCCTAAGAACTGCGTATGTTTCCATCTGTTCCTCATTACCGTGCCGTTTCAGGGAACCGAGCACCGCAGAATCCAGCCAGCTTGCCGCATTTTTCCGGGTGCGTTCCGTCTGTACTTCGGTACGGGCTGCCGCCTGCTCCGGTGTCTCCGGCTTATATTTCATGGTTTCAATCAGCTTCTGGAATGGGGCATAGAGGCGGGGTTGTTCAGAGAGAAAACCCTTGGCACCTATTTTTACGCCAAGGTAATCGTCAAGTCCATGCCACCATTCATGTGCCAGGGAACCGGCCCCGTGCATCTTCGTAAGATTGATGACTTTGCGCAAAGGCTCATAATGAGCCGCCGCATTGCCGCTGCCCCTGGCGCCGAAAGCGATCGCAAGCGTTCCCTGATAGGCAATGTCTTTGTCGCTGACCTGCAGGGCAGCCGCCAAATCTTTGAGCGCTTCAAACCCCATATTGAGGGAAACCTGCCGGTCATTCTGGTTCATCCAGTTCCCAAATTCACCGCCGCGGAATCCAAAGGTATCAAGGTAATGCTGCCCGGTAATCTCCACGCCATTTCTGTAATTCGGTCCGGTCCGCCGCACATGGGATAGCTGCGGAGGCACAAACCGCGTCTTTCCGCTTTTACTGCGGCCTTTCGCCAACTCCTGCACCCATTTCAGGGCGGCATCACGCGACTCAAAATTTGTCTTTACGATGGAATAGCCCTTCGTCACATAGTAGGTATCAGATTTCCAGTCATTATTTTTGGAATAGGTATTCTTCCCATCGTTGAAATGGATCGCATAGCCCTTCGGCACTTTCTGGTCTTTGGAGACGCCAAACTGCTCTTTCTGCGCTTTCTGTGTGAAGTTCCGCTCAAAATGCGCGGCAGAGTGAACCATCAGGGCATTGGACAGCTTGTTTGTAATGGCCGGGTTCTCCCGCCCCTTCTCTGTAGCCTGGTAATGGACGCCGCCGCCCCAGCCCTGCACCTGCTCCAAATATCCGTTTTCCACAAAGAAACGGTCATAGGCTTTCATGGCGTCCTCCACGGTGCGGACCTCCGAGACTGCGCTTTGCAGCTCCCGTACCGTCTGGATATATTCTTTCTGCCTTGCAAGGCGCTTCTCCGGCGTGTCGTCCCTGTGGTAATACTGCGGGGAGGCGTTCAGACCGTCCCGCGCCTTTTTGATAAAATAGACCACCCCAAGGGGAATCCCATCATCAAGCATGGCCGTATAATCTGGTTTCTTCCAGATATTATCCTTTTTTACGAATTTCTCGGACTCACGTTCGTTCATGGCATCCAGATCGTTCACGTTGAGCCCCCGGTCCTTCCACAAGTCTTTTTTGGCGCCGCCGATCTTTTCCCCGAAATCTTCATGCTGTATGTTGTTATCTGCCAATCCTTATCACCTCCAGTCTGTCATAAAAATCACCGCTCCGGGGAAGGGTGGCGTTCCTGTGTTTTATTAAGTTGTGTGTGTATTCCCATGAGCCGATCCGTCTCCCGGAGGACCAGCCGGTCCAGCGCGCCTAAATCTTCCGGGGTAACGGCAAATTCCCGGTAATGCTCGTACCACAGGCCCGCCCGGACAGCCGCAATAGGGGGTATCTTTTCCGGGCCGGAGGGAAGAAGGCGGTAGACCGGCGCTTCATCATAAAGTAGCATCTGTTTGGCTGTCCCCAGGGGTATGCGGTACATATCCGTATCGGGATTCTGTGCGTCGGTCATGTATTCCACATTCAGGTGTTCCTCCAAATCCTGGGGCATATAGGAAAATGCCTGCTCCTTCCATTGGCTGAACCGGTTAGAATAGCGGTACTGCCATTCCGTCACCTGCTCCGGCGCATAGAGGTAGCGCCAGTTTTTCAGGGCGTCCTTTTCGCACAGTTCCATTGCCTCCCATTTTTCAATGCCGGCCTCCGCCTTCGTGCCGTCCCGGTATTCCATGCTGACGCCGTAAGGGTAGAGGGTATTTCTTTCTATGTCCTGCCGCAGCGTGTCAAGATCCATCATCAGGACATCCCCATATGGGCGCCCGTCCTCCCTTCGTTCCGTGTGGAACAGGAAAGCTCTGGCAGCGGGGTATTCTGTCATGGTGGCCATCCGGTAAAGCTCCGCCGAAGGACAGTAGGCAAGCAGCGCATCCGAGAGCCACATATGTTTTTTCCCCATGATAGCGATAGAATCCGGCCCAGTGTTGGCTGCCAGTGAGCGTAGATTGAATTCACTTTCCCGTAGAAAATCCCCGGCCAGGATATGAAGTTCATAGGCAAATATGCCTAAATCCGTATCTCGGACTAAGTGAATCTGCGGAAGTGCATCATCTTTCATAGTGCCTGGTGCCATTTATAGATTCCTCCCATCTGCCGGCGGCTGCCCTCCGGCAATCTTGCCGATGATCTCCGGCCCGGTCTCGTAAATCTGCATGAGCCGCCTGGCCGTTCCGCTTGGCTGCGCGGCGCCGCTGGTCCAGAGCCGGATTGTGGAAGGGGCGACATTCATCAGAAGTGCAAAGCCTTTCTCGTTCATATCCAGTTTTTTCATCAGCGCCTTAACCATGTCGGGGCCATAGTCCGGGCACCGGGCAGCTTCGGCGATCATCTGTAAGACGGTATTCTCTGTTTTCATCATTTCTAAAATCCTCCTTAAATAGAAATTGCCGCCTGTCTATGGCGGCTTTGTCGTTGGCGGTCTTTATCCTGCGCTATGACATGGAGCAGCATTTCGTTGTAGTCCTTCCCTGTGCGGGGCGGGTTGACGCCTACTCGGATATGTTTGAACCGCTGATCTTCATGGAGCATTACCTGAATCTTCCTGGCATTTTTAAGGCCGCCGAGGTCATTGTCCATGTAGAGATTGACACGCCGGATTTCCGGGTGGCGTTTCAAAAATGCGGTCAGTGCCACATGGGAAGTTCCGCCCAAAGACAGCCGGTAGCCGTCCCATTTCCAGCCTTCTAATTCCTGCAGCGTGGCATGGGAGAGGGCGTCAATGGGCGCCTCAAAGACCGCCACATGGCGGCTGCCCGGATTTCTCGGTGGATAGCAGAAGCTGTATTCCTTGTCGCTGCCGTAGACATCTTTTCTAAGACTGCCGGTAATGCTCCGCATACAGGCAAACTTTGCTTTGTCGGCTTCATCCTTTCCCACAAACACACAGACCGGCTCTCCATGATACCGAGCCTCATAGAACAGCCTCTCCCGGAAACATCGGCTGATAATATCAGAGCTGATCCCGCGTTGCTGCAAATAAGAAACCGCGGAAGCAGCGCACTGTCTGGCCCAAGGGAGGGAAAATGTTTTCTTCTCCGGTTCTTTCTGCACATGGGCTGTTACTGTTGCACTCCGATAGGCCGGCATCTGCTGGATTTCCCCGCCGACCAGCGTATGGACCGCATCCACCAGCCCATAGCCCCGAATCTGGATCAGATAATCCAGAGCGTTGATACTCCGCCCCCGGCTGTTCCAGTACCAATACCTTTTCCCGGTCACATAGACCAGGCTGTCATGTTCCTTGTGCCGGTAATTGGGTCCGTCCCGTTTCAGCACCCCAGGTTCATGGAACTGCAGGTATGCGAACAGATCCGCTTCCCGCGCCGCCTGAATCTGCTCTTTGGTTACGCCGGGCATAGTGCCGGCGCAGCATTTCTTTTCATCGTGCCCGCCTCCTTTCTGTGATGAAAAAAAGCACCCGAAGGCGCCTAACAGCCGTACAGGTCATGGTTGACCTCGGCACGGTAATAACTGTCCATTGTTGCCGGGGCATTATACAACGCTGCCAGCAGGTATGCCTTGATATTCCCGACTCTCGTGGTGTTCCTGTCGATACAGTCAAAGACATACTCCAAGTGGCCGGAATTGATCTTCAGGAAACGGCCCTTTACCACCTCCCTGGGGAAATCATCCCCGGCGATACGGATAAAGGGGCGTTTTGACAAGACCACTTCAAGCATAAGCTCCATAGTCTCGTCCAAACGTTCTTTCCCATACCGGGAAACCATACAGTCATACTCGATATTTTCTTTTAGGATTTCACGATAAGCGTCTATCAGTTCAATCCGATCCATCCCATCCGGGCGGTGTGCCGCCTCCGGCTCTGCCGGATAGATTGATTGATGGGTCCTTGATACATCCGTTTTTGATTTTTTAATTTTTAATGGATTAGTATTTAATTGTGCGGGATTTTCCTGTCCAGGTTCAGCCTGTTCAGGTTTTGCCTGTCTTGGGTTTACCTGTCTTGGATTTACCTGTCTTGGATTTTCCCGTTTAGGTGAATCCTCCTGTTTTTCGGCGCTTACAGGCTTTTCATGAATTGTATACTCAATGTCTCCGAGCTGCCCATTCTCATAGCGGAGGCGCTGCCTGGTGAGATACCCGTGCCGCTCCAGTTCTTTCAGGGCGGTAGTAATTGAATCTACACCGTCCTTACAGATATGGGCGAGCCCCTTTGTGGTATAGTCCCAATCTTCCGGCAGCGACAGCATGAGGGAGAGAAGCCCCTTTGCCTTTAAGGACAGTGACCTATTGCGCAGATGGTGGTTGCACATGATCGTGAAGTCCTTCGTTTTTTCTACCCGGAATACAGCCATTTCACAGCCTCCTTTCTCCGGTTATTCCATTACAAGGCACGGTCCCTGCGGTCATAGTGAAGATGCCCGCCTGAGACCTTTGCATGGTTTTTCAGTTTCACTTCGCCCCGTTCCTGGCTGTCTAAGAATTTCTGATAGCCGGCATCCGTAAGGAACAGGCGCATCTTATCGCCCTTGTCACCCACAGGGGCATCATAAGAGAGCACATCAAAGACGATCATGTGCCGAACCTCCGGGTCAAACCGTTCCAGCGCCATGATGTCATGCCCCTTCAATTTCTCGGCGCCGGATTTCTGCCTGGCCTCTGCGATCAGCTCCCCGATAGTGCGTCCTGCCTGCGGAAGCCGGTAATTTTTCTGAATATCCCTCACCAGATCCATGCACTCGGCATCTGACAAGGGGAGCAACTTTTCCATAAGGTTCTTTGCCGCCTTCCTCCGCGCCGGATCACCGGCATACTGTGAAGCCATAGAAAGCTCATTGATAACGGCATACCGTTCACAGCCTTCTGTCTGATATAGCATCCGTTTTTCCATTTCGTTCAGTTCCATGTGAATCTCCTTTCTTCTGAAAATGGGTATGAAAAAAGGGCGCCCACCTGTTAAAGTGAAACGCCCACGGCAATCAGCGGCCAGGCAATACACCGGACCGCTGGCACTATTAAATTTTGTCGGTAATGAAACAGCCTCCTTTATTCGATAATTTTCTCGTCACATTTCAACTTGGAAAAGGAATTGAATAAATGACGGCAAACGCTCAAACCCCTTGAAAATAAAGGCTTTTTCCGTTTGTCGTTATTATACCGTAACGGCATTCCCACGCTTCTTTACTTGTGGAAATGGGTTTCACACCATTAGCGATTGCGGAACGGCTGGGGCATGAGAAAATCGAAACAACATTAAATACTTATTCACATTTATATCCCAATAAGCAGGGGGAACTTGCAGATAAATTGGAGATTGAGAACA
>CATKXR010000086.1 GCA_949840805.1 uncultured Lachnospiraceae bacterium | reverse complement strand
AGAGAGCGTGGATGTGATCGCCGCATTCTTCGCATCTTTCTCCAGCACAGTGACCGGAACTTTCTTTGCCGTCTGCACAGTCCCAAGCATCTGCTCCTCCTCTGCCAGAACCAGACAATAAGTCTCATTCACATCTTCCCGGAGAGCGCTGAGAGGAATCATCTGTTCATATTCTTTCTCCGTCGGGATCTCTGTCTGCCAGGTAAAGGTATCCCCGCTCTTAACCTCCGTATTCTCCGGCACGGAAGCCAGCCAGAAAATCTGCGCTTCCTGAGAAGCAGAACCTCCTGTATCTGTACTTCCTCCCGAAGCGCCGCCGTCCGCCGCGCCGATACCTCCTGCCACCCCTCCTGTATCCGTTTCTATGGATTCAAACCGGACTGTTTTTTTCTTTCCCGCTCCCAACTGAACTTCCGCCTCCTGGCCTGCCTTAAGCTTCTCTTTATCCTTCGCTTTCATCAGGCCCTTCAACTGAAATCCGCCGCTTCCTATCACAAATACCTCTGATCCGGACGTGACGGCCCCAACCTCTACGCCGACTTTCAGTACCGTACAATCCCGGTCCGCACAGATCTTCCCTTCCGCTGCCTGATAGCCCTTAAGCCTTTCAAGTTCTCTTCTTGTGTAGTCTATCTGAACCTTTGAGGCCTCCGCTCCGAGCCTCGCCGCCTCTGCCGCATTTGCCGCGTTGATATTCTGCGCCTGATCTTCCTGCTCTGCCAGTTCATAAGCATTCTGCGCCTGATTCACTTCCTTCATGGCAGATTCAACTCCGGCATATGCCTCCTGAAGCGCCGACTCAAGCTCCTGCTTCCTTAATTGCCATGCGTCGTCCTGAGTATTATCCAATTCTGCCGATTCCGCCGAATCTACAAAATTATGATACATTCTCTCCGCATCTTCCGCTTTCTGGCGCGCCGCATCCAACTGCCGCTGTGCCTCTGTCAGCGCCTGTCCCGCTCCTGTCACGGCCGGAACTCTGGCCTGTTCTCTTGCCGACACCTGCTGCTGCGATGCCTGCAGCTCCATCTGTGTCAGCTCCGCCTGCTTTTTGCCGATTAATTGCTGCAGATATTCCATGCGGAACCTGACCAGACATTCTCCGCTCTTAACCTGAGTTCCCTGCTTCGCCGTCCATTCTACCTGCTGCTCCGGCCACAGGAAGATCTGATTCTCCTGCACCGGCGCTACGATTCCTTCTCCCTCGTAAGTATACGACAGCCGACCCCTCACGGTTTTTTCCACGTTCACCTGCGCGACCAGTACAGACGCGGCCGCGCGGGATGTGACGGACGCTGCCGCCATAATTGCAAGGAAACCCCATAGAATTCTTATCATCCGTTTCTTATCATAAATCATCTAATCGCTCTCCCTCCTCATACTGCTCCCGGACGCCGCGATCCCCTGTTCCAGATTATCCTGTCCGCAGAAGAATAACAATACTGCCGGAAGCAGCGTAACGATCGACGCGGCAAACGCCAAAGCAGCGTCCGTATATATCATTTGAGGCAAATATAAAGAAAGCGGCTGCAGAGATTCTGTCTTTAGATAAGTCATAGGCTGCTCGATCGCATTCCAGTATTCCAGAAAGCCTAATATCAGAATCGAAAAGATTCCCGGCATTCCAAGAGGAATTCCTATTTTAAAGAATATCCGAAAATCACCGGCGCCGTCGATTCGAGCCGCCTCAATCACTTCTTCCGGGATTCCTGCAAATGTTTTCTGCAGGATGAACACCGGCAGGGTAGAAAAGATTCCCGGCAGGATCACGGCCGCGCGGGTATCCATCAGATCAGCCGCATTCAAAACCAGATATCCGGAAACCATCGTAACCTGAAAAGGCAGAATCATCAGAAGCATATACAATAACCACAACATTCTCTTCCCAGGAAAACGGAACTTCGCAAAAGCCCATGCCGCAGGCGCCGCCGCAAAAAGCTGTCCGAACAGCACGCCTGCCGTCTGAATCATAGAATTCCAAAAAGCCGTAAAATATTCCGGAGAGTCCAGCAAAAGCCGGATATAGGCCCGGAGAGTCGGATATTGCGGGAAAAAACGTATCCGGACATGCCCGCCGGAATCTGCCAGAACCGCGCCGCATGTCTCCAACAGCTCCTGCTTTCCCATAAACGAATTTACCGCCAGCATAAACAGCGGGAATATCATGATCAGGAACATGATCAGCAATATTCCGTCTGCCAACCGATTCAGAAACTTCTTACAAAGCAATAAGCCCAGCCTATGTATCTCCATAGTTCTTACTCCCTCTTCCATCTATTCTGCCGTTTTGCATGACCGCTCTGCCGCCGCCAGAATTCCTCCGGACAGAATCACCAGCATGACTGCTGCCGCCGTCATTTTCTGAATATCCAGACTCACAAACCAGTTATTAAACAGATGCTGCAGCATGTAGATACTCTCATGCGGATAATCCCCCGCCAGCAAATACGCCTCCCGGAATACCCGAAACGCATTGACGAACGACAAAAGTCCTGTTACGAACACTGTCTCTTTTAACTGCGGCAGCGTAATGTAGCGAAAGCATGCCCATTCTCCCGCTCCCTGGACTCTGGCCGCTTCATACTGTTCTTCCGGAACCGCGCTGAGTCCCGCAAGCCACAGGATCATATCATAACCGAGATTCTTCCAGATATAACAGCCTACCAGTACCCAGAATGCCGAATCTTCCCCAAGCCAGTCCCTCCCTGTGATACCGAACAGTCCCACCAACTGTCCGAGCCATCCTTCCTCGTCAAACACCATCTGAAAGAAGATCACGACAGAGGCCGCCGGAATCGCCATAGGCAGAAGAAAGCCGGTCTTTACCCATCTCTGAAATCTGACCGTCTTTCTTACCAGAACTGCCAGAAACAGGGATAACAGCAATAACAACGGAAGACAAACAACGATGAACCTGACCGTATTCCCGGCTGCCAGCCGAAACGCTTCATTTGAAAGTACCGTCCGGTAGTTCGAAAGCCCTACAAAACCATCGCCCGCCGCCTGTAAAAAAGACCTCCGAACCACATCCAGAAACGGAATCAATACGAATCCCCCGGTTCCCAGAAGGCTCGGGATCAAGAAAAGAATACCTCTTTTATTCCGCAAGATAAGTATCCACTTTCTGCGCAATATTTTTTGCCGCCGTCTCTGCATCCATACTTCCCCTTAAGCATGCGTCCGCTTCTGTCTGATAGATATTCCAGACGACGCACTCCTGTATAGCCGGCCTGCCCACCGTATGGCATTTGGCTATCAAATCCTCCACTTCTTCCCTGGTTGGATATCCTGCGTCTACACTAATCTCAGCTTCACCCTCTATATTCCAGCTTGACGACGCGCCAAGGCTCTGGGCGTACTCGCTGTCAACCTCTTCTTTGAGACGGTTAAGCCCTGCTTCTAATACCGGCAGACCATCGTCCAGCGGTTTTTCCTGTACCTCCGCGGAAAACAGATATTTCACGAATTCTTCCGCCCTCTCTATCTGATCCGAATTTTGATTGATCCCTACAATTCCCTCCGGTATATAAAAATCATTCAGTGTATCCGGCGAAAGGTTCATCTGCCGCATGATCGCATATGGAATCATCATATCCGGCATACCGGAAATCGGATCTGTCGAAATACTATTCGGGTGATTCAGGATCGCCGCGCTTCCCGCATTACTGAATATCCCCTGATGGAATATCTGCGAAGCCACGCCCATGCCTAATTCATTCGTTTCAACATCATCGAATGCCTCTGTCCTTGCATTCTCCGCGATCTTTAACTCAACTTCCAACAACTCCGTAAGCTTCTTCTGATCTACCTTCCCCTTCTCTCCAATTACCTCATCCTGATACAACTGGAACAGAAAATCACGGATATAATCCCGCTCTGCCACGCCTACGACACTCTGATCCGGATGCTCCTCCACATAAGTCTTCAGGCTCTCAAGGGAAGCAAACGCTGCTTTGACCTGCTCGTCCCCATATATAATCGGAATACTGAATTTTACCGGCATTCCATAGATCTTCCCCTCCTTTTGCGCCGCATTTCTTAAGACAGGTTCCAGATATGCTTCCTTTGCCGTCAAACCGTCCGCCAGCTCCGTCAGATCTGCAAGCATTCCCTTTTCTATATAAGCGTCTGTCGGAAGACCGTCCAATAAAAGCACATCGGCGCCGTTTCCGCTAAGCAGCTCCGTATTCAGCGTACGGATATCATCCTTGGTGATTCCTTCCTCCTTTCCTGAAGTCTGGAATTCTACTTTGACATCAGGATGTGTCTTCTGGAAACCAAGGACCGCGTCCTGAACCGTCTGATTCTCTGACAGCCCGAATACCTTAAGCGTATGTTCCGGTACTGCCGGCGCCCCGGCATCATACACATAATGCACCAAACTATAAGTTGCTGCTTTCGCCTGCTGATAAAGCGCATAAAAATCATGATCCTGCCCTGATATAAATCCGGCCGTATAATTCGTTGATGAGCTCATCTCCCCCATGCTTCCGTCCATAATGACTTCACTGGTTTCATTTCCCGCAGTTATACGCGTGATTCCGGTTTCCGAGATGAGATACCAGTTCTCCTCATCATCATTGCACATCTGACCGGATTCCGTCTGCTCTGCCTTGAGCGTTCCTTTTTCCGTCAGATCAGAAGAATAGACGGTAAAAATCCCTTCCTCCGTATTGACCGCCATATCCCCGTTTTCCGCGCCAAAGAGCACTCTCTGCATACTACTAAGCGCCTGCACGCCGTTAATTTCATGGATTACCTCCAGCGAATCCCGGTCTATCACCACGATTTTGGCCTGATACATATCGTACATCCAGTAATTGCCGCCGCCGTCAATCTGCATATCGATAATTGCCGGAAATCCATACTCGCCCGGCTGTTCCAGATACGCTATTCCCAGCTTCTCCCCCGTCTTCCCGTCGCTGCCTCTTACAAGATGTGTACACATCTCTTCATCTATAGCCCTTAAGACCTGCGTCCCATCCCCGGTCTCCTGTACCTCCTGTATATATACAGCCTGACCGTCGAAAATCCCGGCTGCCCAGTCAAGGCTTGTCCGTTCCCACTGGCCGTCCTTATATTCATACCGAAACACCTGCATACTTTCTGTCTGCGAATACAGGACAGGATTCCCTGCCCCGGACTTCTCCAGATTCGTGATCTCCTCCCCGTCTTGTATTGGCAGTTCCACATTTTCTTCTACATAACGGCCTTTTGCCGGGCTGTCTCCGCCGCCTTTATCCTCCTTCCCCTGACCGCACCCGGTCAGCAATCCCATTGCCAGCACCGCCGCCGATATAATAGCCGTAAAACGGCAGAATGGTTGAAATCTACACACCTTCATAGCTTTTCTTCTCCCTTCTTCTATCTATATTCAAAAATTTTTCAGATGTTATCCTAAACTATACTCGGAAAATCTCAAATAATCTTTTAAAATCATTTCTTTTTTTTAAAGATTTTTTTGAGATTTCTCTGGTATACTCTATATATTAATAAGCAGTAATGAATAAGCGGGATATTTTTATCTGATACATTCAAGAAAAAGCAGATAGCCGGCAAATGAAATAAATGAAATAAATGAAAGAATGAATGAATGAATGAATGAATGAATGAGGAGTATATTATAGAAGATGCATATATTGATTATCGAAGATGACAAAGAACTGTGCGACGCCCTGAAAATGCAGCTTTCCGCCAGAAACCACACTGCCGAATGCTGCCATACCGGAAGCGAGGCGCTTTATTTCGCCATGTCCGACGCCTACGACCTGATTCTCTTAGACCGAATGCTGCCGGAAATCGACGGATTGTCCATCTTAAGAGCTATCCGCCAGAATAATATCACAGTACCCGTTATTCTAACGACTGCACTCGGCTCTCTGGACGACCGAATCAGCGGCCTTGACTGCGGCGCGGATGATTATATGGTGAAACCCTACGCTGTCGAAGAGCTGCTGGCTCGTATCAGGGCTCTGTCCCGGCGTCCGAAAGCATTTTCTGACCATCAGCGCCTGTCTTTTTTAGATATCCGTTTCGACCCTGATTCCAGGACCCTGACCTGCCATAACAAGGAACAATTACTTTCCGGGAGAAAAGCCCTTCTTCTGGAATTCTTCCTGCGTAATCCAAACAAAACTCTGACAAGAGAACAGATCTATTCCCGGGTATGGGGACCTGACGGGACGGTAGAAGACGGGAATCTGGACACATACGTCTATTTTCTCAGAAAACATCTGCAGACACTTGGAAGCCATGCTTGCATTTCCACCGTACACGGCGTAGGATATCGTTTAGAAGAAGGAGCGGAAAGCCATGTTTCCTAGATTGCAGAAAAAATTTGTTACTCTATACACATTAAGCACCGGCCTGATCATGACTTTTATCTTGTCCATTGCTTTTCTTTTCTATGCCTCGTCTCAGGAAAACCGTCAGATATCATCCTTTCAGGAACATCTTTTTACATTAATGACCCAGCTCCAGGTTAATCCCCGCTTCGCAGACTCTTTTCTGGCGCAAATGGAACAAAACAACCGGCTTATCATTTATATCGAAGAGAACGGTACGCCCTTCTTCTTCCCCGGCGCTTATGAGACCCATACCGATCGGGAGATTCTGCTGAAAACCGCCGAAAAAGCGGCGCAAGAAGAAAGCATTTACTTGGACTCCCATCCTATTTCCTCTGATCTTCTTCAATCATCCGTATTCCAGATTGCCGGGGCCAGGAAGGACTGCTATCTTGGGAATGTCCTGATTCTCCGCACGGCCTCAGGATATAAGAAATTAATCCTGCTTCTGGATATCACCGACAATCGTATAAAGCTCCTGGAAACAGGATGCGTCTATCTGCTGATTGATCTGTTCGGAATCCTGCTACTCTTCCTGTCCGGACGCTGGTTCGTCCGCCGCTCTTTGAAGCCATTGGAGGAAACCTGCCAAAAGCAACAGGACTTTGCCGCCGCCGCTTCCCACGAGCTTCGGTCGCCGCTTGCGGTCATCCAGACGACAGCCGACGCCATCACTGCCCGGCCTGAAGAATGCGGAAGATGTCTCTCTGTAATCAAAAACGAATGCCGGCGCGGCAACGCCCTGATCCAAAACCTTCTGTTACTGGTTACGGCAGAGCAGAACGAATGGTCCGTCAAAAAAAGAAAGTTTGAAATGGATGAACTGCTGCTGAATCTGTTAGAACTGTATGAACCTCTCTGCCTCTCCAAAAGGGGACGGCTGCTTTTAGAGCTTCCTGCCGAACCGCTTCCTCCTGTATTGGCAGACCCGGATCTGTGCCGGCAGATACTCACAATATTGCTGGATAATGCTGTCTCATATGCATTATCCGACGAATTCCTCCCAGCTCCTGATGATAATGCGCCGCTTGAACCAATCTGCACGGAAATCTCAGATATAGGACGGCGTCCGCCGAAGATCACACTGCGCGCAAAATCTCACCAGGGACACGTCATCGTTTCTGTCATTGACCATGGTCCCGGAATCTCTGATAAAGAAAAATTATTGATTTTTGACCGTTTTTATAGAAATGATAAATCCAGAAGCAATAAAGAGCATTTCGGTCTTGGACTGTCTATCGCTGCTGCCCTTGCCGAAATACAGGGAATCCGGCTTGCCGTAGAAGATACGGAGGGCGGAGGAAGTACATTCACCATGAAAATATAATGAACCTGCCTTTATTCAAATGTACTCCTCTTCCTTTCGCTCCGTAATTTCCGACTGCCGGAATCCTGCCAGTGTACTGACACGTTCTTTAGCGGTGCTCCAGATGAAGATATTTCTCCCTGGTAGCAAGTCCACCGCGTATATGCCTCTCAGACTTATTGAGATCCAGAATTTTCCTGGCTTCTGCCGCCAAAGACGGATTGACCTGAAGCAATCTTTCTGTTACATCTTTATGTATGGTCGTTATTATTTAGAGCGGTATTACTTTCTGCCGTATTGAGATTATTCCCAGTCTCATTCAGCATACCCTCGGTCATATTTGATGTATTTCCAGTCATATTCGGCGTATTCTCAGCAATATTTGGCGTGTTCCCGGTCGTACTTGGTGTATTCTCAATCAATACGGCTTCATCCAGTCCCAGATCTCCAAATAAACGTAGAAAAATATCTACGTTGCCCTCTTTGTCCACTTCGATTTTCTTGATAATTTGTTTAAGCTGCTCATTCGTCATCTGATGAACGTCCGCGATATCTTCTACTGCTTTAAACGTGTTGCCAAGGATATGCTCTAACTGTTCTCCTTTTGTAAGATGATATAAGACCATTTTCAGCTCATTCTCAAGCCTCTCGATTTCTTTTCGCATACCGCCAATCTTTGTATTCAACTCTTCGCGGGAAATTAAGTCATCCGTATACATGTCCATATATTTTTGACGGGTTTTCTGTAATCTGGCAAGCTGTTGGTTCAGTTCTTTCTCGTATTCTATATTTTCGTCTTTTGCTTTGTAGATGCGCTGGAACTCGCGGACTACATTCTGGATCACATTCTTTTTCTGTTTCAGCATTTCTGCAAAGTATTCCTGCAATGCCTGAATCAATTCTTCTTCATCCACAGTTACAGCATTGGGACAGCTATCGGCGCCTTTGCCGTTATGCCCGGAACATACCCAACGGACATAGGTATTCTTATACGTGCGAACGGTACGCCGGAACGACCAGCCGCACTCCTTACACTTGATGAGAGTAGAGAAGAGATATTTATTGCTCTGTCGTTCATGCTTGATGTTGAATGCTTTATTTCTGGACTGTAGTATCTGCTGCGCCTTTTCATATGTTTCCGGTTCAATGATGCGTAAGTCCGGACGTTCTACAACCATCCAGTCGGTTTCATCCTTATCGGTACGTCTACCGGTTAGGAAATCCGCCACCTCCTGTTTACCGTTGATGATTTTCCCTGTATAAAGCTCGTTTGTAAGAATACGGCAGACAGCGTTCTGGCTCCACCTACAGTTGCGCTTCGTCTTTAGTCCACGTTCATTTAGCTTGTTGGAAATCTTGGCGGCTCCATAGCCCTCTTTGGTGTACCAATGGTAAATCTGTTGAATGATCGCCGCCTCTTCTTGATTGATTTCCAGATTGAAGTAATCGCCTATAGTTTTATTATACCCATAAACAATGTTGGGAACCCGCCCTTTTTCTGCATTCATTTTTTTGCCGAACTTCACACGCTTGGATGTGTTGGCGCTTTCCTCCTGCGCCAATGCGCCGAAGATCGTCAGGACAAACTCACTGTTCCCCATGCTGGTCATATTAGCGGTGAGGAATTGGGTTTCGATGCCTAATGACTTTAATTTGCGGACATTCTGAAGAAGATCCACGGTATTACGGGCAAAACGGGAGATGTCTTTTACTACTACCATGTCGAACAATCCATGTTCAGCATCGGACATCATACGAAGAAATTCCTTGCGATTTTTAATTTTTGTTCCGGAAATGCCCTCGTCTGCATATAATCGAATAAGAGTATCGCCTGTGCGGGTAGTGTATTCGGCAAAAAAAGCTTTTTGAGCTTCAAGACTGTTTAGTTGATCTTCTTTGTCCGTGGATACGCGGCAATATGCGGCTATGTTCATAGGAAAACCTCTCTGTCATATTTGTATAACTCTGTTACAACTTTATTTTATCTTGTAAAATGTTCATTGTAAATAAAAAGCAGAGAATTATCAAACAACTTTCAATAATCCTCTGCTAATAAATCAATGCTTTCCCCCAGAAAGCAAATATTTTCTTGCTTTTCTTTCACCCTCTATTTTTAAAGTAGACTCTTCAACCATTTCTTTCAATATTCTTTTTGTAGTAGAATCTGCCAGGCCCAATAGATTTCTTGCTTCTTTATTAGTGATAAATCCATTCTCTTTTATATATTGTACTATGATATTTTTCCGTTCATTTTTTATTGGCTTTTTATCGGCTTTTATCGGCTTTTTATCGGCTTTCACCTGTTCTTCTTCTGACCGATAAAAACAGACTACAAACCCTGATTTCTTTTTTTGGAATCCATACCGTACCCCTGCTGTTTCACAAGCATCCGCAATACGTTTTAAACCTGTTCCAAAGCTTTCAATATCTTTTGAATAATACAAAATTCTGGCAATCTTAGGGTTTCTGCGGACAGGTCTTTCTGCCTTATCAATAAAATCCTGTGGTTCGTAGCCTTCTGGAAATGTACCTGGATTATATATCTCTACGCGATTTTTATAAATTGAAATCTCATTGCTTTGTCCTGAAGAGTAATCTTTATGACAAAAAGAATTCAATAAAGCCTCTCGTATAGCGTCTATTGGTATTTCCGGTATTTCCGTTCTTTGTAATGTTCCACTAAACTCCACTTTCCAGTGAATATTGCTCTTGATATAACTTTCTGCAATATCTACAAGTTTTAAAACAGGACCATGATGACGCTGGATATCATTAAAAGTCAAACGCTCATCAGTTGCAAAAATCGCCATCTGAACATCCTGAATAATATCATCGCCAAATAGCGCTTTGCCGGCATTTAACAGCCTTTCTCCTTCTGTTAACTCCAATTGATTCAAGACTGTTTCCTTATCTGTATATGATATCACAATTCGGCCGGCAGCATTTGCCTGCGCTATATACTTTTTAAGTAAATCTTCATCTACATCTTTAACATTTTTATTTGAGACAAGATTTTCCCAACGATTTCCTTCTCTCCCGCTCCGTAAAAGTAAATTAGTGATCTCCTCCGGGGACATAACCAAATCTTCATCAGCCACCCTGATCCTGGCCACCCCATAAGCAAAATATGGAACCTGATTCCCTTCAAATTTTACATATATACAATCACGCCCATCCAGCACAACTTTACGGATTTCCGGATATACCTTCGGTTCAATAAAATTTTTGATTTTCTGACTGACTTCTCTTAACGATTCTTCTGTTACAACTTGTCCAATAGGCGTACCATCCGGCTTTACCCCAAAATACAATTCTCCGTGCTGATGTTTATTCAATATGGCACAAATTGAATACATTGCCTCCTTCAATTCGCCTGTTGTTTTCTTAAATTCTAATGTTTCATTCTCTATTCCTAAATTCAAATTAACCACCTACTTTCATCCTTATAACTAATTCTATGTCTAATCTATAACTATCTATGAATAATTTTATCGAATAGCACTCCAATCTATGATTTTCTTCAGATAAGGATCTGCACCATATTTACCTTCCAAATACTGCTTATCATATTTCGCATCCTTGCGAACAGATTCTCCCTTATCATTCTTAAACTCAACCAGAGAATATAATCCTGAGTTTTGCCCCCTTCCCTTTGTTACAAACCAGATTTCATCTCTCCTGAACACTTCGTTGTTCATAGCAGACAAATCATGTGAGGTGAAAATTAGTTGCCCGCCCCTCTTGTTTATACTCATATCTGTAAACAGTTTAATCACATATTGCAGTAACACTGGATGGATCTTTGTGTCCAATTCATCTATGACAAGTGTAGTTCCATAAGTCAGGCTTTTCGCAATAAACGGAAGTAACCCGAACAGTTTTCTTGTTCCGCTGGATTCTTCCGACAATGTGATTTCAGTACTATACCCATCCACAATATGCTTTGTATAAATTTCAATACGGTCATCATCCCTTTCTTCAATTCTAAAATCTTCGATGTCCAAATCCATCTCTTTAATCATATTTAATACTAAATGTTTTATATCTTCGGACTTCGCTATCGCTGTTCTCAGTTCTTGATCTGGATTCCCGTAATTCAGAAAATCAATAGCGTCTTCAAACCAGTTCAGTACATCACTTACAACCTCGTTTTTCTTGTAGGTAATCCCAAGGTAAGAAATCAATGGCAAGGTCGCCGAAAGATCCTCGCTTATCTTTAACTTCCCAAAGATCCCTTTTAATTCTGTTGATTCTGTATCTCTTTTGAAAAGCGCCGAACGCCTACCAGTATCCATTTTCACTCGGTCAAGACTTTCATAGATAACTTCATCCTCTTTCACATGAAGAATGTAACGATATTCTGCTTTTACCGTTCTGAAAAATAATTCAAATTCTGTGGGTTCATCTTTCGTCTGTTCAGAAAATGCAAATGGTTCTACCGGAATTTTACGGGCTTTATAATCGCAATCAGTCTTATCGCAAGTAGCACAGAGCGGCCTTAACACTTTGGAATCTAATGTATACAATGCTTCTAATACATTTGATTTTCCTCCTCCATTAGGTCCATAAATCACAGAAATTGGCAAAAACAATTCACCGTCTATATCTTTAATGATTTTATTATCATGCTCTGAAATTGCGGCCGCCTGCATATCAAATGTTATCTCGTCCCGTATACTTTTATAATTCTTAACTGTAAATTGACACAACATAGCTGCCACCTCCATTCTTTATTCTATTATACACGTTTTTTATGATTAAACAATACAAATTTGAGAAAAAAACTCATATTCATTCCCTAAGCTTCTATATTCATGATAAAATGGAGCCTTTCAACAAAAAAGACTCCGATTCTCTTCGCTTTGTATTTCCATTTTTTCTGCGGTTTCTTGTAACACATGGTCAATTTTAACCTGATTGACCTCAATAAATATTTTTGCTATGTAATTAGCGGTTTCCTCCGCTGAATTTGGATTATGAAAACGAAAATGAAGCTTTGTTTTATTAGCGATAGCGAAACCACCTCCTGCTTACCAGTTTGCCTCTTTTTCCATAACTATGAAAATGCCATTTAAAATAGTCCAATACTTTTCATTCATTTTTCAACATATAATTTGGCGTAAATTGATATCTAATGAATCTCCATGCCCCACAGACTGCCGATTTCAGAAAAACAAAAAACGGCGAACCCACACTGTATCATGGATTCACCGTTTTCATATGGCGGAGTTAGCATTATTTCATTTTTCTTTTGTAATACTGTGCCATAAGTTCTATCGTATTCTCCGGCACATGGACTATCTCAGCTATCTCTTTTATGGACTTTTCATCAATGCAGTAATACCACAAATGCTACCGTAAGCGTACCTATCATAAAATAGCCATATAAAAGGAAACGCTTATCAGACCGGCTTAGATGCTTCTTAGTCAACTGCACACTGTTAATGCAGCACCTTAAAACCTTCTATACTTTTATTAACCGTACAAAGTTAGGGGGATTTTCATGACATATTCTGACGCTGTTATCAAAAGACTGACGGCATTATGCGCCGAACGGGATATCACTGTGAATAAATTAGCCACACTATCTGGTATTACGCAATCTACGGTAGATAATTTGATGAAGGGCAAAACAAAAAATCCCA
>CATKXR010000085.1 GCA_949840805.1 uncultured Lachnospiraceae bacterium | reverse complement strand
TGCAGACAGCTCATTTCCGTAAGCCACGATACTTTATCTATAGGGCAGCCTAAGCATCTATATCATTATACTATTTTTTAGACAGATAGGGAATCTGTCTATTTGGCATGCCCCAAATTTGTTTGCGGCCGCCAACATTAGCTTATGGGAAAGCCGAGTATCCTGCTTTTGTCATTTTTCCCATGGTAAGCCCTATGGTGCCGGTACTAACTTAATGACATTGGTTCACAGCTACACCGTGAATTAATTTCTCACTCTGCCAAAAAACGGTCCTACTCACAGGCATATCTTTATTTTACACCTGAATCATCTAATAAGCAAACGGTATTTTCCTAAAAACAAAATCTCTACACTTCCTTAATATTCAATTCCCTCCCTGGCCCCAATCCCCTTTTGAAACGGATGCCTTTTCATCCCTATCTCCGATATATAATCTGCCAGTTCCCACAGACGGGCAGACGGATTCCTCCCGGTCAGGACCACCTCCAGATTCTCCGGCTTATGCTCCAGAAAATTCACCACATCCCCTTCCCGCACCATCCCATAATTGCACGCCGCCATAATCTCATCCAGAATCAGCACGTCATACTCCCCTCCTGCCGCCTCCTGGCAGGAATCCTCAAATTGTCTTTGATAATACTCTGCCGCCTCCGCTTTCTCTTTCTCATTCATCTGAAACACAAAGCCAAATTCACGGAAACAGGGTATCACCACAATCCCCGGGATTTTTTGCAGCGCCGCCACCTCTCCGGAATCCTCATTCTTTAAAAATCGCATGATCAGAATCTTTTTGCCCCGGCCCGCGGCCCGCACTGCCAGTCCCAGGGCCGCAGAGGTCTTCCCTTTTCCGTCTCCGCAGTAAATATGAATATATCCCATGTGCAAATTCCTCCCGACGCCTTTCTTTTGGTTCTATTTTTTCCCTGATCTGCCTCTTTTGCCCCCGTCTTCTCCCATATACTCCCCGATAAACCGGGATCTCTCCTGTTCCTTCCCATACCTTTCCTTGGCATAGCACACATGCAGCCGGTCCTTCGCCCGGGTCATCGCCACATAAAACATCCGCCGTTCCTCCTCCAAATCCGCATCCAATACTGCCTTGTGGTGAGGCGTTACCCGCTCATTGGCGTCCAGGATATACACAATTGGAAATTCCAGCCCCTTGGAACTGTGCATGGTCATCAGCATCACGGAATCCGTATCATTTTCAAGCCTTCTCGCCTGTTCCTGGAGCTGCTTTCCATAGTCCTGCATATGTACAAACCACTCTTCTGCCGTGCCGAATCCTGCCGCGCTCTCCTGAACCTGATCCGCCACCTCCAAAAGCTCCTCGGGCTTCATCCTGCGATACTCGGCGTACTCTCTCAGATACTCGTCATACCCCACCCCTTTGCGGATATAATTTACCGCTGCAACCGGAGCCATTTTCCCGATCATTTTAAGATCATACTCCAACTGCTCGATTCTCTCCACCATCCATCCCTTATCCTGATACCAGGACTTTACCCCATTCCAGGAAATCTCCTGCCCCTCCAGGGCTTCCCGGTTCACATAACGTTTCGGCCGGTTTATAATCCGAAGCACATCCGCGCGTTTCGCTTTTCCCCTTTTTGCCAGCCCGTCTCCTCCGATCCGGATATAAGCACAGATGTCCTTTGCAATCCAGTGCTCATAAAGATTCGGCAGAGTATCCCTCATCCGAAACGGAATATTATACTCCATCAGCCTCTCCATGAGAAGCCTGGGTTCTAAGCTTGTCCGGTAAAGCACTGCCATATCCGACCATCGGTATCCCATACGGACATAATCCTGAAGCTCCTCCACAATCCCTTTCGTTTCTGCCCTGGCATCCTCCCACACTGCTGTTACCACCGGGCGCCCCTGCCCCCGGAATGCGCGGATCTCTTTCTGATACCTTGTCTTGTTATGGCCGATCAGCCGCCCGGCCGCCTCCACAATCTCTGCCGTAGAACGGTAGTTTATTCCCAGAAGAGCCTGTTTTGCCTGAGGGTAATCCTTTGTAAACCCCAGCATGATCTCGGGCTTCGCTCCCCGGAAACGATAGATGGACTGGTCGTCGTCCCCCACAATAAACAGATTATTCTCCGGCGCCGCCAGCATCCGGACAATCTCATACTGAACCCGGTTAATGTCCTGGAACTCATCTACCAGAATATACCGGTATTTCTGCTGCCATGCCGCCAGAATATCCTTTCTCTGGGAAAACAGCTCATAGCACATTACCAGCATATCATCAAAATCCAGCATTCGCTGCCGGATAAGCGCATCCGTATATCCCTCATACAGTTTTTTAAACATTTCTTCCGAACAGTTTTTTGAATAATAATGCTCCAGGTTTATCATTTCTCCCTTGACCGCGCTGATCTCGGACAGAATTCCGCCGGCAAACTCCGCTTCGTCTTCCACATCCACATGATATTTCCCCATCAGCTCCCGGATGATCTGCATCCTCTGTTCTTCCCGGATGATATTCGACGCATCATACCGGTAAGCATGCTTTAAAATGCTGAAAAAAACCGCATGGAATGTCCCAAAACTTACGGGAAGGCTCCTGCCTTTCATTAAGGCCTGAAAACGCTGCTTCATTTCCCTGGCCGCCGCCTTTGTAAATGTGATAACCAGGATACTCCCCGGCTCTGCCTGATATTCCTCCACCAGATATTGAATCCGATGGGTGATCACCGTGGTCTTTCCTGACCCGGGGCCTGCCAGCACCAGCATAGGGCCATCCTTGTGGTGAATTGCCTGAAGCTGCGATTCATGAAATGCCATGATTCCGTTTCCTCCGTAATCTGTCCGTTTTCAAAAATTCGTATAAGGGGATTTGCACAAAGTCCATATACAAAACAGCAAAGAAGCATTGTCATAATCTGCAACAATGCTCCTTTGTCCTGTTCATCCACTGCTTTTTCCTATTGCCAGATAAGCCGCCCGTACCGCCTTGCCATCTCATAAAGCCTTTTTTTCAGCTCATCAGTCAGCTCGTCTTCCGTCAGCCTCCACTTCCAGTTTATCCCTACGGTAGACGGCTTATTCATCCGGCACTCATTTCCATACCCCAGGTAATCCTGCATGGGAATGATGCAGACCCTGGCGGAACTCCGCATAATCAGGCTGATGAAAGACCAGTTCAGCTCCTTTTTCGGCGTCCGGCTGTCACATAGATACTCTCTGGCCAATTCCTGTTCTTCTTTTGTAATGCTGTCAAACCACCCGCGGATTGTCTCGTTGTCGTGAGTTCCCGTATAAGCCACGCAGTTCTCCCCGTAATTGTGAGGCAGATAATCGTTGGCGCATCCCGAGTCCCGGGAGTCAAAAGCAAACTCCAGCACTTTCATTCCCGGAAAGCCGCTCTCCCTCACCAGCTCACGGACGGAATCCGTCACATATCCCAGATCCTCTGCGATTACTTCCCGGCGCCCCAGGACATTTTCCACCCTGGCAAACAAATCCATGCCAGGCCCTTTTTCCCAATGGCCGCCCACCGCGGATTCCGCTCCGTAAGGGATGGAATAATACTCGTCAAAGCCCCGGAAATGATCGATCCGCACCACGTCATACATCCGGAAACAATATTCCAGCCGGGAAATCCACCAGTCATACCCCGTGCTCTTGTGATAATCCCATCGATACAGAGGATTTCCCCAAAGCTGCCCCGTGGCAGAAAATCCGTCCGGCGGGCAGCCGGCCACAGCCAGCGGCACGTTATTGGAATCTAATTGGAACAGCTCCGGATGCGCCCATGTATCCGCGCTGTCCATAGCCACATAGATAGGGATGTCTCCAATGAAACGAATTCCCTTCTGGTTGGCGTATGATTTCAACCTCATCCACTGTACATAAAACTTATACTGAAGATACTGCTGAAATTCAATATCATAATACAGCTCCCTGCGGTAATAGTCCATGGCATTCTGCCAGCGCAGGCGGATATCTTCTGCCCACTCTGTCCATGGCGCTCCGTCAAAACGGTCTTTTACCGCCATAAACAACGCATAGTCTCCAAGCCACCATCCGTTATCCGACACAAATCGCCGGTAATCCTCATCCTCGCTGATCCTGCTGCGCTCATAGGCCTTTCGCAGCAGCGGGTAACGGGCTTTGTACATCTTCTCATAATCTACCGTCTCCGGCTCGTCACCAAAATCTGCAGCATCGCATTCCTCTCTGGTAAGCACTCCTTCCTCCACCAGTTCTTCCAGACTGATAAAATAAGGATTCCCGGCAAAGGTGGAAAAAGACTGATACGGGGAATCCCCGTAACTGGTCGGCCCCAGCGGAAGAATCTGCCAATACGTCTGTCCCGCCTCCTTCAGCCAGTCCGCAAAATCATACGCGCTTTTCGAAAAACATCCGATCCCGTAGTCAGACGGCAGACTGGTGATCGACAATAAAACACCTCCGGCTCTGTTCATATAATAAAATCTCCCCTGAACTTTTGTCAATTAATATTTTCTGCTATTCTGTCTTATTTCATCGCGTCCCCGGCAGTCAGGCCAGGCAGCCGGAGCCACGGTATCATGTCACAATCATCACTCCATAATGGTCTGATACCACCGGATATTTATCTCCGTTACAAATTACGCAGGAACTGCTGACCGGGATTTCCTGGCTGCACCAGATATAATCAATTCTCATTCCTTCCTGGCCTTTTAAAACATCCTGATCTGGCAGCCGCTCCCTCCAACCGTCGATCATCTTCCCGACCGTAATGCCGCCGTCCTTTTCCCGGGCCAAACGGTAGGTGTCCTTCCAGCCGCTTCCTTTCACTAAATCATACCCCTGCCCGGAAACCTTGTCAAGACTGTTAAAGTCCCCCGTCAGCCAAACCGGCAGCTTTTCATTCTGGCTCTTAATCTCTTCTAAATGCTCCTTCAGCCTCTCCCATTGTTCCCAAAACGGTTCCTCCTTATCGTCCCACCAGCCCATATGCACCGTGTAAAACCATCCCGCTGTTGTCCTCACCCCCAAAACGCGCCGTGTTTTCCAGTTTTCATAGTCCTTACATCGGCTGATTCTGAAAGAATCCACCTCCAGGATCGGCTGACGGCAAAATACCGCCAGCCCTTCGTCATACTTCCCGTATCCCAGCTTTGCCGGGACCCACGCCCAGTAATACCTCATGCCCTTTGCCAGCAAAAGCCCTGACAGCCGCGCCCCGTGATTGTCCTTCCGAACCCGCCCGGCGAACTCCCGGCAGCCGGTATACTCCCGCAGCTCTGACGGTTCCATCGGTTCTGCTATCACCGACTGGTTGACTTCCTGCATGGCAAAAACATCCGGCTGTTCCGTCAAAATAACATCTGCAAACTGATGCAGTTTTTTCTCATAATCCGGCTCTTCCAGGCTGTGGGTATTGATTGTGATAATTTTCATGGCGTCTGTCTCCCTTTTCGCTTTATTGGAGTTTTGATACCTTATAAAATATCGTTAATATCCGACTTCAGCACGTCTGCCTTTGGCCCATATACCGCCTGGATACCGTTATCTTTCTTTAAAAGCCCCAAAGCCCCTTCCGCTTTCCAGGCAGGAAGCTCCGCCACCTTGGACGCATCCTTTACCGTTACTCTCAGACGTGTCATGCAGGCATCTACCAGGGTGATGTTCTCCCTTCCTCCCAACAGCGCAATAATCCGTTCAGCCTGGCTGTCTTTGCCATTGCCGGAACCTGCTCCTCCCGTGCCGGCCGAAGCGCCTCCGTCCTCGTCCGCGTTTTCATCCGTATAATTTCCCAAACGCCCGGGCGTTGCAAAATGCAGCTTGTCGATCATCACATAGGCCACCACATATCCGATGACAAAGAATACCAGCACGCAGATCACAAAGTTGACCAGATCGCCTGCCAGGCCTGCTTTCATAGACATGGGGACACGGGTTATAAATTCCAGGTTGCCAAAAGAGTGAAGCCTTAAATGAAGGATACCTGCCATGGCAAAAGCGCATCCCTGCAGAATCGCGTACACGGCATATAACGGCAGCGCGCAGAACATAAACATAAATTCCAGCGGTTCCGTCACGCCGGTCAGAAATACTGCCAGCACCGTAGAAACAAACATGGAACGGTAAGATTTCTTCTTATCTGCATCCACCCTGCGGTACATGGCCAGGGCGATTCCCAGCAAAAGCCCGGTGGCGCCGATCATCTGCCCCACTTTAAATCTTGCAGGCGTCACGGTTGTAATCAGATTGGTATAAGACGCCATATCCCCGGCATCTTTAAAGTTAATCAGGTCAGTCACCCAGGCCAGCCACAGCGGATCCTGCCCAAACACCTGAGAACCGGCATTGATTCCTGTCTGAATCGTGTACGTGCCTCCGAAAGAGGTGTAATTCATCGGAATCGTCAGCATATGGTGGAGGCCAAACGGCAGCAGCAGACGCTCCAGCGTACCGTAGATAAACGGCGCGAACACCGGCGAGGTCGAAGACGAATTGGCAATCCACACGCCGAAAGCATTGATTCCTGTCTGCACTACCGGCCAGACTACCGACAGCACCATGGAAATAATCACGGACCAGACGATCACTACCATAGGCACAAACCGCTTTCCGTTGAAAAACGCCAGGGCATCCGGCAATTTCCGGAAATTGTAATACTTATTATAAATCATCCCCCCGGTAAATCCGGCAATAATTCCCACAAACACACCCATATTCAGCGCGGGCGCTCCCAACACCGACGTAAAATATCCGTTTACCAGAATTTCCTGCCCAAAAAGGGTATGGGTCACGGCCTCCGGGTCATTCAGCATAGATGCCGTCACCCCGAAAATCGCGCCTGTGATACAGTTAATCAAAATAAACGCGATCACTGCCGCAAACGCGCCGCCGGCACGTTCCTTTGCCCAGGAACCGCCGATAGCCACCGCAAACAGGATATGCAGATTGTTGATCACAGCCCAGCCGATATTCTCCATGGTACTGCCGATCATGGCAATCATATGGACATCCACCCCGGCCATCTGGACCAGTTTTCCAAGGCTGATCATCAGCCCTGCAGCCGGCATGACGGCGATGACTACCATCAGCACCTTACCGAGTTTTTGAAGGAAGTCAAAATTAATTGCAAATTTCTTTTTCTCCGGCTTTTGCTCCGTCCCTCTGGCTGACGCCGCCACGGCACTCCCGCTTCCTGAAGCAGATTCCTTAACGCCGGCATCCGCCCCATCACTGCCCGCTAAAGCCCCGGATCCGCCATCCTCTGCCGGAAGCCGTACCAGCACATCCTTCCCGGCTTTCATCAGGCCTTCCTGTCCTTTTAACGTCCTGCCTTCCGTACCGCCGCAGATTAATACCGGAGTAATGGGATTGATGTTTCTTTCCTTTAAAAAGGCCAAATCCACCTCTGCCACCAGATCTCCTGCCTTAACCCGGTCTCCTGCCTTTACATGGACCTTAAAACATTCCCCTTTCAGCGCCACCGTTTCCAGGCCCACATGGACCAAAAGCTCCACTCCGTCATCCGTGCGAAAACCGAAGGCATGAAGAGTATCCGCCACAGAAGCGACTTCCCCTGTTACCGGGCTGAGGATTTTTCCGTCTTCCGGAATTACTGCCATTCCGTCCCCAATGATTTTCTGGGAAAAAACCGGATCCGGAACTTGTTCCAATGCAACCGATTTCCCTGTTATTGGCGATAATATAACAACTTCTTTCGTGTCACTCATTGTCTTCCTCCTCTTATTATTTTTCTGCATCTTTGCGCTTTTATAATGCAATCGCTTGCATTAAATATATATCTTTTGCACGATATTTGCAATGTTTTTTTCCCTTTCTTTTCCATTTCTCTGTTTTTCATAAAATTTCTATTAAAATATTATGCACTTTTACCCGGGAAACCATACAACAAAAGCCGGACACAATAGCTTTGGAACCTTTCCAAGACTTCTTGTGTCCGGCTTTTTCATTTTGATCCGTCTTCCGTAAAACCTCCCTGCCTGAATCATCACAACAGCGGCGCTACAAAGGCTGTCCAAAAATAACTGATGGGCATCACCAGCACCATAGCCGGTATCATCTCCGCAACCGGAAATTCCTTTACCTTAATCATACGAAACCCTGTGGCCAATAGCAAAATACCTCCGCAGGCTTTAAAATCCGCGATCATGGCCTCGCTGCAAAATGGGATAATCAGGCCTGCCAGCCCAAACAGTGACAGGAAAATAATACATTGAGGCACGGCAATGAATGCCGTGGTCAGACCTAACGTGCAGGAAAAGATCATGGCCGTAGGCAGATCCAAAACGGTCTTGGCCAGTAAAATGCTGTGGTCCCCTGTCATGCCGGAAACCAGGCTTCCGTATATGCCGCTTCCGCTGGCACAAAAAAGCACAATGCATGTGACCAATACGCTTTGATAATCTTCTGCCTGATTTTTCGGATTTCCGGCAGCCAATTTTGAAATCCCTTTCTCCATCAGCATCGCCCCGCTGGAAATCTTCTCTCCCAGGTGGGTGGCAAGGCCTGTAATCGTTCCCAAAATAACGGCCAGAATCACGGCAGGAAGATTTTTCATCAGCACAATAGAACTGATCCCCATGGCCATGGCACAAGCGCCAAACGTAGTATTCAGGTTCGTCTTAAAATGATCGCTGAATTTCGGCCCGATCTTCATGCCAATCAGGCCTCCCGCAAAAATTGCAGCTCCGTTTACAAGAATTCCTATCGGCATCTTTTTCTCCTCCTTTTTTCCTTAAAAGCACCGCTTTATCCTTATCCCAATGCATCCAGCGGATGCTCCCCGCTGTCTTCCTTCGGCATATATTTATCAAAAACTCCTACGATGACATAGGAATTAAGAAATGCCATCAGCGGAAATCCAAACAGTATCAAAAGCCCCTGAAGCATTGGGGCAATAAAAACCGCCGCCAGCACCAGCCCGATATCAATCACCAGCATTCCCAGAGATTGGGCGCTATGGCGTACCGACATGAAAAATGCATTAAACAAAGTTCTTTTTACCGGATTGTAGAACCGTGCCTGAACCGGAAATACGAACAGGCTTGTAAAAAGATAAATCAGGGAGAAACCGCCGAGCAATGCCAGCATTACAGTCCGCAGCATGGAGGGTTCCTTCTGTATAGCCAGAAAGAAATACAAATCAAATCCCAACAGCAGCCCGGCCGCCAGCATAATCAGCCAAAGCGCCGTAGCCTGCTTTAAATTTTCTTTAAAAGACTTAAAAAAAGAACGGATCGTAGGTCCCTCCTCATCCCTCACCAGCTTTAATGTCACATAATAAACAGCCGTAGTGGCGGCTCCCATCGTCACCAATGGAATACTGCATATCAGCCAGAGTACATTTAATATCATAATGTCACAAAATTTACCGATAAACCTCCATATAGGATTATCATAATTAAAAAAACCGGAAAACATGAAAGCCCCTCCTCTTTTACCGTATTGTGCATACCCGCGCCGCGGCGGCATATGGCCCTGCTCCATCGGGACGCAGCCCCAGGCAGACCTGACAAAAAGCCGCTTTTTTAATTATAACGAACCTGCTGCCAAAAAGCAATAGCATTACCCTGCGTTTTGATCCCCCAGACTCCGCGCGGGGGGTTACAGAAGACAGTATTCTTTTTCCCATTGACTTTCTTCCATGCTCCCGTTATTATATCATAAGACCCTGAAAGCCTCACCTGTACCAGTCAAAGCACCCGATCCTTTGGCTAATAAACAGGATCGCAGGTATAAATAAATATTCATCTGTAAGAGGAGGTACATAATGAAACCATCAAAAGTATATTTCACCGACTTCCGCACTGCCGCTTTCGGCGACGGGCTTCCCGCCAAACTGCAAAAACTTATGAAAAAAGCCGGCATAGGGACCATCGATATGGACGGTAAATTCGTCGCCATTAAAATGCACTTCGGGGAACTGGGCAATATCAGCTACCTGCGCCCTAACTATGCACGCGCCGTGGCGGATTTAGTCAGGGAAATGGGCGGCAAACCGTTCCTCACCGACTGCAACACCATGTATCCCGGAAGCCGCAAAAACGCCTTGGAGCATCTGGAATGCGCTTGGCAGAACGGTTTCACTCCGCTGACCGTAGGCTGCCCGGTCATAATCGGCGACGGCCTGAAAGGCACGGATGATGTCTGTGTTCCTGTAAACGGCGGCGTGTATGTAAAAGAAGCGAAAATCGGCCGTGCTGTCATGGATGCCGATGTTTTTATCAGCCTGACGCATTTTAAAGGCCATGAAATGACCGGCTTTGGCGGCGCTATCAAGAATATAGGCATGGGCTGCGGTTCCCGCGCCGGCAAGACCGAACAACATTCCAACGGTATTCCCCATATCTCCGAAGAGCTGTGCCGGGGCTGCCGCCGCTGTCTCCGTGAATGCGCCAATAACGGCCTGTTTTTTGATGAAGCCACAAAGAAAATGCATGTAAATCAGGATAACTGTGTAGGCTGCAGCCGTTGTCTTGGCGCCTGCAATTTTGACGCCATCGCATTTAACGACAGCAACGCCAATGCCATCTTAAACTGCAAAATGGCGGAATATACCAAAGCCGTGGTAGACGGACGCCCTCACTTCCATATTTCCCTGGTAGTGGACGTGTCCCCCAACTGTGACTGCCATTGTGAGAATGATACCCCCATCCTGCCGAACATCGGCATGTTTGCATCTTTTGACCCGCTGGCTCTCGACCAGGCCTGCGTGGACGCCTGCCTGGCCTCTGACCCTATGCCTCACAGCCAGCTCACCGACCATATGTCCCAGCCCGGTTTCCATGACCACCACGACCATTTCACCAACTCCGCCCCGGAGTCCGAATGGAAGTCCTGTCTGGAACATGCCGAAAAAATCGGCCTCGGCAGCCGCCAGTACGAACGGATTACCCTGTAACCCCATATCCAAGGGCAGGATTTTCTCAAATTCCCCCTTGCATTCTCCCTTCAAACCGACTATAATAGAATCCATCGTCACTATATCTTGTGTTTTTATTTCTTATGACGACTAGTTATAGTTATTTACATTTATGCTCTAACGGGAGGTATAAAATGATATTAAAGGTCATTAAAAGGAACGGAGAAGAAGTTTCCTTTGAAATTTCCAAAATAAAAAATGCCATCACCAAGGCCAACAAAGAGATCCCCAAGATCCATCAGTTAAATTCCTACCAGATTGACGCCATCGCCGACACCATTGAAAAGCAGCTCTGCGAGCTTCCCCACGCCGCAAACGTGGAAGATATACAAGATATGGTAGAAAAGGGTATTATGGAGATGCGCGGCTACGAGGTGGCTCAAAAATACGTCCGCTACCGTTTCAAACGGGAACTGGCCCGTAAAGCCAACACCACGGACAACGGCATCCTGGCCCTGATCGACCGGATGAACGAGGAGGTTAAACAGGAAAACTCCAACAAAAATCCCGTGATCAACTCCACGCAGAGGGACTACATGGCCGGCGAAGTCAGCAAAGATCTTACCATGCGCCTTCTTCTGCCGGAAGAGGTGGTCCGCGCCCACAAAGAAGGCATTATCCATTTCCATGATTCCGATTATTTTGCCCAGCGGGAACACAACTGCGACCTGATTGACTTGGAGGACATGCTGCAGAACGGGACCGTCATCAGTGAAACCATGATCGAAAAGCCTCATTCCTTCTACACTGCCTGCAACATTACCACACAGATTGTGGCTCAGGTGGCAAGCAACCAGTATGGAGGGCAGACTTTCACCCTGTCCCACTTAGCTCCCTTCGTGGAGATCAGCCGTAAAAAAATCCGGGACAATACCGTTAAGCTCCGCAGGGAACTTGGCGAGCCTTTAGACGAGAAGATCATTGAGCGGATTACTGAAGAACAACTGAAAGATGAGATTACCCGTGGTATTCAGACCATCCAGTATCAGCTCATCACCTTAATGACCTGTAACGGCCAGGCTCCTTTTGTCACCGTATTTATGTACTTAGGCGAGGTTCCCGAGGGACAGACGAGAAACGACCTTGCCATGATCATCGAAGAGGTTATGCGCCAGAGGATGCAGGGTGTCAAGAACCAGCACGGCGTCTGGATCACCCCGGCATTCCCCAAGCTGATCTATGTTCTGGATGAAGACAACATCACTCCCGGCTCTCCTTACTGGCACCTCACGGAACTGGCCGCCCAATGTACTGCCAAAAGGATGGTGCCCGACTATATTTCCGCCAAGGTTATGAAGGAATTAAAGAGAGGCGATGTTTACCCCTGCATGGGCTGCCGTTCTTTCCTGACCGTAGAAGACTCCCAGAGGAATAAAAACGGAGGCCACAAATTCTACGGCCGTTTCAACCAGGGCGTAGTTACCATCAACCTGGTAGATGTAGCCTGTTCCTCTGAAGGCGATATGGATCAGTTCTGGAAAATACTGGACGAACGCCTTGAATTATGCCATCGGGCCCTGCGCTGCCGCCATGAACGGCTTCTCGGCACTCCTTCTGACGTAGCTCCCATTCTGTGGCAGAACGGAGCCCTGGCCCGGCTGGAAAAAGGTGAAAAAATAGACAAGCTTTTATATAACGGCTACTCAACCATCTCCTTAGGCTATGCAGGCCTCTGTGAGATGACCATGCGCATGATGGGCAAGCCCCATACCGACCCGCAGGCCAAAGAATTTGCCCTGAAAGTAATGCAGCGTCTCAACGACAAATGCGCCCAGTGGAAGGCTGCTGAAAATATCAGCTACTCCGTTTACGGCACTCCTATGGAATCTACCACTTACCGCTTTGCCAAATGTCTGCAGAAACGTTTCGGGATCATTCCGGGCGTGACAGACAAGAACTACATTACCAACAGCTATCACGTCCATGTGACTGAAGAGATCGACGCCTTCACCAAACTGAAATTTGAGGCGGATTTCCAAAGGCTTTCCCCGGGCGGCGCCATCAGCTATGTAGAAGTACCCAACATGCAGCACAACATCCCCGCCGTTTTAAGTGTCATGCAGTTTATCTATGACAATATTATGTATGCGGAACTGAATACGAAAAGCGACTACTGCGAATGCTGCGGCTTTGACGGGGAGATCCTGATCCAGGAAGACGAATCCGGCAAACTTGTATGGGAATGCCCCAACTGCGGCAACCGCGACCAGAACAAACTGACCGTAGCCCGCCGTACCTGCGGCTACATTGGCACCCAGTTCTGGAACCAGGGACGCACCCAGGAAATCCGCGACCGCGTCCTGCACCTTTAATCCTCTCATAAATCATGCTTTTTCGTTCTGTGCATGACGTTTTTTACAGTGATTCCGAAAGATCCGCCTGGTCTGTTACCCGTACCCCGGAAAACGCGCTCCCGCTCCGTGAAGAACGTAGCAGGAGAAGAGGGACAGAACGTTTGAAGACCCTCTTTTCACGTCGGCACTTAGGCTGTGTCTTTTACAGCCTTAGTACCGCTACGTGAAAAACGGAGTGAGAACGTGTCTGAAAACGTTCTGTCCTTCTTCTCCTGCGGACCCTTC
>CATKXR010000084.1 GCA_949840805.1 uncultured Lachnospiraceae bacterium | reverse complement strand
TTCAGACACGTTCTCACTCCGTTTTTCACGTAGCGGTACTAAGGCTGTAAAAGACACAGCCTAAGTGCCGACGTGAAAAGAGGGTCTTCAAACGTTCTGTCCCTCTTCTCCTGCTACGTTACCGGCAGCTTAATGTAAGGCGTTACCCCCATAAAACAGCCGACAATGTAGCCTGTTCTGTTACCCGTACCCCGGGAAACCCTCGAAGAACGTCGGCGCTTAATGAGCTGGGATGCTTCTCCCAGCGAATTTAGCGTCCGCTACGTTCTTCACGGAGCGGGAGCGCGTTTTCCGGGGTACGGGTAACAGAACAGGCGGACCTTTCGGAATCACTGTAAACAGCGTCAAGTTCTGCACGACAAGGTATACTTATTTGCCAAATGATACTCTGTATTTATGGAAATGCGGGAACTGTGTTGGCAAATCATTTGGCTCACGGGTATATATAACAGCTCGATTCACGCGCATTTATATGAACAATTATTCATATGAATATAATACCACATTTTGACCGTTTGTCAATTTGTTTTTTATTCCCATATACATTCTTTCTGCCCCTGACAAAAAAACTGCCGGGAAATGAAATCTGTACGCAATACATCCGTGTAATATCCCATAAATCACAGAATAGATTGCGTACATAAATTCATCTCCCGGCAGCCTCTTTGCCGCTTTCAATATCCCTTATGACTGCGTCGGTCTCTCCAACACCTTTTTTACATATTTTCCCGTATAAGATACCGGATTCTCCGCCACCTCCTCCGGGGTACCCAGGGCGATCACCGTACCGCCCTGATCGCCGCCCTCCGGCCCGATGTCAATAATATAATCCGCCGCCTTTATTACATCCAGGTTGTGTTCAATGACCACCACCGTGTTTCCCCCGTCTGACAGGCGCCGAAGAATATCCACCAGCTTATGGACATCAGCAAAATGAAGCCCGGTAGTAGGCTCGTCCAGAATATAGATCGTCTTTCCCGTGCTGCGCCTGCTGAGTTCCGTAGCCAGCTTGATCCTCTGGGCTTCGCCTCCTGACAGCTCGGTAGACGGCTGTCCCAGACGGATATAAGAAAGCCCCACATCATTGAGGGTAGAAATCTTCCGGTGAATAGACGGGATATTCTCAAAAAATCCGGTTGCCTCCTCCACGGTCATATTCAGCACATCATAAATGCTTTTCCCTTTATACTTTACCTCCAAAGTCTCCCTGTTATACCGCTTTCCGCCGCAAACCTCGCAAGGCACATATACATCCGGCAAAAAGTGCATCTCAATCTTGATAATCCCGTCCCCGCTGCAGGCTTCACACCTCCCGCCCTTTACATTAAAACTGAAACGGCCTTTGCTGTATCCCCGGGCCTTCGCATCTGCAGTGGACGCAAACAAATCCCGGATCATATCAAACACCCCCGTGTAAGTGGCAGGATTGGAACGAGGTGTCCTTCCTATCGGGGACTGGTCAATGGCAATTACCTTGTCAAGCTGCTCCACACCCTCTAACTTCTTGAATTTCCCCGGAATTGTCCTGGCCCGGTTCAACTTCCGCGCCAGGGACTTATAAAGAATTTCATTGACCAGGGAACTTTTTCCTGATCCGGATACGCCGGTCACACAAGTCATCACCCCAAGAGGAAAGGAAACATCAATATTTTTCAGATTGTTCTCCGCCGCTCCCTTCACCGTCAGATATCCGTTCGGTTTGCGTCTTTCTTTTGGCACCGGGATACATATCCTTCCGCTTAAATAGGCTCCGGTAATAGATTTTTCACAATGGACAATATCCTCCACCGTGCCTGCTGCCACCACTTCTCCTCCATGCTCGCCGGCGCCTGGCCCGATATCTACAATATAATCGGCTGCCCGCATAGTATCTTCATCGTGCTCCACTACCAGCACCGAATTGCCCAGATCCCGCAGGCGTATTAAAGTGGCAAGAAGCTTATCATTGTCCCGCTGGTGCAGGCCGATACTGGGTTCGTCCAAAATATACGCTACCCCCACCAGGCCGGATCCGATCTGGGTCGCCAGCCGGATTCTCTGTGCCTCTCCTCCGGACAAAGTGCCGGTGGCCCGGGACAGGGACAAATACTCCAATCCTACATTTAAAAGGAAATCAAGCCGCGCCTTTATCTCTTTTAATATCTGAGCCCCAATGGACTCCTGAACGGGCGTCAGCTTCAGCTCCTCCAAAAACCTTCGGAAAGCCGTAATGGACATCTCCGTAGTCTCATAAATATTCTTATCCCCCACAGTCACGGCAAGAGAGCTTTGTTTCAGCCGCTGTCCCTTACATGTCTTACACGGCGTGATCCTCATAAATGTCTCGTATTCTGCTTTTGATGCCTCCGAGAAGGTCTCCCGATAACGCCGCTCCACATTTCGAAGCAACCCCTCAAAAGCGACATCATAGACGCCTTCCCCTCTCTGGCCTCGGTAATGAACCTTTATCTCCTGTCCCTCCGTACCATAGATCAGCACATCATGAATCTTTCTGGGATATTCTTCAAAAGGCGTATCGAGGCTGAAATCATACGTTTCTGACAAGGCCTTTAAAATCGCATGGGTAAAGCTTCCCTTATCCGTGCAGGACTGCCATCCCATAACTGTAATGGCTCCCTGGGAAATACTTAAGGACTTGTCCGGAATCATCAGATCCTCGTCGAATTCCATCTTATATCCCAGCCCAAAACAATCGGGGCAGGCGCCGAACGGATTATTAAAAGAAAAGCTCCGAGGCTCCACCTCCTCAATACTGATCCCGCAGTCCGGGCAGGAAAAGCTCATACTGAAATTTATCGGATTTCCATCCACTACATCTACGGTCATCAGACCGTCTGACAGCCCCATAACCGTCTCTATCGAATCTGTCAGCCTTTTTTCAATCCCTTCCTTAACGACCAGCCGGTCCACTACGATCTCGATATTATGCTTGATATTCTTCTCCAGCTTGATCTCTTCGGACAGCTCGTACATATTCCCGTCAATCCGGACCCGGACATAACCGCTCCGCCGCGCCTGCTCCAGCAGCTTGACATGCTCCCCTTTCCTTCCCCGCACTACCGGGGCCAAAAGCTGTATCCGTGTCCGCTCCGGCATGGCAAGAATCTGGTCTACCATCTGATCCACCGTCTGCTTTTTAATCTCCCTCCCGCACTTCGGGCAGTGGGGTATCCCGATACGGGCGTATAAAAGACGCATGTAATCATAGATCTCCGTCACTGTCCCCACCGTGGAACGCGGATTCCGGTTCGTCGACTTCTGGTCAATGGAAATGGCCGGAGACAGCCCTTCAATACTCTCTACATCCGGCTTCTCCATCTGCCCCAGAAACTGCCGCGCGTAAGAAGACAGAGACTCCATATACCGCCGCTGTCCCTCCGCATAGATCGTGTCAAAAGCCAGCGAAGACTTTCCTGAACCGCTCAGCCCCGTCAGCACCACCAGCTCCCCCCGGGGGATATCCAGCGTAATATTCTTCAGGTTATGCTCATTGGCGCCCCGTATTTTAATATACTGCTTTGCCATAATTTAAACCTTTCCTTTTGTCCTTATATTCTTTTATTATTCCCGAATACAGCCTGGTTCATCATAGTATAACACACCTTGTTTTATTTTGCAAACATTCGTTCGATATTTTCATCCAATCCAAACCTATACGCTTTTTTAATTGCCATCCTACCTCCTTCCATGCTACAATACCTCCACATGTCCCTGTTTACCTGTTACGCAAAATCACAAAGAAAGGATATTGAAACATTTTGGGAATCCGAAAAAAACTGACTGAAAAATGGCAGGAGGCGCTCCAGGCCGTTCTGCCTATTATCTGTATCGTACTGGCCTTGTGCTTCTCCATCGCCCCCATATCCCCCAGCATCCTTCTGTGCTTTCTCATAGGGGCAGTCCTGATTCTGGCAGGGATGATGTTCTTCACCCTGGGAGCAGAGATTTCCATGACCCCTATGGGTGAACGGGTTGGCTCCGCCCTGACGAAAAGCCGGAACCTTGTCCTGATTGTTGTCACCGCCTTTTTACTTGGTTTCATAATCACCATCTCTGAGCCGGATCTGCAGGTTCTGGCCGGACAGGTGCCTGCGGTTCCTGGCATGATTTTAATTCTGTCCGTGGCAGGCGGCGTAGGTATATTTTTGGTGTTTGCCCTCTTACGCATGCTGTTTGCCATCCCGCTTCCGCCTCTTCTGGTGGTATTTTACGCCGTTGTTTTTATCTTGTCGGCATTTATTCCAAGAGACTTTTTAAGTATTGCCTTTGACTCCGGCGGCGTTACCACGGGTCCTATGACTGTCCCCTTTATCATGGCGCTGGGCGTGGGTGTCTCCACCATTCGAAGCGACCGCCATGCGGCTGACGACAGCTTCGGCCTGGTAGCCCTTTGTTCCATCGGCCCTATCCTTGCCGTGATGATTTTGGGCATGATCTTCCATCCACAAGATGATGGATTCACGGAAGCCGTCATTTTAGAGGTGGACAATTCCATCCAGTTATGGAACCTGTTTTCCTCCGGCATTCCCACCTATATGAAGGAAATTTTCCTGTCCCTGTTTCCTGTATTTTTATTTTTCATGGCATTTCAGCTTTTTGCCCTGCGTCTCCCGGCAAAAAAACTGAGAAAAATCCTGGTGGGGCTCGCCTATACCTATGTAGGCCTGGTTCTGTTTCTCACAGGAGCCAATGTAGGTTTTATGCCTGCCGGCAACTATCTGGGACAAATCCTGGCCGGCCGGAATCACCCGGAAATCCTGATTCCCATTGCCATTGTCATTGGTTACTTTATCGTAAAGGCAGAGCCGGCCGTCTATGTGCTGAACAAGCAGGTAGAAGAAATCACCGACGGCGCCATTTCCGCAAAAGCCATGGGTACCGGGCTGTCTGTAGGCGTGTCTCTTTCTTTAGGGTTAGCCATGGTACGGGTATTAACCGGTATTTCTATTTTATGGTTTCTGGTTCCCGGATACGGCATTGCCCTGTTAATCTCATTTTTTGTACCGCGGATCTATACTGCCATTGCCTTTGACTCCGGGGGCGTGGCTTCCGGCCCCATGACGGCAGCCTTTCTGCTCCCGCTTGCCCAGGGCGCATGTGCCAGCCTGGGAGGCAATCTTATCACCGATGCTTTTGGCGTAGTAGCCATGGTAGCCATGACGCCGCTGATTACCATTCAGGTAATGGGGCTTGCTTCACGGCTGGCTAAGCTTCGGAAAGGACACTCTGCCGAAGCACGGACGCCTGCCCTGGCTTTTGAAATGCTGGATGACGACGCAATTATTGAATTGTAAATACATGAAACAGACCGGGAGGTTTTTATGAGCACACTATACATGATGGCCACCATCAGCGACCGCAACCAGGCCCGAAGATTTCTGGCATTTTACAAGGAACATGGCATTACCATGACACTGATTACCTTTGGACGTGGAACTACCTCCTCTGAAATTCTTGATTCTTTTGGGTTGGAAGCTGCAGAAAAAGCAGTCCTTTTTTCCTTTGTGACAGACAGCGAATGGAGGCAGATAAAAAACGGACTGCAAAAGCAGATGAAAATCGACATTCCAGGCAGCGGCATTGCCTTTATTGTCCCCATAAGCAGCGTGGGCGGTAAAAAACAGCTACAATTTCTTACCGAAGGACGGGAATTCAAAAAAGGAGATGAGAGTATTTTGAAGAACACTAAATATGAACTTCTGGTGGTGATTGCCAATCAGGGATATACGGATATGGTCATGGACGCAGCAAGAACAGCCAATGCCGCCGGCGGCACGGTTATCCACGCCAAGGGCACCGGTACGGAACATGCAGAACGCTTTCTCGGAGTCTCTATCGCAGCCGAAAAGGAGATGATTTTTATGGTAACAAAACGGGAAGGCAAAAATGCAGTCATGAAGGCGGTTATGGACAAAGCCGGCATTAATAGCAGGGCCGGCTCTATTGTCTTTTCCCTTCCGGTTACGGAGACAGCAGGAATGCGGCTGATTGAAGATGAATTAGAACCTTAATAAGCTTCCTCCTTGTGACATCTGCACTCCTGCTGCCGTTTGACACTCCATCTGCTGTTTTTTTGTAGCAGTTTAGCCTGTCTGGAATATTATGGATATTATATAAAAGGGCCATATAACATTCATAAATATAACTGCGGCAAAGGAGGAGCTTATACATGGATAACCAACTGGTATGGAAAAATGAGTTTAATATAGGGATAAAGATTATTGATGATGAACATCAAAGGCTGTTTCGGATTATTAACAAACTGTTCGCCCTGAAAGGGACAGGTCCAAAAAGCAGACGGGCATGCCAGGAAGGGATTAAGTATTTTAAGACACATGCGCTGAAACATTTTCAGGACGAAGAAAAATACATGGAATTCATCGGCTATGAGGAAATCGAGATGCACAAACGCCTGCATAAAGACTTCCGGGAAAACTCCCTTCCCGCACTGGAAAAGGAACTATTACGGGAAGACTATTCTCCTTCTTCTGTTGAACATTTTCTGGCGGTCTGCGCCGGATGGCTGATTGGACATACTTTGACAGAGGACATGGCTATTACAGGAGAAAAAGCAAGCAAATGGGGAGAACTTTTGCCAGAAGAAGAACTTCTCGCCATAGAAGAGGCTATCCTTAAGCTTTTAAAGAATATGTTTCAGTTAAAGGCACAAGTAATCAGCAACGCCTATGACGGAGAGAAATTCGGCAAGGGAGTCTACTACCGTTTGGTTTACGGCAGGGTACAGGATGATAAAAAATGGGAAATCCTTTTGGTTTTCGAGGACAGTCTTTTAATCAACACCGTGGGAAAAATCATGGGGACCCAATCTGACAAGCTGGATATTATGCTGCTTAATGCGGCCCGATATACGGCATGTCAGTTTGTAAGACGAGTTATGAATCATTATCCGTCTATTCATTCCTACGAGATGACCGAAGAAAACCTTCTGACATATGAACAGTTCAGTGAGATTTTTGAAAAGAAAAAACCCCAGGTCAGCCTTCTGTTCGGCACCGATAAAGGATATTTTTCTTATTGTGTCTTTGCACCTCAACTGCTTGAAAACAGCTTCTGGACTCCCCTTGATACAAGCAATGCTGTGACGGAAATTGAAAAATATCTTCAGGAAAAGGAAAAAAACACAAAACAGAAAATACTTATTGTAGATGATTCGATCACCATACGCCAGAGGATCAAACAACTTTTGTCAAAGGATTACGACGTTTCTGATGCAAACTCCGGAATGGCCGCGTTCCGGTCGATTATTTTAGACAGGCCGGATTTGATTTTGTTGGATTATGAAATGCCGGTTTGTGACGGAGTCCATGTGTTGGAGATGCTTCATTCGGAAAAAGAATTTGCAGATATTCCAGTTATCTTCCTGACCTGCAAGGACGACAGAGAAAGTGTAAAAAAAGTATTGTCCTTAAAAGCAGACGGATATCTGCTAAAATATTTAAATCCAATGGATATCAAAAAAAGGATTGATAATTTTTTACGAGAAAAACCTTAACTTAACAATCGTGGCCTCCGGATATTAATGTACGGCCAGGTATTATTGATTTCTGAGACTGCCACAGCGTCATAAATTAAAAAGGCTATTACATTGAGATATTTCTTACTCAATATAATAACCTTTTCTTGCTTTTATACTCATGGGCATATCCCGTTTTAAGCCTTCGCACCGGCCGGCCGGGACACTTCCACAACTTTATTTATTGCTTTGCCCGGCCACATCGGCCACAGCTTTCGCCACCACATCCGCCACACGCTTATTCAAAGGCGATGGAATAATATTCTCGGCGTTCAATTCCCCGTCCGGAATCATACCGGCAATGGCATAGGCGGCCCGCTGCTTCATCTCTTCCGTGATGGCCTTTGCCCGCACGGAAAGCGCCCCCTTAAAAATACCGGGAAATACCAGCACATTATTGATCTGGTTAGGGTAATCGGAACGCCCGGTACCCACTACCACGGCTCCTCCGGCCTTCGCCTCCTCCGGCATGATCTCCGGGACAGGATTTGCCATGGCAAACACGATTCCTTGGTTCATGGAAGCCACCATCGCCTTTGTCACCAGGCCGGGCCGGGACACTCCCACAAAGACATCCGCATCTTTCATGGCGTCCGCCAAAGTTCCGTGTTCCCGGTTCCGGTTGCTGATGTGGGAGATTTCCTCCTGCCCCGGATTTAACCCTTCATCCCCCTCACAGATCACCCCATGAATATCACACATGATCACATTTCCAAAATTCATACCGATCAGCAGCTTTCCGATGGCGATCCCGGCAGCCCCGGCCCCATTAATCACAATCTTAAGCTCCCCCATCTTTTTGCCTGTCACTTTCACTGCATTAATGAGTGCAGCGGCCACCACAATAGCTGTTCCGTGCTGGTCGTCATGGAATACCGGAATATCACACATCTCCTTCAGCCGGCGTTCAATCTCAAAACATCTGGGAGCTGCAATATCTTCCAGGTTAATGCCTCCAAAGCTTTTGGAGATCAGATAAATTGTCTGGACAATGGTATCCGTGTCCTTAGAATCTATGCAAAGAGGAAATGCATCCACATCGGCAAATTCTTTAAAAAGAGCACACTTTCCCTCCATCACCGGCATTCCGGCCGCCGGTCCGATATCTCCAAGTCCCAAAACTGCCGTCCCGTCTGTAATGACCGCCACCAGGTTGCTGCGGCGTGTCAGCTTAAAGGACTGTTCATAATCCTTGGCAATCACCCGGCACGGCTCCGCCACTCCGGGAGTATAAGCCAGAGAAAGGTCTTCCTTGGTCTCAATCTTTTTTCGGGAGATAACCTCGATCTTACCCCCCAGCTCATAATGCATATCCAATGATGCCTGATTTATATCCATCTTTTGTTCCTCCTTATACTATGCATATTCTTTTTTATCCTGCGTTTCCGTCCTGTTATACTCGCGAGCATACTTATTTGCCAAATCTACACCATCTGCTCCGGCTTAAAGATTTCATCAAACTTTTCCTCTTCTAAAAATCCCAGGGCCACGCACGCCTCTTTCAGGGAAATGTTTTCCCTGTAAGCCTTTTTTGCCGTAGCTGCCGCATTTTCATAACCGATATGAGGGTTCAGGCAGGTCACTAACATCAGAGAGCGATGGAGGTTTTCTTCCATTTTTTCTCTGTTGGGCCGTATCCCGGCCACGCAATTATTATTAAAAGACCGCAGGGAATCTGACAACAGGCGGACTGACTGAAGGAAATTATAAATGCAGACCGGCATAAATACATTCAATTCAAAATTCCCCTGGGATGCCGCCATGCCTACCGCCACATCATTGGCCATAACCTGCACGGCCACCATAGTCACGGACTCACACTGGGTAGGGTTGACTTTGCCCGGCATAATAGAGCTTCCCGGCTCATTCTCCGGAATAAAGATTTCTCCTAAGCCACAGCGGGGACCGCTGGACAGCCATCGGATATCATTGGCAATCTTCATCATGTCAGCCGCCAGCCCTTTTAACGCCCCATGGGCAAATACCAGCTCATCCTTGCTGGTCAGGGAATGAAATTTATTGCCGGCGGTGACAAACGCCTTCCCTGTCAGCGCCGCCACGGCCTTTGCCACCTCTGTATCAAACCCTTTCGGTGCATTTAAACCGGTTCCTACCGCAGTGCCGCCCAATGCCAGTTCATACAATCCCCTCAGACTCAACTCCAACATGTCCCGGGATTTCTCCAGCATATTTTTCCAGCCGCTGATCTCCTGGGAAAACGTAATGGGCGTAGCGTCCTGCAGATGGGTCCGTCCGGTCTTAATAATGCCTTCGTTCTCCTCCATCAGCCGTCCAAAAGTTTCCGCCAGCAAATCTATACTGAGAAAAAGCCGGTCCTCTATAGACAAAACCGCCGCAATGTGCATGGCTGTGGGAAACGTATCATTGGAACTTTGAGACATATTAACATGGTCATTGGGATGGAGCAGCTTTTCTCCGGCTATCTCATTCCCCCGGTTTGCTATGACCTCATTGACATTCATATTAGACTGAGTTCCGCTTCCTGTCTGCCACACTGCAAGTGGAAAATGCCCGTCCAGCCTTCCCTCCAAAATCTCATCACAGACCTGGGAGATCAGCTCCATACGCCTTTTATCCAGCCTTCCTAAACGGTTGTTGGCAATTGCGGATGATTTTTTTAATATGGCAAACGCACGGATGATTTCTATGGGAATTTTCTCAATGCCTATTTGAAAATTCTCAAAACTGCGCTGTGTCTGGGCTCCCCAATAACGGTCTGCCGGGACTTTTACCTCTCCCATTGAATCGTGTTCCATTCTAAAATCCATACCTTAGCTCCTTCCTCTGTATTAGAACTTCATACCCATTGTCCGCAGACACAGGCATATTCAGCATACTGCTTCCACTAATATCTTATCCTGCAGGACAAGTTTCTTTATCCCTGCTGTTTTGTTCTTATTAAAACTAAAACTAAGCATATATCCCTTTTTCAAGTGATAATGGTCAAGATATTCCATCAACTGTTTCTCACCTCTCATGTTATATGCATTTCCATGCCATATTTTTATCTCAACGACAAACTGTTCTCCAAGATAATCGATCACCACATCTGTGCGCTCCAGATTTCGGGTTCGGGCTTCTATATAATAATTTCCTGTCCCATTGATAATCGGCTTCAGATAAAGAAGAAAATACCGCCGTCCATCCTCTTCAATAAACTTTTGTTTCTGATCTCCATAAACATCATCAAAATGGTGCACGAACCTCTCCAAAATCAATTCCATATTTAAGTGCCCTTCTTCAATAAATTGGTTGCGATCCTGAAGTGCTGCTCTGTAGGTCTCATTCCCCCTCATCTCAGATAATGAAAGAAACATATTGTAAAGGCGCGTCTCGAAAATTCTGTTTGCAACAACCACACATTCATTTTTTATCTTCACAAAGCCAAACATAAAAGCCACATCGATTGCCATATTATCCGGATTATACATAATGCTTTGACCCTGAAATAATAACAGCGCCAGCATCTCCTTTAACTCTGGATAATCATTGAGCTTGCCTGCCAGAGATTCAAAAAGTGTATTTTTTTCCGCCAGTAAAATACGAATTGCCTCTAAAAATCCCTCCTTGGTCCATGCACTGCTTTTATCTGGGAAACGATCTGTTCCTGCAATCCGCTCATCAATCAGCTTACAAATCCTGGAAACCAAAAAAGGGTAGCCGGATGTGTACTCGTATATCAGGCCAGACATCCGGGCAATATCCATTCCCATATGAAAATCATTTTCATAATCAGACAGCATCCCGGAAATGTCCTCTGCAGAAAAGCTCATATCTACAAGAAAATCAGCCGCAATATTCCATGGACTGTTAAGTTTGTGCTCATCATCCGGCCGCAGCTTTTTCCGGATGTTTTTCACATCGTATACTCCCGCAAGTATTACGGCCTGGAATGTAGGGATCATTCTTCTTTTGATATAATATCCCCGCAACTGTGCAAGAAAATCAAGAAACACCTGATTGTTGGATGCGCTGTCCACCTCATCAATCATCAGCACCACCGGCTTAGAGGCATTTTTACATATGTCGCTCAGATATTCAAACAATTCCAATAATTCTATCTCACCTTTATTTTCTCTCAGAGTGGTCTTTAAAGCCAATAAAACCTGTGATGAGTCTGCATCCGCCAGCTCCATAGCCTTTATAAAAATTTTAGCAAACGCAACAGAAAATGTGTTTTCATTTTTAAATTTTGATGTACTTATCATTTGAAAATCCAGGCTGACCACCGTATAATCATTTCTTAAAAAATCACTCAATGCATATAATGTGGTAGTTTTTCCATATTGCCTTGCCCGGTTGATTGTAAAGTATTCTCCTCTGTCAACCATCTCCCGTATCTGTTCAAGACGCTTTGACAAATCTACCATATAATGCTGCTCTGGCCGGCAATCCCCATTGGTATTGAAAATTTTTCCCACTCTTTTTGCACACCCCTTCCATAGAGAATAGGATTTTCGTTAATTCTTTCCCTTCCTCCCAATCAATACCCTCTGCCCACAAAAAGCAAAGCCATATTTACATATTCTTTCTCTTGGAATTCCTTTTTCTATAAGCATGATTTCATATTTCTTTTCCTCGATCTGTCTCAGCGCTGCCGCCACAGTATCTCTCAATTCATTTTCCTCTTCCCTGTCCTGTACCTTGAATTCCAAAATAATCCCCTCATCCCCCATCCTTCTCGATTCCAGCATCACGTCATACCGGCCGAATCCACTTTCCCGGTTGGAGGTCAGGATGTACCGGTCGGCCAGTTCCACCATAAGCCCAAGGACAAATCCATGATAGAAGCGTTCCGGTTCCTCCCGGGATGGACGCTTCCCTGTGTCAAAATAACTGAACGTGTTCAAAGCGACCTTATTCATATACATATTCATCTCTTTTATGTCATCCAGTAATAACGCCTTAATAAAGTCATTATAGCTGTCCTGAACACTGGCAAACCAGCTCCTCACCATATTCCGAAACATTACCCGTACTTCAAAATTCGTAATGTCCAGTTCATACTCCTCTTTCCACTCCCCATAATCCAAGACATAGGCCTCAAAGCTTTTTACCTTTAAATATCCGCTGGCAAGAAGAAGGCTCCATATAGCCTGCTCGTCCCGGTTTAGCTGCTCATAAACAACCTGCTCGTCAAGCCCTGTCACAATAGTTTCCCCCTGCATCAGAGCTTCAAAAGATGCCTTCAAGCCTTTGCTCCCCTCACGGATCAGCTTTCCTGCCAAGTTATTGGAACTGGAATTCGCCCAGTACAGCGCCAGCTTCTTTTTATCCAGGTAATTCAGGATTGACCAGGGGTTATAAATATCCCTCCAATTTCCGAATGTAAAGCCATCATACCAGTTCTTTACCTCCTCTTTTCTGTCAGAAAGGCCAAACTCATCCAGAGAGACAAACACCACCTCCTCCGTGAAGCCAAAGCAATCTGCATACTTCCCTGATGTAGTAGTGACCACTTCCAGATTGTTTAAATCCGAGAAAACAGACTCCTTGCTCACTCTTGTAATGCCCGATAAAGCGGGGCACGCTGTACCCGTCATAATCGCCCGCTCCAGATAAGGATTTGTCTTAAATGTGGAATTGAATAAATTCCTGGTAAAGGACACCAACTCCTCCCAATATCCGTTTACATACGCTTCCTGCATTGGGGTATCATATTCATCCAGAAGAATGATCACCGGTTTTCCGTAATAGCGGGAAAGGTAATGGGATAAGGCCCGAATGGAACCGGATGCCTTATAGTCCTCCATATCGTCAGAAATACCCGCAAAATCTTTCTTTTCATCCTCATTCAGCACACCTAAGTCCAACAGATAGTGATTCTTGTGATACATCTCCCGTATAATGGCGCATATCTTTTCCTTGTCTATAAGTAAGAGTTTTCCCAAACCTTCGGGGGCGGGTAATCAAAGTTACCTGGTCTGCCTGATCCCACCACTCTTTTATAAAGCGGCTTTTATCAATATAAAAACAGTTGTTTTCTCTTATCTTTCCAAAGTCCTGATATCCAACACCTACAACCCGCGCCACCTGGCCCACCTCTTTCTTCATTTCATATCCCATATACGGTAATGACCCATATTTCTATTATACAGAATCCTTCTCTGATATACAATGATCATTTTAATTTCCTTTCAGCTCAGCCCACAACAACTGGCCCGTCCCTGTGCTCCGCTTTCCGTTTTACCCTGAAAGTCCTGATTCGTTCCAGGTACAATATTAAAAGGCCTGCAAAAAGATATCTTATTCTTTTCGCAGGCCTTTTATGTTCTATTGACTTCCCGGAGAAGGAATCTCCAGCGTCAATAGTTAATTTGTTATTTATTTTGATCAGAATTCCTCGCACCACCCACTCTCGATTACATCGGCAATCCTCACGCTTGCCCGGCCGTCTCCATAAGGATTGGAGGCATGAGCCATCTTCTCCCACTCCGCCCGGTCATTCAAAAGCCTGGTAAATGCCTCATAAATCACATTCTCTTCTGTCCCCACAAGCTTAAGGGTTCCCGCCTCTATCCCCTCCGGCCTCTCCGTTGTATCCCGCATCACCAGCACAGGCTTTCCCAGGCTGGGAGCTTCCTCCTGGATACCTCCGGAATCCGTAAGGATCAGATATGCCCTTGCCAGAAAATTGTGAAAGTCCAGCACATCCAACGGCTCGATAAGATGAATATGAGGGTTGCCTTCCCCAAATACGGACCTTGCCGTCTCCCGGACAAGGGGGTTTAAATGAATCGGATAGATTGCTTTCACGTCCCTGTGTTCATCCAGAACCCTTTTAATTGCCCTGAACATGTGCTTCATAGGCTCCCCGAGATTCTCTCTCCGATGGGCTGTTATGAGGATCAATCGGCTGTTTGCACTCCATACAAGCTCCGGATGAGTATAAT
>CATKXR010000083.1 GCA_949840805.1 uncultured Lachnospiraceae bacterium | reverse complement strand
GTGGAAAACCAAAGGAGATCATTTTGAAGGATAAACCACAGAAAAAGATCAGTAGCCATAAGCAGGAAACAGCTTATGATTACTGACCTTTTTTGCATTTCTACTTTAAATTGATGCGTTTATCCTGGCATATTCCCTATACCCCGAACCGCTGTTTTCGTATTGGACGGAAGCAGCTTTTTTTATACTGAAATTACAAAGCAAGAGAAAATATAAGGAGGAATCCGTATGAGAGAGAAAGAAACTTACAGCTACAAGAATCCATCGTCCCAGATGGTGAAGATAGCCCAGATTGCTTCCCGCTATAAGGGAAGACCGGAGATGCTGATGAAAGTGGTGACTCAGGTGCAGAAAATTGAGCCTGTTTTTTCCGCATCCGTGGCGTCAGTCATTGCCAGGGAGATGGAAATTCCCCAGACAAAAGTTTACAGTTTTATCACGTTTTACGCTATGCTTTCTGTAAAGCCCAGAGGAAAGTACATCATCCGTATGTGCAAAAGCGTGTCCTGCCATGTGCGGGGGGCAAGGGAGATTGTCCAGGCGCTGGGAGGAGCTGCGGGTACTTTTGAGAAACAGAGGAAAGATTGACCCTAAGGATGCGGGCCAGTATGTGTCGGCCGGCGGATATGAAGGGCTTCGGCGGGCCCTGTCCATGGAGGGAAGAGAGATCATTGAGGAGCTGGAGCGTACCGGGCTGAGAGGAAGGGGTGGAGCAGGTTTTCCCACATTTCGGAAGCTGCAGTTTGCCTATGACGCTCCGGGAGATGTGAAATATATTGTCTGCAATGCAGATGAAGGGGAGCCGGGAACCAAGTTGTTTACGGTATGCGGCAATGTAAAACGCCGGGGAGTGTTTGAATTTCCCATGGAAATCAATCTGAAAGACCTGATCTATGAGGTGTGCGGCGGGATGGAGGAGAGGCATGAGCTGCTGGCCGTCCAGACCGGAGGCGCATCGGGAGCCATCATCAATGCCTCCCAGATTGATATGGTTCTGGATATTGACCAGATGTCCAATTCCGGAGGAAGGCTTGGCTGCGGCACGATCTTGGTAATGGATGACAGAAACTGTATTATCGACATTGTGAGAAATAACCTGGACTTTTTCAGGGACGAGTCATGTGGAAAATGTACGCCATGCAGAGAGGCGGAACCAGATTGTATCAGCTCATCAGCCGCATTGCCATGGGGAAAGGGAGTATCCAGAACTTTTATTCCCAGTACTTAAAACATATTGATAAAGACTACTGTCCGGTGTGCAGTCAGGAAGGAGGAAAAGTATGATTCATTTGACCATAGACGGAGAACCTGTTGAAGTCTCGGAGGGCACCACCATACTGAAGGCTGCCAGAAAACTGAATGTACATATTCCCACCCTCTGCCACCATGAAGATCAGGCGGTAAAAGCCGTGTGCCGGATCTGTGTGGTGGATGTGGAGGGACAGCGGCTTCTTCCTGCGGCCAGTGCGTCCAGGTATGCTCTGTGGGGGCCATTTTCATAAGGGATAACACGGATGAGGTCTATGAGCAGATTGGGGCGGGGAAATACATGGTGGTGCAGATTGCCCCATCGGTGCGGATTACCCTGACGGAATCCCTGGGATATGCGCCTGGGACCATGACCACGGGAAAGATTGTCCATGCCCTCCGGAAAATCGGGTTCTGGAAAGTATTCGACTCGGATTTTTCGGCGGATCTGACCATTATGGAAGAGGGTATGGAATTTTTGAACCGGTTACGGTCAGGGGGAGTGGTTCCCATGATGACTTCCTGCTGCCCTGCCTGGGTCAAGTACTGTGAGACTTACGGACATGAGCAACTGGCCCATCTGTCAACGGCCAAGTCCCCCCAGCAGATGTTCGGGGCAGTGATCAAGACGTTTTTTGCCAAGAAGGAGGGCGTGCACCCGGAAAAAATCTGCAGCGTATCCGTCATGCCCTGCACGGCGAAAAAGTTTGAGTGCAAACGCCCGGAGATGAGGGAAAGCGGGTATCAGGACGTGGATGTCTCCATTACGGTGGAGGAACTGGCCAGGATGATACGGACGGCGGGAATTAATTTCGGGGATTTGGAAGACCAGGAATTTGACGCTCCCTTTGGGCTGGGCAGCGGCGCGGGCCAGATATTCGGAACGACAGGAGGCGTCATGGAAGCGGCTTTAAGAACCGTATATGAGGTGGTGACGGGGGAAGCCCTGAAAACTCTGGAATTTGAGGAGGTACGGGGAATGGACGGCATCCGGGAGGCTTCTTTTGACTTGAAAGGCCGGAAGTCCGGGTGGCGGTAGTCCATGGCCTTGGGAACGCAAAAGTTTTGCTGGACCAGGTGAAATCCGGTACTTCCCGGTATCATTTTATCGAGGTGATGGCATGCAGGGGCGGCTGTGGGAGGAGGCGGAAATGCGCCTAAAACTCTGAAAAAACTTGAGGAGAGAAGAAAAGCGATTTATAATGAGGATAGAAAACTGCCCTTAAGGAAATCCCATGAGAATCCATACGTGAAACAACTGTATAAAGAGTATTTAGGAGAGACTTTGGGAGAACGGCCACATAAGCTTTTACATACCACATACCACAGCAGGCAGGATCTGCTGCGGTAAGAGAGGGATCTTGGAACCGCGAACTCGAAGACGGGTACAGGGGAGACTGGGGGATGATTCTGTTCACGGAGGATGTCAGAGGATCCTCCATGAATAATAGCAAGAAAGAGGAGGAAGCCGTATGAATGAACAGCAGATTCGCTACATCTGCGCCATAGCAAAGGAGGAGAGCATGCAGGGGGCTTCTTCTTATCTGGGAAAGAACCCGTCTACCATCTCCCGGGTGGTAAAAAGGTGCGAAAATGAACTGGGAGCGGTCTTTTTTAAACGGGCAGGGAGGAAAATGATTCCCACGCCGGAGGGGGAAGCCGTTATCCATATGGGAAACCAGATTCTTACATGTTTCCGGAAACTGGAAGAGTGGGTAAACAGTTACGGACATGGAGAAAATCCGGGAAATGTTCATCTGTGGACAGAACACGAAATCCGGTATCTTTTGTCCATCCGGGAATATCAAAATATTTCCAGGGCGTCACAGGAGCTTTATGTGGCCCAGCCGTCTTTAAGCCAGATGCTGAAAGAACTGGAAGAGGACATGGGGACGGAAGTATTTTTACGGGGGAAAGACGGTGTGGAAGAGTCTCCCTTTGGAAGAGAGCTTTTAAACCGTCTGGAAGAGGCCGGGAACCTGTTTACCCGGATGCGGATAGAATTGGAAGAGTTTCAGCAGATGAAGAAGGGAACCATTACCTTTGGCATTCCGCTCAATCTGGGGACATATCTTCTCCCCCGGATTATCCCTGTATTCCGGGAACGCTTTCCGGGAATCCGAATACGGATCAGGGAGAACAATTCCCACGGTCTGGAGCAGATGATGATCGGAAGGAAAATTGATTTCTGCATCCTTCATTTTCATGAGGAAAGGGAGCAGGTGCGGTATGAGATGTTTTTTGAGGATCCCTTTTATTTGGTGATCCCCAAAGACCGGAAATCCAGCCTTAATCTGCCGGAGAGGAGGAAGCTGACAAAAGAGGATTTGGCCAGGTTGAGCAACGAGCCGTTTGTCATGGTGTCTGCCCGCCAGAAGCTGCGGCTGGTGGCGGATCAGATCGTAAAAAATGCGGGGATTGTGCCGGATATCTGCTGTACCACCAAAAGCATGGAAACAGTGAAGCGGCTGGTGGCGGCGGGGACGGGCATTACCTTTCTTCCGGGCTCCTATCTGAATCTCTATTCCGGGGTGGAGGGGCTGGCCTGCTATCCCCTTGACCGGAGCCTGGAAGGGGTGTGGAAGCTTGCCGTGGCCTGCCCCAAGGAGGGGAAGCTGCCGAGAAGTTCCCGGGAATTCTTAAAGCTCCTTACGGAGACGCTGAGGGAGATGCGGGATGGGTAAACGAAAATTACAGCGGCAGGCAATATATAATATAAGAATGATTTTATGGAACGGGGCGTGCTCCGTTCTTTTTCTGTTTATCTTTTCAGTTGTCTATTTTGGCTTTCTGGCTCTTCCTATAGGAATGGGCGTTGGAACAGACGACTATTTCTATGGAATCATGCCCCTGGCAATTCGGCTGGGAGAATCTTAAGGCGTGTCGGCCATAAGCACGGCTTCCGCTATGCTCATCGGACAATGCCTGCCCCCCATGGTCTGTCCTCTGACTCCAGCGGCCTATCTTGGGCTGTCGATGGCAAAGACGGAGTTAAAGGAGCATTTAAAATTCAGCGGCCCTGTGTATTGGATGGCAAGCGTAATCTTTTTGGAAGCCGGGATAATATTGGGGATTGTGTAATGGGAAGATTGTGTAATGGAATACGAGAAACCTTGCATTTTACCTATGATTGGATACACAGAAAACGTATTTTACTTATGGAAATGTTTGATTTATGATACACACATAAGAAACGGAATTACAAAATGTAGGAGGAAGCAGATATGAACGCTATTTTACAGGCACAGGAGAAGTTTGGGGAATTGATTCAGTCCGAATTTGAGCGGATTGAGCGGATGAAGGAGGACAATGAGGTTAAAGATTTTAGCAAGTCCCCCAAAATCGTGGTTGGGATTCTTCCCGGCGATGGCATAGGGCCTATTATTATGGAACATGCTCTGAGAGTGATTCGGGCGCTGATTCCGTCAGAAATCGAAAGCGGCAAGGTAGAGCTCCGTATCATCGAGGGAATGACCATCGAAAACCGCGCGGCGAAGCTTCAGAGCCTTCCGGATGAGGTGTTTGAGGAGATAAAGCAATGTGACGTGCTTTTAAAAGGCCCTATGGTGACGCCACGGGCAGGGGATCCATGGCCCAATTTGGTATCGGCCAACAGTTTGCTTCGCCGGGGATTGGAACTGTTTGCGGCAGTCCGGCCGATTAAGATTGCGGATAAAGGCATTGACTGGACGTTTTTCAGGGAGAATATTGAAGGGGAGTACATCTGGGGCAATAAAGGAATCCAGGTAGATGAGGATCTGGCCGTAGATTTTAAGGTTCAGACAAAGCAGGGAAGTGAGCGCATTGCCAGGGCGGCGTTTGAATTTGCCAGAAAGAACGGCAAGAAAAATGTAACGATTGTGACCAAGGCTAATATTGTGAAACTGGCAGACGGGAATTTTATTAAGGCTGTTAGAAAAGTTGGGGAAGAGTATCCCGAGATTGAGATCCAGGAGAGGCTGGTAGACGCTATGTGTGCTAAGATGTTGGACCCGGAATTCAACAAAGGGATCGAAGTGGTGGTGTTGCCCAACCTTTACGGGGATATTGTGACCGACGTGGCGGCAGAGCATCAGGGCGGCCTGGGTACGGCTTCTTCATCTAACATAGGAAACAAATATGCTATGTTCGAGGCGATCCATGGCACGGCGCCTTACCTGATGAGCCATGGAAGAGGGGAGTATGCGGATCCCAGTTCGCTGATTCGGGCAGCCGGAATGCTTTTGGCCCATATCGGATATGTGGAGAAGAAGGAACTACTGGAAAAGGCTATGGATATTTGTACCGTGACAGAGAGGAAAGTCGTTCTCACTACTTTCACGGAGGATGCCAGTACCAGGAAGTTTACGGATTATGTGATCGAAACGATTAAGAATTTGTAAATTTTATGACATACAACGCTCACAATTGAACCAGCACATGAAATGAGATGAGCACAAATGAAAAAGTCAATATAAAAGGTGTATACTGACATATGTTCCAAAAAACGCACATTTCTTAGAAATGTTTGCACTGCATGACCGTTGATTGGTTCTGAGTAGCAGTGCGCTATAAGGAGCGATATGAAATAGGTAACGGTTTCAGATTGTATGAAAGTCGTTACTTTATAAAAGAAGATACGGCATAAGGAAAGGTAGGCCGTGTCTTTTTTTACAATATTTTTTAATTAGGCTGTTGTGGCCGTCTTTTCTATCCGCCACATCTGGTATCTGCCAGGTGTGGTTTTTTTCTTGTCGTTTTTTAATGGAATCTGTCATAGTTTCCCGGTGCTGTTCACCGCCTTCGAGATTCTGAAACCCATCGACATTTCAGAATTTCGGAGGATAGCATAGTGTCAGAAAAAAGTTTTATTTATACATAGAGGAGCTGGCAGTGCAGGTCAGTGAGGAAGTTTACCGGGAATACAAACGTGCGGAGGACAAGGAACACTACTTCATGAAACGTTTGAAAAGAGGCCGGTTTGTGGTGGACGATAAGAACCAGACCGTTACCTATGTTCCCGGAAGGGAAACTTCTTATGAACAGCTTCTGGAAGCGGAATGGGCCTTTGCTGCGTACCTGTTCATCAATAATCAGTATTCAAGGCAATGTGCCAAAGTCAAATTGGCTTAACTGGCTTGGCTTTGGCAACTGCCAGCAGGGTCAACAATCCTGCTGTTTTGCAATCTTGCAAGTTTAATGTCCCATTGCTTGCAGTGAGGGTATTGGCTAACTGCAAGCGGCTTGAATATTCCTGTGCCGGGGGTGAGCAGTAGGGCAATCCGGTTGCCTGAGAATACAACACAAAAATAAAATCAGCAGAAATTAAGGAGAATCTTTCATCAGACAGATGAATGATTATCATGGGACAATCGGATAGTTTCATATTTATAGGAGAGAAGCGGGAGGTGACTGACATGGAAGGATCGCCAAAATGGGAAGACCTAAAACAAATGAATGTTCAATCACTTAATAAAGAGACCCTGACAGATATCCGGAATGTGCGGATTGATCCGGACTTGGGGAAGGAAGAACGGATTGCGGATTTTATTATGCAGATAAAAAACCCATATCTGTTCCGGTGCGGAAACCTGGTGGTGCAGTCCGTATTTGCCGATACGGACGTGACGCTGACAGACAGGCTGAAACAGTATTTTAAAACGGTGTGAAGGATAGAAAACATATTAGGAAATCTATGGACAGAGCCTATATTTTATGGTAAACTAGTACTCCATACTTGAAGTTCCTGTGTAAATTTTCGAGGATATTTTTTCGAGTGTGCAAGTTTTGAAACGGAGGCGTAGCGGGCTACGCTGAGTATTCTGGACTTGTGCAATCGTGAAAATAGACCGAAATATTTACACAAGGGTTTTCAGTACAGAGTACTAGCTACAGGGCGAATAGAAATAGTGATAAAGAAAATCAGACCATTCTAATGTGTTTTTCTGACGGATTACACCATTAGGAGGTCTTTTATTTTGCAAAATAAAAAAATGATTGCGGGAGAAGAAACTGTTTACCGTGCGTCCATTTACATTCGGCTGTCAAAGGAAGATGGAGATAAGCAGGAAAGCAACAGTATCACCAACCAGAGGGAATTAATCTATGGCTTTTTGCGGAACAAACCGGATATCCAGGTCTGCGGGGAACGAGTGGATGACGGGTATAGCGGTATTAATTTTGACAGGCCCGGGATTATGCGGCTTTTGGAGGAAGTGAAGGCAGGGGAAATCAACTGTATTGTGGTGAAGGATTTGTCCCGTTTTGGCCGTAACTACATTGAGACAGGAAGGTATATCCAGCAAATATTTCCGTTCCTGGGCGTCCGGTTTATCGCGGTTAATGACGGCTATGACAGCGCCCGCCCGGAAAGCAGGGCGGATAACATGATCCTGCCGTTCCGCAACCTGATGAACGATTCTTACTGCCGGGACATTTCCATCAAGGTGCGCAGCCAGATTGATGTGAGGCAGAGGAAAGGGGATTATATCGGAAATTTCCCTGTTTTCGGATATTTCAGGGATAAGGAGAAGAAAGGGCACTTGGTCATTGATGAGACGGCTGCAGCAGTGGTGCGGGATATTTTTGCCATGAAGATTGCCGGAAAAAACCACAAACGGATTGCGGACTATCTGAATGAGCGGGGGGTTCCATCTCCTATGGAGTATAAGGCTTTGCTGAATTGGCGTTACAGTACGTCCTTTAAGCTCAACCCCAAGGCAAAGTGGTCGGCGGTGGCCGTGGAGAGAGTATTAAAGAATGAGATCTATACGGGAACCATGGTTCAGGGGAAGGAGAAGACATTAAATTATAAGGTAAAGAAGCGGATTAGGGTGGATAAAGAGAACTGGATACGGGTGGAGGATACCCATGAGTCCATTGTGTCAAAGGAGGATTTTGCCCTTGTTCAAAAGCTGCTTTTATGGGATACCAGGACATCGCCGAAGGAGCAGGAAGTGTATCTTTTTGCAGGGCTTTTATACTGTGGGGACTGCAATGAGGCTATGGTACGGAAAAAACAGCGGACAGGCGGAAAAGAGTATACCTATTATATGTGTTCCGGGAATAAAAAGGATAAAACCATATGCAGCAGCCACCGTATCAGGGAGAATGATTTAAAGGAAACGGTTCTCAAAATGATTCGTATCCACGTCTTTCTTGTATGCTCTCTGGAGAACCTGTTAAAAGCGATTAAGGAACTGCCTTTGCAGGAATATGAAGTACAAAAAAGGCAGGGGCAGCTTAAAAGGCGGAAAGACGAACTGCTGCGTATCCAAAAGCTGAAGCTTTCCTTGTATGAAGATTATAAAGAAGGGCTCCTTACGAAAAAAGATTACATGGAAATGAAGGAGGATTATGAAAAGGTCTGTCTGGAGATGGAGGAAGCCGTCCGGCTTTTGGAGGAGGAAATCGATGCTCTTGTACAAGGGGAAGCCTCCCACAACAACTGGATTGACCATTTTAAGAGAGCGGGCAATGTGACGGAACTGAGTCGGAGCCTTCTCATCTTTACCATAGATAAAATACTGGTGTTTGATCATGGGGTGGTGCGTATTCATTTCCGGTATCAGAATGAATTTGCGGCCGCAGTCAGAAGCCTGGAGGAGATTATGGGGGAAACCTCGGATAAAAACGGGATGTCGGAAAGGGATGAAGAAGTGATCCGTTCTTTTCTGACAGCAGCAAAGGAGGCAGGATGAGATGGCGAGGAAAAGCAGAAAGGGCATTGTGCCGGAACCGGCTGCGCCAGAGGAGAAAAGGGTTTTTTATAACACGGCAATCTACGCCCGTCTTTCCATAGAGGACAATGGGACTGCGGGGGATTCTCTGGAAAATCAGATCGTTATGGTACGGCAGTATATCGAAAAATGCCCGGAACTGAATTTGGTGAGTACATGGGTGGATAACGGGCAGACGGGAACGGACTTTGAACGTCCCGGCTTTCAGGCATTGATGGATGAGGTGCGGAAAGGAGCGATTAACTGTATCGCAGTGAAGGATTTGTCCCGGTTTGGGAGGAATTATCTGGAGACAGGCAATTATCTGGAAAAGATTTTTCCATACCTTGGCGTGAGGTTTATATCGGTAAATGACGGGTTTGACACTCTGCATGGAAAGACGGCGGATGAGCTTCTGGTGCCTCTTAAGGCTATCCTTCACGACAATTATGCGAAAGATATTTCAAAAAAGATATGTACTTCTTTGGAAGTAAAGAAGAAAAGCGGGAGGTTTATGGGGAAGATTCCGCCTTATGGTTATGTGCGCGATCCCCAGGACAGGTATCGGCTGGTGGTACATAGGGAGCGGGCCGAAGTGGTGCGGCTGATTTTCCGGTGGAAACTGGAAGGAATGGGAGCCGTGGCCATTGCCCGGAGGTTAAATAACGAAAAGGTCCCCACACAGTTTCAAATTCGTTTTCAGGAGGGGTATGGGGATGGAAAGCCGGATTCTTTATGGCGGGGGTCAGCAGTAACGAATATATTGAAAAATCCCTGTTATCTTGGCTGTATGGTGGAGAGGAAAAGCAGCAGGGCTTTGTATCAGGGGAAAGAAAAGGCATCTATTCCGAGGGAGCAGTGGAAGCTGATTCCCGGCACCCATGAAGCAATTATTGAGGAAGATATTTTTTACCAGGTTCAGGAATTGTTGGACAGGAGCAAGGAGAGGCGGAATCAGCAGATAGAAGCTAACCGGAATAAGAAACGGACGAAAAATATACTGGCCGGACGGATAAAGTGTGGGGTGTGCGGCAGTGGGGTACACCGTGACAGCGGTTATTTTAATAAGGACGGAACCTTGAACCATTATTCATTCTATTGTACCAGAAAGTATATGAAGGAGAACGGGTGTCCTTCAAGGGCAGTGGATGAGAAGGAATTGCTGGATGCTGTATTTTGGGTATGTAAAAAGGAGTTGGAGGTACTGGCTGATATGGAGGAAGTGTTGTCCGGGATGGGAAAAGAAGTGAAATCGGATTCAAACTTAAGTGAATGGGAAATAAAACCTCAGGAATTGGAAAAAGAACAGAAAAATCTCCGTAAAAGAAGGACGGAACTTTATGAGGATTATAAGACGGGCCTCTTGTCGGAACAGGATTACCAGTTTGCCAGGAATCAATATATCAGTGATTGTGACAAGGCAGAAAGCAGGATGGAAGAGATAAGGCGGCGGATGAATGAGGCGGAAGAGGTTCTGGATACTGACAGGGGATGGATGGAAGATTTATTGAAGTTTAGGGATTCCGACTGTCTCACCAGTACTATGTGTGAGGCAATGATTAAACAGGTTGTTTTATACGAGGACAGAATACAGGTGATGTTTCCTTTCATGGATGAATATGAGAAAACAGCAAAGCTTCTGGAATGGTATGGGAACAGGGGCCAGATGGGCACGATACGGACGGAGGTAGAGAATGGCGGAGAAAATAGGGGCTTTGTATCTGCGGCTTTCGGATGAGGACAAGGATGGAAATTTTGATGAAAGCAATAGCATATCCGCACAGAGGGAACTGCTGAAATCTTATGTGGAAGGCCAGGAAGAACTGGTGGGATATAGATGGATGGAGTTTTGTGACGATGGTTACAGCGGAACCGATTTTGAACGTCCCCAGATGCAGAAGCTGTTGGTATTGGTAAAGCAAAGAACCATATCCTGCATCCTGGTGAAAGACCTTTCCAGGTTTGGAAGAAATTATATTGAAGTCGGCAATTATCTGGAGCAGGTATTTCCTTTTCTTGGCATCCGGTTTATAGCGGTAAATGACGGGTATGACAGTAAGGTATGCGGTACAACCGGTGAGTTTATGGATACGGCATTCAAGAATCTGGTATATGACCTGTACAGTAAAGACTTGTCGGAGAAGATCGTCAGCGTGCGCCGGATGAAGGCCAGGCAGGGGCAGTTTGTTACGGCATTTGCCCCATATGGATATAAAAAGTCTAAGGATAAGAAGCTGGAAGTTGATAGTGAGACAGGGCCGGTAGTAAGGAAAATTTTTGAAATGGCGGCGGGGGGAGTCCCTAAAACCTATATTGCCAGAATGCTGAACCAGGAAGGAATCCCTAGTCCGCTTACTTTGAGGAAAGAGAGAGGGGAACGTTTTTATAAGGAACAGGCAGGGGAAAGGAGTGTCTGGGGCTGCTCTGCCATATCCCGTATCTTAGAGGATCAAAGGTATGTGGGGGATTCGGTATATGGGAAGGTAAAGCCGGTTTCCGTTGGGAGCAGAAAGGATGTGGCAGTTCCAAAGGACGAGTGGATCATTGTTCCAGATAATCATGAGCCTTTGGTGTCCAGGGAGGTATTTGAGAAAGTAAATGGGATGAGGAAGAAATATTCTGGATATGCAAAGAGGGGAACATCGGAACTATCTATTTTTGCGGGGAAAGTATATTGCGGAAGCTGTAATCACAGAATTACCGGAAAGCATGGCAGGTATCGGTGTCAAATGCCTAGAGTGGCGGAAGGTTATGGATGCTATGATAAACCCATCCAGGAGAAAGATATGGAGGAAGCGGTTTTAAGTATGCTGAAGAGAATGGGGGAGGCATATGGGGAGAGGGAAGATAAAGGGGGAGCAGATAATACGGATCAGGAAAGAGCAGAGAAAATCTGGCAGGCAGAACAGGAGTTGAGCCGGTGTGAGACAGAGATTATGAGGATTAAGGGGATGAGGCATGGAAAATATAAGGAGTATAAAAATGGGGGGATTAGCAGGGAACAGTTCATTGAGGCGAAAAAGGGGTTAGATGGGAAGGAGGAAAGGCTGGCTGCCGAAAAGGAGAGACTGGAAAAGGAACTATGGGAGGTGAAGATAGAGGAGGAAGGACAGGAAGCAGGGGGCAGGATGATACAAAAGCTTTTGCCCTTCGGGAGCCTTACACGGGAGATGGTGGAGACATTCATACGCCGGGTGGTGATCCTGGGGGATGGGTGCGTGAGGATTGAGTGGAATTTTGAGGATTTTTGTCGATTTTGCGAGATTTAAGAGAAATTTTTTATCCTTAACTTGACAGGAGAGTATGTGAGCAGGATAGAGAAAAAGGCGGTGGAGAAGCTGCGGGCGGGGATGGAGTGTTTGGGGTAAAAGAGTGAAATTTATAGAGCAAAGGAATCAGGCGGGGATAAAGCGGAGAAAGCCATAGGAGCAGAACTTGCTTTGTCCTTGCCTTTTTGTTGCAAAGGGGCGGAAAATCAATTATAATCTTAATCAAGAAATCGTTGATATTTTAGGAAATCACAGATTCTGCTGCTGCCTGTTCTTTGTGAGAACTTGCCAGTTACCTTTCCAGGTATTATGGAAAAAAGTGATTAGCAAGGAGTCCATATTTTCAGATTTGAATAACCTGGAAGTGGTGACTGCCACCTCAGAGAAATATGAGACAGCTTTGGTTTTACAGAGGAGATTGGTATGATGGTTTCACTTTTGGAAAAAGGCAGGATATCTACAATCCATGGTCTATCCTAAATTTTCTGGATAAGAAACGGCTTTCCACGTACTGGGCCAATACCAGCAGAATTAAATATGAAAGGGTAATGAAAGGCCGATTTTATCCGATATAATGTTAGTAGAGAACAATATTTTCTTATAATAAGGAGTTGTATTATGGAGACAATTTTAATTCAGGCATTGAAATTTATGGGGGCAAGCGCCGCAAGCGGTATTACATGGGATATGATTAAAGGAGCGGGGGGCAGAATTCTTGATGCTTTTAAAAAGCATTTTGTAAATGGAAAATACTTTAAGGATGAGAGTCAGGCGGAAGAATTTTTAAAAGATATTTCTTCGAAAGAGTCATTAAACAAGAGGCATCCGTTGGAAGACATCTGGTCCGTGTATGATAATTGCACAGGGAGCGAAGCGTCGGAGAGTTTTAAGGCGGAATTTACTGATTGGATGAAAAGGCATGGGGATGATTTGGGGCATTTAGAGGATTCTTCTGGCTGTGGCGACGGGATTTCTATTCAGAAACAAGTAAACAAAGGAAATGCGCAAGTTACCAATATTGGAAATCAATATAATTACAAAGGATTTTGAGGGTGAAGATGGACTTTCTTCAGATCAATAGGGACAATGCTCATGTACAAAATATTGGGGAACAAAATAATTATTATGGAAAGATTGAGGGAACTGCATTTGTTCCTCTATGGAATTGCAAAGAGGAAAAGCATTATGAGTCAATAAAAGAATCGCTGTATTACCCTCCTGAATATCTGGACAAGATGACCTTGGTTCTGAAAGCGGAACGCAGCATTTTAATCCAGGGGGAGCAGGGATCAGGAAAAAGCGTATTATCTTTTAAAATAGCGGAACTGATGAAGAGCCAGGGGTTGGTTACATCGGCATACTATTTGAATCCGCCCGGTGACTGGAACTCCGTAAAGCAATGGATACAGGCTGTACATGTTCAGGAGAAAATAAGCGGCAGCAACAATACGCATCTCTGGATTATTGATAATCTCCATAAAATGACCGATGGAATTGAGGATTTTCCGGACGTCTCTGCGTGGGGGAGTGATTACTGCATTTGCTGCACAAGAGATTTAAATGGGATACCATCGGAAGAGGATGTGTTTTTTCCTATGGCATTGTCCCGGAAGCAGATATTCAGACGCAAGGTCGATGAAAAGACGTTTCTCCAATGTTATAATGCATTGGCTGATAATAAGATCGGACGGCATGAGTCGGACTTTTTATATCGATATATAGGCGGAAATCTGGCTTTGCTGCGGTACATAGTAACCAGGGGAAATCTGCCCCGGTCTTTATCTGATTGGAAGAAAGAGCGGTTCATCGATTTTCATAACATTTATGCCAGCTATTTTTTTTCAGGGGCGGCAAGCAGGAATATCCGTGAGAATCCCGGTGATATTTTGAAAATGCTGTTTTTATCCCAGATCGATTTTTCAATTCCGTTTTATCTGCAGTCGCATGCCTGCCAGACGGTTTTGAAGGATTTATATTTTGAAACAACAAATAAAGAATTGGAAATGGAACACGCATCACTGGCAGAACTGCTTGCGGTGTGCATCTGTAAAGAATACAATCTTGACTATGGCAACGCATTTCGTGAATCCATCTACTGGACGCTGTCAAATTTGGTAAATTGCAACATTAAAAAGGAAGAACGGGCAAGGCAGATAAACAGATTCTTCCAAATGCTGTACAGCTATAAATTCGTATTGAATGAAAATCAAATACTCCACGAAATATGTTCTGCGGATCAACGCTTATCGGATTTTTTGGAGGAGAATGCGGGATTTATCTCGTGTTCAACATGGAAGAGGATAATTGAGACCGCAGAAAAAAATTCAAGGCCGTATGAAATTTGTTGCGCTTCAGCCATATCGCCCCGGTTTGCTGACACGATGAATCAAAACCAGGACTATGATTTCCGGTTTCTTAGAGACAGGCTGTCAGAGGCGGAACTGGATGAAATAGAAAAACATTTGCTGTCTCATAACGGAGACTTAATAAAATTTATTGTAAGCAAGGGGAATGAAGTTCATCTCATGCACCTGTTACTTTCAGTATCTGAAAAAACCGCCGTTAAGCTTATTGAACAAATGCCGTCCGAGGATTTGGTAAGGCTGATCTCTAAGAATAATAACGGTTTGTATTTATTTGCCTATTTTTATTGCAGATTGGGGGATGAAGTAAAAAAGATTTTAGTGGATAAACTATCAGCGGATGATTTCAGGGATATTTTTATAAATGGCGCATCTATCAACGGCGTTACTTTTTTGCTGTCAATAACGGAGGACCCATTGAGAAAGTCTCTGCTTTGTCTGTTAACGGATGATTTGATTGACAGGTTAGTTGAAAATACGATAGAAAATAATTATTCTATTGGCATGCTAGATATGTCTTTAAGGGAGATGAAGAGGAAATCCGTGGAGACGTTGGAGGCGTTTGAAGGGGCAATAGGAGTTAACAGGTATAAGGAAGTGCTTAAATCTCAGGGAACGATCCCCGTATTGGCCAGGTTAATGACATCTTCTTCATCTGAAATGCAAAAGGAATTGTCAGGGATGGCGCAGTCGAATCCGGAATTGGTAAAGAGGCTGATAGAGAAAACCATAGAAGAGGGAAGCTCCATAGGCACGCTGGGTTTGATTCTAAGGGAGATGAAGAAGGAGTCCGTGGAGACGCTGGAGGCGTTTGAAGGGGCAATAGGAGTTAACGGGTATAAGGAACTGCTTAAATCCCAGGGGACGATCCCCGTATTGGCCAGGTTAATGACATATTCTTCATCTGAAATGCAAAAGGAATTGTCAGGGATGGCGCAGTCGAATCCGGAATTGGTAAAGAGGCTGATAGAGAAAACCATAGAAGAGGGAAGCTCCATAGGCACGCTGGGTTTGATTCTAAGG
>CATKXR010000082.1 GCA_949840805.1 uncultured Lachnospiraceae bacterium | reverse complement strand
CAAAGAAAGATGTGAAGCTGGTGCGGGATATCGTTCTCAGGGGAAAGAGCGTCTCTTCAAGCCGGCCTGTGGGCGAGGAGGACGGTGATACAGAATTAATTGACATGCTGGAGGATGAAAGATCCGGTGCAGCCGTGGAGGGAGATAAACAGTGGTTCCTGGAGACCTTCTGCAGACATGTGGAGGAAAACTGGGAGACGATCAGGGCAGGCATCAAGCTGAGAGAGAAGGAGTATGTCCGGATATTTCTCACAAAAGATATCCTGAAGGTGCTGAAGATTGACGGGAACGGGAACCCGTACCCCAAAGAGCCGGCGGGAGATGAAGGATTCTACCGCGGCCTGGAACCCTGCGGGGAGACGCTGTACCATAAGGTGTTCTATGAAAAGTATCTGCTGAGAGCTTTCATGGAGAGGCCGGAGGATTTCTATGAAGTTTACGTGAAACTTTTGCGGAAAGACTTTGATTTTTCTGATAAGTTCATTGCCCAGATCTTGGGGAAGGACAAGGCGACGGTCTCAAGGGGCGGCCGGTCATACAGAAATGTGATGGAAGCATTTTATAAGTATTATCTGAATTCGGTATAGAGAGTCGTTTCGGGCCTGCTGTAAACGTCCGCCCGATCAATGGTATCGGACCCGGTATAAAGAATGTAAGGAGACTTAAGAACGTAAGTGTGCCAGCCTGGACCGGTTCGATGCCAGGGAGGGAAAGGGCAGTTTCTTTTCCGAGATGTTCCGGGATCTGACGTCGGTCATCCGAGAAAAGCTGTACATAGAAGCAGGCGGGACCTATTCCTATCCCAGGCTGATTCAGTGGTGCCTGGACAACAATATGGTACAGCAGGCCCTGACCCTTTATATCGAAAAGATGCCGGAATACTACTGCAGCCAGGGACTTCTGGAATTCTCCCAGGAGGAGGCCCAAAAGAGCAGACAGAATCAGGGGAAGACATGGAGGACGGAATATTTTTACGGCCCCTTTTACGATCAGCTGGTGATGAGAGATTTTAAAGAGTTCGTGGAGCGGCTGAAGGCGGGGTACCAGGCTATGCGGGACACATATCCGCTCCTTGAGCAGTCCGAGGCAGACCGGTTCCGGAAGCTGAAAGATTATATGAAGACGCCACAGGAAAAGAAGGCGGTGGACCGGCTGATCGCTTTCCTGAAAAGATATTACGGAGGCGTCCCCAGGAAGATCATCCATCCCTATACAGGCAAGAAGATGGAAGGCAGCCCAAAGAACGCCAACGGCTTTGTAAAAGCTGTGATGAATAATGAGAAATGGCAGATACATTTTTATTATGACGATAAAAAGATGTACGACAAGTGCGATATGGAGATATACGAGAAAAAGGTATATGCTCTTGAGGAGATAAAAGCCTGTAAAGAGAAAATACCGAAGGCCGGAACGGAGGACAACCGATTTCTGTACGACTGCATGAGGTATTATCTGGCGTTAAAGATCATCCGCAACCGAATCAACCATGCCAGTGAGCAGGATATACGGGAGGATGAGAAATGGGCCGTAGAACAGATTGAGAAGGAACACGGCATCTGCATGGATATTGAGTTAGAAAATGTGAAATCCCTGATTCAGGAGGGCATAGACCTTTATAAGGAGGCTCCCAAGACGGACAGTCACAGAATATCTGTAAAAAGAGATTTGAGGAATACCATATCGGCAGTGAAAAGGGACAAAGTACAATGAACAAAAAAGCAGATCTTAAAGGAACCAGGGCCGCCAGGAAGATTGCCCCGGTTCTTACGGTCTATATTTTGTAAAACTTAAAAAATCTAATACAGGATTATTGTGAGCCTGTCCGGTGTTGATTCGGATGGGCTTTTTTGTATGTGAAAAAGCAGGTTTTTCATTGCTCCACAATTCATCCAGCAATCGCCAAGTATGCCTGCTGTCCACTGATAATGAGAGGCATTATATAATCCGGGCTCATAATTAACATGGGAATTATGAAATTTATAAGTTTGGATTGGATATCCGAAATGCCGCGGACTATCCGGGGCTTCGGCGCGTTGTCCCCCACCGGAACCAAGACCGATGCGGGATAGATGACGAAAGAAATCTTAATTGCTCTGCAGGGTGTGTATTGTACATCTGCCATTGTCTGGGGAACGCGATCCTTCTGCTGCGCAGAGGAATGACTGTTTTCATTATGCTCTTGACGATAATTATTATAAGTATTATAATAATAGGCATAAAAAGGAGGCGATGTTTATGATGATGGATTCTGCCGGTGTAAAAAGGCAGAATATGGATTTGATCCGCCGTATTCTATGGCAGGGAGAGCGGCTTACAAAACTGGAGATTTCAAAAAGAACCGGTTTAAGCGTTGCTACATGCAACACTCTTTTGAACGAATTAGAAAAACGGGGGGAGGTGTCAGGAGAAAAGGCACAGATCAAAGATGTGGGGAGGACTTCCATTCTCTATCAATACAATGAGGGGTTTGAGAGCTACATTTGCGTCAGTTACCAGCTGATTGCGGCTGTTAAGACGGTTCAGGTATTTGTCCTGTCCCCCCTGGGAAACATTTTGGCATCTTATGAAAGGGACTTTTCGGTTCTGGACTATAAAGCCATTGAGGGAATGATCGAAACCGCGTTAGAGAAACATGCCAACGCCTCGCAGATCTTAGTGGGCACACCCAGCGTAGCGGAAGACGGCGTGGTTCGTCACTGCGATGTGGCAGAGATGGAGGGAATACCCCTGGTCCGGTTATTGGAGCAGAGGTTTGGGCTTCCGGTTCATATGGAGAATGATATCCATTATAAAGCCTACGGGTACTATAAAAAAGAGGGAAAGACGGACGATATCGTTACTCTATGCTTTTTTCCGGCAAATGTTTTGCCGGGGACGGCCAGCGTTTATCATGGAATGATCCTGAAAGGCTATAACCAGTTCGCGGGCATGGTTGGTTTCCTCCCTTACGAATTTGACAGGAAGGAGGAATTAGAGCTGCTGTCCCCCCAAACCGCGCTGCCGGTCATCATAAAGGCCGTGGCTTCTCTGATCGTGGCGATCAATCCTTCGCTTCTTCTTCTGGCGGGGGATCTGCTGGATGAGGAAAAGGCGGGGCTGGTTTACCGGGGGTGCCTGAGATGGATTCCAGAAGAGTATATGCCGGATTTTTCTTACACGGATGATATTGATCGGTATTATCGGGAGGGCATGTACCAGAAAGCCCTCGACCAGAAGGGAGTGTTGTAGTTGACAGAAAAGGAGAAAAGAGCCAGGGGGGAGTTGTATGACGCAAATTATAATCCCCAGATAGGAAAGGAACTGTTGGAATGCAAGGATAAGTGTTTCCGCTATAACCAGATTTTACCTTCTCATGAGGAAGAACGACGCAGGGTAATGAAAGAGATATTGGGGAAAACCGGAAAGCAGTTTACTATTCTTCCGCCATTCTGGTGTGACTTTGGTTACAATATCGAGATCGGTGAGAATTTTTACGCCAACCATGGATGTGTAATCCTGGATGGCGCAAAAGTAATATTTGGCGATCATGTATTTGTAGCTCCCAATTGTGGGTTCTATACTGCCGGCCATCCTTTGGATGCGGAACGGCGGAATCAGGGGCTGGAGTACGCTTACCCCATCACCATTGGAGATAATGTCTGGATCGGGGCAAACGTATCCGTGCTTCCCGGCGTGACCATTGGAAAGAATTCTGTCATCGGGGCAGGAAGCGTGGTAAACAGGGATATCCCTGAAGGGGTGGTGGCGGCGGGAAACCCATGCAGGGTTATACGAAAGATAACAGAAAACGATGCCATAAATGGTTAGGAGGTTCCTATGGAATTTGAAAAGAAAAATCTGTTTTGGATCAGAGAAGCAGAGCAGAGTATCGTGACAGATGATAAGATCATCATTTACACCAAACCGGAAACGGATCTGTGGCAGAGGACATATTACGGGTTTCAGAATGACAGCGCGCCTGTGCTGCAGATGAAGACATCAGAGAAGTATTTTTCATTTATTGTAAAGACGGAATTTGACAGCAAAGCCAGGTTTGATCAGTGCGGTGTTGTGGTATATCTGGACAGTGAAAACTGGCTTAAGGCATCTATCGAATATGAAAACGAGCAGTACCAGAGGCTTGGCAGCGTTGTTACGAACCATGGGTATTCCGACTGGGCTACCACCGATATCGATGCATCGGTGAAATCCATGTGGTATCGGCTCAGCCGGCGGGAATCGGACTACTGTATTGAATGCAGTACAGATGGTATCGCCTTTTCCCAGATGCGGATCTGTCATCTGTGGGAAGGGGCCGGGGAGATCTCTTTTGGTATCTATGCCTGCAGCCCGGAAAAAAGTTCTTTCTCAGCGGAATTTACGAATGTGCGGATTACGGAGTGCATGTGGGCGGCTCATAAGTAGGAAAGATCAAAAATGTTTTTTATAGGAGGACGAGATAAATGAAAGCGGATCTGCATGTACATACAGAGTTTAGTGATGACTCCACATACGAGATGGAGCAGGTGGTGAAGGATGCTATCGCCATGGGTCTGGATGAGATCTGTTTTACGGATCATGTGGACTATGGGATAAAAAAGGATTGGGATGAACCGGGCGGGATGGTGTATCGCGGGGGCGGTCCCGGAGAACCGGAGAACATACCGCTGGCGAATGTGGATTACCCGTCCTATTATGAATCCTTTCAGCGGCTCCAGGCGCTTTTTGGAGACAAGATCACCCTGGGGTTCGGCATGGAATTTGGGATGCAGGTGCATACCATCGAAAAATATAAGGACCTCTTTAAGCGATACCCTTTTGATTTTATCATCTTGTCGGTGCATGAGGTCGAGGATAAGGAGTTCTGGGATCAGGCATTCCAGAAGGGACGCACTCAGCAGGAGTATAATGAGCGCTATTATGAGGAGATGCTGAGTCTTGTCCGGGCTTACCATGACTACAGTGTCCTTGGCCATATGGACCTGATCGTCCGGTATGACAAGGAAGGAATCTATCCTTTTGAAAAGCTGCGTCCTGTCATAACAGAGATATTAAAGACCGTGATCGCGGACGGAAAGGGGATCGAGGTCAATACATCCAGCCACAGGTACGGACTTAAGGATCTGACCCCATCCAGGGATATCCTGCAGCTGTACCATGAACTGGGCGGCCGAATCGTCACTATCGGGAGCGACAGCCACAAGCCGGCCCATCTGGGCGCGTACATCGAGGAAACCAAGGAGGAGCTTAAGAAGCTGGGCTTTACCGAGTACTGCACCTTTAAAAAGATGAAGCCGATCTTTCACGCCCTGTAATAGGAAACGTGAAAGAAATGAAGTTACTTTCACTGAAAACGTCTAGGAAGATTATCTTTACTGGCAGAAGATGGATTTTATCTATATTATTGTCATTGAAATGTAAAAGGAAAAAGTGGCATTATTTATGTTAGTACTCCATGAAGACGAGAGCTAACTCGGATTGAAAAGATGAGGCTCTCGGAAGCGGTATAAGAAACGCAGCGTTTTTTTCATGAGCTCGCCTCCATTTCCAAGTGTTTATTCAATCCATCCCATTTTCCGTCCCATGATATCCGGATTATCCGGCGCTTTCGGCAGCTGTACGGTCTCAGAAAAGCTGAAATACTCATTGCTCCCAAGACCCGCGGTCCGGTCCGCCCAATACTCCAGCCAGTCCAGGAAACGGAAGGGCTTTCCTGTCTCCTTGTCACGCATGGGGATAATCCCGCAGTCATTGGCAAGGTCGTAATACCAGACCGTGCCGTAAGTGTCCGGGTCCGGACTGTTTACGACCAGAACACTGTCCATACCGTCCCCTTCGGTACACAGAGCCAGCAGCCCGTTGTCAGCGGTAAAGGGGGCATCCTCGTCATAAAACTGGTCCATCTCTTCCTCGGTCATATGAAGAAAGTAGAGGATATGGTCCGGCGTATAGGGAAATGGCTGCTCCACAGTGCTTTCTTTCTGGCGCAGGGGCAGCAGGCCGTAAAAGGGCTGGCTTCCGGAACCGGCAATGGTAGTGATGAAACGGCGGTAGTCCTCGGGAAGACGGATCTCTTTTTCCGCCTCAAAAGCGGCTACGTCTTCTTCACTCATGGGCGGTTCCCAGACCGGTGGCCACATCCCACAGGAAAAGGAAAACTTTCTGTCATGCAGTGCCTCGATTTTGGACATGATACGGGCGATGCGCTGGTCATATTGTTCTATCTGGCTCATTGGTCATTCCTCCGTGAATCGTTTTTTATCTAATCACTATTCTATCAAAGTTCTATACAGGTTTCAATGAGAACCGTGAAATTTAAACACGGAACCACTATAAACAAGCCTAAAAGAAAAACCGGTTTCCGCCGCATGTTCCTTATAATCGAAACCGGAATGGTTTCAGTCCCAGTGGCTGTGCATTGGGAATTGTGGACAGGTTAAATGGCACGGTCTATTAACACGGTGAGGAGACGAAATGAGATTAACCTATAGTGATAAGGGAATGTAAGCCCGATTGCAACCTTTTTTGTGTTATACTTATCTAGAGGAAAACGAGGGTACATTATCTGGAGTGAGAACTGAAAGGAGAGCGCGGTATGTTGAGAATTATCTTGGGAGATATTACAAAAGTAGAAGCGGATGCCATTGTAAATGCGGCCAATACCAGCCTTTTAGGAGGAGGTGGTGTGGAATGGCGGAAAAAGGAAGGAAGAAGAACTTTTAAAGGGCTGTTTAAGGCGTCTGTGATTGTCGTGGAGACGATTCTTAAATTTCTGTCACTGTATCCGGATATGGATGTGCAGATGGTGTGTTTTGATCGGGAGACATTTCAGTATTACCAAAATGCGTTAGAGGCGGCATGTTTATGAGTCCGGAGGCATTTGGAAAGAGAGAGACAGTGCTGCTTGTGAGAAGCAGGGTGTTGACTGCCGAAAGCGAGAGGATTCGTGAGGCAGGGACTTATATACAGGATGAACTTGCGCTGCTACAGCAGCTACGATCAAATCTGAATAAGGGGGAAAATTATATCAAAGATTTGGTGCGTAAGAAATTATCTACTGCCAGTAGATTTACAAACCGAAAAGAATGCGCTATAATGCCATTATTAGGAAGGAAAGGAAGAAAAAACGATGACAACCATGTTCATGACCAGCAAATGCAAAAAACAGCAGCAAAAACGCGCTTGTGAGAAGCGTGCATTTGTGATGGGTTCATGGATAAGCAGGAAATCAGGGCAGGCAGATTTGGATCTCGGAACAGGACAGACCGGGATTTGAATTTTATGGGACCATAGACCGCTTATCCGTGATGGGTAGGCGGTTTTTTCATGCGGCCAAGTACGCAGGAGGGGATGTGACAGAAATGGATTTCTGTAAAAGTGAAGCGGCCTCATAAGGACGGGTTTAGTCCCGATACGCGCATATAGCTTAACTGGCAGAGCAGCCGGCTCTTAACCGGCAGGTTCAGGGTTCAACTCCCTGTATGCGCATTGGGCGTGTGTAACTCAGATGGAGGAGTAACCGGCTTTTAACCGGTAAGCCGTGGGTTCGAGTCCCACCACACGCATGCACCGATGTACGGCTGAATGGAGGTGCCTTGGATATTAAGATTAAGAATGCGGATTGGCGCACAGGGAGCGCAGCTGCTCTTCTGTGAAGGGCAGATAGATCCTGGTGCGCATCAGAGCATTTCCTCGAATGATGGAAGCACAGGGGAATTTGACTCCCGATGGAGCCGTTGGAGTCGGTTTATATCTGTTTTAAGATTGTTGTTAAATTCAAAAAATGACAGGGGGAAGGAAAGATGTCCGGAACACATAGGCGAAAACACCAGAGGAAGATTAAGCAGAAAAGCGTTTATGAGAAACGTTTGTTTGAGTTGTCCTTATGGTGCCTGAGCTCCGGAACATAAAGCCCTTGAAAGGTCTCCTCCTGAGTATCCGCCCCATAGGGCAGCGGGTGTTTTATTCAGAAAGGAGAGCATGAAATGAGTTACCCTGTGATAGACCCGGTGGCCACCGGTGACAGGATCAACACATTGAGGAAGGAGCTGGGATTCAGTGTGGCTTACCTGAAGGAGTATTTTGGGTTTGCCACCACCAATGCCATTTATAAGTGGCTTCATGGGGAGTCCTTGCCGTCCCTTGACAATATGGTGGCGATGAGTGTGCTATTCGGTGTCTCAATGAACGAGATTGTTGTGTATCATTAGAGGCAGAGATGAGTAAATCTGTTGAAAAGCAGGGACACCCGGCTTTTTGTATGATTTTGCTTGAGCGAACACAGAATAAGTAGTAGGATAGAAAAAAGTTTTTAGGAGAGGCTTATGTGCGGGAGATATTATGTAGATGACGGGACAGCAAGGGAGATCGAAAGGTTGATCGGGCAGGTGGATAAAAAGTTAAGGCAGGATTCTATGGCGGCCATCAAAAAGATTACAGAAAAGGATATTTATCCCACCCAGATGGCTCCCGTTCTGGCAGGAAAGGGAAGCTCTCTCTATTGCGGATGGCAGAGATGGGGATTTCCTGGATTTCAAGGAAAACAGATAATCTTTAACGCGAGATGTGAATCTGCCATGGAAAAGCCGTTGTTTCGTGACAGCATCCGCCATGGCCGTATGGTAATCCCTGCCACATGGTTTTATGAATGGAACCACAGGAAAGAAAAGAACACATTTTACAGAAAGGATACTCCGGTTCTGTTTATGGCAGGGTGCTGCAGGCAGTATGAGGATGGAATTCATTTTGTGATTCTCACCACCAGGGCCAATGCTTCGATGAAACCTGTCCATGACCGGATGCCGCTGATTCTGGAAGAGAATGAGATTGTTTCATGGATTCTGGATGAGGAAAAGGCAGAAGGTATTCTTCATAAGATGCCCTGTCTTCTGGAGAGAAGCTCTGATTATGAACAACTCACATTGTTTTAAGGTATTGTTTTAGTGTCAGGGTATGTCTGAAAAGGTATGGCAGAAATTACCGGTTGTAATAAGAACATATGTTTGCTAATATGTAAGTACGGGAGGTGAACATGTGTTTGAATAAAATCATTTTTCATATTGATGTCAATTCAGCCTTCCTCTCCTGGGAGGCTGTTTATCGTCTGGCCCATAAAGGAGGGAAACAGGACTTAAGGTCCATTGCTTCCGCCGTAGGAGGGGATGCGGCCCTGCGGCATGGTATCATTCTGGCAAAATCCATTCCTGCGAAAGAGTACGGAGTGAAAACAGGGGAAGCAGTCTGGGAGGCCAGAAGAAAATGTCCCGGGTTAGCGGTGGTGCCGCCCAATTACGGACTGTATGAGAAATGTTCCGCGGCATTTATGGAAATTCTTCGAGATTATTCCGATGTGGTGGAACAGTACAGTATCGACGAGGCGTTTGTGGATATGAGTGCCAGCTGCCACTTGTTTGGGACGCCGGAGGAGACAGCGGCGCTGATCAAGGAACGGATTAGTGAAACTCTTGGATTTACGGTTAATATCGGGATCTCAGAAAATAAGCTCCTTGCCAAGATGGCTTCCGACTTTCAAAAACCGGATCAGGTACATACATTGTATCCGAAAGAGATAAAAGAGAAAATGTGGCCTCTTCCGGTGTCGGATTTGTTTTTTGTGGGGAGCGCTACTGTCAAAAAGCTGTTTTCGGTGGGAATACAAACCATAGGAGAACTGGCGGCGGCAGATCCCGGGTGGCTTAAGGGAATGTTAAAGAAACACGGGGAAGTGATCTGGGGATTTGCCAACGGAGTGGACGTTTCTCCGGTTCTTGGAGAAGTCCAGGCCAATAAAGGGTACGGAAACAGTACCACCACCCCGGTAGACGTGACAGATGTAGAAACGGCAGATAGGGTATTGCTGGCTCTCTGCGAAACGATTGCCGCCCGCCTGCGCATGGACCGGGTCAGGGCGAGGGTGATTTCTGTGGGAATCCGATATTCCGATCTTTCCCATGTCTCCCATCAGAAAGGCCTGTACAATGCCACGAACATGACTGTGGAAATCTACAGGGCAGCCTGCCAGCTGTTCCGGGAAATGTGGAATGGCAGGCCGATTCGGAACCTGGGAGTTCATACCACCAGAATAAGCGATGGAGAACTATACAGACAGGGCAGCCTGTTTGATGCGGTCGACTATGAGAAAATTTCCAGGCTGGATGAAACTGTTGATGATATAAGGAACTGCTATGGAATAGACGCAGTAAAACGCGCCGTATTTTTAGGCCAAGCCATAGACCATATGAGCGGCGGTATATCCAGGGAGAAGCGAAACGTTGACTATGACAAGATCGAGATCGGGTAGGAGGGAGACGTATGGCATTTGGAATCGGTATTCATTCTCAGCAGCCGGATAGAGGGACATGTGTCAGGAGAACACAAAAGAAGGTTGCCTGTGAATGTTGGTTCACCAGTACCGGGGCGGTTATGCCCTTGATGCTGAAGGTAGAAGATGAGAACGGCCAGATTCGGACAATCAGGGAGATCAAGATTCATTCCCATGAGAAGAAGATATACGCGGGTATCCCCTCGATTGAATATGATTGTACGCTATTTGTTGAGGACCGGGAAATAAGGGTATGGCTCATTTATTACCAGACGGAAAGCAGGTGGGTATTAAGTGTTCCATAAATGTTTGAAACAGGACTTTTGGGATATGACGAGCATGCCGTCAGTCTGTGGTGAAAGTCTGCAAAGGATGTTATTGCCGACGGACTCCAGAGAGACCCCAGGGTTTACACCGTGAGATGCAGGTGAGAAGAAGGGATAGGGAATCGTAGCCTAACTGTTGGGCAGCAAATGAAGCAGGGGATCAGGAGAGGAAAGATTACTCTCTGCCATCTGAACTGCTGCGTATTATGAGAGGCATTGAATTTACGATTTTAATAAGTTCTTTGTCAAATGTATGATATACTTATTTAAAGCAGATGCCGTTGTAAATGTCGCCAATATCGGCCTTTTGGTGGCGGCGGTGCGGATTATGCGAATTTGTTTAGAGATAAAATACGAAGGAGGTGAACAATCAAATGATACGTCAGCTAAAATATTTCCAGGCGGTTGTACGCAATAACAGCTTTTCAGAGGCGGCGGAGGAATGCCATATTTCACAATCAGCTATTTCCCAGCAGGTTCAGGCATTGGAGAGGGAGTTGGGGTTTGATCTGCTGGAAAGAAAAAACCGCAGATTTACCATTACTCCAGCGGGGGAATATGTATATAAAAAAAGTCTGGTGCTGGTTGCCGACTATGAGCGGATGTGCGGCGAGGCAGCCAGACTCTCGAACGCGGATAAAGCCATGTTGAGGATCGGATATCTGCGCTGCTACAGCGGCCAGGAATTTCATCTTGCCTTAGAGGAGTTTTCAGCGAAATATCCGGACGTTCTGGTGAAGATTGAGTATGGGAATCATGAGGAGTTGTTTCAGCTGCTCTGCACAGAGGGTGTAGATCTGGTGCTCAATGACCAGCGGAGGGCATTTTCCGATGAATATGTGAACCTTATCCTGATGGTTGGGAAGGAATATATTGAGATCTCCGCCAGAAATCCCATTGCGGCATTGCCGTCCATCACTCCTCAGGAGTTAAAAAATATTCCCTGTATCCTTGTGTCATCAGAGGAACAGAGGGAGACGGAACGGAACTATTATCAGGGAGTGGTCGGTTTCCAGGGGGATTTTCTCTATGCGCGGAATTTGGAGGAAGCCCGCATGATGGTAATCGGAGGGCAGGGGTTTATGCCGGTGGAAGGCATAAGGACGGCAGAAACTGTGAGCTCGTCTACGGTCCGGGTTCCCCTTTTTCGTGGTGATTCGCAGATAACACGCAATTACGGCGTGTTTTGGAAAAGGGATAATTCCGGTTACTATGTGGAAGAATTCGCGGATATGCTGAAAAGAAAGTTTGAAGTAACCGTTTAGACAGGTTCGCGTGTTCATCGCGTTGACCGTATAAAATGCCGGGGCACACGCCTCCGGCTCATTGACTGCTCTTCCATTGTGTAAGGGCAGTTTTTTGTATTAGTTTTTCTTATAAGATAGCCCTGAAAGTCAAATTGATTCCCTGACATGGAGTCTATATAATAAGCACAAGACGAAAGGAAACAAGGTGGGAACTTGTGAAAATCCTGTCGATCTGTTTAAGCCTAAGGGAAGACGGCGATTCCGATGCTTTACGTGAGCGCCTTGCAAAATATGAGGAGGCCTGTCCAGAGCATCTTCCTGTCCCCAGGCTGTTGGAGAGCGTGGCGAAAGAATTTGAAAAGAATCAGGAAGGAGTATGAGCATGGCAAAATTGGCAGTATTTTATTCGAGGGCCGATAAAAATTACTTCGGCGGGAGTTATCGCTATATCACGGAGGGCAATACGGAGAAGGCGGCAAAGATGATCGCAGCCGCAGCAGGGGCAGCTTTGTGGGTCTTGCAAAAGCTGCCATAGAGAAATGGGTGTAAGGGGATTCAGGAAGATAAACAAATAAAGGAAAAGAGGAGGTTTCTGTCATGGAAAAAAGAAATATTGGAGCATTGAGAGTGTCTGCCGTTGGGTTTGGCTGCATGGGAATTACCCATGCAAGCGGAGCGCCTATGAGCGTTGAGGATGGCGTGAAGGTTTTACAGCAGGCCTTTGATTATGGATATACCCTGTTTGATACGGCGGAATGTTACACAGGTATCAACGCGGATGGCTCTATTGCCTATAACGAGGAAGTAGTGGGAGAAGCACTGCGCCCTATTCGGGACAAAGTTGTGCTGGCCACGAAATTTGGTGTGCAGCACGGAAAGGACTGTCTGATCGTGGACAGCAGACCGGAAAAAATCCGTCAGGCCGTAGAAGGCAGCTTAAGGAGGCTGCAAACCGATTATATCGATCTGTATTATCAGCACCGCATTGACCCTAAGGTGGCCCCGGAGGAAGTGGCAGGAGTCATGGCCGAACTGATTCAGGAAGGAAAAATCCGTTATTGGGGTATTTCCGAAGTGAACGAGGAATATCTGCGCCGGGCCCATGGCGTGTGCCCGGTGGCGGCCATCCAGAACCGGTATTCCATGATGGCCCGCTGGCACGAGAACCTGTTTCCGGTTGTGGAGGAGCTTGGCATTACCTATGTGGCGTTCTCGCCTATGGCAAACGGGTTTTTGACAGGCAGGTACAGTCCGGATTCCTCCTTTGAGAAAGGGACGGATTACCGAGGCAGTATGCCGCAATATACGGCGGAAGGGTTTGAGAAAAGCAGGGAACTGCTCACTCTGTTAAATGATTTGGCCCGGGAAAAGCATGCCACTCCTGCGCAGATCTCACTGGCCTGGATGTTAAGGAAAAAGCCGTTTATCATTCCCATTCCGGGAAGCAGGAAAACGGAACGGCTGAAGGAAAACTTTGACGCGGCCTCGGTTGTTCTGGACGCGGCAGAGATCGCGGCCATTGATAAAAAGTTGGATGGCATGACGCTTCCCGTCTTTGGCGGCCACAAGTCATAAAAAAGTGAAATGAATGGAGGAAATACAGATGGCGAAAGAGGTAATGATTTTAACCGGCGCAGGCCAGATCGGCATGGCCATTGCACGGAGAATGGGGTATGGAAAGAAGATTGTCCTTGGAGACAAAAAAGCGGAGAACGCGGAGGCAATCGCTAAGATCATGAGGGAAGCCGGTTTTGATGTGGCGCCCATGGAGATGGACCTGTCTTCCAGGGAATCAATACGGAATCTGATCACGGAGGCAAAAAAGTCCGGCGAAATCACCATGCTGGTGAACGCGGCCGGAGTATCCCCAAGCCAGGCGCCGGTCGAGGCTATTTTGAAGGTTGATCTTTACGGCACCGCGGTGCTGTTGGAGGAGGTGGGAAAAGTTATAGCTCCCGGTGGCGCGGGGGTGACGATTTCCAGCCAGTCAGGACACCGCATGAAACAGCTTTCTCCCGATGAGGATGAACAGCTGGCCTGCACGCCCACAGAGGAACTGCTGTCATTGGAGATCCTGCAGCCGTCCAACATCCGTGATACGCTCCATGCCTATCAGCTGGCAAAACGCTGCAATGAAAAACGTGTCATGGCTGAATCCGTGAAGTGGGGGGAGAAGGGCGCGAGAATTAATTCGATTTCTCCGGGAATTATTGTGACGCCGCTGGCAATGGATGAATTTAACGGGCCAAGGGGAAATTTTTACAAAAATATGTTCGCGAAATGCCCGGCGGGCCGCCCAGGGACTGCGGACGAGGTGGCAAATGTAGCGGAATTGCTGATGAGCGACAGAGGGGCCTTTATTACAGGCGCGGATTTCCTGATTGACGGCGGAGCGACAGCTTCCTATTTTTACGGGCCTTTGAAGCCTCAGGAATAAAGGGGAGTTTTCAGAGTAGCTGTTTCACAAGGGTTATAGTGCCAAAAAATTTTGGCAATATAGTTGTAGACATCTCCCTTGCGCGGAGAATAGCCGTGATCATCAATGGTATACTGGATATTGTCGGATATCAAGAAATAAAATTCATAATAATCGTGGAAATGACGCAGTACATTGAAGATCGAATGGCTGAAAAGGAAATCCAAAATATTCATGTTTCTCTTCCGCAATACGTTCACTTCTCAGTATAATTGTACTAATGAAAGTAAAAAAGTGAAAGGAAAGATGCCGCGGGATGATAGAAACAATTCCGCGGCTATCCTATATGGCACGGGCAGGCTCCAGCGCTGCAAACCTTCTGGGGGGATTCAGAAAAGGTATGTGATCCCTTCCGTACTATCCTTTGCCTTATCGGGGGTATATGCGATTGTGGACGGATTTTTTGTGGGAAACAGCATTGGAGACTTGGGGCTTTCGGCGGTGAATATGGCTTATCCGGTTGTAGCTGTCATACAGGCCCTGGGAACAGGGAGCGGTATGGGGGCGCGATCTTCTATTCGATCAAGAGGACGGAGAAGAATGAGATAGAGGCGAGGGAATTTACGGCGGGAGCGCTGTGGCTGTTAATTTTTTCCTGCTTCCGGTGCCCTTTGCGGCGGTTCTGCGTGTTACTACGGCAAACTTTTACGCAACGGAAAAGAGCGGGTATTCTTATATTTTGACCTTTACGGAACCGGTGTTCATGCTGGTGCTTATGATGGTGCTGCCGCCGATGTTGGGAGGGCTGGTGATGATCTGGTGGAGCGCGGTGTGTGCCAGGGTTCTGGCGGCTCTCCTGGCCATGGTTTTGAAGGGGTGTGTGGAGAGACAGGAAAGGTACCTAGGTAAATAAAGTGGATTATGTTCTGGGGAAACTGAATCTGGGAAGGAGTATGAATCTGCTGGATATTGGCCGCGGCCGGGGGTCTGTTGATAAAGCGGCAAAGAAGTATGGGGTACGGGGTATGGGAATTTGTTATCAGCGGCCTGGGACTGAAGGTATTGATAGCAAGAACCAAATTCATCATGAGACATAGGATATAGTAAGCCAAGCATTTGACAAGAATTTTGGGATGGCTTTCTTTTTCGGGCAGAAAAGAGATTCCCAAAGATATGGCGGTTTCATTATCAACAAGGAGGATATTATGTTTCTGGATGAATTAAATGGATATGATCAAGGGGATTATTGGAATTGTGAGGATAGGAACAATTTGGAACTGACAGAGGAAAACTTTGGCTCTTTGAATGAAGAAAATTTTCAGTTTTGTCAGAACCAGCGGGGCAAATGCTGCTGTTGCAGAGGACCTAGAGGTCCCAGGGGGTTTCAGGGACCAATGGGATATCCTGGCCCTCCAGGTCCCAAGGGAGTTCCAGGTATTATGGGAATCCAGGGGCCGACTGGCCCGCAGGGACCCGTAGGAGCGACGGGAGCCCCAGGAGAGATGGGGCCGACTGGCCCGCAGGGACCCGTAGGAGCGACGGGAGCCCCAGGAGAGATGGGGCCGGCTGGCCCGCAGGGACCTGCGGGAGCGACGGGAGCCCCAGGAGAGGCAGGCCCGACTGGCCCGCAGGGACCTGTGGGAGCGACGGGAGCCCCGGGAGAGGCAGGCCCGACTGTCCCGCAGGGACCCGTGGGAGCAACAGGAACTCCGGGTGTGATTG
>CATKXR010000081.1 GCA_949840805.1 uncultured Lachnospiraceae bacterium | reverse complement strand
GTAAAAGAAATATTCACCAGGCAGAAACCGCCGAAACCGAAAGCCCAAAAACCGAAAGCTTCAAATGAGATTCTATCTGGTGGGATAGAAAAATGAGGGGCTCAAAAGAGCCCCCTAGTTATTATGCCTTAATTTCCCTATCCCGTGAAAAGTAACATTTAAACTGCTTCTTCAAATACTCCCTATATAATATCTCATCAAATTCTTCGATTGAATTCTTACTCAAAGCACCTTTATAAAAAATTGTCTCATTCAGTGCCATCTCCATATCTTCTGCGTCCCTTACCCCATATTTGTGAGTAATACCGCAACACTTCTTAAACTCATCCTTTAATACCTCAAACTTATCGATACTGCTCGGAAAACCTGAAAATGAAATAAAACCTCTGTCAAGCATTAAAGCAGAAACAATCGTAAATTTAAAGAAATCTGAAGCCTCTAACTTAGAGAGAGCATTTAATATATCAGGGTCACAATCTCGAAATACGATTCTATCCTTTATCTTTCGTATCTTGGACTTATAGATATCATCTATTTTTCTCAATTCTAACTCTGTTTTTCTCACTGCTGTTTCACGGCTCTCACCGTTAGAATCCTCTACTGTAGGAACAAAGTACAAAATCTTTTGCTCTTTACCCCACCAATTGATTACTATATGTCCGGTGTCGCTTACAGAAACATATTTCCTACAACAAGCAATAGTCACTTCCATAAATTTTACCAAATCTAAAAATAATGGTTCCAATATCACCTGAGCCTTTTTACTATTATCACACTCTGGCTTATATACCTGTAAAACATAAAATATGAGAGCCGCAATATAACTTATCGAAATATTGTTAAACAAAGAATACCAACTCTCGATTCCAAAATAATCCGGCGTATTATATGTTATCGCATATGAAGCAGATATCACAACAGAAATCAATCCAAAGAAAGAAATTATGGCATTTCTCTTTATAAACTTTATCATAAACTAATTCCTCGCTATTCACTTCATAAATGTTACCCCTATTTTATATTCACAGCTAAAATTTTATAATAGCCATTAAAATTGATACTATAATACCAATAACGCCTATTGCAATCGAAACAACATTTAATCGGTTATTCTTTTTTATATCCCCTGATAATCTTAAAAACTCTTCTTCCGTTCTACTAATTATATTTTGAACCATGATTTCATTTTCAGAGGTTTTTAATTTCTCAATATCGAACAAAATACCTTGCTGATATTTCTCACATTTATTAAAGGGATTCTCTAACTCCAAAATATCTCTTGCAGCTTTCAAATTATATGTATACTGTTTTAAAACAGAAGCCTTTTTACTACCAGAATCAATTCTAAAAATAACAGCATCAATCCACACTACAATATTTGGATAAAGCTTCTTTAACTGAGGCATTTCTTGAATATACTCATGATAAAATCTATTTATTTCATGTACTAAATCTTCACTGCTGCACATTTTCTCTTTCTTACAAAAATCCTCACAAATAGATTTTAATGATCTATAAGAGATTCTTAAATATCTGTCTACATCATTTGAAAGAATCCATACCTCGCATATAACCATGATAATAATTAAAATCACATAAATAAGCAGAAAAAACTCTATATTCATAAAAACACCTCATCTATATATTTGTATACAAAATGCCGTTTCTCAAATTGTAATCTTACCCCTCATACTATACCACCCCCTCACCAACATTTCCATAAAAATCAATACTGCCCAGCAAAAGGGCTGTAATATATCAAACCTCTTTCGTACCTTGAAAATGGTGGGCTACAACTGATGTCAAGATTATTGGGGGTGTAAGTGGCTGGGATTGCGGGGTGAAAAATTCCATGTTGGCGGGATAAACCGGTGGCCTGGGGAGTTGTATCTGGTTTAGGAGCATCATACATCAGCAATCCTAACTCCCTCTTTACCTCTGCGATATATGCGGTATGTACTTTGAAGCCGTATTTCGCTTCTAATGTACTCCTTAATCATTTTGTACACGCTCTTTTGGGTTATACACTTCGGCTCTCTTAGCGATATTATCAAGCGGCACTTTGCTCTCACCCTCGCCAAACTCGACTTTTACGTTGATTACGCTGTCGGGTTTTTTGTGGGAAAGCATTACTACCGTCTCAACATGAACCGTCTGCGGAAACATATCCACCACCCTCCCCCTCACCACCTCATACCCATACTCCAAAAAACACTTCAAATCCCTTGCCAAAGTAGCCGAATCACAACTCACATACACGACCCTCTCCGGCGCCATTTTTATGATGGTATCCAGGCACATGCTGTCACAGCCTTTCCGCGGCGGATCTACTACCACGACATCTGCTCCCATATGATTCTCTTCATATTGTTCTGGCAGGACCACCTCTGCTTTTCCCTCAAAAAATTCCACATTGGTAATGCCGTTCAGCTCTGCATTTGCACGGGCGTCCCGGACTGCCTGGGGAATGATCTCTACCCCGCACACCTTTTTTGCCTTTTGTGCCAAAAATAAAGAAATTGTTCCGATTCCGCAATACAAATCCCAGACTGTTTCCGTGCCGGTAAGTCCCGCATATTCCAGGACTGTTTCATAAAGACGCTCTGTCTGTACGGGATTGACCTGATAAAACGATAAAGGTGAAATCCTGTATCGTATATTTCCGATAAAATCCGTAATTCCGCCAGAGCCGTATAAATCCACGATTTTCTGCCCCATAATCACATTGGTCTGCTCCCGGTTTATGCTGCACGAGACAGACGCAATCCGTTCTCTTCCATTTTTGTCATTGCCGTCAAACAGGCCGGTCAGCCGTCCTGTCAGAACTTCAGCATGTTTCAGGTCCTCTGCCTCTCCATTAATAATCAGGCATACCATTATCTGTTTTGTCCTGAAGCCTTTGCGGATAAGGATATGGCGCACAAGGCCTTCCCGTGTGGTTTCATTATAAGGCGCAATGTTATATTCTTCCATGTACTCCTGGATACATGCCAGTATTTGCTTATTTTCCGGAACACCAATCAGACAGTCTTCATTTTCGATAATTGTATGGGTTCTTCCGGCATAAAATCCCGTGATAATCTTCCCGTCCTTGTTTTTTCCCATTGGGAACTGTGCCTTATTGCGGTAATGCCATGGACTTTCCGTTCCTATGACCGGCTCAAAAATTTCCTGGCAGTCTATACCGCCGATTCTGAGCAGATTATTTTTAACCTTGTTCTCTTTAAAATCCAGCTGTTCCTTATAGTCCATTGCCTGAAGCTGACATCCGCCGCAGCTTCTCGCCACCGGGCATGGTGGTATGACCCGATGAGGGGAAGGCTCCAAAACACGAACCAGCCGGGCAAAACCATAAGATTTCTTCACTTTCATCACTTTTGCCTCTGCCAGATCTCCGATAACTGTATCCTTGACAAACCAGGTAAATCCGTCTGTCTTTCCGATTCCCTCTCCGGTTTCGCTCATGTCTTCGATTTTAACTTTAATTATTGTATTTTTCTCAAATTTCATAAGAACCTATACTCTCCGTTCTATTTATATTGATAATTTTTATGTGTAATCATCCGGAAATTCCCTGTGACAGGCCCTCTTACTGTTCCATTTCAAAATTCCACACAAAAATTTCAGTCATTTTCTTCCAAAAAATGTCAGATTTTCTTCCTTTAATTTCGAATTCTTTTATAAAACGCACAAACTTTGGACACATTTTTTTAGTATTCTATACATGTGATGCAGGACGGGCAACCAAAACCGCTTAAGGAAGCGCATCATAATAATGAACATTACGGTTCGTTATTCCTTACATATAGAACCCGGTGGCACACAGCGCGCAACCGTTGCCGGGTTCGCCTAACAAACCGTCGTCCTCTGTCTGTATTTCCTGAAGGAATGCAGGCGGGAACGCTTTACATATACAAGCACACCTTACTCTGATTATGAGTACCTCCTAATAAGGGCTGCCGCAAGATTTTAAAATACTATACTTTAAAATCTTACGGCAGCCCTTTTCGTTCTCAGGAACTTTCTTGTTCGCTCCCGTCACATTACTCCTCCGTGGTTCTTCGGATGTTTGTCTCCAAAAGCCGGTTATATCCCAGCCATCCCATATTATTCCCGCCTCCCCGCAGCGCCTCAATCATGGTCTCCATCTTGGCGTCCGCATTATCCGCAAAATTCAGAGCCAGAGCTTCCAAAATGGCCGGCTTTTTCGGAGAGCCATATTCCAGCTCACCATGGTGTGCCAAAATACAGTGCTTTAATTCTGCTGCCAAACGTTTGGGAAATCCCGGAATAGCACGAATACGGTCTCCTACCATCTCCGTCCCAATAATAATATGCCCCAAAAGCTGGCCGTCATCCGTATAATCATTTTCCGGGAACGGGGACAGTTCCCGGATTTTTCCGATATCGTGAAAAACTGCAGCCGTAAGTAGCAAATCACGGTTCAGCATAGGATATGCCCCCGCAAAATAATCACACATCCTGGCGACTCCCAGGGTATGCTCCAATAACCCGCCTACAAACCCGTGATGGACGCTTTTCGCTGCGCTATGAAACTTAAATGCTTTAATGAATGCTGCATCTTCCACAAAATAACTGTCTGTCAGCTTCTTCAGATATGGATTTTTAATGCTGGCAATAAGGGTACGAAGACCCTTATACATCTCCTCTGTATTTTTTTCCGATACCGGCAGATAATTTTCCGCTAAGTATTCTCCTTCATCTGCCCTGCGGATCCGCTCCACATTCAACTGGTTTGCACCCATAAACACACTTACATCCCCATCTACACGCACATAATCCATAGCCTCAAATGTGCCTACACCCGGAGAATTCAGATTCCATATTTTTGCATCTACCATGCCTGTTTTATCCTGCAGCATCAAACGCCCATACTCTTTCCCCGTCTTGGTGACTGCAATCTGTTTGCTTTTGCAAAGATAAACCTCCGAAATCCGCATGCCTTCCCGTAAGCTGTCAATATATTTCATGCCTGCTGCCCTTTTCTTTCCCTAATAAAGTAAGAAATCGCCATAAAACAATTTCTTCCGTTTAAATGTCATCTTGCCCCCACTGTCACCTGGAACTCCAATTCTGCATACTGATCTCTTCCGTTCCTCTGCACAATCACATGGATCAGCCTGCCGCACTCTAAGTTATCCACCGTATTTTGGAAATCTTTCATCGTTTTGATCTCCCTGTCATCTACATGGGTGATAATATCCCCATTCTGGATACCTGCATTATACGCCGGACGGTCGGCAACAGAATTCAGCACATAGATACCATGAGGAAGCCCCCTTTCTGCCATGACCTCGGACACTTCCTGCCCCTCAATGCCAAAACACGGCGCCGCAAGGCCATTGGTCAGGTTCTCCAGAATCCCTTTATAATCGGAAATACCCATAGCTTCTGTCATTCCGGAATTCCCGTTTTCCTGCTCTGGTTTTATCGTCCATCCGATCAATTCTCCTGAAGTGTTTACCAGAAAAGTCCCTCTTCCGGAATCAGCGCTGATCCTGGTATAAAATACACGAGTCACCTGATCCACTGCCTGCACATTTTTCATAATGTAAGAGACAAATCCATAATCCACAGAACGGACAATCCCCGCCGGGCTTCCTAACGCAACCACCAGATCTCCCTCTCTGACCAGGTAAGAATTTCCCAAAATCAGCGGCTCCGTCTCCTTCATAGTCTCCGGAGATACATCACTGACATTAATGCTGACAATAGCCATGCCGGAAAGGGTATCCTGCTGCTTCATCCGCCCGCTTACTTCCACTCCGTCCGCAAAAGTAACCTTGATAGAATCTGCATGCTCCACAGCTCCTTCCGGAGTCAATATCAAAAGCTCCTGGGCTGTGGATGCGATAACTGCTCCTGCGTAAGAACCTGTCGTCTCTACCGGATTATCAAACCAGTCCACTTCCTGCTGGACAGAATGCACCACCACGATCCCTTTTGATGCCTTCTGTACCTGTTGGCGCAAGCTGGAAAACAAAGAATTCAAATCATCCACCGTGTACTGATAATTTTCCATGGCATTGCGTACCAGTTTCTCAACAGCCTCACTCTCCGGCGGGGTCTGAGACTCTGTCGGATGATCTTCCCCAGACGACTCTTCCGGCCGGTTTTCCGGGCTTGTACCGGATTCTGTCTCTGATGCAGCTTCAGTGGGTTCGTCTTTGGGAATGGAGATCATCGGCTCTGTGGGAGGCTGCCCGCCAAAATGTCTGGAAACCCACGGCTGTGAGACCGCAAAGCTGACCCCTGCCGTCCCCCCAAACAAAACAGCTGCCAAAAGAAACAACATGCATCGGTTTGCCACCTGCCTCCTGGTCAGCGGCTGCCTTACGATCTTCTCCGTAATAAAAAGTTTCTTAGGTTCCTTTTTTGGTTCATGTACCTCCGACATTTTGAACCTCCTCCTTATGTACCATCATGTACTCTCAGGATCCTTTTTGCTGACCACAAGTACATCACAACCCTGCCGTAAAAAAACCAAAGCAGAGCCGTGTCGTTTTCCCATACACATCCCCCTTGAAAATGACTTACCCCTATTATACGGTTCTTCGCGAAAATGTGCAAGAAAAACTTGGATTTACAGGAAAGCCGGGGCTTCCACAAGAAAACAAAATGTGATATACTTTCTCCATATTGATAAACAGCCAATTTTTATCCGTAAACGAGGAAAAAACATGAACCAGAAATCGTTAATCACATTAGAATATAAAAAAATCATCAGCCTTCTGGAGGAATATGCCGCTTCTGCGCCTGGCAAGGCCCTTTGTCGGGATCTGGAACCATCCTCCGACTATGAAGAGATTCTGCAATCGCAGGCGGAAACCACGGACGCCGTCAGCCGGGTACGCATGAAAGGCAATCTGTCTTTAGCCGGCGTGCGGGATATCCGGGATTCCTTAAAACGCCTGGAGATCGGCAGCTCTTTGGGTATTCCCGAGCTTTTGTCCGCCAGCAGCCTCCTTACCGTGGCCGCCCGCGCCAAATCTTATGGACGCCATGAAGAATCGGAAGAGACTGAGGATGACTCTTTGGATGAGATGTTCCGTTCTCTCGAACCTCTGACCCCGGTCAATAACGAAATCAAACGCTGCATTATCTCTGAGGAGGAAATCAGTGACGACGCCAGCCCGGGACTTCACCGGGTCCGCCGTTCCATGAAAGGAATCAACGACCGGATTCACACCCAGTTAAACAGTATTTTAAATTCCAACCGCAATTATCTGCAGGATGCCGTCATTACCATGCGTGACGGACGATACTGCCTCCCGGTACGGGCAGAATATAAAAATCACGTGTCCGGTATGGTCCATGACCAGTCTGCCACCGGCTCTACCCTGTTTGTGGAACCTATGGCGATCATTCAGTTAAACAACGAGCTGCGCACTTTGGAAATTCAGGAACACAAAGAGATTGAAGCCGTTTTAGCAGACCTGAGCAATCAGCTTGCCCCTTACACAGAAAGCCTTGCCGTAAATCTGGAAATTTTGGCACGGCTCGACTTTATTTTTGCCAAGGCCGCCCTTTCACGCCATTTAAAAGGCAGCCAGCCTCTATTCAACCGGGAAGGAAGACTCCACATTAAAGACGGGCGCCATCCTCTTCTGGATCCCCAGAAAGTAGTGCCGATTACCGTCTGGCTGGGGAACGGCTTCGATCTGCTCATTGTCACCGGCCCCAACACCGGAGGCAAAACGGTTTCCTTAAAGACCGTAGGGCTGTTTACCTTGATGGGGCAGGCAGGACTTCACATTCCGGCCTTTGAAGGTTCGGAACTGGCAGTTTTTGACGAAGTGTTTGCCGATATTGGAGACGAGCAGAGTATTGAACAAAGTCTTAGCACTTTTTCCGCTCATATGACCAATATTGTAGATATTTTAGGAAAGGCAGACAGCCGTTCCTTATGCCTGTTTGACGAGCTGGGCGCCGGCACGGACCCGACAGAGGGCGCTGCCCTTGCTATGGCTATCTTAAGCTTTCTGCACAATATGAAATGCCGCACCATGGCCACCACCCACTACAGTGAGCTGAAGGTTTATGCCTTAGGTACGGAAGGGGTAGAGAATGCAAGCTGTGAATTTGATGTCCAAACCTTACGCCCCACTTACCGGCTATTGATCGGAATTCCCGGTAAAAGCAACGCCTTCGCCATTTCCCAAAAGTTAGGGCTGCCCGGTTATATTATTGATGATGCCAAAAGCAGGATTGAATCAGAAGATGAGGCCTTTGAGGATATCATCAGCCGGCTGGAGGAAAGCCGGGTAACGATTGAAAAAGAACGGCAGGAGATCCAGTCCTACAAAAACGAGGTCAGCCGGCTAAAAGCCCGTCTGGAGCAGAAAGAGGAACGCTTTGACGAACGGAAGGAAAAACTGATCCGTTCTGCCAATGAAGAAGCACAGCGGATTCTCCGGGAGGCCAAAGAGACCGCAGACCGCACTATTAAAAACATTAATAAGATCGCGTCCTCTTCTGGAATAGACACACGGGCCTTGGAAGCTGAACGCGCAAAACTGCGGGATAATCTGAAAAAAGTGGAAAGCGGCCTGTCCCTGAAACAGGAAAACAAGCCTCATAACACGCCCTCACCCAAGTCCCTCCGCCTTGGCGACAGTGTGAGAATTCTTTCTATGAATTTAAATGGCACGGTCAGCACCCTGCCTGACGCTAAAGGCAATTTGTTTGTCCAGATGGGCATTCTCCGTTCCCAGGTCAACTTAAACGACCTGGAACTGATCCAGGAAGCTCCCAAAACCGGAAGCATATCCGGCGGACGCCGGAAGGGTTCCGGAAGCAGCGGCATCAAAATGTCTAAGTCTTCCATGGTTTCTCCTGAAATCAACCTTTTAGGCATGACTGTAGATGAGGCGCTTCCTCAACTGGACAAATATTTGGACGATGCCTATATTGCCCACTTACAACAGGTGCGGATAGTCCACGGCAAAGGCACGGGAGCGCTGCGGGCCGGGATTCATAAACATTTAAAACGGGTAAAAATAGTAAAGGAATTTCATCTGGGAGAATTCGGTGAAGGAGACGCCGGTGTTACCATTGTTGTGTTTAAGGAATAGGAACGACTGCAGGCACATATTAAGGAGGAACGAAATACCATGGCCGAAAAACAACGGATTTTGATCGTAGACGATGATGAGAATATTGCAGAGCTGATTTCTCTCTATCTGATTAAAGAATGTTTTGAGACAACCACTGTCCATGACGGTGAAGCGGCGCTTCGTGTATTTTCTGAGTTTAAACCGAACCTTATCCTTTTGGATCTGATGCTTCCGGGCATTGACGGCTACCAGGTCTGCCGTGAACTGCGGGCCACCTCTCAAGTGCCTATTATCATGCTCAGCGCCAAGGGAGAAATCTTTGACAAAGTTCTGGGACTGGAACTGGGCGCCGATGACTATATCATCAAACCTTTTGATTCCAAAGAGCTGGTAGCCCGGGTCAAAGCTGTCCTGCGCCGTTATCATGCTGTCCCTGCGGCATCCGTCCCCCACTCGGAACAGCAGGGAGATTATGTAGAGTATCCGGATCTGATCGTTAATTTAACTAATTATTCCGTTACCTACCGCGGACGCTCTGTCGAAATGCCTCCCAAAGAATTGGAGCTTTTATACTTCCTGGCGTCCTCCCCCAATCAGGTATTTACACGGGAACAGTTGTTAGACCATATCTGGGGATATGAATATATTGGTGATACACGGACGGTAGACGTCCATATTAAAAGACTGCGCGCCAAAATCAAAGATCACGCCAACTGGTCCCTTACCACCGTCTGGGGGATCGGTTATAAATTCGAAGTTAAAAAATAACCGTAAAAACCAATACAGCGTTGCATTAATTCACAAGTAAATAGCACTCGCAAATTAGTGCAACGCTGTACTAGCCACAGGACAATGATACACAACTCTGCTCCATTGTTCCACGGCTGTTTCCAGTTTATATATCTTCTCTCAATATTTCCGCAAATCCGGGCAGAATTTCCCCCGTCTTCTTTCAACACAATTACAGATTTACCGCTCTGGGAAGAGAAAAGATAAATTCTGTCCCTACCCCTTCCGTGCTGACCACATCAATATTCTCCCCATGAGCCTGAATAATCTCCTTCACGATGGAAAGCCCCAGGCCCGTTCCCTTTTTATCCTTTCCCCGGGAAGGATCTGTCTTGTAAAACCTCTCCCATATTTTTTTTACGCTTTCTTTAGGAATTCCGATTCCCGTATCCTTTACAGAGATAAAAATCTTCTCATACCGCGCCGATGCCTGGATATAAATAGTTGAATCATTATGGCTGAATTTAATGGCGTTGTCAATCAGGTTATAGAGAACCTGCTGGATCTTTCCCAGATCTGCATATACCATCTGGATGTTATCTGTAAAAGTCAGATCAAAATTAATCTGTCTTGTATCACAGGTTCCCTCAAAAGAAGCAGCCGTATCTTTTATAACCCGGTTAATGTCAAAATTGCTCCGGGAAAGATATCCCTTGCTGTCCAGGCTGTTTAAGGTAAGCATTCCCTGTGTCAGCTTGTTAAGCCGCTCTGTCTCCGCAATCACCCGTGTCAGATACTTTTCATGCATTTCAGGCGGAATTGTCCCGTCAATGATCGCCTCCAGATATCCCTTGATGGAAGTCAGAGGGGATCTAAAATCGTGGGATACATTGGCGATAAAATTTCTCTGGTACTCTTCCATCTTATTTAATTCTCCTGACATATAGTTCAAAGTATCTGCCAGATATCCCATCTCATCATGGCTTTTCAAATCGATCTGGTGGGTCAGGTTGCCGGCTGCATACTCCTTAGCTCCCTCCGTTATCTTTTTTAAAGGAAAATAGACGGTTTTTGTAAACACCAGCAAAATAATGAGGGATAAGACAAATATCACCAATGCCGTGATATATACAATGTTCAATGCCCCGTTTGCTTCACTTTGAATCTGGTAAATAGGCAGATGGACCAGAACATACCCATATGTATTATAATTCCCTGTTATGGGCGCTGACACACTGACCACATCATAAGGAAACTGGCCATAATAATTACCTATACTGTAATACCGGTTTCCCGGAGCCGTCGGGTCAAAATTTTCAATCACCGTGCCGGAGCGGGCAGACTGGTCGCTGTCCACCACAATGATTCCCTGTCGGTTTACTACCCATATTTCTGTATTAAGAAACGTTGCCACTGCCTGAAGCTGCGGATACGCCGTGTTCAGATCCTGCCGTTTTCCCTGATAGACGCTGCTGTAAGAAGCAGCAATCAGATTGGCCTCATCATACAGGGACGCCGTTTTTTCCTCCAGTAAATGATGGTACATCAAACGGAACGACCCCGCGGCAATCACCGCAAACCCCAACAGCCCAAAAGCCAGATACCCTAAAATAAATTTATAATAAAGCGAATGCTTCATCTCTCCCATCTCCTGCTCTTCCCTGAATACAATCATTATACACAATTCTCCCCTGTAGGGCAATTGGGATTCCAGCACATCTTTCCCTTTTTTGACACCAATCCCTCAGCGTAATTTTTCTGCCTGTGCCTATACTAAAAAAGAATCCGAAAGCTTAATCGTCGGAGTTCTCATATTGGGACCCATTACAGCATCCCAAAACTAAAAACAGAAAGGAGTATCTTATGATGAGTTCCTGTATCTGTGAATCCGCCCCCGTTTCCTGTGGCTGCGGCGAAAAGCTCCCGGCCCCGGCTCCAAAAGCCGGCCTTATCGTAGCCATGGCTACGGTTCCCATGCAGCTTTGGGAAACGCCCTACAAGCCTTCTGTCTCCTTACGGCAGGGAACCATATTTCCCTGTTTGGACAAACCTTTCTTCAAAACCGGAGGTGATTTTAATGGCTAACCGCACACAGCTATTGGAAGAAATCCAGGAAACAGGCTTCCAGGTAGATGACCTTACTTTATATCTGGACACCCATCCATTGGACAAAGATGCGCTGGACGCTTTCACCCAGGCGAAAAACCAGCGCTACCAGCTTATGCAGAATTATGCCCGGGAGTTCGAGCCCTTAAACATTTATCTTGTCTGCCCGGACACTAACAATGAGACCGGAACCTACTGCAAATATCCAGGACAAAAGCATTTTACCTGGTCTGACGGCCCATTGCCCTGGGACAATCAAGGAGGTGAGTAAATATGTGGACTTATGAAAAACGGCTTCAATTTCCGGTAAACATCAAAAAAACATGCCCGAAAACCGCCTCTCTGATCATCAGCCAGTTTGGCGGCCCTGACGGAGAGCTGGCAGCTTCTATGCGTTATCTTTCCCAGCGTTACACCATGCCATGCAAGGAAGTTGCCGGTCTTTTGACAGATATCGGTACAGAAGAGCTGGGACACCTGGAAATTGTCTGTGCCATTATCTTCCAGCTGACTAAAAACATGAAACCGGAGGACGCCAAAACAGCAGGATTTGACGCCTACTATGTAGACCACACCTCCGCATTATGGCCTGCTGCGGCGTCCGGTGTACCTTTTAATGCCTGTGAATTCCAATCAAAAGGAGATGCTGTCACAGATCTCTTCGAAGACTTGGCAGCAGAACAAAAAGCACGGACCACATATGAAAATCTTATCCGTATCATTGACGACCCGGATATACTGGAACCGCTGAAGTTTTTGCGGGAACGGGAAGTTGTCCATTTCCAGAGATTTGGGGAGGCTCTGGAAAAAACCAAGCTAAAGCTTGAAGAAAAAAATTTTTATTATTTCAACCCTGAGTTTGACAAGCAGTTCGCTAAAAACTAAAACCAGGCACGGGGCCTGCCGCGTCTTATGCGGCTGCCCCGTGCCTTTGCTTATTTTAATTCCGATAGCTTTTCAAACTAACTGACTTTATATTTTACAGCATCCAGCTTTTAACTGTCCGCAGCTATTCTGCGAACCCAATCAGTTTCCCCCCATCCTGGCTCACATCAATCACAATCGTCTGTCCTTGATGGATATCTCCCTGCAGAATGATCTTTGCCGCCAATGTTTCCACATGTTTTTGCAGAAACCTGCGAAGAGGACGGGCGCCATAGGCTGGATCATAGCCATGTTCCGTAATATATCCCTTAGCGTTTTCGGTCAGCTCCACCTTAAGTTCTTTATCCTCAAGCCGTCTATTCACATCCGCCACCATCAAATCCACAATATGGCTGATATTATCTTTAGTCAGCGGCTTAAACAAAATCGTCTCATCCAGCCGGTTTAAAAATTCCGGACGAAAATGATTCTTAAGTTCTCCAAACACCATCTGCTGCGCATCCTGGCTCACCAAGCCGTTCTCTTCAATGCCATCCAGTAAATACTGAGAGCCAATATTGGAAGTCATAATCAAAATCGTATTTTTAAAATCCACGGTCTTGCCAGTCGAATCGGTAATCCGCCCGTCATCCAGCACTTGTAAAAGTACATTAAATACATCCGGGTGCGCCTTCTCCACCTCGTCAAAAAGCACTACCGAATAGGGCTTGCGCCGCACGGCCTCCGTAAGCTGCCCGCCTTCATCATATCCCACATATCCTGGAGGAGCCCCGATAAGACGTGCTACGGAATGCTTCTCCATATACTCGCTCATATCAATCCGTACCATATTATTCTCATCGTCAAACAAGGCTTCTGCCAAAGCTTTTGCCAGCTCCGTCTTGCCGACGCCTGTCGGGCCTAAAAACAGGAAAGAACCAATAGGCTTGGAAGGGTCTTTGATTCCTGCTTTGGACCGCAGAATGGCTTCTGTCACCTTTTGCACCCCTTCATCCTGTCCCACTACCCTCTTATGCAGTTCTCCGTCCAGATGAAGGATTTTACTGCGTTCACTCTCATTGAGCTTGCTGACCGGAATCCCCGTCCACCGGGAGATGATCCGGGCAATCTCCTCATCCCCTACATTCTCCCGCACCAGGCTTAAATCCTGGTTCCTGACTCGTTCCTCCTCTGCCTGGAGCTCTTTCTGAAGCTGAGGCAGTCGGCCGTACTGCAGCTCCGCCGCTTTATTCAAATCATACTTCTGCTGAGCCTGGGCAATGTCACGCCCCACCTGCTCAATCTCCTCCCGCAGTGCCGAAAGCTTATCCACAGACGCTTTTTCATTTTCCCACTGGGCCTTCCGGCTTGCAAATTCATCATGAAGCTCTGCAAGATTCTTCTGCAGTTCCTCCAGCCGTTCCCGGCTCAAATGATCCGTCTCCTTTTTCAGAGCCGTCTCTTCAATCTCCATCTGCATGATCTTCCGGGACAATTCATCCAGCTCCGACGGCATGGAATCCAATTCTGTTTTAATCAACGCGCATGCTTCATCTACCAGGTCGATAGCCTTATCCGGTAAAAACCGGTCTGTAATATATCTGTCCGACAGCACTGCCGCCGCCACCAATGCCGAGTCTGTAATCTTTACTCCGTGGAACACCTCATACCTGTCCTTAATACCCCGTAAAATGGAAATCGTGTCCTCCACAGTCGGCTGGTCTACCAGCACCGGCTGGAAACGCCGCTCCAGAGCCGCGTCTTTCTCGATATATTTCCGGTACTCATCCAGGGTCGTAGCCCCGATACAATGGAGTTCTCCTCTTGCCAGCATTGGCTTCAGCAGATTTCCCGCATCCATGGAGCCTTCCGTCCTGCCTGCACCTACAATGGTATGCAGCTCATCAATAAAAAGGATGATCTGCCCGTCACTTTTCTTTACTTCCTCCAGAACCGCCTTCAGACGTTCTTCAAATTCACCCCTGTACTTAGCGCCTGCCACCAACGCCCCCATATCCAGGGCAAACAACTTCCGGTCTTTCAAGCCCTCCGGCACGTCTCCCCGGACGATCCTTTGAGCTAATCCCTCCACCACAGCAGTCTTACCAACACCAGGTTCACCGATCAGCACCGGATTATTCTTTGTTTTCCGGGACAAAATCTGGATCACATTCCGAATCTCGCCATCCCTGCCGATTACCGGATCCAGCTTCTGGTCTTTTGCCCGTTTTACCAGATCATATCCGTATTTTTCAAGGGTATCATAGGTCGCTTCCGGATTGTCGCTGACTACCCGCTGGTTTCCCCTCACTGTGGAAAGGGCCTGCAGGAAACCGTCCCGGTTAATTCCGTACTGCCGGAAAAGCTCCTTCATGGTCCGATCTCCATACTTTAACATGGACAGAAAAATATGCTCCACAGAAACGTATTCATCCCCCATTGCGCGAGACTCATCTTCCGCATGGATCAATACCTTATTCAAATCGCCGCTGATATAGACCTGCCCGCTTCCGCTGACTTTCGGCAGGGCTGCCAGCTTCTGCTCCGCCTCATTTATAACCTGTTCTTTCCCGATCCCCATCTTGGTCAGCAGTTTCAAAATCAGGCTGTCTTCCAAGACAAGAAGGCTGTAAAACAAATGTTCCTGCTCAATCTGCTGATTTCCATACTCATATGCCAGCTTCTCACAATTCTGGACTGCTTCCATAGATTTCTGTGTGAATTTATTTATATTCATAAACGCATCCTCCTTCCGGAACCTGCCGGATTCTCCCGGTTATCTTTGTTCTATCCAGACTATAACATATGTTGTTAGCACTGTCAATAGGTGAGTGCTAAAATTCTTGTTTTTTAAGGAGCCTGCCGAAAAACAGACTCCTCTCCCTTCTTCTGTTACGAAACGATCCCCTGCCGTAAATTCTCACGGCATTGCCGCATTAATCTCATCCTCGCAAGAACGCATGGCTTCAATTGTCTTTGCAAACAGCTCATCCAGCTCCCATCCCAGACGTTCTGCCCCCTGGCGGATAATATCGCGGGAACAGCCGGCCGCAAATTTTTTATCCTTAAACTTTTTCTTCAGGCTGGATACCTCCATATCCTTACAGCTTTTGGATGGGCGCATTTTCGCCGCCGCTCCGATCAGGCCGGTCAGCTCGTCCACTGCAAACAATACCTTCTCCATCTGATGTTCCGGTTCCACCTCACAGCAGATTCCATAGCCATGAGAACAGACGGAATGAATCATATCCTCCCCCACGCCTCCGGCCCGCAAAAGCTCTGGCGCCTTTACACAATGCTGCTCCGGATACTGTTCAAAATCAATATCATGAAGCAGGCCTGTAATGGCCCAATACTCCTCATCTTCACCATATCCCAGTTCCCTGGCAAACCATCGCATGGCGCCTTCCACAGTCAGGGCGTGCAAAATATGAAACGGCTCTTTGTTGTATTCTTTCAAAAGCTGGAATGCCTCTTCTCTTGTAATCTGACTTTTCATGAAGTCTCCTCCTTTAAATCCATATGATAAAATTCCTGTTTACACATAACACCTGATCCGCGCTGTTATGCCTGCCATCTATTGTATAACATTTTCCCTTCTTTGTTAATATTTTCTTTTACGATATTTTATCATATTTTTAAAAATTGCAGTTGAAATTTTGCACTCCTTGTAGTATAATCCCATCTTTGACAGTAAAAACCCGTAGATTGCTTTAAAACAAGGTTTTCTACGGATTTTTTAGCTATCCAAAATGTAGCTATATATTATTACTTTTTCTTCTTTGATGCCCGTATTACTTTCCGCA
>CATKXR010000080.1 GCA_949840805.1 uncultured Lachnospiraceae bacterium | reverse complement strand
GTGGAAAACCAAAGGAGATCATTTTGAAGGATAAACCACAGAAAAAGATCAGTAGCCATAAGCAGGAAACAGCTTATGATTACTGACCTTTTTTGCATTTCTACTTTAAATTGATGCGTTTATCCTGCAGGCTTTACTTCTTCCATACCCCGTCCCGGTCCACATAAAACGTATCAATCCATGTATCCACCGCCTTATTCCCTTCTCCCGGATAAAAATAATACCAGTTCCCGTCTACCTGGTTCCAGCCTTCCACCATGATCCCATCTCCGTTAAAGTAATACATCTTTCCGTTTACATTGGCCCACCGGTTTTGGAACATGGCTCCTTCATAATCATCCGGCGTGGGATTCAGATAATACCAGCGTCCTGCGGACTGGACCCATCCCACCTGCATGTCGCCGCTGTCCGAGAGGAAATATGTATGGCTGTTCTTCTTCTGCCATCCCCGCAGCATCTTTCCGTCCCCCTGGAACAGGTACCATTTATCATTTACCTTCAGCCAGGAATCCTTCTGGAAGCTACCGTCCGGATAATAGTAATACCAGTCATCATTCACATACTGCCATCCTACCCGTGTATTTCCGGTAGGAGAAGGAGACGGGGAGGTAACGCCCAGGTCAGTTCTTCCCGAACCGTCCGATACGTCCTCCTTTGCAAGGTACAATTCGTCTGATTCCACCCACTCGCTGCTTTTTCCGTAGTTTTCATCCTTTTCGCTCTTGGGGATTGTCCGTACCCGGAAAGAATATGTTCCTGCCACAGTCATATAAGGATAAAAATCATAGCTGACGGAAGTTGTCTCAATCGTATGGACTTTGGCGCTTCCCCTGCGCAGCACCACCTCGTACTTTCCTGAATCCCCGTTTTCCGGCCTTTTCCATCTGGCCGTCCCCTTTGTATTATCCTTCCAGTAAGCATCCTCAGGAGCCGAGAAATCTCCCTTTACGGCGTTTACCCGAAGCCTCACCAGTAAAGTATCTGCATCTTGTCTCGTCGCGCTGACAAAAGTGCCTGATTTTACCGTCACATTGCTGGAGCGGTAGCTTCCCTTGAAATAATAATCGCCACCCGCGCTCAGCCACACCTTCATCTCCGGCTGGTCTCCCACTTTTATTTCCCTGGAAGTAGAAGAGACCCACTCGGCCCTGTCTACGGTATATTTATTTGTGGAAGAGGAAACGGAAATATCTCCTGCCTCAACCGTGCTGCCCTCAATGCCGATATCCGGCAGCGTGTCCCCCGGTTCCAGCTTTGACCTTATCTGTATGGTCACATTGGAAACCACATGATCTGCTGCCGCGGCCGTCACTATCCCGGCGGCGGCCAAAACCACTGCCAACGTCCCTGTCCATAGCCATTTTCTGCTTCCCATAGTCATCCCTCTTTCTGTCTGGCTGATATCATACATCCAGTATAAACCGCTTCCCGATTTACTGGTTTTGTCTGTCAGTTTTATTATAAGCTATGGGTATCCTATGGTCAACTTACGATATTCTTACCGCTTCCTTCCAAACCACTCCTTCATACATCCAAGCACCTTCACCAGTTCCTCTTCTTTAATAATATAAGGGACCATGGCATACAGATATTTTAAAAACGGCCTGGAAAACACCCCCCGCTCAAAGGCAAACTGCTGATACCCTTTAAGCGTGGCGGCATCTTTCACCTCCACACAGACACAGCCGCCCATAATTCTCACTTCCTTCACCCGCGGGTCCGAAAAATCCTTCATCTCCCGCCGGGTGATCTCCTCGATTCTGCGGATCTTCGCCATATAATCCTGCTTTTCAAAAATCTCAATGGACTTTAACGCCACACTGCAGGCCAGGGCATTGCCCATAAAGGTAGGACCGTGCATCAGGGCATGTTCCGGATTGTCATCGTAAAAACCTTCGAAAACCTTCCGGCTGGCCACTGTAACCGCATGGCCGATATAACCGCCTGTCAGCGCCTTCCCTAAAACCAGGATATCCGGCAATACCAGATCCGCCACAAACCGGTTGCCGGTACGTCCGAATCCGGTTGCCACCTCATCAAAAATAAGCAGAATTCCATAGGCATCACACAGTTTTCTGGCCCTCTTTAAAAAGGACACATCATACATCCGCATCCCGCCGGCCCCCTGTAAAAGTGGCTCCACCAGCATACAGTTTAACCGGTCATGATACCGTAAAAACGCCTCCTCCAAGGCCTCGGTCTGCGTGGGAATATGAACCACATGGGGACTGGCGCCATATGCCCTGAGGACAAAATGATAGTCCTCGTCATCCCCCGCTTCCATGGTTTTGAAGGTATCCCCGTGATAGGAATGCTCCAGAGAAAGGATCATGGTCCTCTGCTCCTCTCCCCGGTTCATATAATATTGCAGCGCCATTTTCAGCGCCACCTCCACCGCCACACTGCCGGAATCCGAGAAAAAAGAATAGTCCAGATCCCCGGGCAGCCAGCTCTGCAGCTTCTCTGCAAGCTTCTGCACCGGCTCATGGGTCAGCCCGCCTAACATCACATGGGAAAATTTCTCCGCCTGGGAGATAATTGCCTGATTCAGATCCGGATGCTTATAACCGTGGATCACGCTCCACCAGGAAGAGACCGAGTCAATCAGTTTTTTCTCCCCCGTATCCAGGTAAACGCCCTCCGCATCCACAATCTTCCAGGGTTCTTTCATGGTTTTCATTTGCTCATACGGATACCAGATCATAATTTTTCCCTCCCATAGCCACACCTACCGGTAACACTTTTTTAATAAGTCCAAAGAAATATCAAGCTCCTCATCGCCGGTCCTGACACAGGCCAGCACCTTCACTCCGGTCAGGTGCTCGCACATTCTCCGATTGTCCTCATGAAGCTCATTTCCCGGCTGATAACGATTAAAAATGATTCCTTCTACGGGAATCTTCTTTTCTCTCATATAAAATACCGTCAGCCCGGCCTGGTTGATCGTCCCCAGCCCGGCGTCCGCCACAATCACACATCTCATCTGGCAGGCCTTGATAATGTCCTCCAGCCAGATCTCTTCTTCGTCAAAACAGACCGGGCAGAGAATTCCTCCTGACCCTTCCATAGTCACATAGGAATATCTCTCGCAGACTGCCTTAAATTCCCTTTGTACCTGCTCCATCTTCACAGGATTCCCCTCTTTCCGGGATGCCAGATGGGGTGACACCGCGTTTTCATAAATGTGAGAACACATTTCCTCCATCGGCTGAGGGATCCCGGATATCTTTTTCACCATAAGGGCATCTCCCGGAATCAGGTTCCCGTCCGCGTCTCGTTCGTTTCCGCTCATGGCTGCCTTGTAATAGGCGGTGGAAATTCCGCTTTGGCGCAGTTTTTTCAAAATCAGACCGGTGACATAGGTTTTCCCCACATCCGTCCCGGTTCCCGTGACAAACAGTTTTTTTGCCATCTTCTCACTCCCCTTCCCGCCTCACCTCATACCCCAGCTCCCCAAGCAGTTTCAAATCCGTCTCCACCGTGATTCCCGCTGTTGTCAGCATATCCCCGGAAATAGCAGCATTGGCGCCGGATTGGAAGCATCCTCTTCCTTTATCCGGCATCAGGCCCCGCCCTCCGGCCAGACGAATCGCCGCGTCCGGCAGTATAAACCGGTATACCGCAACAATCCGGCGCATATCTTCCATCGTCAGCCTTTCATTCTTCGCAAAGGGTGTGCCGGGAATGGGATTAAGCATATTTACCGGAACGCTTTTAATCCCCAGCTCCCGCAGCGTAAGCGCCATGTCAATCCGGTCCTCCGCCGTCTCTCCCAGTCCCATAATCCCGCCGCTGCACACAGACAGTCCGGCCGCCTTGGCAGCCCGGATAGCCTGCACCTTGTCTTCAAAAGTATGAGTGGTACAGATATAAGGGAAATATCTCCGGGAAGTCTCCAGATTGTTGTGAACCCGAGTCACTCCGGCTTCCTTTAGCCTCCGGTACTGAGCCTCGCTTAAAAGCCCAAAGGAAATACACACAGCAATCTTCGTCTCCTCCCGAATCTGACGCACCGCCTGGCACAGATAATCAATCTCCCTGTCAGAAAGACGCTTTCCCGAAGTGACAATGGAATACCGCAGCACGCCCTTTTTGTCGTTCTCTCTGGCCTGCGCGACAATCTCCTCTATATCCAGCAGCGGATATTCGGCCGCACCGGTATGATTGTGAGCCGACTGAGCGCAAAAGCGGCAATCTTCCGAACATTTTCCGCTTTTTCCATTAATAATCGTACACATGTCAAATTGACCGGAACAGAAATGCTTTCGAATCTCGTCTGCCTTTTCACACAGCTCTCCGAGAGGCTGACGATACAGCCACAATGCCTCTCCGGCACAAATTTTCTTCCCCTCCAGCACTTCATCGCCTATGGTCTTTATGCTCATCTCTTTATCATTCATCCTATTCTTCCCTCCCTAATCAGGGGAATCATCCGTTTACCCAGCATCGCCCCCAGAATACACAGCACAATATCTCCCGGCACCACCAAAAGAAAACAGTACAAAAACAATGACCACAATCCGATGGGCGTCCCAAGGTAAAATCTGCTGATCATGTAATAATAGGCCATGCCGAAAAGATAGACAATCCCCAGCCCGGTAAAATTAGCTGTCAGCAGGCGCAGATAACCGGGATCTCCTTTTTTGTTGGCAATCATCCCTGTCACATAAGTCCCCGCGATGAAACCGATAATATATCCAAAGCTGGGCTGAAGTATGTATCCGATCCCGCCTCCATGGGCAAACACCGGAAGCCCGGCCAATCCCAGCAGAACGTACACGCAAACCGCAATGCTTCCCATCCTTCCTCCCAACAGCAGGCCGGCCAGCATGGTAAACAGATACTGCAGGGTAAATGGCACCACAGGAATGGGAATCTTTATAAATGCCCCCACGGCAATCAACGTCACAAACATCCCACATAAAACCATATCCCTGGTCCCGCTCCTTTTTAAGCCCTTCCGCCTAATGTCCGGATTTCTTCTAATCACGGTCCTGACCTCCTTATATGCTTTTTTCACAGCCATTCGAATTTTCTCTGGAATATAACAACTCTTAGGGACTGCTTCTTACACATTTATCCAGATATTTCGTAATAAATCATAATAGAAAACAGGCCAATTGTCAACCTTTTATTCGATTAAAGTTAACAATTGTTTTTTTGCCACTGATATTGTCCTGACACATCCATAAAACAATTTCTTCCAAGCCTTTTAAAAAGGTTTCATATATGCTAATATAATAGATGTAAATTCTGTGAAGCCTGTCTGAAGTTTATACTCATAAGCATACTTATTTGCTAGAAAGAGGTAAAAAACATGATCCGGAAAATAATAAAAATTGATGAAGAAAAGTGCAACGGCTGCGGGGCTTGTGCCGATGCCTGCCATGAAGGAGCCATTGAAATGATAGAAGGAAAGGCAAAGCTGACCCGGGAGGACTATTGTGACGGGCTGGGCGACTGCCTGCCGGAATGTCCCTGCGGCGCGATTACCTTTGAAGAACGGGAAGCCCCGGCTTACAATGAGGCAGCAGTCCTTGCCGCCAGGCAAGCGAAGCATAATGAAACCATTCCATCAGCCGCAGCATCACAGCTTGGTCAATGGCCCTGCCAGATCAAACTTGCGCCTGTAAATGCCCCTTATTTTCATGGGGCAAAACTTTTAATTGCCGCAGACTGTACCGCCTATGCTTACGCCGGGATTCACAACGATTTTATGAAAGACAGAATTACTCTCATCGGATGTCCTAAACTGGACGCAGTTGATTACAGTGAAAAACTTACAGAAATCATAAAAAGAAATGATATACAAAACATCACGGTTTTACGAATGGAAGTCCCCTGCTGCGGAGGGTTGGAGGCAGCGGTAAAAAAGGCTCTGTCGGAATGTGGCAAATCCATTCCGCTGCAGATTGTAACCATCTCCATACAAGGAGAAATCCTCTCCAACAGATAAAGCCATATCTGGCAAACCGCCGCCACTATCCGAATAGTGGCGGCGGTTTCTTATTGATATTCTTTGGTTTTTACAGCCTCATCCGACATATTTTTCTAAGGTCTTCCTCACTGCTCCCGGTCCGGCCGTCATTTCTTCAAAATATCCGATCACCTTATCCGCCAGGCCGCATTCATACAGATCCACGCCGAATATGGTAACATCTGACAGGACAGGACGAAGCTGCTCTTTATCAAACGGCTTCCCTAACTCCATCCCTGCCATCCTCTCCTTCATAGCCGGCAGAAGCGGATCCGAGCTGAGTTCAAATGGCTCACCAGCATCATTTACACCGATCAGATACCGCAGCCATCCGGCTAAGACGAGAGGAATCAGCTTTAACTCCGAAGCCTCCCTCTCTGCAGAAGCACAATAGGCCTTGATGGTCTCTCCAAACCGGATAGAAAGCTTCTGGGAAGTATCTGTGGCAATTCTCTGAGGCGTGTCCGGCATAAAGGGATTGGGGAACCGCTCCTTAAGCACCTCATTCAGGAACATATGAGGGTCAATCACACCCGGATCCACCACAAAAGGCATTCCCTCTTCATGGCTCATCCGATCAATAAACCGGTTAAGCTGGGGATCCTTCATCTCCTCTGCAATGGACGTATATCCCAGAATGCACCCGTACACGGCCAGACAGGTATGGAGAGGATTCAAGCAGGTACACACCTTCATCTTCTCCACCTTATTGACAATATCCCGGCTGGTAATGATCACCCCGGCGTGCTCCAAAGGCGGCCTGCCATTGGGGAACTGATCCTCGATCACCAGATACTGAGGTTTTTCCGCATTGACAAAAGGAGCTACATAAGTATTCTTAGACGTAACAAAGGGACTGATATTCTCCACTCCGTCTGCAATAAGCTGTTCCTCCACGATCGGATGGGGCCGGGGCGTAATCTTATCGATCATGCTCCACGGGAACGCAATCTCCTTCTCCAGATACTCATAATCTGCCTGGGAAATCTTCCCTTTTTCCAGCCATGCCCCGGCAATCTCCATGACTGCTGCCTGCAGTTTCTCTCCGTTGTGAGAACAGTTGTCCATGCTGACTAAGGAAAGAGGCTTTTTGCATGCCCGTCCTCTCTCGATACACATAGCCGTCAACTGGGCCATAAATGTCTTGCAATCCTCCGGCCCGGCTTCCATGTCCGCAACCACCGCCGGAACCAGCTCATGATCAGCATTTCTGAGAGAATATCCCTTCTCCGTAATGGTAAAGGATACCATCTGCAGAGACGGCTCCTTCATCACCCCCACGACCTGCTCCCGGTCATGAAGCATAGTCAGGCTGTCTGCCATGGAGGCCACGATTTCCTTATCCAGTTTACCGTCCGGGTTCAGGGTAACGCCTATGGTCAGATTGTCGTAGGGCCGGAAACATTTGGTAATGATCTCATCATCATACCCTTCACAGCACACAATCCCCGTATCCATCTCTCCCTGCTCGATAAGCCGCTGACAGATCACCGCCGGAAAGATACGAAAAATATTTCCGGAGCCAAAATGCATCCACTGAGGCCTCTTTGCCGTGTTTTCCGCAATTTTCACCGGATCATACCCCGGAAGATGATACCCTTTCCAATTTTCCTTATTCTGAATTGACTTTAATGAAAGTTCCAAAGCCTGTCTCCTTTCGATTGCCTCACACAATGATTCTGTTATTTTGCCGCAGCCCTTTTACCCTGCGGCAGCCGTTCCCGTCTCCGGACGGCTGCCGCTCCGCCGCGGTTTTATTTATCCATCTTTTCCAGCATATCCCAGCAGCCCCACAGATACATGATTCCCAGGGCACGGTCGTATAATCCATAGCCCGGACGGCATTTCTCACCCCACAGATGCCTTCCGTGGTCCGGCCTTGCATATCCTTTGTATCCGCAGTCGTGATAAGCCTTCATAATATCAAGGATTCCCGTATCTCCATCGCAGTCCCGATGAGAAGCCTCCGTAAAGTCCCCGTTGGGGAAATGCTTTACATTCCGGATATGGGCAAATGCAATCCTGTCACAGTAGGTGCGGATAATATCTGCCACATTATTCTTCGGGTTTGCGCCTAAAGACCCGGAACACAGACACAGGCAGTTATGGTCATCATCCACCATGGACAGGAAATGTCCGATGGACTCCTTGTCTACCAATAGACGGGGCAAGCCGAAGATATCCCACGGCGGATCATCCTGGTGAATGGCCAGCTTAATTCCGGTCTCATGGCAGGTGGGCATCACCGCCTCCAGGAAATACTTCAGGTTCTCCCACAGCTTTTCCTTAGTAACCGGGCGGTATTTCTCAAAAAGCTCGTCAAGCTGTGCCATCCTCTCCGGCTCCCATCCCGGGAATGTCATGCCGTGGAGGTTCTCCAGGATATACTTCGCCATCTCCTTATAATCATCCTGGATCTTGGATTTTTCGTAGAACAAAGCGGTGGAACCATCCTCCATCGGATGGAACAGATCAGTACGAGTCCAGTCAAAAACCGGCATAAAATTGTAGGTCACTACTTTTACCCCGAACTTTGCCAGGTTCCTCAAAGTTTCCTTATAATTCTCAATATACTGGTCTCTGGTAGGCAGGCCGATCTTAATATCGTCATGGACATTGACGCTTTCCACCACGTCCATGTTGAAACCGGCCCCTTCAATCTGCTTGCGGGCCTCCTCGATCTCCTCCACCGTCCACACTTCCCCTGCCTGCTTGTAGTGCAGGGCCCAGACAAGTCCGGTCACACCCGGAATCTGCTTGATCTGTTCCGGTGTGATACTGTCGTTTCCCTCACCGTACCAACGAAATGTCATCTGCATAGTTCATAACCCTTTCCTTTTTTATTTTGTGCGTTTCCCGTCCTTTTCTCTCTGCTCTTAAACGGCATATCCTCTTATCAGGGCTGCCTTCTTCGTTGAGAAAAGCAGACAGGAAACGCCAATTTTTATTTTGTCGCAAACCGTCCCATACCGCCGGCATACAGCATCACCAGCCTGCAGCATCCGCTTCAGAAAAGTGAGCAGGCAAAATCGGCTGAATCTGTCTGAACCCGCGCTCTTTTGCTATGCCAGGCCGGCCATCATAGGCAGTCCCATACTCAGGAACGGCACATACGTCACCAGCATCAGGCCCGCGAGAATCGCTATATAATACCAGACCATATAGGGAATCGTCTTTGCCAGTGTACTGTCTCCCACTTTGATGGCAACAAACAAAGTATTCCCCACTGGCGGCGTAATATTTCCAATACACAGATTATACACCAAAATCAATCCAAAATGAATAGGATTCATGCCAAAACTTTTCACAATTGGAAGAAACAGGGGCGTAAATATCAAAATAGCCGGCGTCACATCCATAAATGTACCTGCAACCAGGAGAATTATATTCATAATCAACAAGATCACAAAGTAATTGTCCGTAAGACCAAGCAGAGCCGCCGAAACTGCCTGGGGAATCTGCAAAAATGCCATCACCCATCCCAGAATATTGGACACGCCGATCAGAAATACCACCATGCCGCTCATCTTCGCGCTGTCCACCACGATCTTCCAGAAAGATTTAACCGTAATATTTTTATAAAAAATCCCCAGCACCAACGCATAGACCACCGCAATGGCAGACCCTTCCGTTGCCGTAAAGATACCGCCGACGATTCCGCCGATTACCACCACGATCAGAGACAGGGCGGGAATGGCCTGTAAGGTGCAGACTCCCAGATTCTTCCAGTCATACTTTCCTTCGCTTCCGCCATATCCCTTGCCCATGGCCAGGATCACTCCCACGATCATACAACATATGGCCCACAGAATCCCGGGTACATAGCCGGCCAGGAACAAAGCAGCCACCGATGTTCCTCCGGAAGCAAGAGAATAGGTAATCAAAGCATTGGACGGCGGAATCAGCAGTCCTGACGGTGCCGAAGCCCCATTAGTAGCCGCGCACAGCCCTTTGTCGTATCCCTGCCGTTCCTCTCCCTCCTTCACCATGCTGCCCACTGCCGCCGCTGCCGCTGAAGCCGAGCCGGAGATGGCGCCAAACAGAGCATTGGCGCCGGCATTCGTCACCAAAAGCGCACCGGGAAGTTTCCCCAGAATAGCCATGACAAAATCCACCAGACGCTTGGCGATACCACCCTGGTTCATCAGATTTCCTGCCAAAATAAAGAAGGGAATGGCTGTCAGGCTGAACTTGCTCATACCCACAAAGGTTCTCTGGGCTGCTGTCACCACCGACACGTCCAGCGGAACGGTCTGAAGGATCACTACAAGGGAGGAAATTCCAATGGAATAGGAAATGGGAACGCCCAGCACCAGCAACACCAACAATACAAATAAAATCAAAAATAACGATTGAATTGCCATTTACGCTGTCCCCTCCTTCTTCTTCATAATATCAGCCATATTTAATACCGTGTAAACCATATTGAGAATTCCGCACAAAGGCAAAACCACATAGAAAATTCCAATGGGAACGCCCAGGGAAGAAGTCATCTGCCCCATAGCCAGGTTGGCGATCTGGAATCCGCCGTAAGCCAGGATCACTGCCGAGAACAAAAACCCAATCACTTCGGCCAGGCAGAGAAGCAGCTTCTGCAAAGCCGGGCTGCATTTTTCCACCACAATCGGAATGTTCATATGGCCCCTTTCTGATGTCACCAGAGACGCCCCCAAAAGGCTCATCCAGGCAAACATATAGGAGACCAGTTCTTCGGACCAGGAGGAAGGGTTGTTGAGCACATACCGGGTCAGTACCTGCCAGCAGGTCAGAACCACCATCACAAGAAAACTTACTCCGGCCAGCACATTCAAAATCTGCGTCAGTATTTCACGAAGTTTATTCATTGTCCTGCCCCTCCTTCCGAAACAAATGTCTGATTATGTACCTGGATGGCATCATAAAACGGTTTCAGATCCGGATACTGCTCCAGCACCGATTGATGCATGGGAATACAGATTTCCTGGAACGGCGCTGTATCCGGATAGAGGAACTGGACGCCCTGTTCGTTTTCCGCCTTATTTTTTGCCGCTTCCACGGCATTGGTCCATTCCCTGCGCTCCACCTGGTTTACCACCTGAAATCCTTCTTCAAATACCGTTCTTTCTTCCGGAGAAAGCCCGTCCAAAAATGCACAGTTTCCAATCAAAATATCCGGTATCATCTGATGCATGTCATAAGAATAAAATTTACACACATCCCCGTGTCCGTTGGAAGTTAAAGCCATCTCATTGTTTTCCGCGCCATCGATAATCTTGGACTGGAGAGCCGTATAGACTTCTCCAAATCCCATCGGCGTGGCGGAGCCGCCCAGAAGCCGCATCATTTCCACATTTGTCGGGGACTGCTGCACACGGATTTTCAGTCCCTTCAAATCCGCCGGGGAATTGATCGGGGTCGAGACCGTATAAAAATTTCTTGTGCCTGCATCGATCCAGGTCACAGCCTCAAATCCTGCCTTTTTTGTCGAGTCAAAAATCGGCCCGGTAATGTCCGGGTCATCCATAGAGGCATGGTAAGCTTCTGCAGATGCGAATAAGTATGGCATGTTAAACAATGTATAGTTGTCAGAAAACGTTTCCAGAATTGAGTTGCTTGCCACACAGAAATCAATGGCTCCTGTCTGGGTAAGCTGTACCATATCCGTCTGGGAACCTAAAAGCTCACTGGGATATACTTCTATGTTATATCGATCCCCCAATTTACTTTCCACATAGTTTTCAAATTCAAGCAGCGCCATATGGGTGGGATGGTCTGTAGCCTGGTTGTGTCCGATTCTGACAATTCTTTTACCATCTGAGGCGCTTCCGCAGCCGGTAAGAACCGATGCCATGAGCGCTGCGCTAAAGGAAACCGCCAACGCCCTGTAAAGTCCTCTCATACCTGCTTTTCTCCTTTCTCAATCTGTCTGCAGCCGTTCAGACAATTCTATCCTGAACTTTTGCCTGTTTCCCAGTCACATGTTTGTCGACACTCATGATTCCATAGAGACAATATACCATTTTTTTGGCAATTTTACTTGGTACATCTTTCTTGAAATCTGGTAAATATTGCTGTATAATACAAATATAAACAAAAAGCGAAAGGTTTTTTATAAATTATGTATATCGACGAATTTACCCATCGTCAGATCATGACGGAACGCTTTTACGAGTACCACCACTACCGCAATGATACGCCGCCCATGATTGATTTTCACCAACATGCCTTCCATGAGATCTATATATTCATTTCCGGTGACGTGAATTATATCATAGAGGGCCGAACCTACAGGCTTCGTCCGGGCGATGTCTTATTGACCAACAACAGTGATATCCACCACCCTGAAGTCAAACCCTCCAAGGATCCTTATGAACGGATTATCATTTGGCTGAATCGGGAATTTTTTGACAGGCTGCGGGACATCGGCGAAGATCTGACCGCCTGTTTTCAGGACGCTGCCAACCGCAATTACCGCCTGTTCCGCCCCAATAAAAACCAGCTCCAGAAAATCCAGACAGCCTGCAATACCATTGAACAGGAGCGGACCAGCAACCGCCTGGGGAACCGTGTCATGGCCTACTCCTCCATTATGGAAATCCTGGTGCTCCTCAGCCGCGCTTACTACGAGATTTCCGACTCCGCCAAACAGGATGTAACAGAAAACGAACAGATCAACCAGATTGTTGCTTATATCAACAATCACTACAGTGAGGATCTGACCCTGGATCAACTGGCAGAACAATTCTACCTGAGTAAATATTACCTGAGCCATCAGTTCAAGCAGTTTACCGGGCTTTCTCTTTATCAATTCATTATGAAAAAACGATTAACCATTGCCCGGAATATGCTGATGTATGGGAAAACCGTAACCGAAGCTTATACGGAATGCGGCTTCAATGATTATTCCAATTTTTTAAAGGCTTTTAAACGGGAATTTGGTGAAAAACCAAGTGATTTTATGAAAAAATGAAAAAAGGACTGCTCCACGGAAGATACTTCTGTCCCGTGCAGCAGCTCCTTTCGTTTCTTATAAGCTGTCTGTCCGCATCTTTATTTATACCAGCTCTAACAGCACTTCCATAGCGCCATCGCCCTTGCGCTGTCCGATCTTCACAATACGGGTATATCCGCCATTGCGGGACACATACTTGGGGGCAATCTCGTCAAACAATTTTGCCGGAAGATCCACAGACTTGGTATTTTTCTTTCTGCCGGCGGGAGAGGTGGGAACCTCAGTCACGTCATACAGAACCCGTAGCATCTGACGTCTTGCATGGAGCCTGGAAGGCTTATCCTTCTTGATCTCCTTCTGAACCTCATCATAAACCGTCACTTTTCTGCCATTCTTCTCTTCTTTGACTCTCTTGCCGTTGCTGTCCTTGCGCGGAACCTTTGCAGTAACAGTAACAGTCTCAAAGTTGTCTTTCTCTTTTACTGCCATGGCGATCAGCCCTTCAGCAACCTTGCGGATCTCTTTTGCCCTTGCCTCGGTGGTGCGGATCTTTCCATGATACAGCAATGCAGTAACCTGACTGCGGATCAATGCTTTCCTCTGGCTGGAAGTTCTTCCAAGCTTTCTGTAACCTGCCATTTTATTTTCCTCCATTTATCCGGAGTGCGGTTTGCGCCGGTCGGTCTTACCAAACCACATCTTCCATTTTATTTAATACCCGGCGCCGCTTCATCGGTCTTACGCGCCCGGCATGGGAGCGAGGAGAAAATCACTCCTCGCATCACGGGAAACCCAAACTCCGCTCTGCTACGTTTGGGTAGCACCCAAGCGAGGAGAAAATCACTCCTCGCTTGGGTTTAATTGTAATCCCAGTTCTTTTAGTTTTGCTAGGACTTCTTCAAGGGACTTTCTTCCTAAATTGCGGACCTTCATCATATCCTCAGGAGTGCGGTTGCACAGTTCCTCCACCGTATTGATTCCGGCGCGCTTTAAGCAGTTGTAAGAACGGACGGAAAGCTCCAGTTCATCGATATTCATCTCCAGAACCTTCTCCTTCTCGTTGTCCTCCTTTTCCACCATGATCTCGGCAGTCCGGGCATTTTCAGAAAGGTCAATGAACAGATTCAAATGCTCGCTCAAGACCTTTGCCGCCAGGCTTACCGCTTCATCAGGGGCCAGTGTCCCATTGGTATACACGTCTAAGGTCAGCTTATCGTAATCAATAACCTGCCCTACACGGCTGTTCTCGATGGTCATATTGACACGCTCCACCGGCGTATAGATCGAGTCAATCGCTATGACGCCAATGGCCAGTTCTTCATTCTTATTTTTGTCGGCGCTTACATATCCGCGGCCTTTGGAAATAGTCAGCTCCATATAGAACTTACTGTCCGTACCGCCGCTTAAAGTAGCGATCACCTGTTCCGGATTCATGATCTCAATATCCGGATCTGCCTGGATATCGGCAGCAGTGATCACGCCTTCGCCTTCGAACTCAATATAAGCGGTCTTAACCTCATTGCTGTCACTGTTGTTCTTGATCGATAAGTTCTTGATGTTCATGATGATCTCAGTCACATCCTCCTTGACTCCGGGAATGGAACTGAACTCATGCAAAACGCCTTCGATTTTTACCTGACTGACCGCAGCACCTGGCAAAGAAGAAAGCATAATTCTTCTCAGGGAGTTACCCAGTGTGGTGCCATAGCCCCTCTCAAGCGGTTCCACAACAAATTTGCCGTACTTCTTATCCTCTGAAATTTCAACAATCTCAATGTTTGGTTTTTCAAAATCGAACACGATTATAGCCCCTCCTTTTGGGTTCGTCTATCGAGGGAAACTCCATCCTAAACTTACTTAGAATACAACTCGACAATAAGCATCTCTTCTACCGGAACATCAATCTCTTCTCTGGTCGGCAGTTCCTTTACAACACCGCGCAGATTTTCCTGATCCACGTCCAGCCATGCCGGAACCAGGCGGCCGCCGGTCACTTCCAGGACAGCCTTATATCTCTGGGAAGATTTGGCTTTTTCTTTGACTTCGATCACATCACCTGCTTTTACCAGGTAGGACGGAATGTTGACGCATTTTCCGTTTACCAGGATGTGCTTATGGTCAACAATCTGACGGGTCTCCCGTCTGGTACGGCCAAATCCCATTCTGAACACAACATTGTCCAGTCTTCTCTCCAACAGAATCAGAAGGTTAGCGCCTGCCTGTCCTTCCATCTTCTCTGCTTTCGCATAATAGTTCCGGAACGGTTTTTCCAGAACGCCATAGATAAATTTGGCTTTCTGCTTCTCACGAAGCTGCATGCCGTACTCACTTACTTTTCTGTTCGCCCTCTTCAGTTCTCTTTTTGACTTTTTGCTGATTCCCAGGCACATGGGGTCCAAACCAAGGGATCTGCATCTTTTAAGAACAGGAACTCTATCTACTGCCACTTTTCGTACCTCCTATTAAACTCTTCTACGTTTTGGCGGACGGCAACCATTGTGAGGAACCGGGGTTACGTCCTTAATACTGGTTACTTCAATACCGCATGCGGAGAGCGCACGGATCGCTGCTTCACGGCCCGAACCGGGACCCTTTACCATAACGTCGACAGACTTCAAACCATGTACGATAGCTGCCTTGGCAGCAGTCTCTGCAGCCATCTGGGCTGCATATGGAGTAGATTTCCTTGAACCTCTAAATCCCAGACCTCCGGCACTCGCCCAAGATAAGGCGTTGCCCTGTACATCCGTCAATGTCACGATCGTGTTGTTGAAGGATGACTGGATGTGTGCCTGTCCGCGTTCAACGTTTTTCTTTACGCGCTTTTTCGTCACTTTTTTTCCAGTGGACTTATTTTTAGCCATTTTAAACTAACCTACTTTCCTTTCGTCTTGATTCGCTGCGCCTTCGGGAAGACCTCCCCCGAAAGCTTCCGATACCTGAATCTTGTTCCTGTTTTTAAAACATACAACTTGATTCGTGTTAATGCAATCTTTATTTCTTCTTGTTCGCTACGGTCTTACGCGGTCCTTTGCGGGTTCTCGCGTTGGTTTTGGTTTTCTGTCCGCGAACCGGCAGGCTTCTTCTGTGGCGAATCCCACGGTAGCATCCAATCTCCTGAAGCCGCTTAATGTTCATGGCAATCTCTCTGCGCAGATCACCTTCCACTACCTGGCTGTCAGCAATCACTGCCGCGATCTTCCTGACCTCGTCATCGGTCAGATCTTTGACACGGGTGTCAGGATTCACGCCTGCTTCCGCCAGAATACGGTTGGAACTGGTTCTTCCGATCCCGTAAATGTAAGTCAAGCCGATCTCAACACGTTTCTCTCTTGGTAAATCAACTCCTGCAATACGAGCCATTTGCGTCGTACACCTCCTGTTCTTCCTTAATTAACCTTGTCTCTGCTTGTGCTTAGGATTTTCACAGATTACTCTGATACTGCCTTTGCGCTTGATGATTTTGCATTTCTCGCAAATCGGTTTCACTGATGATCTCACCTTCACGGCAAATCACTCCTTTCCTCTAAGCTGTCCTGCCTTTTAAGGACATATGGGTACACTCCTGAGTGTTTCCTCTAAGCTGTCCTGCCTTTTAGGACATACAGGTATACTTTACCTGCATTTTAACAAAGTTGCCATAACATTATATCACTGCCAATTTTTAAATGCAAGCATTTTTTCTTTGTTTTCCGCTTATTTTTACCTTATTTTATGTTTTCCCTATGGTTGCTGCCCACAGATCAGCCGATTGCACGGCCTGAACCGTTCCCTGTGAACAGCCCCTCCATTATTTGTCTCTCCAGATAATTCTCCCCTTGGAAAGGTCATACGGCGACAATTCTATCGTCACCCGGTCCCCCGGAAGAATCCTGATATAATTCATCCGCAGCTTTCCGCTGATGTGGGCCAATACCTGGTGGCCATTTTCCAGCTCCACCTGAAACATGGCATTTGGCAGCTTTTCCACTACGGTTCCTTCAATCTCGATCACATCTGCTTTTGACATATGCTTCCCTCCTGAATATATAACATAAAGCTTCAACTGTGCTCCGTCAAGCTCCGCACGAAAAGGTATATCTTGTTGTGCGAAGAATGACGCTGTTTACAGTGATTCCAAAAGGTCCGCCTGGTCTGTTACCCGTACCCCGGAAAACGCGCTCCCGCTCCGTGAAGAACGTAGCGGACGCTAAATTCGCCGGGAAAACCATTCCGGCTCATTAAGCGCC
>CATKXR010000079.1 GCA_949840805.1 uncultured Lachnospiraceae bacterium | reverse complement strand
CTCTTGAAAAGTTAGTTGGCGTTCTTGACGATTGGTTTTCAACTTTTCAGCAGCCAAATGACAAGCTTGCTACTCTATGCTCTTTTTCCTAGAGTCAAACAGAAAGAATTAACGTCGTTTACTATAAAAAGTATAAGGAAAGTCAGAGGCAGCGGAATGTTTCAAAAGGATGCGAAGGTTTTACTTTTTCATGTGGAAAAAACAAAGCAGAGGCAAATAGCGGATTTATGCAGAAAGCTTAAAATTGAAAGTATAATTGTACCAAAAAGGCAGTACGGGGAGAGCCTTGGTGCACTGGCAGGAATTCCTGGTATACCAAGAAAGAATATTGTCTGTGACCAGACAGAGCTTTCAGGGGAGATGCTTGTCTTTTCGGGAATTGATTCGGTAGCATTGGATGTATTTTTGGAAAAATACAGGGAGTCAGGCATTGAACCTGTTGCTCTGAAAGCGGTTGTCACACCCCACAATATCTTTTGGAATGTGACGGTTCTATTCGAGGAGCTTGTCAGGGAATATAAAAGCTTGCAATAGGGCTGGTGTGGCATATAGAAAACCTTGTGAAAAATAAGAAAAAAATATTTCCTTGACAAAATACAGTAAAAAATTATAATATGTTTTTAAATATTTTTGACAAAAGAGAGGATGGGTTACAATGACACCACAGGGTGCAGTGATAGCAGCGGTTATGGTGCTTTTAGCAGTTATTGGATTTGTGTATGACAAAAGAAAGGCTGACAAAATCAGGTCGGAAGTGGACCGGAAATTTGACGGAAGGCATGTATGTGATTTTAAAGACATGTATTATTCCGGCTATATAGCAGATAACACATTATTGCTGAAAGAACGTGTAAAAGGTTATCTGGAAATTGATTTGACAAAAGTAAAAACCATTTCCAGCAACAGGGTAAGAATTAACGGGGTTTTCATGGCAAGCGTATGGTTTTACGATGAAAACGGCAAGGCAGTTGGAGACTGCAAAAAAATAAAGCAGATGACACCAAGGGCAGCAGAAAAATTGATTAATTTAGTATTGGAGCATGCGAATTGGATTGAGCGGGATTCCTATTTTTTCCCAAAGAAAAGAAGATAATTTAAACTGATATTTTGTATCAGCCGTCACTATTGCAGTAGTGACGGCTGTTTTTTCTTTAAATGACTGTACAGCATAAATTTTCAGGCATAAATTTGCTAATAAGTTCAAAAAGCTTATGATTGCCACCGTAATTATTTTCACTTATACTGTAAAAAGAGTTTCAAGTAAAAAGTATAAGGAAAGCATAGGAGGAATAAAGGTGGCAGCAAAAGAATTTACAGCAGTTGTTTTTGACATGGACGGGATTATATTTGATTCTGAAAGGCGGGTTATAGAGTGCTGGAAAGAGGTTGCACAGAAATATAACATTCCTGATATCGAACAGGCATGCATTGAATGCACCGGCATCAATGCAAAGCTTACCGTTAAAAAAATGCTTGAGCGCTATGGGCAGGACTTTCCCTATGACACATATAGAAAAGAGGCGTCAGCGCTCTTCCAGAGCCGTTACAGCAATGGCAGACTTCCGGTAAAACCGGGTGTGACGGAGCTTTTGGAAGCGCTTAAGAAGCGCGGCGCAAAGATTGGACTGGCCTCTTCCACAAGGGAGTATATGGTGCGAAAGGAGCTGACTGAGGCAGGGCTGATTGAATATTTTGACGTACTGGTCTGCGGCGATATGGTTGAAAACAGCAAGCCCGCACCGGATATTTTTCTGAAAGCCTGTGAAAAGCTGAATGTAGAGCCAAAAGAGGCTTACGGCATCGAGGATTCCCACAACGGCATACGTGCGTCCGTGGCAGCGGGACTTTGTACGATTATGGTGCCGGACGTGCTGGAGGCGACGGAGGAAATGTACGAGATTACGGAAGCTGTGTTGCCTTCCCTGATTGAAGTGAAGGAATACTTGTGCGGAAGGTGAAAAAGGATTGCTGTCTGTTGACAGCGAAACGGGCGAAACAAAGGCCGGAGGACTATCCTCTGGCTTTTGTTTCGCCTGTATATTCCGTATTCCGTTCCGAAACTTGACTATTATCAAAAATGATAATATAATTAAACTTGAGAAAGGAGATGGAAATAATGGAATTAATAAAGGTAATTTCTAATCCGGTGAGGATGCAGGTAATGCAATATCTGCAAACCCATGGCGAGGCAACCACAAAGCAGATTTCCGAAGCAATTGCAGATGTACCTGCCCCTACGCTGTATCGGCATATCAACACTCTGCTGAAAGAAGAAGTCCTGCTTGTAAAGGAGGAACGAAAAGTGCGGGGGAGTCTGGAAAGGCTGCTTGCAATCAATGCAAAAAAAATGGCAGAAACAGTAAATAACAGCATTTCAGAAACGGCATATCAGTTTCTGATGGAGCTTTATATGAAATTTCAAGAGTACAGCAATAAAAAAGATGCCAATCCGCAAAAAGACCGTCTTAGTTTGAGGACCTGTGTTTTGACACTCACAGATGACAGTTTTGACAGTTTTATGCAGGAAATAGGGGCAGTCATGGAAAAATACCGGAAAGCGGAGGAAAATGGGAAGCTGCGAAGCATTTCCCTTATTTCTGCTCCAATTCAGGAAGAGGGAAAATAAGTATGGCTATAAAAGAGAATGAAATAACGATAAAAGGAAACGTGTCTATTGGTGCAACAGTTTCCGAGCCTGACGGCAACGGGAAATACCCTGCCGTAGTATTGATTATGGGCACTGGAAAGACTGACCGTGACGGAAATGAAAAGAATTTTAAAACAGACTTTTATAAAAATATTGCAAAAATGTTTGTGCAGTCCGGCTTTGTGTGTGTCCGATACGATAAGCGAGGAACATACCGGACCAAGGGGGATTTTAACAGAGCAGGATTAAGTGTTCTTACAGATGATGCTGTTTCTGTAATCCGTTATACAAAGTCACTGCCATGTGTGGATGAAACAAAAGTAGTTATCTGTGGTCACAGCGAAGGAGCTATGATAGCTACGCTGCTCTCGGCAGAAGAAGATACTGCGGGGCTTTTGCTTCTGGGCGGTGCTGCAACTTGTATGAAGGATGCCCTGCTCTACCAGAATTATCTTGTGGAAGAGGAATTTTCCAAGAAAAAGGGATTGCCCGGTATGCTCCTTAGAAGTCAGACAAATCGGAAAAAGACAGATGCCAAAGTTGATGCCATGTTTCAAAAGTGTGTTTCTGCTAAAAAAGACAGGGTGTTTTTTGGCGGTGCCATGCTCAATGCAAAATGGGTTAGAGAACATGCTTCCTATAGTTCACAGGATTATGTTTTACTTCTTAAACAATACGGCAAGCCCATTTTAGCGATTACAGGAACAGCGGATATTTCTACTGATTACAGGCGGCTGTCTGACCTGCATAACATACCGCTTGCGGAAAGCTATGCACCTTATGGTGTAAACCATATTTTGCGTGAAATAGATGATGATAACAGTGTAATGACGGTTAAAAAGCAGTATAGCCGTCTGGCAATCCTGCCTGTCCATGCTGCCACAGAGCAGAAGATAAAAGACTGGCTTGCCCGGTTTAAGATATAGAGCAAAATGCAGAAAGGAATCAGTTTATGAAAACATCATGTCAAACTCAGAAGAACAGGAGAAAAAGAATCTTATCAGCAGTAATTGCTGTTTCAGGAGTATGTATACTGACTGTCTAAAGGGACAAACTTTGATACAAAATAAGCCTTCCATTTCGGAGGGCTGTTTTTCTGCAAGTCTTGAAAAAGCCTTATTCTGTGGGCTTTTTCGGATTCTATCTTTTTCTATATTATGCACTGACTTCTAAAATCTCCATAGAGTAATGAAGCTTCAAATCAGAGGGATTGCATTGTACTGGCAGATGCACACCCCTCGGAGGGCAGCAGGGCAAAAATCAATATCCGCTAAAAAGTATAATTCCGGCAGTAAGCCATGAGAGAACATTTTAGCGGATATTTTTATATACAGAATTGCCTTGGGAAATTCGTATGCACCAAAAACCCCGCCGGAGCGGGGCTGGTATTTTTTCTTATGCTGCGGTGAAGCCCTGGCCTGCAAGTGCCTCTGTCAATTCTTCGTTCTTCTCGCCGCTGAGTTTGCCGTTTCGGTCAATGATATAGCTGCCGATGGCGAAGGCATATGTGGGGGCTTTCTGGTATACCGGAGCCGTTCCGATGAAGTCGCCTACTGCGGTTGCCAGCTCTTTGCGGCGGGGGCCGGTTACATTGTAGCTGATCTCCATGGTACTGGCTTCCTGATTGGCTTCGGCTTCCTCTGCCGGTTCGGGGCTTTCGGCTGCCTGCTCTGCCGTATCCTCTGCGGCTTCCGGTTCCGCTGTGGCTTCTTCCGGCTCTGCCGCCTGCATAATTGGCGTTTCTTCCGGGATGATGGCCAGTGCCGTTTCCTCCGGGGCCGGTGCTTCGGCTGCTTCTTCCTGCATGGCTTTCTTCTGCGCTTTGGCGGCTGCCTTTTCTGCGCGGGTTACTTTCGTCCTCGGCTCCGGGAATGTCTCCGGAAGTACGCCGGATGCGTAATGGATTTCAAAAGTGATCTTGCCGTCCGCAGGTACATTGAAATGGAAGTCGAGAAGTTCTACTTCTTTGATGCTGTCCGGAAGTTCGATATTCTTGTACCGTTTTACTTCCTTGCCCTCTACCATGAGGCATACCGGAACCGCGTCCCTCAATTTTGCTGTGATCCTACCTGTTTTCATACTGTTGTCCGCCTTTCTTATTTTGATATTTTTTGTATTGGCTGCTTGCCTTGTGAGTGACAGCTTACGCATTTTTGGTGTGAAAGCAAGCCTTTTTTCAAAGAAATTTTCTTTTTTCTAAAATGCAAAAAGATAGAACCGGCCAGCCGTGGGGATATTGGCTGGCCGGTTCTATCTGGGTATCATGCTTTTTCAAAAGGTTCCCCGCAGTCTGCGCAGGTTACATTGACCTTGCGGGTTGCCCGTATGATGGTGCCGCAGCAGGGGCAGATATATTTGATGCTTCGGTTGATGGATTTTTTGCGCCCGCCTTTGGAGCTTCCGGCTGCCTGCAGGCGGCTGGCATGGATGCCGGTATCTCCCAGAGCGGATATGATCCACGCTTCGGCTTCCGGAGCCAGCGTCGTAACCGTCCAGCCATATTTGGGATGCTTCTCAATATGCAGGCCGTGGGCTTCGGCGGTGGCTTTGAACTTCATATTGTGGTAATAGCCGTTGTTGCTTACGTCCTGGATATCATGCTGCAGGTTATATAAGTGGCTCATTTCATGGAGAAGCGTGGTGGCTATTTCTGTAATAGGACGGTCAAGGTATTCAGCGCAAAGGTTGATTTCCCGGTAAAGCTCGTTGTCTGCATTCCAGATTTCATGGATGCTGCACCAGCCATATGCGCCACGCCCGCCGTCCGGGGATACGGTGATGGCCGGACGGGTAAGCTCTCCATAGTAGAAATGCTTATTGAATAAATCAAACATTTGTTCGACCTTCTTTACGATTTCGGATATATTGAGCATTGGTATGTCCTCCCTTAAAATTATGTTTTAATGTTGTGAGTGACAGCTTACGAATTTTCGATATAAAGGCAAGCCTTTTTCAAAGAAATTTCAGATTTTATACACATACGCTTACTTGCGTTTATTCGCTTCACCGTATATAATAACGGTATATCAATGGGAGGTGGCAAATTTGCTTGACTATATTTCTGTAAAAGAAGCGGCAGAAAAATGGGGAATATCTGAGCGGCGTGTCCAAAAACTGTGCGAGGGGAATCGGATTGAGGGTGTTGTACGTTTCGGCCACACATGGATGATACCGCGAAAGGCAGAAAAACCTGCCGATCAGAGACGAATACAGAAAAAAGACAAGGGAGGGAATATTTCATGTATAACCCACAATTAGATACATTTATCCGTGTGGCGGATGCCGGGAGTTTTAACAAGGCAGCGGAGGAGTCCTATATTACTCCAACGGCAGTTATTAAGCAGATCAATCTTTTAGAAGATTCATTGGGTATAAAATTATTTGAACGGACGCATAGGGGGCTGACTTTAACGAAGGCGGGAAAATCGTTATATCAGGATGTAAAATATATTATTCAGTATTGCCGTGATTCCATTACAAGGGCAAAAAACGCTATGCAGGATAATGTGAGCGTCATTCGGATTGGCAGCTCACCTATGACACCAGCCCAGCTCTTAATGCAGCTATGGCCAAAGATACAGGAACATTGCCCGGATTTGAAATTCCAGATTATTCCCTTTGAGAATACGCCGGAAAACGCCAGAGAAATTCTGGCTAACCTCGGTAAGAATATAGATGTGGTTGCTGGTATTTTTGATGAAACCATGCTGGATTTGCGGCACTGTGCCGGGCTTCCATTATCCCGTGAACCGTTCTGCTGCGCGGTTTCTATCCATCACCGGCTTGCCGCAAAAGATAAGCTGAAAATAAAAGACCTTTATGGAGAGAACCTGATGTTAATGCGCCGGGATTGGAGTAACTATGTTGACAGGCTTCGGGATGACCTCTGGCAGAATCATAGCCAGATACATATTGTAGATTTTGATTTTTACAGTATGGAGGCTTTTAATCGGTGTGAGAACAGCAATGATGTTTTGCTGGCAATTCCGGGCTGGGCTAACGTACATCCGCTTTTGAAAGTGATTCCGGTTGAATGGGAGCATAGTATCCCGTTTGGCCTGCTCCATTCTCCGCAACCATCAGAAACAGTAAAGAAATTCTTGGAAGCAGCACAAATGGCTGTAAATTGAAGAAGAAAAATAGTTATAACCTTTGAGTATAAACTGATGAACAAAGCGAGACTTCTCTTGAGGTCTTGCTTTTTTTATAATATGAGTAGTAAGAGCAGAACGGAGGTGATGGAATTGAAAAAATCTATTTGTACTGTTGCGTTTGTTTGTATATTGGTTTGCATTACAGGATGCGGTGCAAATAAAGCCTCTGGCAATATTGCGGAGATAGAATCTGGAAAAGAAACAACAGAAAGCCTTTTGCAGCAAACCGAAGGAGCAGAAAGAATTGTGCAGGCAGAAACGAGGATAAATGAACCGTATACAACAGATACAAAAATAGTCGAGGTTATATCTGATCCAGTTTTCGGAGAGTATGGCAGGCTGATTTTTCCAGTAGATAGTGGATATTATAGCGGGAACACTTTGGGGACGCTGCGGCTTACATGGTATAGCAATATTGACCCGGAAAAGACGGTAGAGATTGCGAATTATCTAAGAGATCATGCGGCGGCAGGAGAAACCTGTTTTTATGACATTTATACTGATGAAGAAAAGATGGCTGACCCTGCAAAACAGGATACAGGACTATTCTTCTTCAAAGGAAATCCCGGAGAAAAATTTGCTGTCTGTAATGCAGGCGGGGGATTTGCGTATGTGGGTGCAATGCAGGACAGCTTTCCCCACGCTCTGGAATTATCTAAAATGGGATATAACGCTTTTGCCCTGATTTACCGGCCCGGAGCGCAGACAGCCTGTGAAGATTTAGCGAGGGCAGTCAACTTCATTTTTGAACATTCAGAGGAGCTTGAAGTAGATACCGATTGTTATTCTGTGTGGGGAGGTTCCGCAGGCGCAAGGATGGCGGCGTGGCTTGGCTCTTATGGCCCGGCTGCTTTTGGGGGAAATGAACTGCCCCGTCCCGGTGCTGTTATTATGCAATATACCGGCCACAGCGACCATACAGAAAGCGACCCGCCAACCTTTGTATGTGTCGGGGAAAATGATGGCATTGCAAGCTGGCGGACAATGGAAAACCGTCTGCGCAATCTGGAAGCGCTTGGAATCCCCACAGAGTTTCACAAATATCCGGGCCTCGGTCACGGTTTCGGAATAGGAACCGGAACGGTTGCGGAAGGGTGGATAAACGAGGCAGTAGCATTTTGGGAAAACCAGACAGAAAATCAATCATAGAGAGGAGAACAGGAAGATGAACAATTTTATTTTTGAAAACGCAACGAAGGTGTTTTTCGGGAAAGGGTGTGTAAAGGAATACCTGTGCTGTCTGACAAAAGGATATGGCGATACGGTCATGCTGGCATACGGCGGCGGCTCCATTAAACGGAACGGTGTTTATGACGAGGTAACAGCAATTTTGAAAGCAGCGGGGAAAAATATTGTTGAGTTTCCGGGCATTATGGCAAATCCCACTTATACGAAAGTGCTGGAAGGTGCAAGGCTGGCAAAGGAAAACAATGTGGGACTGATCCTCGGTATTGGCGGCGGTTCGGTTATGGACTGCTGTAAGGCAGTATCCATTGCCGCCCGGTATCAGGGGGATGTATGGGCGGATTTTTGGGCGCGTCCCGGTATTTTTGATTTTGATCCTCTGCCGCTCGGTGTGATCGTCACAGTAGCGGGAACCGGGAGCGAGTGCAATGGCGGGGCTGTCATTACCAACGAAGAACTGAAAATAAAAACCGGGCGTGATTATCCGAAATGTAATCCGAGGTTCGCCCTGCTTGACCCAACTTATACTTACAGCGTCCCTAAATTCCAAATGGTATCTGGTGGCTTTGACATTCTTTCGCATATCATGGAAATTTATTTCAGTGAACCGGACGAGGACAATGTTTCCGATGATATTGCCGAGGCGCTTATGCGGAATGTGATCCGTAATCTGCGGGTGGCTGTTAAAAACCCGGAGGACTACACGGCCAGAAGCAATCTTATGTGGGATGCTACAATGGCGGAAAACAGGATCATCAAGCTGGGAAAGAGGACGGATTTTCAGTGCCACCAGATGGAACACCAGCTTGGAGCCTATACAGACTGCAATCATGGCGCGGGGTTGGCGGTATTGCACCCGGTTTATTATCGTCATATCTATAAGGAGGGGCTGGCAAAGTTTAAGAAATTTGCAGAGAATGTATGGGGAATTTCTGCGGAGGGAAAGACGGACGAGGAAATTGCCCGTGCTGGTATCAATGCTCTGGAAGATTTTATTTTGGAGATCGGCCTGCCTGTGAACTTGCGGGAGTTAGGTGTGGATGAAAACACGGATTTGAAAGCGATTGCTGATTCCTGTACGATTGTCTCCGGCAGCTATAAGAAGCTGACCCATGAAGAAATATTGGGAATTTTCAAAGAATGTTTTAATTAAATAAAAAAGATAGGAGAAAACGATTATGAAAAAAATAACTGCTTTTTTAATGAGTCTGTTACTTGTATTCAGTTTTGCGGCCTGTGGCAATAACCAGCAGGCAAAGGATACCACGCCAGAACCTTCTTCGGAACCGGTAAGCGAGACTACGTCAGAGCCGGAGAAAACGGAGCAGCCTTCTGAAACGCCATCTGCCAGCCAAGCAGAAAGCGAGGATAACACTGGCGATACTGATGTGGCAAGTACGGGTGGAAAAACGTTGATTGTTTATTATTCGGCATCTGGGAATACGGAGGAGGTTGCAAATTATATTGCTTCTGCTACGGGCGGTGATCTGTTCGAGATTGTGCCGACAGAAATCTATACAAATGCTGACCTTGATTGGACGGATGATGACAGCCGCGTATCCAGAGAACATGACAATGAGGATGAAAGAGATGTCCCGCTTGTATCTGATACGGTGGATAATTGGGACGAGTACGACACGGTTTTTATCGGATACCCGATCTGGTGGGGGATTGCGGCATGGCCTGTAGACGGTTTCATAAAGGCGAATGACTTCACAGGAAAAACGGTGATACCTTTCTGCACTTCTTCAAGCTCCGGTTTGGGTGAAAGTGGCGAACTGCTTGAAGAAATGGCCGGAACGGGGGAATGGCTGGAAGGTGAGCGTTTCCGCTCAGGAGCTTCGGAAGAAACAGTCCGGTCATGGGTAGAAGGATTAGGATTATAACAGGAGCCAGACTATGAGAAAAATAATAGCTGTTCTCGCAAGTGTGTTAATGATTATTACACTGGCCGCTTGTGGAAAAAAGGAAGAAAAACAATCCTTGCCGGAAGAAAGTATTGTATCAGACAGTACGGCTCCACCTGCAAAGGTGGAGCCGGGGAAAAATGAAAGTACAGGCTCCCGCGTTTTAATTGCTTACTTTTCTATGCCGGAGGATGCAGATACTTCCGGTGTGGATGCCATTTCTGGTGCAAGTATTGTGGTAAGGGATGGGGAGCGGGAGGGAAATACAGAATTTGTCGCGAAGATCATACAGGAAACAGTGGGCGGCGATCTGTTCCGAATAGAAACCGTGCAGGATTATCCCTTAGACCATGATTCGTTAGTGGATCAGGCTGCAGATGAACAGGAGGAAAACCTGCGACCGGAGCTTGCGAGCCATATCGAAAATCTGGAACAATATGATACCATCATTTTAGGATACCCGAATTGGTGGGGAGATTTGCCTATGCCGGTATATTCGTTCTTGGAGGAATATGACTTCGGAGCCAAAACAATCATTCCTTTTGTGACACATGGCGGCAGTAGTTTTTCCGACACAAGGAATACGATTTCTGAATTGCAGCCCGACGCAGCTATAAGCGAAAATACGTTTTCTCTTTCCAGAAATGATGTGGCGGAAAGTGAAGCAGAAATCAGGCAATGGGCGGAAAGCCTCAATCTGAAATCGGATACAGATGGAATACCAGCGGGGGCAGAAAATATGCAGATAGAGGGAAACAAAACCGACCTAAGCGGGACTGTACCGGAGGAACTGGAATATATACCGGCTGAATATAAAAGTCCTTCGGAACATCCGGGAATGCTGGAAAAGTTGACCTATCAGACGTGGGAATCCTTTTCCTATGAGGAACGGACGCAGGAGCTGACAAAAGAGGCGTGGGTGTATCTGCCTTATGGCTATTCAGAAGATCAGAAATATAATGTATTCTATTTAAGTCATGGCGGATGGAGCAATGAAACAACGGTTATGGGAACAGACCAAAACCCGAGTTCTTTTAAGTATGTGATCGACCATGCCATAGAAGATGGGAAGATACAGCCGCTTATTATCGTCCTACCGACCTATAATAATACAAGCGGCAAGGACAGCGGGGATTACAGCCTTGCGCTTCAGTTGACAGACCAGTTTCACAATGAGCTGGTAAATGACCTGATTCCGGCGGTGGAAGGTAAATACAGCACTTATGCGGAGAATACCTCGTTGGAAGGCATAAAAGCGTCCCGCGATCACAGAGGATTTGGCGGTTTTTCAATGGGTTCTGTCAATACATGGTGTACTTTCCGGTATGCGCTTGATTATTTCCGGTATTTTATGCCTATGAGCGGAAGCTACTCCACAGACGGTGAATACATGGCGGAACTGGTAAAAGAATCCGGTCATGATTCTGATGATTTTTTTATATTTGCTGCTTCTGGCACGGATGATTTCGCGTACAGTGCATTTAAGGCGCAGATTATGGCAATGGGGAGTGTTTCGGATGGCACATTTCGTTTTGCCGATAATGAGGCGGATGGAAATCTGTCCTTTTTGGAACGGGAGGGATATGTTCACGATGGGATAGCCAGTGATGAATATACCTACAATGGACTTAGGTTTTTTTGGAACAGGGAACAGTGATTTGCATGATAAAGGAGGAAGATCAAAATGAGCATTGTATTTATCAACGGCAGCCCGAATAAAAACGGCAATACAGCGGGGCTTGCAAAAGAATTGTTAAAGGGCAGGGATTATGAAACGCTGAATCTGACCGATTACCGGATCGGCAGCTACGGGCAGGACTTCCCGGATGACCAGCTCGGAGAGGTTATTGCAAAAATAAAGGAGTCGGAAGTGATCGTGATTGGCTCCCCGCTGTATTGGCACAATATCTGCGGCTCTGTGCGCAATATGCTGGATCGCTTTTATGGTCTGGTAGAGGAAGGAGCTTTATCGGGAAAATCGCTGTATTTTCTCTTTCAGGGAGCAGCTCCGGAAAAATGGATGATGGAGGCCGGGGAATATACTATGAAGCGTTTTGCAGGGCTTTATGGGATGGAGTATGCAGGAATGGTCACCAATCGCTCCGAGGCGGGCAGATTGTCGGAGAAATTATGAGAATATTTTCATCAATGTTATAGGAGGAATACAGCATGGCGGTAAAACAAACAGCAGGAAGGACTGCACTTGGGGAATTTGCCCCTAAATTTGCAGAGCTGAATGATGATGTGCTTTTTGGGCAGGTATGGAGCCGGGAAGATAAAATGTCTCTCCGTGACCGTTCTCTTATCACGGTTGTATCGCTGCTTTCGCAGGGGCTTACCGATACCTCTTTTGTTCATCATCTTGAAGCGGCAAAAGCAAACGGCATAACGAAAACTGAAATTGCCGAGATCATTACACATGCGGCCTTTTATGCAGGGTGGCCAAAGGCGTGGGCGGCGTTCCGTCTGGCAAAGGAAATCTGGAATGATGAAACAAACGGAACAGATGAAAAGGCTCTGCATGAAAAGTCTATGATATTTCCAATCGGCCAGCCAAACGATGCGTTTGCACAGTATTTTTCAGGGCAGAGCTATCTGCTTCCGATTTCCAAAGAGCAGGTGGGTATTTTTAATGTGACCTTTGAGTCGGGCTGCCGGAACAACTGGCACATCCATCATGCTGACAAGGGCGGCGGACAGATTCTGGTTTGTGTGGCAGGCAGGGGCTTTTATCAGGAATGGGGAAAAGAACCGGTCTGCATGACAGCGGGAGATACCGTCAATATTCCGGCAGGCGTGAAGCATTGGCATGGAGCAGCGCCGGACAGTTGGTTCTCCCATCTGGCGGTAGAGGTGCCGGGGGAAAACGTGCGTACAGAATGGTGTGAACCGGTCAACAGTGAAGATTACAAAAAAATAAAATAATGATTACAGGAGGGAAAGTCATGGAATATGTAACTTTGAACAATGGGATCAAGATGCCGGTGTTGGGATACGGTGTGTATCAGGTAAGCAATGAGGAATGTGAACGCTGTGTGCTGGATGCAATCAGTGTCGGCTACCGCTCCATTGATACGGCGCAGGCATACGGGAATGAAGAAGCTGTGGGCAATGCAATTAAAAAATGCGGCGTTCCCCGTGGAGAATTATTTATCACCACAAAAGTATGGATCAGCAACGGTGGCTATGAAAAAGCGAAGGCTTCTTTGAAGGAATCCCTGCGTAAGCTGCAGACGGAATATATTGATCTGGTGCTTATCCACCAGCCTTTCAATGACTATTATGGAACTTACCGGGCAATGGAAGAAGCATATAAGGAAGGCTGGATTCGCGCTATCGGTGTATCGAATTTTTACCCTGACCGTCTGATTGACCTGTGCAGTTTTGTGGAAGTGAAACCGGCGATCAATCAGGTGGAGACCCATGTGTTCCAGCAGCAGGCACAGGCACATGAATATATGGTGAAATATGGCGTACAGCATGAATCGTGGGGGCCTTTTGCGGAGGGGCGCAAAGATTTCTTTACCAATCCTGTTTTGACGAAGATTGGGGAGAAATATAACAAGAGTGCGGCGCAGACTGCTCTCCGCTTCCTGATCCAGAGCGGTGTTGTAGTAATCCCGAAGTCTACGCACAAGGAGCGCATGATTCAGAATATGGATGTGTTTGATTTTGTGCTGAATGATGAGGATATGGCGGCAATTCAGGCATTGGATGAAAAGGAAAGCCTGTTCTTCTCCCACTATGACCCGGCAACGGTAGAAATGCTGACGGGGCTTCACAGGTAAATCAGAGGCGAGGTGGCAGAGAATGAAAAACGGAACAATCTTGTTTGGTATATTAGCTGTGCTATTCCTGTTTACTGCATGTGGCGCAAAAGAAGATATTGATAATAATATATCGGCAGAAAACGCTGTGCAGATAGAAAACAGCTCTACGGAAGAATCCTCCGAAAGTGCAAATGAGACTGTTCCAACAATCTCTGCCACAGAAAAGAAGGAGGATTTATCAGTGGGAAGTATGCTCGTTGCGGAGCAAATATTAACCGGAGCGGACGGGGATATTCATTACAGCTATTATCTGCCGGAGGATTTTGACGAGAGTAAAAAATACCCTATGATGGTAGTCATGCCGGGATATGACATGATGTGGTTTGGAGAGGATTCCTCCGGCAGTAATCTGAATTGGAGCGGTTTTCTGGCATGGACGGAGCTTGACGAAGATATGATTGTTGTTTCGGCACAGCTTACCGACTGGCGGGAGAAATCCGCAAGGCAGGCGATAGAATTGACGGAGTATTTTCTTGATAATTTTCCCGTTGATGTAAAACGGGTATATGCTGCCGGATATTCCGCTGGCGGAGAAACTATGTCGCAGGCTGTATCCATGCGCCCGGACTTATATGCAGCTTATTTACACGGTGCTTCACAATGGGATGGAACCTTTGAGTCTATTGCAGAAAATGGCGTTGCTGTTTATATCTTTATGGCTGAAAATGACGAGTATTACGGTTCAGGGAAAGCAAGGGACGCTTATAACGGTTTGCATGAAGCCTATTTGGATACAGGCTTAACAGAAAGCCAGATAGAGGATGTACTATGTCTGGAGATCCCGGATAACGAATATTTTAACAGCCGTGGAATTTACAATTATCACGGCGGAGGGAATATTTTATTTCAGGATAAAAGTATTTTGAATTGGATTATAGAAAAAAGGAAAGCTATTCGTTAGGGCGAAGGGAGGCGGCAGCGTGAAACGGAAAACAATTTTGAAAATCGTGGTCGATATTGGGATGACGGTCATGCTGCTGCTTCTGATGACTTATGAGCTGATTGGCGAGGCGGCGCATGAATGGCTTGGAATCGGGATATTTGGTCTTTTCATTATCCATCATATTTTGAACCGAAAATGGAGCCGATGTGTTTTCAAAGGGAAATATACATTGTTTCGTATTTGGCAGACTATTCTTGCTATTGGAATCCTGCTTACCATGATTGGTTCTATGTATAGCGGAGTGATTCTTTCCGAACACGCATTGTCATTTCTGCCAATCAAGGGTGGGCGGGCTTTTGCCAGAGAGGTTCACATGCTTTCCGCTTATTGGGGATTTGTGTTGATGTCACTTCATCTTGGATTACATTGGAGCATAATGATGGGGATGGCAAAGCGGTTTGTAAAAGAACCTTCAACAGCAGGAAAATGGCTGCTTCGTGGGATTGCCGCCTTTATCGCCGGGTATGGCGTGTATGCTTCCATACAGAGGGAGATTGGACGGTATATGCTCTTGGAAAATCACTTTGCATTTTTTGATTTTGAGGAACCGTTGATTTTCTTTCTGGCAGATTATATGGCAGTCATGGCTTTGTTTGTATGGGTGAGTCATTACTTTTCTAAGGGGCTGAGATACATAATACAGATAAGAAAAACAAAATAGAATTTACTTTACATCAAGGCAAGTGTAACTTGCCCGGAAGGTCAGTCTGCCTTGTGTGGATTGGCCTTTTTAAGTTGCATTGTCGAAACTTGTCGATGAAGAAAATTGAAAATTTTTAACTTTCTTCTCAAAAACTTTCCGGTTTGGCATGGCGGAAAACGTTCTGGTATAAGCGAGGAGGTGAGAACCAGCCACGATCAAATCTGAATAAAGGAGGGGACTGCCATGCCATCTCCTTCTTATGATGACCGGCTTATAGCCATGTTCGATTCCTACTGCAAAGAGGTGTCGAGGAATTATATCAAAGATTTGGTGCGTAAGAATGAACGCCGGGGCAAATACGTTTCCCATGAACCGGTAGACTATCTGCTTGGATTATTGGGCCATGAGGATGCCTACCCTTCCCATGCTTTTACGCTGGAGGTGGACGGGTATGCCTGCATGGTCGAAAACGAGACTTTATACTATGCGCTGTTATCCCTGAAAGAGCGGCAGCGGGAAGTCCTGCTCTTAGGCTTCTGGCGCGGCCTTACGGATGGGGAGATAGCGGAGAAGATGGAGGTAAGCGTCCGGACGGTATACAACCTGCGGCAGCGGGCGTTCCGGGCGGTAAGGGACTATTATGGAGAAAAACCAACAGACAATGCAATTAACAGTGGGGCTGATTCGCCGGGCGGTTAGCGGGGAGCGGGAGGCGCAGGACGAGCTGCTGCGCATCTATGAGCCGTTCCATGATTCGCTCCTGGCCTATGCGGAGGCAGGGCTGGACGGATGTATCCACCACGAAACGAGGGAGGACTGGAAGTCCATGGTGCAGATGCGGATGCTGCAGGCAATCCAGACGGGATGGAGGAGCCTTCTATGAAGCTGCAATGCGACCTATTCGATTTTGCCTATGTGCCGGGGTGGTACTGGCAGCTGGACAGCCTGGCGGAGATGGTGCTTCCGGAGCCGTGGCGGTTCAGGGAGCCGGTATATGCCACAAAGAATCCAGACACGCCTATCTTGGAGCGGTACATACATTCTATTTTTAAGAAGCAGGCGATTGACTTTAACAGTGAGGGAGACCCGGCGGAGGCGGCTCGGCATTTCCATGTGGAGAACGAGCTCTGCTGCTTCCATACGGGGCTGTATACGGGGAGGTACAAGGCGGTGTACGCCTGCTTTGACCGGAACAAGAAGCACGCGAGTATGCGGGGCTGGTACTTCCGGGGCTTTGCGGACGAGCTGTCGCCGTGGCTGAAATATGTCTCCCCTCTCCCTGAGCGACCAAGCTATCATATGGCGCAGTATGGCGCCAGCTACAACCCGGAGTGGCCGATACGGGTGAACATAGACCACATCCTGGGCGACGGGGAGAACGTCTCCCGTCTGCCCGCAGCGATCCGCGAGGCGCATAACCTGCCCCTGCTATTGGAAACGGCAGTAGAGCTGGCGCGGCGGAGGGCTGTGGTGGAGCCCGGCATTGTGGTGCCGCAGGGCTACCAGGGGAGGGTGCAGTATCTTCTGCCGGTCTGTCTGACGGATATGGAGAGGCCCGACCTTGCTATGACCCTCACCATTATGGACGGGTATTATTTAGGGAATACCTGCCTTACGTTGGAGATGGCGTACCTGAATGCCCGCCTTTTGGCGAGGCCGGTCGCCCCGTGGCTTACGGGGCTCGTGATGTAGGAAAGGAATCATAGCAGGCCATATACTCCCGCGCCGGACAGCGGCGGCTACAGAAAGGGGCGTATATGAAATGCGCAGGAAGAAGGAGGGGCATGGCCATGAGATGACGGAGGAGATGCGCCATGTGTGCTGCCCGGTATGCGGGCATCGGATCATGGACGCGGCTGTAAGTACCCAGACCCAGCTCGTGGCCCCGATGGAGGGCCGGTATCCCGATTTTATCATAAAGTGCGGGCACTGCGGCGCGAAGGTCGGGGTGGCGCGGGCTGAAACGCAGGAAAATTGAATACGGAAAAATCTGACCCGCTCCGAGCTGTGAAAGGCCGGGGGCTGGCCGGGGCGTCATGCGGCATAACGGCAATTCCGTAAGGGATGTATACGGAAAAGGGAAACGTATGGCTAAACTGAATATTCTAACGCTTCGGAGCCACCGTTTTATCGCTTGAGAGCCATTTGATTTTGGTATTCTAATGCTTGAGAGCCACCACAACATCTAGTGGTCTTTGATATTTGATTTTATATAGGATCT
>CATKXR010000078.1 GCA_949840805.1 uncultured Lachnospiraceae bacterium | reverse complement strand
ATAACATAGTTGTATTATCATAAAATAATTATCACTATTTAATTTTAAAAAGCGCTGTGGTTCCAATATGAAATCACAGCGCTCAAGTTAATTATTCAGTTAGTTTCCCCATCCCGTGAAAAGTAACGACAATCATTCCTAAATTATCTCCCGCTTTCCAAAAATTCCAACACCCACTCCGGGTTCCCCCCATAATACAAATGTGGAAAACCTGCGATCATCTTATCCGTCACATACATACAATCCCACTTTCGCAAGCTCAGTGGTTTCACCGCCTTCAGGCTGTCTCCCGGCATGGTACTGTCCCAATAATGAAATTCATGACCGCGGGCCACCATCCTTCCCTCCTGGTCGTACAAAACCACATACCCAAACCGGGACAGGCTTTCTGTACGGTATCCGTCCGCCTGGATTAATCCGGCCATAGGATAATTCTTCCCGTCCATTCCCTCCAGGCTCCGGTGAAGATAAAGAAACCCCCCGCACTCTGCCAAAATTTTGATTCCCTGCACGGATGCCCTGCGGATCTGTTCCATCATGCCGCAGTTTTCAGACAGTTCCCTGGCATATTTTTCCGGATAACCGCCCCCTAAGAGAATCGCCGAAATTCCGCAAGGCAGACCTTCATCATGAAGAGGACTAAAAGGAATAAGTTCCCATCCTTCCTTTTTCAGAAGCTCAAGATTTTCCTCATAGTAAAAACAAAACGCTTCATCCCTGGCAATCGCGATACGTCGGACTCTTTTAGCCGTCCCGGCCGGTTTAACCAATGTTTCCGATGGTTTTTTCCCTCTGTCCCTTTCCATCAGGGACGTGCCGTCTGCCAGCTCCAAAAGCCCGTCTATATCCACACAGGAACTCATGCGGCCGGCCAGGGCTTCTATCCTTTCTCTCAGCCTCTCCTGCTCTCCCGGAAGCGTCAGACCCAGATGGCGGCTTTCAAACTCTGCTTCCGGGCACTGGGACACCGAGCCATACAAACTCACTCCCAGCTTTTCAAGGGACGGCCTCAACCTGCAGGCCGCGGCAGAAGAAACGCGATTTAAAATGACTCCGCATATGCGGCTGTCCTTCTCGTATTCCAGAAATCCTTTCACCAATGCCGCCAGGGACAAACTGCTTTTCCTGCCATCCACCACAAGTATCACCGGCGTATCCGTAATCTTTGCGATTTCATAGGCGCTGGCCTGGGAAGAAATCCCGGCAATCCCGTCATAATACCCCATGGCCCCTTCTATCACCGCCAGGTTCCCGTTCCCCGCCTTCTCCCAAAACAGTTCTCTCACCTGCTCCGGATTCAGAAAAAAACTATCCAGATTACAGCCGGGAATTCCCAGCACATACCGATGAAACATGGGATCGATATAATCCGGCCCGCACTTAAAAGACCTACAGGAAATCCCCCGCTGCCGCAAAAGCTCTAACACGCCGCATGTCACCACGGTTTTCCCGTTTCCGCTGCCAGGCGCGGCAAATAAAATACGGGGGATTTTTTTTGCCCTTTTCATATTATTTCATATCACTCCTGCACTGCAGCCTTCTCGGCAGAAACCATCCGCACCTTCACGATCTGCGCCCCCAGTACCAGAAGGAGACAGCAGACCCCCACAATATCCGTCATTCCTCCTCCGTCAATCAGCAGAAGGGCGCCGATGGCTGCCACACCCCGGAGAACTATATTCAGACTGCCTTTTAAATATCCTTCCACGGCAGCCGCAATCAAAAGGACACCCACACAAGAAGTCACCACAACCTGTATCCCGCTTACAACCGTTACGTTTTCCAGCAAAAGCTGTGGATTATACACAAACATAAAAGGTACGATAAAACCTGCAAGCGCCAGTTTCACGGACTGCCATCCTGTCTTCATGGGATTTCCTCCGGAAAGTCCTGCCGCTGCAAAAGCCGCAAGAGCCACCGGCGGAGTCAGGTTTGCAAACATGGCAAAGTAAAAGCAAAACATGTGGGCCGCAATCTCCGCCTGGCCAAGCTCCACCAGGGCCGGGGCCGCGATGGTTGCCGTAATCAGATAGGACGGAATGGACGGAAGCCCCATTCCCAAAATCATACAAGTAACCATGGTAAACAAAAGCGTCAAGAACAGGCTGGCCGCCGCGCTCCCCGGTATTGCGTGCTGTCCGATGCTGATAATAGCGTGAGCCACGTTAAGGGCAAATCCGGTCAGGCCGCACACTCCTACAATGATCCCGACACAGGCACAGGCAATGGCGACAGACACGGTTGACTTCGCTCCTGACACGAAGGCATCCCCGATATCCTTTAAACTCATCCGGCTGACCGGACGGAGCTCTGCCACAAGGATCGTTACCAATATGGTCCAAAAGGCGCTGAAGATGACCGTCTTTCCGCTGAAAATCAGCATATAAAGCAAAAATACTATGGGAATCAGCAGATGGCCCCGCTCCTTCATGACCTGAAGCACCTTGGGCATCTGATCTTTTGGAAGCCCTCTCAAACCATCCTTCTCCGCACGCATCTGTACCTGCAGGATGATCCCCAGATAATAGATCAATGCCGGCAGGACGGCGGCACGGATAATTACACCGTACTTCACTCCCAAAGTCTCTGCCATGACAAAGGCCGCCGCCCCCATAATGGGAGGAAGGAGCTGGCCCCCCACAGAAGCCGTAGCCTCCACAGCCCCGGCAAATTCTTTGGAATAGCCGGTTTTCTTCATCAGCGGAATCGTAAAGGTTCCGGTAGTCACCACATTAGCCACGGCAGAGCCATTGATCGAACCCAAAAAACCCGACGCCAGAACAGCAACCTTTGCGGGGCCTCCCTTGGTATGCCCTGCCAGGGCATTGGCAATATCATTAAAAAACTGCCCCATACCACACTTATTCATCACGTCGCCGAAAATGATAAACAATACGATATAGGTTGCCGAAACCTTGATTGACGTGCCATAAATACCATAAATATCCGTTGTGAGGTAAGTAACCACCCGATGCCAGGTATATCCCCGATGGCGGAAAATCCCGGGAAAAGAACGCCCCCACAGAGCATACAGCAGAAAAACAGCCGACAAAATGGTCAGGGCAGGACCCGATATCCGCCGGGAACACTCCATCACCAGAAAAATCAGCAGGGTGCCCATAATAATATCCATGGTCTCCCCTGAAAATCCTGTGGAAATAAAAGCCGGGTAGCGGACAAACACATACACCGGCATAACGGCGCACAGCCCCGCAAAAATCCAGTCATACCATGCCATCTTTTTCCGGCTTCCCTTCCTGAAAGCAGGATACAGGACAAATCCCAAAACCAGGATCAGCCCTACATGAATGGCATGGTGTTTGATATTTACCATCTGCAGAAGCCGGATCCCGGACGCATAGGCCAGATGATAAAGGGTAAAAGCCAGACAAAGCACATAAACCATCAGGTTTAAAGGCTTGCTGCCAAACTTCCGCGTGCGGGATTCCTTTTCATATTTCTCCATAATATCCGCACCGTTTTCATGAATGTTGTTCTTGTCAGACATCAGAAAAATACCCCCTTTTCTTAATGATCTCCCCCCGGATCCTGCTTGCGTCCGGCAAGGAACGAAAATCAAAAATCTCCTTGTCATTGAGTGTAAAAACTTTCATATACTGATTCGATGTGATCCAGCTAAATGCAGGAAAAACACTGTTGATCTCCTCCATCCAGACAAGGCCGTCCTCAATATGGGTAGGCACATCCATCTCGGCAGGGATTCCCGCCCCATAACCGGCCACTGCAATGGCATCCAGATTAAACTGAAAATCCTCCGTGACTGTATAATACTCATACCAGGGAATATGTTCAAAGGAATGCTCGATCTCCAGGCTGAACCTGTCACCGGCCTTCACCGGAACGGAAAGCACCACCTGGTCCCGGTCCCGGTCGTATAGCTGAAAGACGGTTCCAGCCGGGGCAAAAAATCCCCACCAGAGAATTCCCAGAATCAAAATCAGCGCCCCGGCTCCTGCCAATCCATAATTTTTATACTCACCAGCATACTTATCTTTCTTCATGGCAATCCTCTTGTCGGTTAAGCTGCAAAAGGGGTACGACAGCAGTTTCCTATCTGTGCCGCACCCTTTTGTGCCAGGAATTTGTTCCTGAAAGTAAAACTCAATTATTTAATATAACCATTATCCTTCCAGAACGCCTCAGCACCCGGATGAAGAGGAAGCTGAATATCATCCACACCAAAGGTAATATCAATATTTTTGTCGGCAGCATTATGAGACGCCTTGATGGTGCTGATATTCTCAAACACACCATTCAAAATATCATATACCATCTCGTCACTCAAATCCTCGCGTACCAACATAATATTGTAAACAAACACGCCTTCCACATCTTCTTTATTATTGTAAGTATCCGCAGGAATCACGGACGCCGCGTAATAAGGATAATTATTGATCAGCTTCTCACGTCCCTCCCCGTCAATGGGAATTACCACCATATCATAAGACACTCCCAAATCCATAACCGTGGCATTGGGCAGGCCGGATGTCACAAACACGGCATCACACTGGCCGTTCTTCATATTGTCGATGGCCTCGCCATAGGCAAGATAATCTGGTGTAATATCGTCATAGGTGATCCCGTAAGCATCCAGAATCATCCGGGCATTGATCTCCACGCCGGAATTGGCCGCGCCGACACCGACTCTCTTCCCACGCAGGTCTTCCACGGAAGTAATCCCCGTATCCGCCGTAGTCACCAGCTGCACGTAATTGGGCCACAGACGCATCAAGGCTCTCAGGCCTTCAGCCGGCTCTTTCCCCTCATAAGCTCCGGTAGCCGTATATGCCTGCATCACCGCGTCCTGCATGGCGATGGCAATCTCGGCATCTCCGTTTAAGATATTCTGGATATTCTGCCCGGTAGCATTGGTAGCCTCCGCAGAAGTCTGGTATCCGTAATCGCCAAGAGCCGTCGCAAAGGCTCCTCCAATAGGAAAATAAATTCCGGAGGTCGGGCCTGTTCCTACCGTTATGAACTCCTTCGCCCTCTCTTCCGGCGTCAGCCCCTTTGCAGAATCCCCGGCGGCTGCCTGAGTGTCATCGCCTGAAACCGCTGCCGTAGTGTCATCTGCGGCTACTGCCGTATCGGAAGCAGCCGCCGTGGTAGCCGTATCCCCTGAACCGCCGCAGGCTGTCGCTGATAAGGCAAGACATCCTGCCAGGCCAAATGCCATTAATTTTTTCATTTTCATAGATTTTCCCCTTTTCTCCTCTTTATCTGAATCTGACCGCAACCCACATATTTTTCATTGTGGCAGCTACAATCATTTATATGTATTATAGTGGTAACGTGTTAAAATGTCAACCCATAAATTGTTTCCGCCCCGAATCCTCCCTGAATCTGCCTCTTTTTAAACTTTCCTCAAAATTTTTTCAAAAAAATTTATTTTCTTTGCAATAAATCTATCCCTACCTGCATTAACCTATTGAACGGATGATGAAAAGAGTCGATTTCTGAAAGAAAAACGAGGCAAAAAAATAAAAAATAAATCAAGTAAACGAAATTCCTTGATGCATTACAATTCCATCACACACCGCTGAATTTTTCCGACAGAAAAAGACCATTTTCAAAAAACCTTAAAAATTAGGGTTGCAACCAAAAGAGCCGCTACGTGCCAATCACACGAAGCGGCTCTTTTCCCTTGCTATTTTTTTGCTATTTTTTTTTCCAAAATTTCGGTTTTTCCCCATCCTCCGGCTTTTCGCCCCGCATCACCGCATCAAAATTGCGCAATGCTTCCTTTTGGGCCTCGTTTAACCGCTCCGGCACCTGAACCACAAGGGTCACATAATGATCTCCCCTGACTCCTCTTGCCCGCAGGGACGGAACTCCCTTGCCCTTTAAACGCACCCTCGTATCGGTCTGTGTCCCGGCTTTCACCTCATATTCTACCTCTCCGTCCACTGTCTTAATCCGTATAGGGCCGCCCAATGCCGCCGTGGCAAAAGAAATGGGAACCGTAGAATAGATACTGGTATCCTGACGCTTAAAGATGGGATGCTGGGACACGACTGCCTCCACCAGCAGATCGCCTCTCTCGCCGCCATTGACTCCCGGCTCTCCGCCGCCCGCACAGCGCACGCTCTGTCCGTTGTCGATTCCGCCGGGGATCGTAACCTTGAATTTCTTCTTGCGGGTCACATAGCCGGTTCCATAACAGTCCGGACACTTTTCCCGGATTACCTTTCCCTTTCCGCCGCACTCCGGACAGGTCTGGACCTCCTGCACCTGGCCGAAGAAGGACGGGCGGGTAAACATGATCTTTCCCTTTCCGTTACATTTTGAACAGGTTTCCGCAGAAGTACCTGGTTTGGCCCCCGTACCGTGACACTTGGAGCATTCTTCTTTAAAATTAATCTCAAGCTCCTTATCACAGCCAAACACTGCCTCCTCAAAGGTTATGCGGACAGCGGTGCGCACATTGGCTCCTCTCATGGGACCGTTATACTGGCTGCCGCGGCTTCTTCCTCCCCCAAAAATATCACCGAATATATCGCCGAATATATCGCCCATATCCCCGGAAAAATCGAAACCGCCAAATCCGCCGCCACCGGCTCCCCCTTCAAAAGCAGCATGGCCAAACTGGTCATACTGACGCCGCTTATCCGGGTCACTGAGCACACTGTACGCCTCTGACGCCTCCTTAAACTTTTTCTCCGCCTCTGCATCCCCTGGGTTACTGTCCGGGTGGTACTTTTTGGCCAGAGCGCGATATGCCTTTTTGAGAGCCGCATCGTCCGCGTTTTTGGGGACGCCTAAAACCTCATAATAATCTCTCTTGCTTTCTGCCATGATCTCCTCCATCCTGCCATACGCCGCACACGGCGCGCTATAATACGCCGAAATGGCTGACGCAATTTATTGCGCCAGCCTTTCCACTCTATCCTCTTGTGTATCCTTTATACCTCTTTAAAATCTCCGTCAATCACATCATCGGCAGCCTGGCCTGCAGAATTCTCCGTGCCGCCCATATCAGGTCCCGGACCCTGGGGGCCTGCCCCGGCCGCCTGAGCCGACTCATACATCTTGGCAAACAGTGCCTGCGCGCTGTTCATCAGCTTCTCTTTCCCGGCCTTGATATCCTCTACCTGGGCATCGGTCATCTGGTCGATCGGGGCACGGTTAATAGCTTCCTTAAGGGCATTCAGCTCTGCCTCCACGGCAGCCTTGTCATTGGCGTCAAGCTTATCGCCGACCTCCTCCAAGGCCTTCTCGGTCTGGAATACCATGGCATCCGCGTCATTCCTGGCATCAATGCCTTCTTTTTTCTTCTTATCCTGCGCCTCGAACTCAGCGGCTTCCCTGACAGCCTTCTCAATATCGGAATCCGACATATTGGAACCGGAAGTAATGGTAATATGCTGCTCTCTGCCAGTACCCATATCTTTGGCGGATACATTTACAATACCGTTTGCGTCAATATCAAAGGTAACTTCGATCTGAGGCACGCCTCTCCTTGCAGGCGGAATCCCGTCCAGACGGAACTGGCCAAGGGTCTTATTGTCCTGGGCAAATTCACGTTCGCCCTGAACCACATGGATATCCACCGCAGTCTGGTTGTCAGCGGCCGTGGAGAACACCTGGCTCTTCTTGGTGGGAATTGTGGTATTCCTCTCGATCAGCCTGGTAGCGATGCCTCCCTGGGTCTCGATAGACAAGGACAGGGGAGTCACGTCTAACAGCAGAATATCACCGGCTCCGGCATCTCCTGCCAGCTTTCCGCCCTGAATTGCCGCGCCGATTGCCACACATTCATCCGGGTTCAGAGATTTGCTGGGATCCTTGCCGGCCATCTGCTTTACCTTATCCTGTGCCGCGATCATACGGGTGGAACCGCCTACTAACAGAACCTTGCCCAGCTCTGAGGTGGTTACGCCGCCGTCACGGAGAGCATTCTGTACCGGAACTCCTGTCCGCTCGATCAGGTCATGAGTCAGTTCGTCAAATTTCGCCCGGCTTAAATTGATATCCAAATGCTTCGGGCCGTCTGCAGTAGCCGTAATGAACGGCAGGTTAATATTGGTGGTGGTGGCGGTGGACAATTCTTTCTTCGCCTTCTCCGCAGCTTCTTTTAATCTCTGCATGGCCATCTTGTCGGCAGACAAATCCACGCCTTCAGCCTTTTTAAACTCATCCACCAGCCACTGGCTGATGCGGTTGTCAAAATCGTCACCGCCCAGGCGGGTATCGCCGTTTGTGGACAGCACCTCAATGACGCCATCGCCGATCTCAATCAGGGACACGTCAAAAGTACCGCCGCCCAGGTCATAAACCATGATCTTCTGCTCTTTTTCATTGTCCAGGCCGTAAGCCAGGGCAGCCGCCGTAGGCTCGTTGATAATACGCTTTACATCCAGCCCGGCGATTTTGCCTGCATCCTTGGTGGCCTGACGCTGGGCATCATTGAAATATGCCGGAACCGTAATGACTGCCTCTGTCACCTTCTCGCCAAGATATGCCTCCGCGTCTGCTTTCAGCTTCTGTAAAATCATGGCGGAAATCTCCTGGGGAGTATAGCTCTTGCCGTCAATCGTCACCTTATAGTCACTGCCCATATGGCGCTTGATGGAAGCGATGGTGCGGTCTGCATTGGTCACTGCCTGACGTTTTGCAGGCTCGCCCACAAGACGCTCCCCTGTCTTTGTGAATGCAACTACGGACGGCGTGGTCCTCGAACCTTCCTGGTTGGGGATAACCACCGGCTTTCCGCCTTCCATAACCGCCACACAACTATTCGTTGTACCTAAGTCAATACCGATAATCTTGCTCATAGTTTTTTCCTCCTGAAATATATTACAAATTAAATGGTTGTTCTTTGTCAGTTTGCCACCTGCACCATACTGTGCCTTACTACGGTGCCGCGATATTTATAACCTTTCTGAAGTTCCTGAGAAATCTCATTCTCCCCATATGAATCATCATCAATGTGCATGACCGCGTTGTGAAGATCCGGGTCAAACTGCTGCCCTTTCGCCTCAATCGCCTCCACACCCGCGTCTTCCAGCGTCTTTATAAACTGCTTATAGATCATCTCCACGCCTTCGGCAAAGGAACCTCCCTTCAGCTCCTCAGGCACAGCGGCCAGGCCCCTCTCAAAATTATCCAGAACCGGAAGTATCTTCTCGATGATCTCCCTGGCGCCAACCTCATACATGGCGGATTTTTCCTTTTCCGTCCGTTTGCGGAAATTGTCGAACTCTGCCATCTGCCGTTTTAACCGATCCTGCAGTTCCTCGATCTGCACGTCCTTAGGATCCTTTTTCCCCTTCTTTTTCTCCGGCTCCGTCTGGCCCGTGTCTTCATCGGCCTCCTCCGGGCCGTCCTCCTGCCCCGAAATATCCTCCCGGGCTTTTTCACCGGCCTCCTCCGGGCTTTCTTCCTTCCGGTTCTCACTTTCTATGGTTTCGTCCCTGATTTCCGCCTCTTCGCCCTGCTTTTTGCCGGGCTCTTCCTGTCCGTCTCTCTTTTTATCTTCGTCCATGCCTGTCACCCTTCCTCATTATCCTTATCCTGTTTAAATGTGGCGTCTAGCTGCCTCATAAAATGCCTTAAGGTACTGAGCACCTTCTCATAGTCCATCCGCTTAGGGCCGATGATGCCAATGGTTCCCCGGATTCCCTCTCCCATCTCATAATTGGCCGTCACCACACTGCAGTCCTTCATGGACTGCAAAGGCGACTCTTCACCGATGTATACCTGGATGCCGTTATCTTCCTCCGTCTGGTTCACATCCGTAATCAGCTCCCGGAGCATCTCCTTCTGCTCTAAGGCGCTGATTAACTGGCTTGCCTTCTCTCCGCCGCTGAGTTCGGGATATTTGAATATATTGGTAGCTCCGCTGGTGTAAATCTGCAGATCCTCCTCGTCTGCCTGAATCACTGCCGCTATCTCTTCAAGCACCAAATCGATCACATGGCTGTGAGTGCCTGCCTGTTCCTTTAAACGGCTGATGACTCCCAGATTGATTTCATCAATTGTAAGCCCGTTTAAACTGCTGTTCAGCATAATATTCAGGTTCAGAATCTCCTCCTGGCTGATCTCTTCCTGAACCACAATCACTTTATTGCGGATCAGATTGCCTTCCACCACGGTGACTACCAGAAGCTTATGGGGGTCCATCTGGGAAAGCTGGATGAATTTCAGCTTGTTGCGATGATACTGGGGGCCGCTGATCATGGCTGCATAATTGGTATTGTTGGCCAAAAGCTGTGCCAGCTTCTTAAGTATCAGCTCCACCCGGTCAACACGCCGGATCATCAGCTCCTTAACTTCTGTCACTTCCTGTTCCTTCTCCTGCATAATCTGATCCACATAGAAACGATATCCCTTGTCAGAGGGTATCCGCCCTGCAGAGGTATGAGGCTGAATAATATAACCCATCTCCTCCAGATCAGACATCTCATTGCGGATGGTCGCCGAGCTCAGCTTTATATCCGTATATTTGGAAATGGTCCTGGAACCCACCGGCTCCCCGGTCTCCAAATAAGTCTTGATGATGGCTTTTAATATGGTTACTTTTCTATCATCCAGCTCCATGGCGGCCTCCTTTTATATTTGTTAGCACTCGTCATAAAGGAGTGCTAACATCTGTGAATAATATACTTTACCTCCTGCCATTTGTCAAGTGGTTTTCAAGAAAAACTTTCGCCGGTCTTGACATTTAACAATTTTGTAATATAATGGAAGCATAATATTGTTGTATCAATTTTTTAAAGAATGTGAGGTGATCTTGATGTACCGCAACCACAAAAAAAAGAACATATACGTCCTGCCTGCCGCACTGCTTTGTGTCCTGGCCTTTACTATGGCCGCATGGGGCGCCCAGGTGCCGGGCGGAGGAAGTGCCGTAGACGGCACGATTTACGATGCAAATGCATCCGATATTTCCAAAGGCTCTCTTATGGTTAATGCCCCCGATGTGCCGGACGGCCCCGAAGGCAATGAAAAATCCCAAAACATCCGAAAGTCGGACGGTCCCGTAAGCTCGGAAGCCCCGCGTAAGTTCGAGGCTCCACAAAATTCTGATAACATAAAGGTTTCCGCGGCTCCGACCGGCGTTTCCACGGAAAGCCGTTCTCCCGTGATTCTCTGCGGAGACGGGAAGTCTTCCCAAAAAACCGAAACTTCCGCAAAAAAGAAAAACGATACGCCAATGATCATTTCCCTTGGAATGTTTACCACTACCGGGTATTGTAACTGTGAAAAATGTTCTACCGGCTATGGGCTTACCTATTCCGGAACTGTCCCGAAAGCGCGGCACACCGTTGCCGCAGATATTTCCCTGTATCCCATTGGAACAAAACTGAGCATTGACGGGGTCACTTATACGGTGGAAGATATCGGATCTGCAGTGGTTGGCAACCACATTGACATTTATTATGATGACCACGAAACCGCCCTGGCTCACGGAAGGCAGACCCAGGAAGTTTTCCTGGCAAACTGATATAATAGGTTCTGTCCCCTTACGGGAGACAGGCGCGTTATGCGGATATCCTTTTGAGATATCCGCTTTTGTTTATTTTGCAGAATCAGGCGCAACCGTTCATATATTACATTTCTGTTACATATATTTAGAGTGTGTGAAATTTTCATTTCTTTTCACGTATTTATTGTGTAACAGGAAAGGAGTAATATTATGTTGAAAAAAAAATCACTATGGACATGCCTGATTCTAATGATAACACTGCTGCAAGGCAGCGCTATGCTTACATACGGGGAACTGCCGGACGGATATTTTGACCAGATGGATGGCAATACCATCGTCGGATGGGGATGGGAATCCGCACAGCCCAACACAGCAGTCCCCGTCCGTGTCACCATTACCAACCAGGAAACCTCCCAGGTAGTAAGTGAATTTACCCCTACCGCCTCCATCTACCGTGACGATTTAAAGGAAAATGATATCGGTAACGGAAACCATGGATTTCGGATTCCCATAAACTGGGATTCCCTTCCTGACGGTCTCTATCAGGTGGAAGGATACGTCCACGGCAAAAAATTCGCCAACACCGTTTCCTATGCCAAGGGAGAAAAGGCCCGGGCGGAAGCCGCAAAGCAGGCGGAACAGGAAAAGGCTTCCGAATCAGCAGAAAAAACCGCCGCGCCCAATTTAAAATCTTTGGGGATGTTCCGCACCACCGGCTACTGCCCATGCCGGCGCTGCTGCGGAAAATGGGGCGGAAAAAGCACCAGCACCGGCGCCGTCCCCCGGGCCAATCATACCATCGCCGTGGATCCAAAGGTTATCCCCTATGGCACAAAGCTGATGATAAACGGTATTATTTATACAGCAGAGGACTGCGGCGGCGCTGTTAAAGGAAAGCATGTCGATATCTTCTACAACACCCACGCCGAGGCGTCAAACCACGGAAGCCGTTCCATGGAAGTATTCCTGGTGCAGTAAAAAATAAGGGGGTGTCGCAAAATAGCCGCTATATACAAGATATGGCACTGAAACCACGAGAGTCTCATCCATATATTGTATGTAAGCAGCATTTTGTGACATTCCCTTTCTTTATATGAATTTTCTGCCCGCGTACATACTACTTTGCCAAAGGATCCAATATATTTTTAATTCTGCCGTCTCAAAGCTGAATCTTATATATTTCAATCACCCTTTTCATGGCCTCCTGTCCCGGTGCCCCCACGGTCGTTCTTTTCTCCACACAGGATTTCATACTGATCGCGTCATAAATATCTTCTTCAAACACGGGACTGGCTGCACGGAACTCTTCCAGGGACAGCTCATCTAACCCGATCCCCTTTTCCAGGCAGGCAAGCACAAGCCGCCCCACAATCCCATGGGCATCCCGGAACAAAACGCCATGGTTCACCAGGTAATCTGCAACATCCGTAGCATTGGTAAAGCCGCCTTTAGCGCTTGCCTCCATTACGTCTTTCCGGAAAGATATGGTTTTAACCATGCCGGTAAACAAGGCAAGACATCCCTTCACCGTATCGATGGCATCAAACGTCAGTTCCTTATCTTCCTGCATATCCTTATTGTAGGCAAGAGGCAGACCCTTCATGGTAGTCAAAAGGGCCATGAGCGCCCCGTATACCCTTCCTGTCTTTCCGCGGACCAGCTCTGCAATATCCGGATTCTTTTTCTGAGGCATGATACTGCTTCCGGTGCTGTAGGCGTCATCCAGTTCCACAAACCGGTATTCATTGCTGTTCCAGATAATGATCTCCTCGCTGAACCGGCTTAAATGCATGGCGATGGTAGACAGCGCCGACAGCAGCTCAATCACATAATCCCGGTCTGCCACCGAATCCATGCTGTTCAAGGTAGGACCGGCAAAACCCAGAAGCACGGCGCTGTAATCCCGGTCCAGGGGATAGGTGGTGCCGGCCAGCGCGCCGGACCCAAGAGGACATAGATTCATCCTTTCCCGGATATCATGAAGCCTTCCTCTGTCCCTGGAAAACATCTCAAAATAGGCGCCCATATGATGGGCAAGGGTAACAGGCTGCGCCTTCTGCAGATGAGTAAATCCCGGCATATACGTATCCAGGTTTTCTTCCATGATCTTCAGAAGCTCTTTTAAGAGCTCCTTTATGAGCATGTCGATCTCTCCGATCTCATCCCGGATGTAAAGCTTCATGTCCAGCGCCACCTGGTCATTCCGGCTGCGCCCTGTATGCAACTTTTTCCCGGTCTCCCCGATTCTTTCTATCAGGCTGGCCTCCACAAAAGAATGGATATCCTCATATTCCGTGGAAAATGAAAGCTTTCCGCTCTCCACATCTGTTAAAATTCCCCTTAAACCATTTATAATCGCGTCCCGGTCTTCTTCCGTCACGATTTTCTGTTTTTCCAGCATGGTAACATGAGCAATACTGCCTTCTATATCCTGCCGGTACAATCTCTGGTCAAAAGACAGAGACTCGTTAAAATTGTGTACAAGCTGATTCTCCTCTTTCGTAAAACGTCCGCCCCAAAGCTTCATGGCTGTTCACACTCCTTATTTATATACTTTTGTTTTGTAATGATCCGGATGCTTTCCGAACATTTCTTCCTCGTCTTCCTCCTCTTCCCACACTCTTCTCCTTCTTCTCCACAGCCAGCATCCCGCTTCTGCCGCCGCCAATGCCGCCACTGCTCCTCCGCTGGCTATCCGTCCCTCCATCAGGCCTTTCGGCTGGTAAGTCATGGCAATAACATGGTTTCCCGCCTCTACCGGCACTCCTATAAAGGCATCCAGCATTTTTCTTGGTTCCTGTCTGCTTCCGTCCACCCAGACCGCCCATCCCTCGTCAAAGGGAATGGTCGTCATCATTACTCCCGGGTTCTTTGTCGTAATGGTTCCCTCCAGGTATGTCTCCTGCCATTTTGACAGCTCCCATGGCTCTCCGGAGAGTTTTTCATGTATCTGTGCCAGGCCTGTCTCTGAAAAGCGGTACACATCCGCCCATATGCTGTCCATATTATCTTCTGTGGACAAAGTTACCTGCTCTCCCGCGGCACAATACCCCAGCTCCACCAGATACCCTCTGTCCACGTTGTTAAAGGTCTTAGTGCCTTTCCAGGTGGATACCGTCACTTTCTCCACTTTAGGATTGCCCACATAAGCGTAATACTCGCCGCCCTCTTCCGGGTAAAAGGTCAGCTCTTTTCCCATCCCTTCCACATCCATAACCATAGTCATCACAGGCTCCGCGCCCACGCAGTCTGCCAGGCCGTTCTGCACGTCCACAGGATTTTCCAGCTCCGTATCCCACTGTTCTTCAAAATCATCCGACACAAGAAATCCCAGAGGAAGTGTATATATGTTCCGATACAGGCTGGTTTCTCCCTCTCTGTCCACAAATTCCCGTATTCCAATATCCTCCGGGTCTTCCGAGTAGATCCCATACTCCACGGCAAAGAGCATGTCTACCAAAGGCGTGCTTCCCGTAATGCTGTAAGCGTTGGTGGAGCTTTCACATCCCAGTTTTTTAAAGAGCCTTGTCAGGTCTGCATTGGCCGTAGAGGAAAATAAAGATACGGACGGAAAATTCATCCACGCGCCGTCATTCTTTGTTTTCCGCGTCACCTTTTCCATGCGGAAGAACTTTTTGGCAGGCAGCACAGAGTCCACCAGCCTTTTCACCTCCTCGTTATCCCTGACATATGCCGTGCGGCTGGTAGTCGTGACGCTTGTCACCGTCATATTCACCGCGGCCTCCATGGAAACCAGCGCCAGTCCCAAAAGAACCGCCCAATTCTGAAAACGCCCCCCGCTTCGATGCAGCCACATTACCCCAAGATACAGAGCCAAAAACAAGATGGCCACATAAAACACTGAAAAATGAAAATGCTCCTGTGTCACCAGTTTTTGCGCCAGGATCACAAAACCGACCGCCCCCCAGAAAGCCGTCAGCACATGGCGCCAGGGCGTTTCCCGTAAATGGAGATATGCTTTACAGCACATGGTCAGAACCAGGAAAATATAAATAAAAGACTGCCGGCACGGCAGGCTGTTGGGAAAGTGAAACCCGTGCCAGATAAAATTCAATACGTTAATGGAAAAACTTGCGAAGAAAAACAGCAGCAATACGCTGTAAACGGTTTTTTCTTTCCCCGAAATCCGTTTTGCCGCCAGATACAGCGGCAAAAACATAAGGACCGCCACTCCGCAGTATATGTTCGGCCAATGATCCAGCCCTATCTCTGACCCGACGTTTCCTATATGGCGCGCAGCCATGTCAATAATAGGAAAATATGGATCCTGAAGCTTCGGAAAATTGAACTTTCCTGATGCTGTCAGCATCAGCGCATGGATCTCCGGAAGCAGCACCATGGCCGCCAATCCTCCGGCCAGCAGAGAATACAGGGCAAATCCCAGGCTCCGGCTGACAAACTTCTCCCAGCACATCTTCCCTTCCAACACCATAAGCGCAAAAAAATACAGCACCATAAAAATGCAGATCATAATCGATATATAGTAATTGGAAAGAATGGAGCATCCCAGGGTAAGGCAATACAAAAGTCCCCTTCCCTCCTTGACCAACACCTCCAGCCCCAGCATAATCAGAGGAAACAAGATAATGCAGTCCAGCCACATGATATTCCAGCTATAAGCCGCCATATATCCGGAAAGGGCATAAAACACCGCAAAAAAAGCAATTCCAAAGTTCCTGCTCTCACAATGCCTGCGAAGATAATATGCCATGGAAAGTCCCGAAAGACCGGTCTTTAACACGATCATATAAGTCATGAACTCAATTACCAGCTTCTCCGGGCATAAAATCAGCAGCCAGTTTAAGGGGCTTGCCAGATAGTAGGCATAGAGGGCGGAAAAATTCACTCCCATTCCCACATTCCAGCTATACAAAAGGCTTTCTCCCGCCGCCAGCTTGTGCCGGAATTCCGAAAAAAACGGCGCGTACTGGTGATACATATCCGTCCTTAAAAACGATTCCTCCCCAAAAGGAAAGATCCCCCTCTGGGCAAAGATGATCAGCATAATGACCATAGGAGCAAGAAACGCCACGACCAGGCCGTCTCCCGGACGAACCAGAGCCCACCTTCTGTTTCCGGGTTCAAATTCTTCACACTCTCTGCCGTTTTCCCCTTCCTCCCCTTCTGTGTCCTCCGGGAAAAATTCCGGATCCTCCCACGGTTCTTCTTGTTCTTCCTCCATTATCTCCCGGTCCAGGCCGTCCTCCTGTGGTATCTCCTGCTCCTGATCGGAAGCTGTCTTTTCATCTGTCATAAGCAAATCCTCTAATTCTCTCGTAATCCGGTCAATATCTCCGTTTTCCATATCCGGTTTCTCCTTACGATGCCTTTCTGAACACTACCCATTTGCTTAATATATAATTAAGCACCAATGAAATCCCTGATACTACCACCTTACAAATAAAATCCTGCCGGATTCCCATACCGTCTACCATAACCACCATGGCCGCCAGGGTAAAAAGGCCTGTGGCCACCCGGCAAGCCACAAAAGGCGCAAATTCTGACCATACTTTTTTCGGCTTCAGGCTCCTGCTCTTGAACACGAACAGCTTGTTGGTGACAAACGCAAACAATACCGCCGCCGCCCACGACCCTGCTGTAGCTGTCTTGTAATCGATCCCCCATAGACGGGTCATGACCCGATAACTGATCCAGTCCACCAGAGTAGTCAGCACCCCGAAAATAAAATAAGATACCGATTCATAGTTGACAAATTTTTTCTTCAGTCCCTTCCATAATTGTCCCATTCCGACTTCCATTCCTTTCCCCTGACTCAGATATACCCGTGAGCCAAATGATTTGGCAACACAGTTCCTATCTTTCCATAAATACACCGAATCATTTGGCAAATAAGTATGCCCGCGGGTATTACATCCAGACGGAAAGTCATCTCCCCGTTACGGTTCCTCCAATCCGGCATTTTTTCGAAAATATAATCTATTGTATTATAGGGCAGAAAACATAAAAAGTAAAGCCGCGATTCATAAAGAAAGGGAAGGGGCGCCGGAAAACGGACTTTAACATTTCCCGACAGCCTCTTCCCTCTTTACTTTATCCCTTTCGCCCGATAG
>CATKXR010000077.1 GCA_949840805.1 uncultured Lachnospiraceae bacterium | reverse complement strand
TGTTCTGTAGTGTGTCAGTCTTACCAAGAAAACTATATCAGGAAATTTAAGATAGCAAAAGCCCGAAGTGGGTTTCATAACCCCATCGGTGCCTTTCGCAGAAAGGTGGATTATAAACATGATATACAATCTGAAAGATTTGAGACAGGCATATGAGAACGGGCAGTCTTTTAAATATGTGTTTTTCTGGGGGCATACGCCTGAGCCGGACGGCCGTATCAGTGAGACGTGTCTCAGTCAATGGTGGCCATGTCGTTTCTCGGTGGACCGGACAGAATACAGCTGCGCAGAGCAGTTTATGATGGCGGAGAAAGCCAGAATGTTCAAAGACAGGGAGATGCTTGAAAAGATTATGGAGGCTGTTCATCCTAAGGAGATGAAGGCATACGGGAGAGCGGTAAAGGATTTCGACAAAGAGAGATGGGACAAGAGGTGTTATGATATTGTAAAGCAGGGAAATGAGGCAAAATTTTCGCAGAATCCGGAGCTTTGGGAGTATTTAAAGGGGACGAGGAACCGTGTGCTGGTGGAGGCCAGCCCCAGAGATCGGATTTGGGGTATCGGTATGGGAAAGTCTAACCCGGATGCCGTGAATCCTCTCAGGTGGAAGGGAACCAATCTTCTCGGATTTGCCCTGACAGAGATGAGAGATCAGCTTTTAAACAGGGAGGAGAATGAGTCATGGCAGAACGTTTGAGAGACAGAGACGGCTTGACAGAAGAAGAGTTTCTGGAAAGATATGAGCAGGAAGATTATCCCAGGCCGTCCGTGGCGGCGGATATGGTGATCTTTGCAGTGACAGACCAGGAAGAGGAGAATTACCGAAAACTGCCTGGCAAAGAACTGCGTATTCTCCTGATCAAAAGAGGCGGGCACCCCTATCTGGGAAGCTGGGCTCTGCCGGGCGGTTTTGTCAGGCCGTCGGAGACTACCGAGCAGGCGGCCAGCCGGGAACTGAGGGAGGAGACAGGTGTCGATAATGTTTATCTGGAACAGCTTTACACTTTCAGCCAGCCGGGACGAGACCCCAGAACCTGGGTTATGAGCTGTTCCTACATGGCGCTTATCGACAGCGCCAGAGTGCAGATACGGGCAGGAGACGACGCGGACCAGGCGGCATGGTTTAAGCTGGTGTGCAGGGTCAGGGAGAGACGGGAAAAGACAGAAGTGTGGGAGATGACATTGAGCCATGAGGATGTGTCTCTCAAAGCTGTTTTGGAGAAAGAGGCAGAAGGGAATTTTGCAGGGAGCAGAATTCTGGAGCAGGACGGTCTGGCGTTTGATCACAGCAGGATAATTGCCTGCGGGCTGGAGCGCCTGCGGGGAAAGCTCCGATACACAGATCTGGCTCTTCATCTGCTGCCGGAATATTTTACGTTGACACAGCTGCAGCAGGTCTATGAGGTGATTCTGGACAGAGAACTGCCTGCTGCCGCGTTCAGGAGGAAAGCGTCACCGATGGTGAGGGAGACAGAACAATACACGGAAAATCAGGGACACCGCCCATCCAGACTTTATCGAAGAAATTAGGAGGAGTAGGCTTATGGACAGAAAAGCTACGGCAAGAGAGACGCTGGATATTATGGACAGGGGATTTTATGTGATACCCGGGGAGATGAAGCAGATTGATATAAAACAGGACATGGAGCGCTCTGTAAAGAAGAGCCTTTTGATCACCCCCAAAGAGGGGGCGGCCATCCTGAAAAAATATGAGGATGAATTGTCAAGAAAAGAAAACAAAGCCTGGGTAAATACCATTGTCGAAAACCTTTCCGCAGTAGATGCTGTGAGAAAGCTGGCCGGCCGGGGAGACGAACATATAGGAGTTTTGAATTTTGCCAGCGCCAAGAATCCGGGAGGAGGGTTTATCAACGGAGCCATGGCCCAGGAGGAAAGCCTGGCGGCTTCCAGCACACTTTACCGGACTCTGACGGTTCATGAGGAATACTACAGGGAAAACAGGGCATACAGATCCATGATTTACACGGATTACGGGATCTACTCGCCGGATGTGGTTTTCTTTCGGAATGGAGATTTCAGACTGGCAGAGCCAGTAAAGGCGTCGGTCCTGACTCTTCCGGCGGTGAATATGGGCCAGGTAATTCTGAAAGGCGAGGATGTACAAAAGGCAAAGGCTGCCATGAGGAGGAGGATGAAACTTGCCCTGGCGGTTTTCGCGGAACAGGGAGCAAAAAATCTGGTGCTTGGCGCCTATGGGTGCGGGGTTTTTCGCAACGACCCTGGTGATATAGCCGCATGGTGGAGCGAACACTTGGAAGAGGGGTTCGGGGACTATTTCGAGAGCATTTTTCACGCTGTCCTTGACCGCTCTAAGAGTGGGAAGTGTATAGGGGCATTTCAGGAAAAGCCGTTGACGAAGGAAAAGTGACCGTTTGCGCTGACGATATTGCCAATCATAGAAACCGGACGATATATTATAAAATGTCCGCCTTTTATGATAGGATTAAAGGAAACAGCATTGGAAAAGGAGAGATATATCATGCTGACCATCGCCATCTGCGAAGATGAAATTTATTTTTCTGCCCATATTGCCGGGCTTGTACATCGATATCTGACAAATAGAAATATGAAAGCGTCTATAGAAACATATTCGGATGGCGAAGAGTTTCTGGCCATTGGCTCAAATCCGGACATCATTCTGATGGATATAGAACTTCCCGGTTCAAATGGCTTGGAGATTATGGGACTTTTGCGGGCGAGAGGAAGCGGAGGGCAGGTCATCTTTATCACCGCGTATGAAAAGTACGTGTTCCGGGCTTTTGATGTGGACGCTGTCCATTATATTTTGAAGCCTGTGGAAGATGAGAAGTTTTATTCGGCAATGGACAAGGCTGTGAAGCGCGCGGAGACGAATCGTGAGAGGGTGCTTTTGCTGACAAAAAACTGTCTGACTACAAAGATTTATATAAAAGATATTTTATACTGCGAGGTCTATGACCACAAAATCTCTATTGACACCCTTTGTGGAAAATTTTCTTATACCGGAACTCTGGTGTCTCTGGAAAAACAGTTAAACGACGATTTTTTTCGATGCCATCGAAGCTATATCGTCAATATGAGCCATGTATTGGACAGGAACGGCGAGGTGGTGACCATGGCAGGAGGCGGCAGGATCTTTGTGTCCAGAAGAAAGAAACAGGAGTTTGAGCGGAGGCTTCTGGAAGTGTGCAGGAGAGAGGGGATGAGATGAATCAGCCGGAGACTTTGAATTTGATGCTTTGTGGTTGGTGGCTTTTGTTTAACGGGTGGATTCAATATCTGGAGATCGACTTTTTGTGCGGAGTCACCGACAAGGCGGAGCGTAAACTTATTCTGCTGTGGATAGGGATCAATGAACTTTATATTGTGGCAAAGATTTGTCTGGGGATGACTGACGATTTCTTTTTCCATATATTGCTCTTGCTGCTGTTTTCCGTCAATGTTTTAAATATTCCATGGAGTATGGCTGCTGCGCCTCTGGTCATTATAGGGACGCTGTATACGTTTATCGAGGGATATTCGGCTGTGTGCATGTATTGGGTTTCCAGGAACGCCGAGTCGAAAGTATGGGGGATGGGGCTGCAGATCGTCATTTCTGTTTTATTGTCCGCAGTGTATTTTGAGATATTGAGACTGGTTAGAAAGAGATATTCTGACGCCCTGAGGTGGCCAGCCTCTTCTTATCTGTATGTGCTGCTGTTTCCCTGCGGTTATATCGTCCTGCTGGTGAGGATAGGGCTGAAACTGGGCAGCGGGGAACTGGAGCAATACTTTTCGTCTATTGGAATTGACACCAGTATCACTGTTTTTTTCATGCTGTCCGGCGCCATGGCGATATTTCTTATGATGATAAAAATTTTCTCCATTATTATTGACCAGGCACGTCGAGAGAATGATATGACGATTATGAGAGTACAGATGGAGGGGCAGAGGATCTATGTGGAGGAGGCGGAGAAAAGGAACAGAGAATACTCTAAATTCCAGCATGATATCGACAATCATCTGTTAGTATTGTCAGGGCTTATCCGGGAACGGGATTGTGAGAAAGCCCAGGAGTATATCAGCAGGCTTCATATCAAGAGCCACTTTTTGACAGAGCTGGCTTCTACAGGCAATGGGGTTTTGGATATTTTGCTGAGAGAAAAAGTGAATTATGGGATGCGTAACGGGATTCGGGTTTCCAGCAATGTGAGGATCCCACAGGATTTTTATTTTGATGATATGGATCTGAGCGTTATTTTCGCTAATATACTTGACAATGCCATACAGGCGTGTATTGCTGTTCAGTGCGAGGATAAGGAGATTTTTATTTACACAAAAAATCATGGGCGTTTTCTGGTTATTGAGTCTGCCAACAGCTGGATGCCCGGGCGTGTGGAGGAAGGAATTGGGCTGACGAATATCAGGAATGTGACGGCAAAATACCAGGGGACGGTGGAGATATCCGGTACAGACAGGCAGTTTAGGATCAGCGTGTTATTGCGTGCGCCGGGGGATATTATCTGATATGACCTTCAGGGGTGCGCGTTCCTGCCAGAACACAGGCCTCATGATTATACTAAGCCCGCCAGGTTCGGGAACTGCCGTTTAAGAACTGTTCTCTCAGAGACGGGGAAAAAGCATAGGAGTCTGCTCTGGCCGTTCTAAGATCATTGGATATCTCTGACAGCTTTTCCTCCATATCTTTCAACTTTTCTGTATTTTGTCCGGTATCCGTGCCAACAGCCTTTATAAGAAGCATCTCGCTTTGCAGTTGCTGCTGCCTGTTTTGCAAGCTGGTCACCTCATCGGAATTGTTGCCGGACATTTGAGCATTCGTCAATTTCAATTTCTGCTTGTCTCGTTCCATTGTAACTAATGGATTGGTATAACCTGGTTTGATCTGTACGGACATTTCTCTGATCTCCTTTCTCAGTGATTAATCGCTATATGTATCTGTGTACCTTTGCCCTAAACAAAAAGCACTCCTGAAAGTCATACTGTCTATATCGGATTGATTTTTGGGAGAAATAGAGAGAAAACGTGAACGGCTTTTGGGGAGACGTGAACGGTAAACGGGCAAACACCCTTGATAGAACATGCTTTGTGCAGGCCCGGATCTGTGGTATACTTAAGGACAGATAACCAGAAATCGGAGGAAATGCGGATGAAGAAGATACTTGTGATACAGGGCGGCGGCAGGGCGAAGGGAAACACCGCCCAGCTTGTCAACAGTTTTGTGGCCGGGGCAGAAGAAAGCGGACATTCCGTAGAAGTGATTTCGCTTTTAAGGAATGAAGTTAAAGGCTGTCTGGGGTGTAATGCCTGCCGTTACGGAAAGCCATGTATCCAGAAAGACGCTTTTAATGACCTTGTGCCAAAAATCAAGGATGCGGATTGTATTGTGTTTGCTTCCCCTCTGTACTTTTGGACGGTATCTGCCAGGATAAAGGCATTTATCGAACGGTTTTACTGCATTGCAGAGGAAGATCCCAACCCGCCGTTTGGAAGGTATGAGAAGTACCCCGTAAAGGACTGCGCCCTGCTGATGACATCAGCGGATGATCTTTTCTGGACGTTTGAGCAGGCAGTATCCTACTATCGGTTTGCGCTTGTCAATTATATCGGCTTTCATGACAGGGGCATGGTGCTTGCAGGTGGATGTGGGGATACTAATGGCAGGCCGCAGATTGATAAGACGGCACATTTGCAGGAAGCATATGAGTTTGGAAAAAGTATTTACCCCAAATAGGGGGAAGCTGTGAAAAGCGGATACGGAGGCCATCTATAACGGCATGAGCGTCCAGGGGATAAAGGTATCCGACATTGTGGCGGTGAACAATCTGAAACACGCATGGCAGTTTGTGCCGGATACCCCGGATTATCCGTTTGCCTGTAAGATCAACCGGTGTGTAGGCGGAGATAATCTGATCAACCGGGACGGGTATCTGCGGAACGTGCCGGTTAGCATCGGCGGTACAACTGGAAGCCGGACATGCCCATAGAATCCCAGATTAAAGAGGATTTTGGCTTTAAGTTTTGTATAAACAGGTGATTCCACTGGAGCTATCGGTCCTGCTGGTCCGCAAGGTCCTGTGGGAGCCACTGGAGCAACCGGTGCCACCGGTGCCACAGGCCCAACCGGTCCTACGGGAGCCACTGGAGCAACCGGTGCCACAGGCCCTGCAGGTCCAGCTGGGGCGACGGGAGCCACAGGGGCAACCGGAGCGGCAGGTCCTATGGGTCCAACCGGTCCGGCGGGAGCTACAGGGGCAACGGAGCCATATATTTACGCAAAAGCACTGCAAACCCGCATGGTTACGGGATTTTCCGCAAATCAAAATAATAAGGAAATCTCTATAATCACACACATTCCCATAGCAGGTAGGTTTGGACAAGCCGAGATCCAATAATCCCATAACAAAAATTCAACGGAATTTAATACATATTTTATTGTAAATGAAGTTCATGTTTTATATAATGGAAGTGTGGCAGGAATAATTGGTTTACTGTAGTAAGATGAGAAATTGAGGTGATAAGGTGCAAAATGAAACAAAGCAGGCAATACAGTTCCAGGATATTAAAGCAAAGCGTACCGCAAAAAATAGTGTGTTTGTAGATCTTTTTCAAAATAAGTATTATCTGTTGAAGCTATATAAGGCACTTCACCCGGAAGATGTTATGGCAACAGAAAATTCGTTGACAGATGTGACTATAGAGAATGTATTGACAGATAATTTGTATAATGACTTGGGTTTTATTGCCAATAACCGATTGATGATACTGATAGAGGCTCAGTCAACGTGGACGGTCAATATTCTGCTTAGAATATTGCTGTATCTGGCACAGAGTTATCACGAATATTTTGAACGAACTTGTCAAAATTTATATAAGAGTAAAAAGGTCAGAGTACCAAAGCCTGAGTTATACATTATCTATACAGGAGCGCAGGGGAAAAAGCCTGGTATACTGTCTTTGTCAAAAGAATTTTTTGATGGCTCAGAGATAGATATTGATATAAAAGCGAAAGTTATCTATGAAAGTGACAAGGATGACATCATCAATCAATATATTATTTTTTGCAAGGTATATAATGAACAGATCAAATTGCATGGAATGACCAAGCAGGCAGTTACCGAAACAATCCGTATCTGTAAAGACAGAAACATATTGAAGGAGTATCTGGAAAGCAGAGAAAAGGAGGTTGTGACAATTATGATGAGTTTGTTTGATGAAGAGCAGATTATGAAATCTTTTGTCCGAAGCGAAAAGTATGATTTGGCTAAAGAGAAGGCTGCCCTTATGCTGCGAAAAGGAAAAATTACAGCAGAGGAAATCAGAGAATATTTTCCAGAATTGCTTGAAAGCGACATACAGGAACTGGAAGCGGAATTTGTATCATTGGCATAAGAAAAAGTAACAATAAAAACAGACCGATCATAAATAATAAAGATTTCTTAGAAAGATAGTATAAATGCGTCTTTTTAGGCGTTATCGGTTTTAAAGGTGTTGCCTTCGGGCAGCGCCTTTTGTTTTTCCAATCTGGCAGTCAAAGAGGTAAGGAGGTGTAAATAAATGTCAGACCCTGCCATGCTGGATTACTTCTATGGTGACGAGGCGGAACAATATACCTTCTACCGGATACCGAAAGTGTTGTTCACTGACCCCGGCTACCGGCGCATATCCTCTGACGCCAAGATTCTCTATGGCCTTATGCTTGACCGCATGGGGCTGTCCGTCCGCAATGGCTGGCTGGACGGGCGAAACCGGGTATTTATCTATTTCACCCTGGAGGACGCTTTGGAGTATCTGTGCTGCGGCCATACAAAGGCGGTTTCCCTCTTTGGGGAGTTGGATAAGAACGGGCTGATTGAACGGAAGAAGCAGGGCCAGGGAAAGCCCACGATCATCTACGTGAAGAACTTTATTCGCAAGCCGGAAGCACCGGAAATCCAGACTTCCGCAAAACGGAAGTCTAAGGTTCCGCAAACCGGAAGTCAAGACTTCCAGAAAACGGCCACTAATAATACTGAGAAGAATCAAACTGAATTTAATGATACTGACCTATCAATCTATCCGGCCAGAGGGCTGACGGAAAGCCGTGAGCCTGGGACGGACGATACGATGGATAGGATACGGGCTTACCGGAGGCTGATTAAGGAAAATATTGAGTATGACATTACCAGGGAACGCCTTGGCTATGACGCTGAAATCTTGGACGAGATACTGGACATCATGGTGGACACGGTATGTGGCACAAAGCCCATGGTGCGGATCAGCGGCCAGGACTTCCCAGCGGAGGTGGTAAGAAGCCGCCTGTTAAAACTCAACTCGGAGCATATCAAATACGTGGTGGACTGCTTAAAGTCCAATACCACCAAGGTACGCAATATCCGTTCCTACCTGCTCACCTCCCTCTATAACGCCCCCACAACCATAAGCAGCTACTACACGGCCCTGGTCAACCATGACCTTTACGGCGGCGGGTAACTGCTTTTTTCTTGCCCATACCGGCGCTGCCGGGGAAAGGAGTGTTCCATGAAAAAACCATTCGCTTACATTACGGCTGTCTGGAAGGGCGGCGAGTTTACAGTCGCTGACCAGGCCAGTGTTTACTGCCGGAAAGTCTATGAGGCCGGATTTACCCCGATCTGCCCGGTTCTCTACCTGCCCAATTTCCTTCGGGATTCTGTCCCCGCCGAGCATAAGGACGGCATAGACATGGCCCGTGAACTTCTGCGCCGGAGCCACGTCCTGATCGTCTGCGGTGACGAGGTAGACGAGGCGGTGAAGAACGACATCGCCGTTGCCCAGCGGCTGGGTATCACGGCGACCACCCTGGACGGGATTTTGAAGATACGTTCCCAGGGAGAGAACGAGGTGGAGCCTTAATGGTTCCCTGCCGCTAAGGAAAGGAGTGGTGACAGATTGCAGGAAGAAGTTGAGAACAAATCCGTTGCGCTTAGTATTAAAACCACCAAGCTGACCGCCAACGTGCTGAAGGCTGCACTATTGAAGGCTCTTGCGGAAATGGAGAAGCAGCGGAAAAACCCAAAAGTCTATAAGGGCAAACAGAGCGTGAAACACCTTGTCAGGCAGGGGGCCGGGGTCAGCAACATTGAAATCACGGACGGCAATATCAAGTCCTTTGAGAAGGTGGCCCGGAAATACGGCATTGATTTCGCTCTGAAGAAGGACACCTCCACCAAACCTCCCCGGTATCTTGTCTTTTTCAAGAGCCGGGACGCTGACGCTTTGACGGCGGCCTTCCGGGAGTATTCGGGCAGGGTGGTTAAGGATAAGTCCAGGGAAAAGCCCTCTATCCGCAAGCAGCTTGTCAAATTGCAGGAGGTGGTCAAAAACATGGCCAAGTCCCTCTCCCGGAACAAACATCAGGAGGTGGACAGATAATGAAACTCAAAAAGATTAACAAAGCCAAGCTGTTAAAGGCCGCTTTCCCCTATCTCTTTATGGGGTTAATGGCCACCAAACTGGGCCAGGCATACCGCATGGCCTCCGGCGGTGACGTGCTGGATCGGGTTTTTGGGGCTTTCCTGACAATCGGCCCGGCGTTTGCGAACCCGCTTCCAAGCCTCCACCCTTTTGATCTGCTGGTGGGAGCTTCTTGCGGCGCTCTTTTGTGGTTTATTGTCTACCAGAAAGGCAAGAACGCCCGGAAGTTTCGGCGTGGCGCTGAGTATGGAACGGCCCGCTGGGGGACGGCAAAGGACATTGAGCCATTCATCGACCCGGACTTTTCCCAGAATATTCTCCTGTCCGACACGGAGCGTCTGACCCTGGGCAAGATCGCTGACCCGGAAAAGAGGAACGTCAACTTAAACGTGCTGGTCATCGGCGGCTCCGGCAGCGGCAAGACCCGCTACCACATCAAGCCCAACCTGCTCCAGATGAATGCCTCTTTCGTCTGTTCTGACCCGAAAGGTACGGTGGTCGAGGAGGTGGGCCATGCGCTGGTGCGGGGAGGGTATCGGATCAAAATCCTAAACAGCATTGATTTCTCCTGCTCCATGCACTACAACCCCTTCGTTTACCTCCACGGGGAAACGGATATTCTCACCCTGGTGACGGTGATTATGACCAACACCCAGGGGGAGGCCAAGGGTGGCGATGATTTCTGGCAGAAGGCGGAGGCCCTGCTCTACCAGGCGCTGATCGCCTACATTTACTATGAGGCCCCGGCGGAGGAAAAGAACATGAACACCCTGCTGGACATGATCAACGCCTGCGAGTGTCGGGAGGACGATGAGAATTTCAAGTCAGCGGTTGACCTTCTCTTTGAGCAGCTGGAGCAGCGTGACCCGAACCACTTCGCGGTACGGCAGTATAAAAAATTTAAGATGGCCGCCGGCAAGACTTTAAAAAGTATTTTAATTTCCTGCGGAGCCAGGCTTGCCCCCTTTGACATCGCCGCCGTCCGGGAAATGATGGCCTATGACGAACTGGGGCTTGAGAGGCTGGGGGACGAAAAGACCGCCCTCTTTGCGGTGGTGTCGGACACTGACCCGACCTTTAACTTCCTCTCGGCCATGATGTACTCCCAGATGTTTAACGTCCTCTGCGACCGGGCCTTGAAGGTTTACCATGGCAGGCTCCCCGTCCATGTGACCTGCCTGTTTGACGAGTTCGCCAACCAGAAGATTCCCAACTGGGAGCATTTGGTGTCGGTGATCCGGTCAAGGAACATCTCGGCCCACATCGTGTTGCAGACCTTCAGCCAGTTAAAGGGAATGTACAAGGACAACGCCGAAACCGTGGCCGGGTGCTGCTCTACCATGCTGTTTTTAGGCGGGAAGGAGGAAAGCAGCTTAAAGATGGTGTCCGGCCTTTTAGGGAAGGAAACCATTGACACCATGAACGAGAGCGATTCCCGTGGGGCGCAGCGCACCTATGGATTAAACTACCAGCGTCTGGGAAAAGAGCTGATGAGCGTGGACGAGCTGGCGGTCATGCCTTCCAGCCGCTGTATTGTCCAGGTGCAGGGGGTGCGCCCCTTCTACTCGAAAAAATACGACCTTACCCGCCACCCCCAGTACAAATACACGGCGGACGCCAACCCCAAGTACGCTTTCAACGTGAAGGCTTACCTGGAACACCGGCTGAAGGTAAAGCCGGAGGAGGAATATGAACTTTATGAGTTGGGAGAACTGCCGCCGGAAACGGCTGGGTAAAGGCTCCACCGACAGGATACCCGCTATGGGTTTTCAAAATCGGTGGGGCCTTTTTCTTTTTGCCCCAATACGGCGGATACCGGAGAAAGCAACCAGAAGGAGGCTGTTATGGAATTTTTCAATGAAGCGGTCAGGACGCTTGAAACAATCGTGGAGGCGCTGAATATGGGGGTTGAAAAGGATTACCCGCCCCGGATTTGTGGATACCCGGCAGGGACAGCGGAGCGCCCGGACTTTGGCAAAACCATGGTGCGGGTGAAAAAGCACCTCCGCCCGCCGGTGAGGGCCGACCCCAAAAGCGCTGAGGCGCAGGCCGCCAAAAACCAGTCACAGATAACCGGCAGACAACACATTTTCAAAAACAGGAGGAAAATATATGGGTTTCTTTACTACAGCTGTTTCAACAATGTCAACCTTAGTCGTGGCCCTGGGAGGCGGCGTTGGGGTGTGGGGTGTGATCAACCTCATGGAAGGGTACGGGTCGGACAACCCTGCCAGCAAGAGCCAGGGCGTTAAACAATTAATGGCCGGCGGAGGGATCATGCTCCTGGGCCTCAAGGTGGTTCCCATGCTGTCCACCCTGATCACGATCTAAGGGGAAGGTAGTGGCCTATGCAGAGTATCATTGACGCCATTGAGCAGTGGATCAGGGATTTCCTGGTCGGGGCTGTCACCGGCAACTTGTCGGATATGTTTCACGATGTCAACAGCAAAGTGGCCACAATCGCTTCGGAAGTGGGAAAGACGCCGGAAACCTGGAACTCCGGCGTCTTCTCAATCATTCTCTCCCTCTCCCGGAACGTGGTCGTCCCCATAGCGGGGCTTGTGATCGCCGCTGTGCTGACGTATGAGTTGATCTCCATGATTATTGACAAGAACAACCTCCATGACATTGACACCTTTATGTTTTTTAAGTGGGCGTTCAAGTCAGCGGCGGCGGCAATCATCGTGAACCATACCTTTGATTTTATCATCGCCATTTTTCAGGTGGCCCAGACCATGGTGCAGAGGAGCGCCGGGGTCATCAACACCAGCGCCAGCATTGACATCACCTCCGCCTTAACGAACATCACCACCCAGCTGGAGGCCATGGAACTGGGGGAGCTGTTCGCCCTCATGCTGGAAACCTGGGTCATGACCTTCGCCATGAAAGTCATGGGGCTTGTAATCACGGTCATTTTGTACGGACGCATGATTGAGATTTATCTTTACGCCAGTGTCGGCCCCCTTCCCTTCGCCACCTTTATGAACCGGGAATGGGGGAACATCGGCACGAACTACGTGCGGGGCCTGGCCGCCCTGGGACTTCAGGGGTTTTTCATCATGGTCTGCGTGGGCATTTACGCCGTGCTGGTCAACGCCCTCACCCTGGGAGGCGATCTGCAGGCAGCCCTCTGGAGCTGCGCCGCCTACACGGTGCTTCTGTGTTTCAGTCTATTTAAGACCGGCTCCGTGGCCAAGGGTATCCTGAACGCCCATTAGACGGAACGCCCGCATAAAGAAAGGAGGATTTCTATGGCTTACGTGACCATTACCAAGGACTTGACCGAGGTGAAGGACAAGGTGGCCTTCGGCCTTACCAGGCGGCAGATCGTCTGCTTTTCCCTGGGCGGCCTTCTGGGGGCCGGGGGATATTTTCTGACCCGGCACGCTCTGGGGAATGACGCCGCCCTGCTCCTTCTGATCGCCCTGGCCTCGCCTTTCATGCTGCTGGGGCTGTATGAGAAGAACGGGCAGCCCCTGGAAAAGATTTTAAAGAATATCATTCGTGTCCGGTTCCTGGCCCCGGCGGTCAGGCCGTACCAGACCAACAACCGCCTTGCCGCCCTGGAACGGCAGGAACACTACGAAAAGGAGGTAAAGCAGCTTGTTTCCATTCCGAACAAGACCACAAAAGACAAACGCCGTGGGCTGGGAACATCTTATAATCCGCCCCGGAACCAGGCTCTCCCCCGCCGACAAAAGGCGGGTGGAAAAGGCCGTGAGGCGGGCGAAGCGGGAAGGCAAAATCGCCCGCACCGCCCAGCAGACCATTCCCTATGAGGAGATGTACCGGGACGGCGTCTGCCGTATCACCAGCCGGCTTTTCAGTAAAAGCGTCATGTGCGAGGACATCAATTACGCCGAGGCTTCTGACGATGAGAAAGCGGTTCTCTTTGAGCTTTACTGCAAGCTGGTCAATTACTTCGGCCCCTCCGTGGGCTTTGAGTTATCCGTGGTCTGCTGCCCGGCGGACATGGCGGAATACCGGCAGATGTTGGCAATCGCTCCCCAGGGCGACCCCTTTGACGAGATCCGCAGGGAGTACAGCGGTATGCTGGTGGAGCAGGTATCCAAAAGCCGGTATGAGCGCCGGATCTGCCTGACCTATACCATTGAGGCGGACAGCGTAAAGCAGGCACGTTCCCGGCTGGGGCAGATTGACAGTGACGTGGTGGCCCATTTCCGTGCCCTTATGGTGACGGCCCACCCCATGGACGGGTATGAACGGCTGGCCCTGCTCCATAAATGCCTGCACCTGGAGGAACGAAAGAAGTTCCGGTTTAACTGGGATTCCTTAAACGATACCGGCCTTTCCAGCAAGGACTATATCGCCCCCAGCTCCTTCTTTTTTAAGGACAGGCGGTACTTCCGCACCGGCGCTTCCTTCGGCGCTGTTTCCTTTTTGCAGATACGGGCCACCAAGTTATATGACACCCTGCTTAACAGCGTGTTAGAACTGGAGGGCAGCCAGATCGTCAGTATCCACGCCAAGGCCCTTGACCAGAACGCCGCCTTAAAAGCGGTGAAGCGGAAACTGAGCGATCTGGACAAGGCCAAGATTGATGAGCAGAAACGGGCCGTGCGCTCCGGGTTTGACATGGATATCCTGCCCCCTGACCTTGTGACCTTTGGCAAGGAGGCCCAGAAACTTTTGGAGGATTTACAGAACCATGATGAGAAGATGTTTATGGTGACAATCCTCATTGTCCACATGGCCGCCAGCCGCCAGAAGCTGGAAAACCTGGTGTACTCGGCGGAGGGGATCACCAATACCCAGAACTGTGATTTAATCCGTCTGGACTACCAGCAGGAGCAGGGCTTTCTCTCCGCCCTCCCTATCGGGATTAACCAGGTGGAGATCCAGCGGGGGCTGACCACCAGCGGCACGGCTATTTTCCTGCCCTTCAGGGCCTGCGAGGTGTTCCAGAAAGGCGGGGTTTACTATGGGTTAAACGCCACCACGGGACGCATGATTTTAGCCGACCGGAAACGGCTGAAATGCCCCAACGGGGTGGTGCTTGGAACCCCTGGCTCCGGCAAGTCCTTCAGCTGCAAGCGGGAGGCAACGGACGTGTACCTGCACACCAGTGACGACCTGCTGTTCTTAGACCCGGAGCATGAGTACCTTTCCCTCTGCCGGCAGCTTTCCGGCCAGATTGTCCGGCTGGCCCCGGACAGTGACGATTACATCAACCCCCTGGACGTGGACTTATCCGTGGATATCGGGGAAAACCCGCTGCTGATGAAAGCGGATTTTATCATGTCGTTCTGTGAGCTGATCTTATCCGCCTCCCATGGCGGGTTAAAGCCCATAGAGAAATCGGTGATTGACCGGTGTATCCCCAAGATTTACCGGGAGTATTTAAAAAACCCCAGGCCGGAGGCTATGCCGGTGCTTGGGGATCTGTACCAGTGCCTGCGCTCCCAGGAGGAAGGCCAGGCCCAGGAACTGGCCACGGCCCTGGAATTATATGTGTCCGGCTCCCTTTCCTATTTAAACCACCGAACAAACGTGAATATCAACAACCGGGTGGTCTGTTATGACATCAGCGCCCTGGGGCAGAACTTGAAAAAGCCGGGTATGCTGACGGTGCAGAATAACATCTGGCAGCGTACCACAGTCAACCGCTACGCCGGGAAAACCACCCGGATCTACTTGGACGAGTTCCACCTTTTATTAAAGGAACCCCAGACAGCGGCCTACACAGCGGAGATTTACAAGCGTTTCCGCAAGTGGAACGGTATCCCCACCGCCTTAACCCAGAACGTGAAAGACCTTCTGGACAGCCCTGAGATCGAGAATATCCTGGAAAACAGCGATTTTATTTTAATGCTGAACCAGGCGGCCAGCGACCGGAATATCCTTGCCCAGAGGCTGGGGATCTCGCCCCAGGAGCTGACCCACATCACCAACAGCGGGGCCGGGGAAGGACTTCTGTTCTTCGGGGACAAGATCATTCCTTTTATTGACAAGTTCCCCACGGACACCAAGCTGTACCAGGTCATGACCACCAAGCCCGCCGATCTGGCGGAGTAAGGGGGCTGCCATGAAACGGAAGGAGAACATCTATGACACAGACAATGTGGAGCGCAGCAAACGGCTCCGATTCAGCCCGGAGGAACGGGCGGCCCGTGCCCAGCATAAGGCGGAAGTCCTGGGAACCAAGCTGGAACGGGCAAAAAAGAAAATCCCCAAAAAGAAAAAGCTGCGGCTGAAAAAGGAACTTGACCCGGAAAAAAGCAAACTGAGGCACGCACTCCGGTTTGAGGAAGTCAAAGAAGGTCGGGGGAAGGAGGCCCTGCCCAAAAAGGCGGCCAGACGCATGGCCCAGAGCGCAAGCGCCAGCCTTCACGCCAAAGTCTACCAGGCGGAGGAGGAAAACGTGGGAACCAAGGCCGCCCACCGGACGGAACTGGCCGGGGAGGGAACCGCCGCCCTTGCTGCCCACAAGGCGCGAAATTATCACCAGAATGCCCCTTATAGACGGGGGGAGAAGCTGGAAATGAAGGCGGATAAAGCCAATGTCAGCGCCGCTTACCGTGCCGCCCTCCGGGACAACCCGGAATTGCGGCAAAGAGGGGTCAAGGGGTTTGTCCAGAAACAGAAAATCAAGCGGCAGTACGCCAAAGATTACCGAAAAGCGAAAAAGGCCGGGAAGCAGGGCGTGTCCACTGCCGGGAAAGCGAAGGACATCGCCGGCTCCATAGGGCGGGCGGCCTTCAACATCGCAAAAAAGCACAAGGGCGGCCTGGTGATCGTTGGCCTTGGGGCGGCCCTGCTTGTTATGGTGGGTTCCTCCCTTTCCTCCTGCTCCATGATGATGGAGGGAGCCATAAGCGCCGCCCTGGGCACGTCCTACACGTCCGAAGACCCTGATATTATCCAGACGGAGGCGGATTTTGCCGCCCTGGAAACCGGTTTACAAAACCAGTTGGCGGGCATTGAGGGCGCTTACCCCGGCTTTGACGAGTACCGCTATGACGTGGACAGTATCGGTCACAACCCCAATGAGCTGATCTCCTACCTGACAGCCAGGTATGACGCTTTTACCCCTGGCCAGGTGGGGACGGAATTACGGAGGCTTTTTGATCTGCAATACAGCCTTACTACCCGTGAGGTAACGGAGATCCGGACACGCACCGTCACCCACACCGACCCGGAAACCGGGGACACCTGGGAGGACGAGGAGGAATATGAGTACCAAATCCTCTATGTCACCCTGCGGAACAAGGGAACAGGCATGGTAGCCCTTGGGGAACTGACAGCGGAACAAAAGGAACGGTACACGGCAATCCTCTCCTTAAAAGGCAACAAGCCGGAACTGTTTGGGAGTGACATTTACGCCAATGAAAGCGCCGGGGAGGATTATGACATTCCGGGGGAGGCGCTGGCTGACCCGGAGTTCGCCGCCCTTATCCGGGAAGCGGAGCAATACCTGGGATTCCCCTACGTCTGGGGAGGCTCCAGCCCAAGCACCAGCTTTGATTGCAGCGGCTTCGTGTGCTACGTCTACACCCACAGCGGCGTCCATAACCTGCCACGCACCACGGCCCAGGGCATTTATAACCAGTGCGCCCATATCCCGAAATCCGAGGCCAGGCCGGGGGACATTATCTTCTTTACGGGCACGTACAACTCTCCTGGGCCGGTGAGCCATGTAGGGATCTATGTGGGGGAAAACCGTATGATTCACTGTGGATCGCCAATCCAATACGCCCGCACGGACAGCCCGTACTGGTCTGGGCATTACTACGCCATGGGCAGGCTTAAGTGAGGGAAATGTGGGCTACCGCAGAAAAGAAAGGAGGAAGGATTGAGGATCGGATTGATTGATGTGGACGGCCACCGCTGGCCTAACCTGTGCCTGATGAAACTTTCTGCCTACCACAAGAGCCGGGGGGATACCGTGGAATGGCACAAGGAAGGCAGGCGTTATGACCTGGTTTACATGAGCCGGGTTTTTACGGACAGTTACTCTAAGGATTTCACGGGGATTATCCACGCCGACCGCATTGTGCGGGGAGGCACGGGCTACGGCCTGGACAACCGGCTGCCGGAGGAGGTGGAGCATACCTGCCCGGATTACAGCCTCTATCCCCAGTTTGTCCACACCGCCTACGGCTTTTTGTCACGGGGCTGCACCCGTGGGTGCGGATTCTGTATCGTTGGGAAAAAGGAGGGGTTAAGAAGCGTTGCCGTGGCTGACCTTTCAGAGTTCTGGCGTGGGCAGAAGGAAATCAAGTTATTGGACGCCAATCTCCTGGCCTGCCCGGACTGGGAACGGCTCCTCTCCCAGCTTGCGGACAGCCAGGCCACGGTGGACTTTACCCAGGGGCTGGACATACGGCTTGTGACCCCGGAGAAAGCGGCCCTGCTCAACCGGGTTAAGACGAAAATGCTGCATTTCGCTTGGGACAACCCAGAGGACGATTTGACCCCGTATTTTAGGAGGTTTGCGGAAATGACCGCCGTGAAAGACTGCCGGAAGCGCCGGGTTTACGTGCTGACCAACTACGGGAGCAGCCATGAGCAGGATTTATACCGGATCTACACCCTGCGGGACATGGGGTACGACCCTTACGTGATGATCTATGAAAAGGCAACCGCCCCACCGATTACCAGGCAGCTCCAGCGGTGGGTGAACAACAAGCACCTGTTCTGGGCCATTGGGGATTTTGATGATTATGACCCGGACTGGCGGAAACGTAACGCCCCGGCAGCGGGGAGATCGGGAAAAGAAAACGGCAAAAGGAGGATCTACGATTTGAATAACAAACTTCAGAAAGTCCTGACAGAGATTGACCGGACAAAGGAGAAAATCTCTGTCCAGCAGACCCGGCTTCGGGAACTGGAACAACAGAAAACAGAACTGGAAAACGTGGAGATCGTCGGCATGGTTCGTGGGCTTAGCGTAGCCCCGGAGGAACTGGCGGCGTTTATCAAGGCGTTCCGTGGCTCAAAAGCCGGGGCGCCTATTTTCATGGAAAGGGAGGGGAATGAAAGTGATGGACTGGAACAGAAAATGGAATAAGAAGCTCACCAAAACCGTCTGCCTGCTGTTGTCTGTCTTTCTTTTCGCCGTGCCGCTTCTTGGCATGGCGGCGGAAAATACGGTTTCCGAAGACAGCGCCGGGGGCTGTGTCTGTGACAGCTTATGCACGGCGGAGGCGCTCAACCAGGAGTGCCCGGTTTGCCGGGAGAACGCCGAAAGCTGCATAGGGCAGGCGGAGGCGGAGGAAACGGCGCAACAAAATCCGCCCTGCTTTTGTGAGAAGCTCTGTACCAAGGACAGCCACAATATCCAGTGCCCGGCCTGCGCCGCTGACATGGATCTGTGTATTGCCACGGCTGTGGAACCGCCCTCAGCCTGCTCCTGCGCTGAAAAATGCCGGGAGGATTTCATCAACCCGGAGTGCGCCCTTTGCCAGACTGACCGGACACAGTGTACTGGCAGGGAGCCGGAACAGCCTTCGGAAACGGGAACACCTTCGGAGCCGGAACAGCCGTCAGAAACCGGGAAAACGCCAGAATCAGAGAAACCGTCAGAATCGGAACAGCCGTCAGAATCAGAGAAACCGTCAGCGCCGTCCGCCGAACCGGAGAAATGCGTTTGTAAAGAGAAATGCGCCGCCGGTGCGGTAAATACGGACTGTCCTCTCTGTAAAAATGACCGGACAAAATGTACCGGCCAGGAACCGGCAGCCCCTAAATTCACCATTTCCATTCTCTCCCCGGACGGCTGGCACACCAGGAAGGCCAAGGTGACAATCCGGGTCAGGGACATAAACGGAACCGG